>NZ_JBUEDD010000007.1:0-362923 GCF_054955055.1 Paenibacillus sp. J5 | reverse complement strand
GAAAACAGGGAATCTCATGAGATTCCCTGTTTCGCATCTAAGGCTTGTCTGAAAACTATGAACATTTCAGAACTGGCAGGATTTCCTTTCCAGGCAAGGCGCTTTTCGAAATCATACCGGGGTACCTCAAGAAACGGCAACGCAGCATGATGCAAAAAGGTGGTAAGAGCTGCCCTTGAACGGGTTTTCATACTCGACCTAATCTATGGCATTCAGAAATCGCCCGATTCGACTCGCAGCCTCCGCCAATCGCTCCTCGGGCTCAACAAGCGCAATGCGCACGTAGCCTTCCCCTTGTTCGCCAAATGCCTCTCCAGGTACGACAGCAACTCCCGCCTGCTTCACCATTTCCCGGGAAATCCGACGGCCGCTCCAGCCTTTCGACACTGCTCTTGGCGGCAGCGGCGCCCAGATAAACATCGTTGCACGCGGAAGCGGCACCTGCCAGCCAGCGTCTGCCAGTGCTGGAACGAACAGATCGCGCCGCCTCTGATAGATGGGGGCAACCGGCTCTAATTGACGCCGCATATCCGCATCCAGCGCCGTTATACCTGCCTGCTGCACTGCATCGAACACTCCATAGTCAATATTGGCCTTCAAGTCCCGAAGCGCTCCGACGGCTTCGCGGTTGCCAGCCAGAAACCCGATTCGGCAGCCCGCCATATTGAAGCTTTTGGACAAGGAATGAAATTCGACAGCAATATCCAGCGCACCGGGAACCTGCAGAATGCTCGGCGGGCGGAAGCCGTCAAAGGCAAGCTCCGAATAGGCCAGGTCATGCACAACCAGTACCTGATGGCGCTTGGCAAGTGCCACCAGCTTCTCCAGCAGCGATAGCTCGGCCACCGAGGCGACCGGATTGCTTGGAAAGCCGAGCAGGATGAAGCGGGCGCGTCCCCATTGCTCCTCTGTAATCGCATCCAGATCCGGCAGGAAGCCATGCTCTGCCCGCAGCGGCACCTTGATCGGCTCTACCCCGGCAATTGCCAGCGATGCTGCATAGATCGGATAGCCAGGATCAGGCACCAGCACCGCATCGCCTGGATTGGTTACCGCTAGCGCGAGATGCGCCAGTCCATCCTGCGAGCCCATGAGAGTGACCAGCTCATGGTCTGGACACAGCTCCGCACCGAAGCGCCAGCGCAGCCATTCCGCCGCCTTATGCCGGAACGCGGCACTGCCGCGCGATGCGGGATACGCATAGCGCTCCGACAGCATCACCTCACGGCTTAACGCCTCGCGGATGATCGGGGCTGGCGGCAGGTCGGGGCTGCCAATGCTCAGATCAATCACATCGATCCCCTCCCGCAGCGCCTCCTCCTTCCATCCCGCAATCTCTGCAAAGATCGCCGAACCGAGCGCGCCAAGCCGCTCGGAGCGCCAGCGCCCTGTTATTTTCTTGTTCACGATCCCTTTCCCTCCATCACCTTAGGCTAACATCTAAGCCCATCTCATGAATATTCCACATCATAGCGATCAAGAACAATGCCAGCGAGCCATAAGCCAGTCCAAACCTCCAGCGGGTAGATGGCGGAACTTCATAGTATCGGTCATTCTCGTACCGCTCGAACTCCACTCGAACCAGCAGCTCCAGCTTCCTTTCCCCATCCTTCTCGATGACACGGCTCCGCTCCAGCTCCACGCGGCGCACGATGCCTGGTACTGGAAGCTCCAGTTCTCCGCGGAAGCTGAGCACCTCCCATTCGAACTGGACGATGTGCTCTCCCGTGAGCCGGCAAAAGCTGTTATATCCCAGCTCCAGCCTTCGCTCCTGCGCAGTCAGGAACCAATCTGGAAGATTCAGCTCTTCCAGGCGAACCTCGTAGATGCTGGTAACCGAATCGGGATGGTTATTCTTCTTCCGCTTGATATAGGTGCGGTATAGATTCCAGGCAAAATACGACCAGATTAAAAACATCAGGAAGCTGAATCGATAGACAAGAACAATGGCGCCTCCAACAAGACCGACAACCCACAGCCAGCGGCTTACTGCTGTCGCGATGCGCCCGCCATCCAGCGGATGAATCGGCAGGAGGTTGAAGAGATTGATCAGAAATCCGACATTCGCCAGCACGAACAGCAACGGATTATCCAGTACGACTCCTGCAATATACACTGCCATAGCACCCAACGTGCCGAGCAGCGGGCCCCCAAGCGCAATATAAGCCTCCGTCGCCGCATCCTTCGGATGACGCTTCATCGTAATGAGCGCTCCAATAAACGGGATAAATAATGGCGCGCTGACTGGCAACCCCTTGCGCTTTGCTGCCCATACATGACCCAGCTCATGCACCAGAATGAGCAGTACAAAGCCTACGGCGAACCAGACAGGACTGATCAGCGCATAGGCCCCGATCGTGACCGCCATGCTGACTAATGGCCCGGCGAACTTACCGAGCAGCAGCAGCACCGTCTTCCCCTTGGTCGCCAGGAACAGCAGCGCCGCGCCTATAAACCACCACGGATTGCGGCTCTTTCCTTCTTCATGTTTTCTCTGTGCCATTAGTCACCCCATATCTGTATAAACTCTGTCTCCCTGAAGCCCACTGTAACTCGCTCCCCGTCATCGACGACCGGTCGCTTGATCAGCCGTCCATTGGATGCCAGCAGCTCTATTTTCTCCTGCTCATTCATCTGCGACAGCTTGTCCTTCAGTTGGAGTGATTTGTACGCATCGCCAGTCACATTGAAGAACTTTTTGCTCTCCAGTCCGCTGCGCTCAATCCAGTCGCGAATGACCTCAGTGCTCGGCGCTGTCTCGAACAGATCATGCAGCTCCAGCTCATGGCCTGCTGCTTGCAGCCATTTGACGGCTTTGCGGCATGTGCCGCACTTGGCGTAATGATACACGGTCAGCTTGGACATCTCTCTCTTCCTCTCTCTTGCTCTCTCTTGCTCTCTCTTGCTCTCTCTTGCTCTCTAGTATACAGCTAACGTCTGCAACTGCTGCTCCAGCCAGAGCAGATCGACAGGCAGCGGTGCTGTGATCGTCATCCGCTCTCCCGTAGCAGGGTGGGTGAAGGCCAGCAGCCGGGCATGAAGCGCCTGGCGCCCTGCAGCCTGCTCAGCCTCCTTCATCCATGACTCATCCATATCGATCAGTCCATACATCTCATCTCCAATGAGCGGACAACCAAGGTGCTGCATATGGACGCGAATCTGATGGGTTCTGCCCGTCTCCAGCTTCAGCTTGACCAGCGCGGCCGCTCCGTTGCCATAGCTCGTTATCGTCTCATAATGGGTAATCGAAGGATAGCCGCTCTCCGTAACGATGCGAATATGCGGCCGCTCCGGGTCACGATCGATCGGCTCATTCACCGTCCCTAACGATGGAGATGGCAGATGGTAGACGAAAGCATAATACTCCTTGTCCATCTTCCCCTGCTGCATCTGCTCGGATAATTGCTGATGAACATACGGATTCTTGGCTATGGCAACCACGCCAGATGTGTCCTGATCCAGCCGATGAATGGGGCGGAAGCGAACCTGCTCCCCCCGCTGCTGCCAGTAATGGACAACACCGTTGGCCAGCGTGCCTGTGTAATGCCCATGCGTCGGATGCACAATGACACCCGCAGGCTTGTTGACAAGCAGCAGATCGGCATCCTCATAGAGGATGTCCAGCTCCATCGGCTCTGGCAAAATATCATCCGACGTCTCCTTCTCCATGCGAATCGCCAGCTCATCGCCCGCCTTTACCTTTACAGAGGTATACACTCTCTGCCCATTTAATGTAATCCCTTGCTCTGTCAGCTTGAGCCGCGACATCAGCTTGCGCGATACCCCAAGGCGGCGCTCCAGCACCGTTCGCACCAGCATACCCTCGTCCTGGGGGGCTATCGTCAGCTTCAGTGGCTCATAATATTGCATCTCTGTCATGAGAATAAGTCATCCGCCTTCAATCCTGGGATATAATGGACATCTTCGATATTTAGCCTCGCATTCGCGGCTCTGGCCGCAGCGAAGTAAAAGTCCGACAGCCGATTCAAGTAGACGAGCACATGCGGACTGCACGGACGAATCGCCGCCAGTCGCACCGCGCGACGCTCCGCGCGACGGCACACGGTTCGGCACACATGAAGCGCGGCTGCCAGTCCGCTCCCACCCGGCAGTACAAACTGCCGTATAGGTGGTGCTTGTTCCTGATAGAAATCAATCCACTGCTCCAGCACAGTCACATCCTCTGCGCCGAGCTTATAGGTCGGTTCAAGCTCATCCGCGTAGGACAGATCAGAGCCGCAGTCAAACAGTAGATTCATGACAAACTCCAGACGCTGTGCGAGATCATGCAGCTCCGCATACTGCCCTGCCTGCCAAGCCGCCTGAGCAGTGAAAGCATTCAGCTCATCAATGGTGCCATAGGCCTCCACTCTCAGATCATCCTTGGTCACACGTCCCCCGATAATCGCCGTCTCCCCCAAGTCTCCCGTCCGCGTATATAGTTTCATCCTTTGCCCGCCCCCGTTCCTGCTTACGTGGTTTGACACACTTATTTTACTATACCATAACCTTGTGCCCCGCCCAAATAAGGCCTATAACCGCGCCTGGCAATAGTCCTTCTCTATCAACCGCCGCTCTCTCAAACAGCATATGTAACGACATTCGCAAATGCAATTCTATCTCCTAATAATAGGCAAGGCTATTATTTCCATGGCATCTACAATTCTACCTGTAGTAGAGTAGACTACGGATAGGAGGAGTAGATATTCATGAGATTCAAAGGCAAGACTATGTTTCTGATCGCCTGCATGGCCTGGACATTGACTGCAGCAACGCCGCTGGCCCATGCCCAGGACACGCAGATCACCCCGACGAGCTTGATCGTCGACGGCACACCCATCACCACCCCAGCAGCGCTAGTTCAAGATCGGATGATGGTGCCCGCCACTCTGTTCAACCAGCTAGGAGCCCAGGTCAGTTGGGATGAGCAATACCGCTCAGCAGTCATACGCCATTCCTCGGTCATCCTCGCCTTCCCCGTCAACCGCAGCTACGCCAGCTTGCTATGGAACGGTCAGACCCAGTGGCAAAGCGAGGAATTGAGTCCCTCTGCCTTCTTGCAGAACAACCGCTCGTATGTGCCGCTCGCCTATACGGCTAACAAATTGGGGATGCGCGCGGAGTATGACGCCGCGACGCACAGCGTCTCTCTCTATACGAACCAACCCATGAAGTTGAAGCAACTGACCAGCAGTCGCACTCGGGTCGCAGACGCCAGCGCGGAAGACATGAAATGGCTATACCGCATAACGGAAGCTGAAGCGGGCGGCGAGAGCTATCAAGGCAAGGTAGCTGTCGCTGCATCCATACTTAACAGGGTCGAAGACCCCGCCTGGCCAGATACGATCAAGGAGACGATCTTCCAGGTTACGCACTACAACGGAAAATCTTATTATCAATACTCTCCCGTTCTGGACAAACGCATCTACGATGCCGAGCCGAGTGCGGAGACAATTCGCGCTGTCGATGAGGCCATGACGGGTAGCGACCCGTCCGGTGGGGCAATTCTGTTCTATAACCCTGCCAAAACGGATAATCAATGGGTGCGCAGCAGACCGACAACGGTCACCATCGGCAATCACGTCTTTGCCAAATAGCTCCACAACACAAGGGCTGTTCCCGATCAGCAGCATCGCTGCGTCAAGGGACAGCCCTATGTTTGCAGTCAGACGAATCCGGCTGCGCCGCTTCGACGAAGCAGCCGGATCGGCCTGTCGGCCAAGGTATAACGCTCAGACAGCAGCGGCTGTTAAGCTCTCGCGCACAACTGCTTCTCTCTCATATACTCATTGATTTTGTGATCCAGCTTGCGGCTGATATGGATGACGACATCGGAATTGAATGTCTCCTCCTGGCTATAGGTCTGCTCCATCACCTTGCGCAGATGGCAGATTTCATCCTCCAGTCTGCGGAGCTTAGGGGATATGCGGCCCGAAGGCCTGACGACGATCCGTTCCATGAAAGCCATCGTTATCCCTCCTGTTCCTGGCTATCATCCTCCACCAAGAATAATGAAAGGCGATTCCACAGCAGCACGATTCGACGTATCCCTCAAAATAAATCTAATTTTGTTAAATTATATCAAATTTTATCGAGAAATACAAATATGAAAGATATACCAACTGGATCAGCCTTGCTTCAGCTTGTGCACAAAGTGGCCTATTCTGTCGATAGCCTCTGTCAACTGAGAGACCGATGTCGCATACGAACAGCGGATGAAGCCTTCTCCCCCCTTGCCGAACACATTGCCCGGCACAGCAGCAACCTTATGCTCCCGGAGCAGCCGTTCAGCAAACACCTCCGAGCTGAGTCCAGTGGACTCGATCGACGGGAAGGCATAGAATGCCCCCTGCGGCTCATGGCAGTCAAGTCCGATGTCGCGGAATCCGCGTACAACAAGACGGCGACGCTGGTTGTAGGAATCCATCATTTTTTTCATTTCATCCAGGCCATTCGTGAGCGCCTCAAGAGCTGCAACCTGCCCCATAACCGGCGCGCACATTACTGTATACTGATGCACCTTGAGCATTGCCGAGATCAGGTCGGGATGACCGCACGCATAACCCATGCGCCAGCCTGTCATGGCGAACGCCTTGGAGAAGCCGCTCACCAGAATCGAACGATCCTTCATGCCTGGCAGCGACGCAAAGCTTACATGGTTGCTGCCATAGGTCAGTTCGGCATAGATTTCATCCGTTATGACGATCAGGTCATGCTCCTCCACAATCTTCGCGATCGGCAGCCAGTCCTCATAGGTCATAATGCCGCCCGTCGGGTTGCTCGGGTAACAGAGAACAAGCACCTTGGAGCGCGGCGTAAGGCTGGCCTTGAGCGATTCAGCGGTTAGCTTGAAGTTGTCCTTGGCAAAGGTCTCGATCCCAACCGGCACGCCTCCGCTTATGGAGGTAATGGGAGAATAGGAGATGTAACAGGGCTCAGGAACAAGAATCTCGTCGCCTGGATTAATAAGCACACGCAGCGCCAGATCAATCGCCTCGCTGCCGCCAACGGTGACCAGAATCTCATTACCCGGATCATAGCTGACGTTGAATCGTTCTTCCAGGTAGCCTGCGATTGCATGGCGCAGCTCTGGCATGCCCGCATTGGACGTATACTGGGTCTTGCCCTTCTCCAACGAGTAGACACAGGCCTCGCGCACATGCCATGGCGTCACAAAATCAGGCTCGCCCACGCCGAGCGTAATCATGTCGCTATCCTTGCTCTCGCTGACCAGATCAAAAAAACGCCGGATTCCCGAAGGCTTGATGCTCTTCACCACAGGCGACAAATAGTCTGCCATCGACCGGCGCCGCTCGAGCCGGGAAGCTTGCAATTGTTCATCTTTTATCATGACAGCTCACCATCCTTATGTTAAGGAGAAATAAGCAGTCGATGGTCATCTTCATGATCAGCAAAGATAATTCCGTCCTGCTTGTATTTCTTCAGAATAAAAAATGTCTTCGTTGACAGCACTTTGTCTATCGGGGACAGCTTGTTGGAGACAAAGGATGCCACATCGCGCAGCGTCTCCCCCTCCACCTCGACCAAGAGATCGTAATCGCCCGACATCAGGTAGACCGACTTCACCTCAGGATACAGATAGACCCGCTCGGCAATGCCCTCAAACCCGCGTCCACGCTCCGGCGTAATCTGCACCTCGATCAACGCCGTGACCTTCTCCTCACTGATCTTGCTCCAATTGACAATCGTTGCATATTTGACGATGATATGATCCTTTTCCATCTCATCGATTGCCTTAATCACTTCCTCTTGCTGCACACCCAGCATGGTCGCGATCAAGTCCGGGCCGCGCCGCGCGTCTTCCTTCAGCAGCTCCAGCACATCATTTTTCAGTTTTTCCATCCTTACAGCCTCCTCGGCATCCGCCTTGATACATAATCCTTATATTACAACGAAATATAGGTTCCTGCAATCAACATAGAGCCGCCGCCCCTATATCAAAAAAGCCGCCGTAACGGCGGCCAAGCTTGCGGCTACATATAATTGTTCGGATGCTGCGGCTGCTGCATCTGTGTTGGAGGGATGTGCTGCGGCATCGATACACTCGCAAACCCCGGACGCCCCATGCCGCCTCCTTGTCCCACCAACCCCTGCACAAATTGCTGCGTCTTGTCCAGCGTCTGCTTGTTCTGCTGAAGCTGCTTGTCGATCTCCTGCCTCAGGCATGGTGAAGCGGCGCTGTACATATTGTTCTGCTTCATCATCTTATACAGCTCACCTTGCAGATGCAGGGTCGAGTTCAGCAGGCTGGTAAACATCTGACGGACTTGGTCGCAGCTTGATTCTGTTGCTGCCGTCGCATATTCGCGCGTAACGCGCTTGAGATCTGCCAGGATGCTGTAGGCCTGGTCTTCATCTTGCAGTATTGCATGCTGCTGTTGGTTGTAATGCATAGCTGTGTCTGCCTCCTTGGAATCGTTATTGGGTCGGCTGTGTCGGGGCCAACGACTGATGATTGCTAAGTGATTGCATCAGTGTATGGCAGTGTTGTTCATGGATTTGTACAAATTGCGTACAAATCTGACGAAGTGCCGGATGGCTCGCAGTAGCTGCCGCCGCCGCACACTGCTTCATCAGCAAATCTTCATTGGAGATTGAATCAACGATATACTCTACTTCCTTGGCCGTTAACGGCTGCATCATATGGCATCCTCCTGTCTTGTGGGTTCATGCTTGAAGCTGCCTACGCAGCTATTGCAAGGAAAGACCCTCCATATTATGTCCGGGCTGGAAAGCTCCTATGCGGTTGTAAGCCAATCAGACCGTCCGTATCTTTTGTTATATGGAATCTCCCTATCGGACTACTACTAGATAAATGATGATTTTGCAAAAAATCAGCAGCGCTCCTGCGCAAACACCCGCTCCACCTCTAGCAGCACTGCATAGTTTATATAGAACAAGCCAAAGGAGTTGAGAGAATGAAACAGAAGAAAGCAGGAAGCCGCGCCAAGGGCTCAGCAACGAAAGGAACTGCACGCCAGAAGCATCAGCACCGCAACCGTCGGGAACAACATGCACTTGAGAAGCATCGCAGCGCAATCTGGGAGCATCGCACCTGGGGCTCGCGCACCCGCGGTGTTCAGTGCACACCAGGACATCGAACCTTGGGCACAAGAACACCAGGAGCTATCGGGCCAACGACTGGCCTGCGGACACCTGGACAGCGCACGATAGGGCAGAGAACGCCTGGCTTGAGAACGCCAGGACAGCGCACGCTGGGGCAGAGAACAGGCGGCTTGCGGACGCCTGGACACCGTTCTGGCGGTTATTACAAGCTCCCTGCCCATTGGCCGCCTCACTGGTATATTCAAGAGAATCAGCAGCCGGGAGAAGGGACGGAGACCGAGTAACCATCAGGAAGCAGATGGAATAGTCTATAGCACAACAAGCCTATCTCCTACAGATAGGCTTTCATTATTTCGCCCGGCCGCAAGGCGGTGGGGTAGCATTTACTAATTGCCCAGGAGGACATATGTCATGTGGTACGGCAGCCTTCCCTCGCGCAGCATCACGATTGAATCGAATCCCTTACAGATCATGGAGCAGGAGGATGTATGGAGCAAGCGCCTTATTCCGGTACGGCTTGAGATCGATGGTACACAACATGCCGCTCATATTCGCCACCGTGGAGGACATACCCGGCTTTATCCCAAAAAATCCTACGAGGTCATGCTGGACAACGGCGTCACTCTGCACTGGAATGCAGAATATGACGATCCATCCATGCTCCGCAATGCGTTATCATTCCGCTTATTTGAGATGATCGGCACGCCTGCCCCGAAGACGCGACATTGCCTGGTGGAATGGAATGGTCAGCCGCTCGGCGTATATCTGGAGATTGAGGCTGTGGATCAAGCCTTTTTCGACAAACGAGATATCGAGTGCAGATCCATCCACTATGCGATCCATGACAGCGCCAACTTCAGAGCCATCGATCCCGTCAGCCGCAAGCGCAAGCGTTCCTGGTACGACGGGTATGAATTGCAAGCAGGCGGCAAGGCTGACCGGGCACGTCTGGCTTCCTTTGTACGCAAGCTGAATCTGTGCCAAGGGCGCGAGCTTCGCCATCTTGTGCTCAAACGGGTGAATTCGGATGCTTATATCAGATGGCTTGCAGGAGCGGTGCTGACAGGCAATTATGATGGATTTGACCAAAACTATACGTTATATGAGGATCGGAAAAGCAATCGATATGCGATGATTCCGTGGGATTATGAAGGGACATGGGGAAGAAATTGCTATGGGAAGCCGTGCGACGTCGAGCTTGTTCGCATCCAGGGCTACAATCTACTGACTCAGCGCTTATTGGAGCTGCCATCCTGTCGCAAACAATATCAAAATCTACTGGCAGAGCTGATCGAAACGGTGTTCACCGAGCGCGAGCTGGAACCGCTCGTGCGCGCGATGCATGACAGCATCGCTCCGGCTATACGGGATGATGTCACACGCAAATGGTCGCATGCTGCCTTCGAGGGGGAATATAGATTCATCATGGATTACATCGCAAGCAGGCGCAGTCATATTCACACCGCGCTCAAGCAATGGCAGCGTACCCGGACCGGGCGTCAGAAGACGCCCATGCTCAAGTAACGTTCTCCGGTATCTGGCGCAATGCACAGCACGGTCTTCCCGGAGCCCAGTCTGCTAGCGACCTGCATCGCTGCCCACACAGCAGCGCCGGATGAAGGACCGAGCAGCAGACCCTCTGTGCGCGCCAATGCGCGCATCGTCTCCAATGCTGCCTCATCGGACACTTGAATGATCTCATCATAGACCGAGGTATTCAAGATCGCCGGGATAAATCCCGGACTCGTACCGACCAGCTTATGTGGTCCAGGCTGACCGCCTGACAGAACCGGCGAGCCTTGCGGCTCAACGACTGCGATATGAAGGGACGGCAGCAACGCTCGCAGCGTCTCGCCTGTCCCGGTTACCGTTCCGCCTGTACCAGCAGTCGCGATGAAGGCATCCAGCTTGCCTCCTGTCTGGCGCATAATCTCCTGTGCCGTCGTGTGGCGATGGATGTCCGGATTGGCCTGATTCTCGAACTGATTCGGAATATAGCTGCCAGGATGCTGTTCTTGCAGCTCCAGTGCCCGGCGAATCGCGCCTGGCATCCGCTGCGCTGCAGGAGTCAGCTCCACAGACGCACCGTAAGCCTGCAGCAGTCGAATGCGCTCTTGGCTCATATTATCCGGCATGACCAGGATCAGCCGATACCCCCTCGCCGCAGCATTCATCGCGAGGCCGATACCAGTGTTGCCGCTGGTCGGCTCGATGATTGTCGCGCCAGGTGCGATCAGCCCTGCTCGTTCAGCCTGCTCAATCAAGGCAAAGGCTGCACGATCCTTGACACTGCCGCTTGGATTGAAGCGCTCCAGCTTCACCAGCACCTGCGCGCCTGCCAAGCCGGGCAATCTGCTCAACGCCACAACAGGCGTATTGCCGATCAATTCAGTAATGCTCTGTACTACTCTCGCCATAAGCACTCACCCTTCAGGGACTCTCCCCCCAACATACCGTCTCAACAGCCACCAGCCTGCCAGCGGGGCGGAGCCGACGCCAAGCAGCAGCCAGGCCATGGCATGCGGCGCTGTTGTCACTGACATGACCAGCAGGTACACGCCAACGCTCAGCATTCGACCGAATACGAGGCCAAGCTCACGCAAGATGACGAACTCCTCTCTCTGTCTGGCGCTCTCCTCAGACTTCCCGATCAGATCAAATACTGTGGATGTCATAGGAATCGTATAAAGCGGCAGAAACAGCGCGGTTCCAATTCCAAACCACAGCATCGTCGTGTAGTTTATCTTCCAGACCAGTGGCACGATGACGACTATAATCATTAGCGTACCCCATAACATCGACAGTCGGCGCATATGCGGTTTCATGAGCCGCCCGATGATCCAGAAGGCAAGCAGTCCAACCAGCGACGTCCACAGCGTGAAGTCGCCCAGCTTGCGTTCGTTGGTTGTTGCAATATAGACCATCAGACCAACGAGAAACATAAATGTGCCCTCACGCATGCCCTGAGCAGTCAGCGCCAGAAACACATGACGCCAAGGCAGATGCCTGCTGCGGAGCGTGCGCCACGCATGACCCCAATCATAGCTCCCCGCTATCGGCCGCCTCTTCAGGAAGAAGCTTATGACCGCCGCAACCACAAACACCAGCAGGGATAGAGAAAAAACAATACGATAGCCAGTGTTGCCTGCAAATGCAGTAATGAGCAGTCCCGAAATCCATGGAGCCAGCATTCCTGATCCAGAGACGAGCAGCCCTGCCCAACCGTTAAAGCGGTCACGATTGTCCGGCTCCGTAATTTCAAAGTAGACCACATTATAAGCAAGCCAAAAAAAGCCTGATGCCATCCCTTGTATTACGCCCAGCAACAGCATGTAGCTTGCTGCTTGCTCGCCCAGCAATAGCACCATCAGATAAAAGATGCCTGACAGCACGATACCCGCTCGCAGGCTGTTCATCTTGTTCCGTTCCTTCACCCATTTGCCTGCCAACCAAAAGGTGATGCATGAGATGAGATAGTGACAGAGCGTGAACCATCCGATCAGCATGAAGGAGTGGCTTGTCTTCCACAGATAGACAGGTACGAATGTGCCTGACAGTGCATTGGCTACAGCGAACATCGCCTGTACCGCAAGCAGCAATGCCGCCTGCCTATCCAGTGCTCCCGGCTTTCTCCCTCTGTTCCTGTCCGCGTCCCCGTCAAGCTCGGCAGCGCTACTGCGAGCTTGCTGGAGGGGCGCTTGCCAGATTGATTTGGTGCGCTCCACACGAATTCCCTCCTGCCTGCCGTAGACTTATGCGCGCTAAGAAGCTTGCTGCACATAAGATTCCCCGAAGCTTGAGAGGACATGCTATATAGAGATTACCATTCCGGCACGGCCACGTTATTCCATCGCGCTCAGGCGGCGGGCAAAGGCATGCTGCGCCTCATAGGACAGCTTACTCCTCGTCTCGAAGCAAGACGGGCAGACGTACCACACCATCTCAACTGGATCGGGCAGCAGCGACAGCTCATCGGCCTCCAGCTTGCGCGGTACGTATCCAACATTGCTTCCCAATTGCTGTCTTCCTGTCTCGATCATATATTCCCGGCAGGACGGGCATTCCGGCAGATCATCCTGTCCATTCAGGAGCTGCTGCACATGCTCCTCCAACGCCAGAATGGCCTGATGAGGCGGTTGCTTGCTCTGCTGCTCTTCTTCATCCAGGTACGGCTCCGTCTTACTGCCAGCATCGCTGTCATCTTCTTCCTCATACTCGTCCTCGTCGCTCTCATCCTCATCCAGATTCAGCTTGAGTGTCCGGTAACCGTCCAGCTCATTGTCACAATGCGGGCAGTGCTCCTCCGGCCCTAGCTCCGGGTCCCAGACGATCTCGCTGTGACACCACGGACATACTGTAGCTTCACTCATGATTCCATCCCCTTTAACTCAAATAAATAACGCCCAGCACAATAAACAGCACCGCGAGCGCGAATAAGGTTCCCCATAAATATTTCATATCCGTACTCCTTCGCTGCGCGTCCAGCCAGCCATCCGCTCGTAACGGTAACGGACAGCCAGCCATGTTCATGCGCAATTTTAAATAATTGTAGCTCCGATCAGATAAGAAAGAGAGACCGAGATCATCATCGCGATCAAGCCGACAGCGCGATTGTCCCGTTTAATCTCATCATCAATCTTGAATACCGGTGTCAAAAATTCGAACAAAAAATAAGCGGCAAGTAAAATAGCAAAACCGAACAGCGCCCAGATCATCCCCTGATACACCGTATCATTGGCCTGGATCGAAAAGCGGAAAACGTTGCATATGCCAAAAATTTTGCCTGAGGTAGCCATTGCGACCGCCAGATTGCCGTTCTTGATTTCCGTCCAGCAGTTATAGCGTGTGACCAGCTCAAAGCAAAATAGACAGACAATGAGCGCCAGAACAGCAACCGATACGAAGGCCAGTGTGCTGGTATACGGGTTGTCAAGCAGAGAGTCCACTACACTTTCATTTCTCACGCGATGTGCCTCCTTACTTCAGCTCGGCGACGGTAACGCCTGCGCCGCCTTCACCATATTCGCCCAAACGATAGCTTTTGACGTGCCGATGCTTGCGCAAATAATCGGCAATACCGGTACGGAGCACCCCGGTTCCTTTGCCATGGATAATATAGACCCGCCCCATGTTAGACAGGAACGCTTCATCGAGGAAACGATCCACCTCAATAATCGCCTCCTCCACGTTGGCGCCGCGCAGATCCAGCTCGGTACGAACCTGGTCGTCCTTGCTGCGCTTGAGGCTAGCCGCTTGCTTCTGCTGCTGTGGCTGCGCGGGAGCAGACTTGACCAACTCCAGATCATTCAGACCGACCTTCATCTTCAATATGCCAAGCTGCACCAGTGCATCTCCGCCTGTCAGCTCGACAACATGCCCTTTCTGGTTGAGGCTGTAGACCATCACTTCATCGCCTGCTCCAATCTTCTGCGGAGCCTTGGGCTTGGCTGCACCGCCCTTGGTTCCCTGCTTGCGAAGCTGCGGCTCCGCTTCATCCAGCCGCCGTCTTGCTTCGATCAGCTTATGCTCCTTAACCGAAGCACCCTCCTCCTGTGCCAGCCTGCGCAGGTCAGAGATGATCTGCTCCGCCTCGCGCTTCGCCTTGGCGACCGCCTCTTTGGCATCCTCCTGCGCCTTAACCAGCAGCTTGTCCCGCTGCTGCTCAAACCGTTCGCGTTGCTCGTCAAACTTGCGGCGCTGCTCCTCCAGCTCCCGGCGCAGCGATTCGGCCGTGTTGCGCTCTGCCTCGGCGCTCAGACG
Organism: Paenibacillus sp. J5; assembly: GCF_054955055.1. Taxonomy (NCBI): domain Bacteria; kingdom Bacillati; phylum Bacillota; class Bacilli; order Caryophanales; family Paenibacillaceae; genus Paenibacillus; species Paenibacillus sp. J5. The sequence continues at coordinate 348,076 of NZ_JBUEDD010000007.1, read as the reverse complement.
ATCCTCCTCGAGCGAAGCGATCATGCTGTCTACCCGCATATCCTCCTCGCTCACCTCTCCGCGCGCATGATCAATAATATGACGCGGCAGGCCGAGCCGTTCAGCGATCGCAAATGCATTGCTTCGTCCAGGCACACCAACCAGCAGCCGATAGGTCGGGCTGAGGGTTTGAATATCGAATTCCATACTCGCATTAATGACACCTTTGCGGTTATACGCATACGCCTTCAGCTCGCTGTAATGCGTCGTCGCCACAATGCGGCAGCCGCTGCGATGCATATGCTCCAATATGGCAATAGCAAGCGCAGAGCCCTCTGCCGGATCGGTTCCCGCCCCGAGCTCATCGAGCAGTACGAGGCTTTTGGGCGTCATTGAGCTCAGAATACGAATAATATTGGTTAAATGGCTGGAGAACGTACTGAGGCTCTGCTCAATGCTCTGCTCATCGCCGATATCTGCATAGATGGCATCGAACACACATAGCTGCGTACCGTCCTCAGCAGGGACGAACAGGCCGGACATCGCCATCAGACTGAGCAGGCCGATCGTCTTGAGCGATACCGTCTTGCCCCCCGTATTCGGGCCGGTGACAATGATCCCGCTGTATGAATTGCCCAGCTCGACGTCGAGTGGAACAACGGCCGCCGGATCGATCAGCGGATGGCGTCCGCGCTTGATCTTGAGGAAGCCGCGGTCATTCATCCGTGGCAGCGTCCCCTTCATGCCATGGGCAAAACGCGCCTTCGCGAAGGCAAAATCAAGCTGTCCGAGCAGATCCAGATCCAGCATCAGGTCCGGCTCATACTCTGCCACAACGGAGGTCAAGCGCAGCAAAATCTTCTCAATCTCCCGCGTCTCGGCCACATGCAGCTCCCGCAGCTTGTTATTCATATTCACTATCGCTTCCGGTTCAATAAACAGTGTCGCTCCCGAGCCGGACTGATCATGTACAATCCCCCCGAAGTGAGAACGGTACTCCTGCTTGACCGGGATGACATAGCGGTCATTGCGCAGTGTGATAATCGCATCCTGCAGCATCTTCTGCACAGAGGAGGAGCGAACCATCTGATCGAGCTTCTCGCGAATGCGCGATTCGCCCACCTTCAGCTCGCGGCGGATCGAGGCCAGCTCCGAGCTGGCACTGTCCATCACCTCAGCCTGGTCGTCAATACAGGCATTGATCTGCTCCTCCAGCTCTCTGGATTCACTGATCTGCTCAGCAAGATGGTTCAGCATCGGTATCGCATCATCGTCGTGAAGCGTCATAATGTGGCGCTTCACTCTTCTTGCGCCGCGCACAGTCAATGAAATCGCTGCCAGCTCAGACGGGTTCAATATGCCGCCAATCCGCGCCCGCTGCAGAGCCGGGGCGATGTCCGTCACGCCGCCGAAGGGCGCGCTTCCCTTCAGCCGATCCGCCTTGTATGCCTCATCGGTAGCCTGCAGAGAGCGCTTAACCTCTTCCAGCTCCCTGCTCGGGGACAGCGCCCGTGCAACGTTTTTGCCGAGCGCCGTTGCTGCATGGGCGGCGAGCCGATCTATAATCTTGGAATATTCCAGTGTAGTCAATATTTTATCGTTCAAAACGAGCACAACTCCTCTCTGCTATATTATAGCGGATCAACAGACAAGACGCCATGTTGAACCGCTAATCCTGTCCGAATGATTTCACGGGATCAGGGAATAGTATTAACCAAGCACAGCATTTGCACATTTCATATTAAGGAGGGAATTTCAATATGCATTTTCTAGGACATGTCGTTCGCTTTATCGTCTCTGCGCTTGTGCTGATGGTGGTTGGATTTATCGTTCCCGGCTTTAGTGTAGGCGGGTTCTGGAGCGCATTCTTCCTGGCGCTTGTCATCGCAGCGCTCGGTTGGGTTATTGAAGGCATCTTCGGCAAGAAAGTATCTCCCTTTGGCCGCGGCATCGTCGGATTCCTCTGCAGCGCACTGGTCATATGGCTTGCCCAGTTCATCGTGGGCGGCGTTGCCGTCTCTGTGCTGGGTGCCATTCTTGCTGCACTGGTCATCGGGATTATCGACCTCTTCATCCCGGTCAGTACTCCATATGAGGCAGGACGCAGACAAAAATAACCATAAGACGGCGGATACGACTGCTTGCACCAGTCTTTCCGCCGTTATGGGGTTACATACTCATCCTACACTGCATATACTTCATACTCTTCACACCCGGCTTCCATCATTTTGCCCTGCACTAGCCTGATTCCATCCGTTCAACAATTGTTCAAATTAACTTCAATAGTTTGTCACTTTGCAGTCATTCCATATTTGGGATACAATATCATCGCATGCTTGTTGAACAAGCAAATATCCGGATAAAGGGGAATGTGTAAATGAATAGAAAATTTTTGCTAGTAACGATGGCTCTGACATTGCTGCTTATCGTTGCCGCTTGTGGCGGCAAAACCGAAGCGCCTGCTGACAATACGGCGACAGGAGGTGCTGAAGCTAATGGCCAATCTCTTGTCATTCAAGCCAGCAACTACAAATTTGACCAGCAGGAGTACCGAGTGAAGAAGGGCGAGCCCGTAACGATCAGCCTCAAGAACAATTCCGGTATGCATGGCATTGAAATCTCCAATCTGGACATCAAGGTCACGCAGAACAAATCGGAGACAGTCACCATCAATGATGCTGGCCAATATGAAATTCACTGCAACATTCCATGTGGCACCGGCCACGCGGAGATGAAAGCTACATTAATCGTTGAATAAGCAGCAGACGATCAGCGAGCTCTGCAAGCCAGGTGAAGAGGCGACTCTTCTTGGCTTGTGGAGTTTTTTTATGTATAGCTTGCTGATAACATACTTGACCCTCAGACAGCAAAACAGAGCAGTTCACATGGAACTGCTCTGCCCTCCTTGCCTAGAGTAATCGTGCAAGCCTCAGGGGACACGGCTAGCTTTGCTCGATCAGCTCGATCCACTCATTATATTCCGTCTGGAGCTTCGCATACTCAATCCGCAGCTTGTCATGCTCTTCCTTGAGCAGCTCATGCTCCTGCTGAAGCGTCGATTCACGCTGCTCCTTCGACTGAAGCTCTTCCTTCAGCCGCTCCAGCTCGCCTATCCGATGCTCGCTCTCGGCTCGCGCCGATTCGGCTAACTGGCGAAGCTCCTCCATCTGCCGGGAGAACTCGGCTTCGCGCTGCTGTAGCTGCGACTCTCCATCCTGCGCCAGTTCAGCTTGCTCCAGCGCCTCTTGCAGTTGCGCCTCGAACTGACTGCGCTCCTCGGCCATCTGAGCCTCCAGTTGCTTCCGTTGATCTGCAAGCTGCTGCTCCAGGCCACTGTAGCGGTCTAGCTCTGCCTTCAGTTGTTCAAATTGCTCATGAAGCTCACGCTGCTGCTCCTTTTGCTCGTTACCCAGCTTGTAGGCCGCAGACAGTTGTTCACGCTGCTTGAACAACTGATCCTCAAGCTGCTCCAGGCGGAGCTGGTATTCCGATTCTCTGCTCTCATACTCCTGTGCTGTTTGCGTACTCTCTTCATTCCGAGCGCGCTGGCGAGCCAGATCGGCCTCAAGCTGCTCCAGCATTCCCCGCAGCTCCTCCTCCTGCTCCATCAGCTCAAGCGCGCGATGCTCGGCATCGTCACAACGCTCACGCCATTTGCTTACATCCAGCTCATATTGCTTGCGAAGCTCGACGAAGCTGCTTTGCCAGATTTCCTCAGCCTCCTTGCGCTCCGACGTTGCCGTGGCAGCGATCTGCTCGCGCTCCTGCTCCCACTGGCTTGCTGCCGCAGACAGTCTGCCATTCCACTGGCTCTCCAGCTCCTGCTTCAGGTGCTCTTGCTCTTGCATAAGCTGAGCTGCTCGCTCCTGCGCCTCTGCCAGCAGCCGCTCGCGCTCCTGCTCCCAGAACTGCTCGCGTTCCTGCTGCGCCTTCCATTGCTCCTTAACAGCACGCTGTTGCATCGCATCGGCTTCCTCTTTCAAGCGCTCCGCAAGCTGTTGCTGTTCTTTCAATGATTGCTTCCGCAGCTCCGCAAGCTCTGATTGCCAGCTCGACTCGCGCTCTGCTAGCTGCTGCTCCTGCTCCGCCGCCAGCAACTGCTTCTCTTCTTCCCATTGCAAGTGCAGTCGCTCCAGCTCCGACTGCCAGCTCGACTCGCGCTCTGCTAGCTGCTGCTCCTGCTCCGCCGCCAGCAACTGCTTCTCTTCTTCCCATTGCAGGTGCAGTCGCTCCAGCTCCGACTGCCAGCTTGATTCACGCTCTGCTAGCTGCTGCTTCTGCTCCGCCGCCAGCAACTGCTTCTCCTCTTCCCATTGCTGGTGCAGACGCTCCAGCTCCGACTGCCAGCTTGACTCGCGCTCTAGCAAATACTGATCCTGCTGCTCGACCAGTCGCAGCTTCTCCTGTTCAGCCTGGCTGCGCTGCGTCTCAAGCTGCGACTGCCAGCCCGACTCGCGCTCTGCAAGCTGTCGACTATGCTCGGCGAGCAGCTCCTGCCGCTCCTGCTCGAACTGCTGCTTGGCTCCGTCCAGCTCGGATTGCCAATATTGCTCCCATTCTTGCAGTGCAGTCTCCTTCTCCTGCTCCAGCGCCTGCTTATAAGCCTGCCATTCCTCTACACGGGCGTCAAACTCACGATTCCATTGCTCCTCCCGCTGCTGCAGCTCAAGCACATGCTGCTGCTCCAGCTCCTCGCGCTCTGCCGCCATCTTCTCTGCCAGCCGCTCAAACTCTGAACGCCAGTACTGCTCACATTCGGACAGCTCGGCTTCCTTCTGCTCCTGAAGCTGCTTGCGCTCAGCAACCCACAGTTGCTCCAACTGCTCCTGCTCCTCCAGGCGCTGCCGTTCCAGGCCAGCCTGCTGCTCCGCATGTGCTTGCACAAGCGCCTGCTCGCGCTCCGCCGCCTCCTTACGGATTCGCTCGTGCTCCTCATTCCAATGCTGTTCGAACTCGGCAAGCAGCTCCTCTTGCTCCTGTGCGAGCTGCTGCCTCTGCTCCTGCCATTGCTGCTCGCGCTCCGCAAGCTTCGCCTCCAGCTCGCGCTGCTGCTGAGCCAACTGCTCCTCATGCTCGGCAATGCGCTGCTGCCACTGCTGCTCCAGCTCCTCGCGCTGGAACGCAAAGCTCTCGCGCAACTGCTGCTCCTGGCGCTTGAGCTGCTCGCGCTCCGCAGCCCACTCGGCTTCGCGCTCGGCCAGTTGCGCAGCCGACCATTGCTGCTGCTCTGCCAGCGCCTGCTCATGCTGCTCCCGTGCGGCCTGCAGTAGCTGTTGGCCTGCTTCCAGCTCTTGCTCATACTGCTGCTGCACCGCGGCACGCTGCTCCTCATGCTCGGCCAGTTGCTGCTCCCATTGCGCATTCAGTCGCTCACGCTCGCTCGCAAATGCTGTGCGAAGTTGCTCTGCCATCGCCGCAGCCTCCGCGCGAGCTGCTTCCAGCTCCGACTCGCCGCTTGCTCTAAGCTCAGCCAGCGCAGCCACCTGCGCCTGCTCCAGCTCAGCTCGCTCCTGCTCCCATTGCTGCTGCAACTGCTCACGCTCTTGCGCCGACTGCTGCTTCCACTGTTCCGCAGCATTGTTCCAGTGCTGCTCGCGCTCTTGCAGACGCTCCAGATGAGCCGCTTGCTCTGCTTCGAGCTGCTGGCGCTCCTGCTCCCAGACTGCGCTCAGCTCAGCAAGCTCCTGCTCCCACAGACGACGCTGCTCCTCGTGCTGCTCCTGCTGTGCCGCCAGCGCCTGCGCATGGGTGCTTGCCAGCCCCGCGAGCTGCTCCTCATGACGCTCTGCCAGCGCCTGACGGCCGCGCTCCAGCTCAGCAAGCTGCTCCTCATGCTGCACAAGATCGGTGAGCCGCTGCTCTTCCTGCTCGGCCAGTTGTCCCTGCAGCTCCTCCAGCCTGCGTCCATGCTCCTGTTCCAACTCGGCGAGCCGCTGTTCCGCTTGCTGCTGCAACTGCTCGCGTTCACGCTGCCACTTCTGCTGATGCTGCTGGGCAACCGCCTGCCAGCTCTGCTCGCGCGCCTCAAGCTCGGCAGCATGCTTCGCTCCCAGCTCCTCGCGCTCACGCTCCCAGTTCTCCTGCAACGCAGCATACTCCTGCTCCAACTGCTCGCGCTGCTCCGCCCATTGCAGCGCCTGCAGCTCGCAAGCCTGCTCATGCGCCTGAACGAGCTCGGCAACAGCCCGCTCATGCTGCTGCACAGCCGCTTCAAGCTCGCGCCTCAGTGCAGCGAGCTCAGCGGCATGCAGCTCTCTGGCTGCCTCACCCTCACGCCTCAGCTCCGCCATGCGCTCCTCGTACTGCCCTGCTGCTGCCTCGCGCTGCAGCTCCAGCTCAGCTAGCTGCTCCTCATGCTGCTCCAAGTCTGCAAGCCGCTGCTCCTCATGCTCGGCAAGCCGCCGCTGCCACTGCTGCTCCAGCTCCTGGCGCTGACGCTCGAATTCTTCCAGCGCGAGCGCCTGCTTGCCGCTCCATTCCGCCTCGCTCTGCTCCAGCCTGCCGCTCCATTCCTCGCGAAGCTGATCCAGTCCCATCTGGCGCTTATTCTCTTGCTCGGCCAGCTCCTCGTTCAGACCCGCCAGCTTGCCTTGCAGCTCCTCCAGTTGAAGCGAAAGCTGCCTATTCTTGTCCTTCTCTGCGCGAAGCAGCTCCTTGTCCTCCCGCAGGCGATAGACCTCATCCGCCATATGCACTGCCGCCAGCACTGCGATACGCGGCATGTCCAGCCGCGAGTAAGCGGCTGCCAGCTTGTGCATATTCTCATCCACCAGCAGCGCCACTCGCTTCATATAATCTACACTGGAATTCCCAACTAATTTATATTGATGTCCATATATATCAACTGTAACCTTCGTGCGTTCCGCATCCATCACATATGTACCTCCTGAAATTACTAGACCTGCTTGCCCTATTTGCCATCCTGGCCCAAGGTGATGTAAGTGAAAGCATGTTGAACAGACTTTATGTCGAAGTTCTTATGAAGACGCAAAAACCATATCGAACAAGTTCCAGTGAACTAATTCGATATGGCTTTGACGGTTTCCTGCTATTTTCTCAATTCTGCTTGAAAAGATTGTTCTAATCTTTCGACGACCTTGGCATGCAGCTCGGACACTTCCTCGTCCGTCAGCGTGCGCTCTGCATGACGGTAGACGAGAGCAAGCGCCACACTCTTCTTATCTGCACCGAGCTTCTCGCCGGTATAGATGTCGAACACCTCAACTGACTCCAGCAGCTCGCCGGCTGTCTCTGCAATCGCAGCAGTCAAGCTGCCCGCATCCTGGCTGCGGTCGATGACGACGGCAATGTCGCGCGAGCTGGCAGGGAAGCGCGGCAATGCGCGATAGACGATCGACAGATCGACCTCTGCATACAGCGCCTCCAGGTTGACCTCCATGATGTAGGTATCCGCCAGATCCAGCTCCCGCTGCACATCAGGATGCAACTGACCGATATAGCCGATCACCTCTTGGCCGCGCGGCGTTGCCAGCAGCACCTCGGCACTGCGGCCCGGATGCATATGCTCCGGCGCTGCCGCCTTCAGCGTGATCTTCGCAGACAGCCCGAGCAGCTCGGCAACAGCCTCCAGCACGCCCTTCATATCATAGAAGTCCACTGCAGCCGGCTTCACATTCCATTGGGCGCGAGTGCGGCTGCCAGTCAGCAGCGCAGCCAGCTTCTGCACCTCCTGCGGTTGGCGCGTCAGTTCAGCCTCATCCGTTACAAACACGCTGCCCAGCTCGAAGATCGCTACATTATCTGTCTTGCGGTTGCGGTTGTATGCCGCAATGTCCAGCAGATTGCCGATCAGGCTTGTGCGCAGCACGCTGCGGTCCTCGCTCATCGGCATCGCCAGCCGTACCGGCACCGGATTGCCGGTCAATTGCGGCAGCAGACCGGCACGCTCTGGAGAGGTGAACGAATAGCTGATCACCTCATGCAGCCCCGCATCCGTCAGGCGGCGACGCAGCTTGCGGCGAACCGCTTGCGGTCCATTCAGCGCACCCGGCGTCGTCGCCCCTTCGATCGGCGTCGTCGGGATATTGTCATAGCCGTACAAGCGAGCCACTTCCTCGATAATATCGACATCATGGGCAAAGTCGCCGCGGCGCGAAGGCACCGTTACAATATAGCTGTCCGCAGACGGCTCCTCATAGTCCAGGTTCAGGCGGCCAAAGATCGTCTTGACCTCCAGTCCCGACAGCTCTGTGCCCAGATAGCCATTGATCCGGCTGCGCGTCACAGCAATCTGCACCGGCTCCTTATCCGGCGAACCGGCAGACACGATACCGTTCGCTACCAGTCCTTCCGCATGCTCCGCCATTAAAGCCGCGGCGCGATCCAGAGCCTCCAGCACGCGAGCAGGATCAACCTCCTTCTCGAAGCGAATGCTCGCTTCCGAGCGCAGGCCGAACTTGCGGGAGGCCTTGCGTACTGTGCCGCCATCGAAGCGAGCGGACTCCAGCAGCAGGTTCACGGTGTCGCCGGATACCTCGGTGTTGGCGCCGCCCATCACACCCGCAAGCGCGATCGCACGAGACGCGTCAGCGATGACCAGCATCTGCGGCTCCAGCTTGCGCACTTGCCCGTCCAGCGTCTCCAGCTCCTCCCCTTCGTGGGCAAGACGAACATGAATCTGACCGCCCTCTACCTTGTCCGCATCGAACGCATGCAGCGGTTGACCATATTCCAGCATGACATAATTGGTAATATCCACAACATTGTTGATCGGACGGACACCGGCTGCGATCAGCCTGTTCTGCATCCATTGCGGGGACGGAGCCACCTTGATGCCTTTAATATAACGGGCGGCATAATGCGGGCATTGCTCCGGCGCGGCGATGCTGACCGAGATATAATCTTTAGCCTCGATCGAGGCGGCTTGGACTTGATTATCCGGCAGCTTCACATCCGCTCCAGTCAGCGCAGCCATCTCATAGGCAACGCCCAGCATGCTGAGCGCATCAGAGCGATTCGGCGTCAGATCCAGATCGAGCACCTCATCATCCAGCCCGAGCACCTCCGTAATCGGAGTGCCCAGCGTCAGCCCCTCAGGCAGCACGAGGATACCCTCCTGCTGCTCCTTGGGCAGCAGCTTGTCATTGATGCCCAGCTCCTTAGCCGAGCAGATCATGCCCTGCGACTCTACTCCGCGCAGCTTGGCGCGCTTGATCGCCATGCCCCCTGGCAGCTTCGCACCAACGACGGCGACCGGGACATGCTGTCCAGCATCCACATTGCGCGCGCCACAGACGATCTGCAGCTCCTCGCCCGTGCCGACATCCACCTTGCACACGTTCAGCTTATCGGCATCCGGGTGCTTCTCCTTCGATTTCACATAGCCTACAACGACCTGAGTAACGCCCTGATTGCGGGCTTCGACTCCGTCCACCTCAATGCCGCCGCGGGTCAGCTTCTCTGCCAGCTCCTGGGCGCTGAACCCGGACACATCCACATATTGCTTCAACCATTGGTATGATACCTTCATTGGATACCCCTTCTTTCCTCTTCGCTCATATCGGTGATTTTCCGTGTCACATTCTGGCGAACTGGCTCAGGAAGCGCAGATCGTTCGTATAGAAATGACGAATATCGTCAATGCCGTATTTGAGCAGCGCGATCCGCTCTACCCCCATCCCGAAGGCGAACCCGCTCACCTCATTCGGATCATAACCGCCCATCTCCAGCACGCGCGGATGCACCATGCCGCAGCCGAGTATTTCCAGCCAGCCGCTCTGCTTGCACATCCGACAGCCGTGTCCGCCGCACTGAACGCATGTCACATCCACCTCTGCGCTTGGCTCAGTGAAGGGAAAGAAGCTCGGACGCAGGCGAATCTGCGTCTGCGGGCCGAAGATCTGCTGCACGAATTGCAGCAGTGTTCCCTTGAGATCGCTCATGCGGATATTCTTGTCAATGACCAGACCCTCGATCTGATTGAACTGGAAGGAGTGGGTCGCATCGTCATCATCGCGGCGGTACACCTTGCCCGGGCAAATAATTTTGACGGGCGTCTGGCCATTCATCGCCTTCATCGTCCGCACCTGCACCGGTGAGGTCTGTGTCCGCATCAGCAGCTCCTCTGTAATATAGAACGAGTCCTGCATATCGCGGGCCGGATGGTTCTTAGGCAGGTTCAGCGCCTCGAAGTTGTAGTAATCCGTCTCCACCTCCGGCCCTTCGGCCACCGTATAGCCCATGCCGATGAAGATGTCCTCGATCTCCTCAATAACCTTGTTCAGCGGATGCACAGCGCCAGTCTCTGGCTTCGTGCCCGGGAGTGTGACATCAATCGTCTCCTGACGCAGTCGGTTTTCGGTCTCCTGGCGAATAAACAGCTCTTGCTTCTGCTCAATTACCGCCTCGATCGCCGCGCGCACCTCATTGCCGACCTGGCCGATAATCGGACGCTCCTCATTGCTCAAGCCGCCCATCCCGCGCAGGATTTCGGTCAGCGCCCCCTTTTTGCCCAAATATTTGATCCGCAGCTCATTAAGCACACCCGGATCGGCTACCTGATTCAGCTCATCCAGCGCAGCCTGGCGCAACGCTTCCAATCGTTCCTTCATCGTGAAAGCTCCCCTTCGCATTTAAAATAAAAAAAAGCCCTTCCTCCCCCGTAAGGGACGGAAAGGCCGTGGTACCACCCTAATTCGGATTAACAGCAGGCTCGCGCAAACTGATAATCCCTCATCCGAATAACGGTTCGGCGCCGGGTTCATCTACTGAGCCGCTCCTGCCTAGGCGGAGCCGCTGTTCAACGACCTGCTCCAGAGCGAACTTCGGCAGCCTGATTTCATGAAGACACTCTCAATCTCCGGTGTCTCCTCCCTGTATGAAAGCACTGCGTACTCTTCTCTATCACAGCATTTGATTACTACATTATATGCAAAGCCTGCGCCTGATGCAAGGGGGCGCAGCTATTTGTTTCCGAGCAGAACCTGCGTATACGGCGAATCAATCGGCAGCATGATCACGGTCTCGCCCTGAATCGTCGTTACATAGCTCTCCAGCGTCCGATACAGCTTGTAGAAATTCGCATCCTTGCCATACGCGTCATTATAGATGCGCGCCGCCTCCTGCTCTCCTTCAGCAATAATCTTCTTCGCGTCGGACTCTGCCTTGGCGATCAGCTCGCGTGCCTGACGGTCGGCGTTCGAGGTGATCTTACGGGATTCCTCATCGCCCTCGGACAGATAGCCTGCCGCTATCGACTGACGGTCGGAGATCATCCGGTTATAGACGCTATCCTTGTTCTCCTCCGGCAGATCGGTGCGCTTGATTCTTACATCGACGATCTCGATGCCATAGTTTTGCCGCTCCGACATCTCGGATACCTCGCGCGTGATGTCGTCGTTCAGGTTGCCGCGCGCCGTATTTTCACTAATGATATTGCCGTATTCCACCTCGGACAGCTTCCGGCGGACGGTGTTATACACTGCATCTCCAATCCGGCCTTGAGCCGCCGTTACCGTGCGGAGCGACTGCAAAAACTTCTGCGGCTCCTTAATGCGCCATACCGTATAATTATCCACATTAATTGGCTTCTTATCCTTGGTCAGGATCGGGGTCGGGTTGCTCTCGTACACCTGCTGGTACTTCGGCAGCGAGGTCACCGTCTCAATGAACGGAATCTTCATCTTAATGCCAGGGTCCTGATGAATCTTCTTCGCTTCGCCGAACTGGAGCACAACCTTGTACTCTCCCTCATTCACGATGAACAGCGAGTTGGACAGCAGGAGCACGACGACGATCAAGCCGGCGATACCTATAATCCCTTTTTTATTCACGTGCTGTCCCTCCTTCCGCGCCTTGCTCGGCTCCTGCCGAGGTTGAAGCCTGCGGCTGGCTGGACGACGAGCTAGGTGTCTGGTTCTGTGCAGGCGGAGTTGCCGATCCCGAACGGGACGAACCAAGCAGCTCATTAAGCGGCAGATACTTTACTGTATCTCCCCCGCCATCGGTAATAATTACCTTCGCATTCGGCAAAATCTTCTCCAGCGTCTCCAGCACGAGGCGGTTGGAGGTGATGTTCGGGTTCTTCACATATTCGTTATAGACGGCGTTGAACTTGGCTACGTCACCCTGTGCGTTCACTACGCGCGAGAGCTTCTCCGCCTCCGCCTGCTCAATCAGCGCCTGCGCTTCCCCTCTTGCCTTCGGCAGGCGGTCATTCACATATTTCTGCGCCTGATTGATCTTCGTATTCTTCTCCTCACGGGCATTGGTCACCTCGCGGAATGCCTGCTGCACCGCTCCTTCAGGCGGCTCGATGTCCTGGAACTTCAAGTCGACAATATAGATGCCTGTGTTGTACTGCACCATCAACTCCTCCAGCCGCTTCTTCACATCGCCCTGAATGACGGTCTTTCCTTCTGTAATGGCATAGTCGAGATTCGTTGAGCCGATTACGGAACGAATCGCCGATACGGCAGAGTTGCGGAGAAACACCTCGGCATTCTCAATATTGTACAGATAGCTGTGCAGGTCTGATATTCTCCACTCCACAACAGCATCGGCGGACACGAGGTTCTCATCCCCCGTAATCATGAGCGCCTCCTCCTCAACCGACACATTCTGTCCGTTGCTCTCACGATAGCCAATATGCAACTGCTGGGTCAGCTTGGCCGGAACAATGACGACCTGCTGAATCGGATAAGGCAGCTTAAAATGAAGACCGGAGCTCTCCTCCGTGTGTGAATATTTCCCAAATGTCATGATTGCTGCCTGCTCCTGCTCCTGTACCGTGTAAAATGAGCTCCATCCCAGCAGCAGGGCTGCAGCAATGGCGACACCGCCCACAATCTTAGGCACCATGCCCTTAGGCAACTGTGGCTTTCCGCCCGGTTGTCTCTGATCTGTGTTTCCCCCCGAGTAAACCTCCATCACTTCACTTCCTTTCTGATCATTCTGCAATCTGCATACTTATCCATACGCAGCATTAGCCCGGACGTTTCAAAAAATTTATCCCTCCGCCTCTTCCATTTGCTCCAGCATCTCCAGCAGCTCCGCCATCTGGGTATGGATATGCTGCAGCTTCTCGGCAGATGCCCGGCTCTGCTCAAACAGGCGCAGCGGGATATTCTTCACCTGCGCCTTCAGCTCTCTGCCCTGTGGGGTCAACGCAACCAGCACGCTCCGCTCATCGGCGAGGTCCCGCTTACGGATAATCAGCTCCATCGCCTCCAGCTTCTTGAGCAGCGGGGTCAGCGTACCGGAGTCAAGATACAGTCTCGCTCCCAGCTCCTTCATCGGGATCGGGTCAACCTCCCATAGAACGACCAGTGTAATATATTGCGTATAGGTGAGCCCGAATTGTTCCAATATCGGGCGATAACGTCTCGTGATCTCCTTGGAGCATGCGTAAGTTACAAAGCATAGATGCTGCTCCAGCTTCAAAAACAGTTCATCTGTCATCTGCGCGGTCTCTCCCTTCATTCGTTATCGCTAGTCGTCACTTCCATGCCGAAGGTTAAGCCCCCGCCTGGCGAGTCGCCTGCATGGCAGGACTCCGCCTCTACCAATTATACAATTGAATTGCATGCAATCAAGCTGCAGGGGAGGGGGAATAGGAAGGTTGACATCTTTATTTTAATTTTATACAATCGAATTGTAAACAATTAATATTTCGAGCGGCCTACCATTTCGTAATTATTAAGAGGAGGAATAACAATGAGCTTCTATGATATTTCAGTCACTACGATCCGCGGCCAGGAGCAGGGCATGGACGACTACAAAGGCCAGGTGCTGCTGATCGTCAATACCGCAACCAAATGCGGGTTCGCGCCTCAATTCAAGGGTCTCCAGAAGCTGCATGATAGCTACAAGGATCAAGGCTTTCAGGTGCTAGGCTTCCCGAGCAGCCAGTTTATGAATCAGGAGCTTAGCGAAGACAGCCAGATCGCAGAGGCGTGTGAGTTGAACCACGGCGTCAGCTTCCCCTTATTCTCCAAGATTGACGTCAATGGGAAGAACGCTCATCCGCTCTTTCAGCATCTGAGCTCCGAAGCTCCGGGCGCACTCGGCATCAAGCAGATCAAATGGAACTTCACCAAGTTTCTCATCGACCGTGACGGCCGTGTCGTCAAGCGCTTTGCCCCAACTGATACGCCGGAAAGCATCGAGAAGCATGTTCGGCAATTGTTGGAGCAGTAATTCTAGCTTCCATTTTAAACAATCGATTTCATAATTTAAATATTTTATATATTTAGACTAAATTTCGACATTTTTTGCGGAGTTTCTGTATTATACTGATAGATATTCAACGATCAAGTCGGAACATACGGCTCAGGACATAGAGGAAACGGGTGAGAGTTTATGGCGCCCCTCCTCTTTTTCTCATGCCCACTTTATGTCATATAAATTAACATTTTATTTCCCTGATTACCAAATTTATTGAATTATATTTTTTAGATGCTATAATATGAGTTATCAAATGGATAAATTGCAATATGGTGGGTATTTTATGCAAGAGTTGAGGGGGAATCGATAGCGACAGAGGTCACTTTGTTAAATATAGTGACATATATATTACATTGAATACAATATACATTTTGATAACGAAAGCAGCTCATCTAATCAGTCGGTCGAACCACGACGCCATTCCGCCGTCTTCTTTTTATCCATTTGAATCCATGAAGATACGGGAGGAATACGATGAGAACAAAATGGTCCATCCTTTTAGCTGTTGTTCTAACAGCGAGCATGCTGCTGTCAGCATGCAGCAAGCCTGATTCGCCTGCCAGCACGGATGCCCCAAGAGGAGACGATAACGCGCCTGCCGCAGTGGCCGAGATGCGTATCAATCTGCACTCCGAGCCGCCAGCGCTTCATCCAGGGCTGGCGAGCGACAACGTGTCCGGCGGTGTGCTGAACCAGACCTTTGAGGGACTGACCCGCATCGGCAGAGACGGCAGCCCTGAACCGGCGGCCGCTGAGAAGATCGATATTTCGGAGGATCAGAAGGTCTATACCTTCACATTGCGCGATGCGCTCTGGAGCAATGGCGACCCGGTTACAGCCCATGATTTCGAATATGCCTGGAAATGGGTGCTCGATCCTAATAATGAGTCCAAATATGCCTACCAGCTCTATTACATACAAGGGGCCGAGGAAGCAAATAGCAGCGGTTCGATGGATAATGTTCGGATTAAGGTCTTAAATGACAAAACACTGGAGGTCGAGCTGGTTAACCCGACCCCCTATTTTCTGGAGCTGACGAGCTTTTACACCTATTTTCCAATCAACAGCAAGATCGCGGCCGAGCAGCCGAAGTGGGCTGAGAACGCCGGTGATGCGTATACCTCGAACGGCCCGTTCGTTCTGACAGAATGGCAGCATAGCAGTAAGCTGCTGCTCAAGAAGAACGACAACTATTGGGACAAAAATACGGTGAAGCTGGATCAGATTGTGATGACGATCGTCAATGACGAGAGCACCGCCCTCGCTATGTATGAGAGTAATGAACTGGACTGGGCAGGCAAGCCGATTGATTCTCTGCCGACCGACACTCTGTCCTCACTGCGCGAGGCTGGCGTATTGAACGCTCAAGCTTCTGCAGGAACGTATTTCTACAATCTCAACATCAATGAACCCCCACTCGACAATACCAACCTACGCAAAGCGCTGGCTTACGCGATAAATCGCCAGTCGCTGATTGACAATGTGTCGCAAGGCGGCGAGCTGCCGGCTATGGCCTTTGTACCTCCTACTATCTTTGAAGACAACACCGCAGGCTATTTCGCAGATAATGCTGTAGACCAGGCCAAGCAATATTTGGAGCTGGCACTGAAAGAACTGGGTTATGCAAGCGCAGCAGAACTGCCAACATTGACCCTCTCCTACAACACGAGCGAAGGTCATCAGAAGATTGCCCAGGCGATCCAGGATATGTGGATCAATAATCTGGGCATTGATGTCACTCTGGACAATTCCGAATGGAAGGTCTATATCGAGAAGCTTCAAACCCGCGATTATCAGATCGGACGGCTGGGCTGGGTCGCTGACTTCAATGATGCGGTCAATTTCCTGGAGACGCTGCGCGACCATGACGGCGGCAACAACAATACCGGCTGGGAGAACGAGGAATACAAGAAGCTGCTGCAGCAATCGGCGATGGAGTCGGATGCCGCGAAGCGGCGCCAGCTTCTCAAGAGCGCAGAGGAGATTCTGATGGATGAGATGCCGATTATCCCGATCTATTTCTATTCCAATACCTGGCTGCAAAAGGATTATGTCCATGACGTATTCATCGACGGCCTGTCCAACATTCATTTCAAATGGGCCTATATTGATAAGTAAGCGGGTTAATTAGCGCCTCGACCAGGCTACTCCCGCTGCCTGAAGGCCATCACAACCCAAGGGCTGACCTTGGGTGCATCAACCAACTGGCACGCCGATCCGCCACAGGCTGCGGCGGATCGGCTCCTAAGGCGCCGCTGCAGCCGCCTGCGATAAGCTCGCACGACTTAACACACCGGATCGATCTATCCGGCTGTTCACTCCATTCAACCAACAGGAGGTGCCCCCTTTGTGATGCTATACTATCTCGCCAAGCGTGTGGGCTATATTTTACTGTCGCTATGGCTTATTGTGACAGCGACCTTCTTCCTGATGCGCATTGCGCCCGGCAATCCATTCACCTCAGAGAAGAAGCTGCCAGCTCAGATCGAGCAAAATCTGATGGCGCATTACGGACTGGACAAGCCCTGGTACGCGCAGTACGGGGATTACCTGCTGAATATTGCGAAGTGGGATTTCGGTCCATCCTTCAAGTATAAAAGCCAGACCGTCAATGACCTGATTGCCGATGGCTTCGGGGTGTCGCTTGTGCTCGGCATGGAGGCGATCTTCATCAGCCTGGCTGTCGGCGTGACGCTCGGTGTCATCGCTGCGCTGAAGCATAATCGCTGGCAGGATTACGGAGCGATGGTGCTGGCAGTCGCCGGCATCTCTGTACCTTCTTTCATTATGGCGACCTTCCTGCAGTACGTCTTCGCTATTCAGCTTGGCCTATTCCCTGTCGCCCGTTGGGAGTCGTTCGTGTATACGATCTTGCCTGCGCTCGCGCTCGCTTCGACGCCGACCGCCTTCATCGCCCGCCTCACGCGCTCCAGCATGCTGGAGGTGCTGGGCAATGACTATATCAAGACCGCCAAGGCCAAAGGACTGAGCAACTGGACGATCACTATGCGCCATACGATTCGCAACGCGATTCTCCCTGTTGTCTCCTATATGGGTCCGCTGAGCGCCTCGATTATTACAGGAAGCTTCGTCATTGAGAAGATATTCGGCATTCCCGGACTCGGCTCCAGCTTCGTGACGAGCATCAGCAACCGCGACTATACCGTCATCATGGGCGTCACCGTCTTCTACAGCATCTTGCTGCTGCTGTGCATCTTGCTCGTTGACATCGCTTACATGCTGATTGATCCGCGGATCAAGCTGACTGCTCGGAAGGGAGGCGCTGGCTGATGCAACCAACGATGAAGGACAGGCTCCAGCTTGTCGGTGTACAGTCTGCACAGGCGGACAATGTATCCCGCGCTAGCATGCCCTACTGGAAGGAGGTGCTGCGGCGCTTCTGCGGCAATGCACTGGCTGTCACAGGAACCGTGCTGCTGCTGCTGATGGTGATCATGGCCATCTTCGGCCCGCATATGACCGATCATGATTATCGGACGAACAATCTGGCAAGCAAAAATCTCGCCCCTTCCGCTGAGCACTGGTTCGGCACTGATGATCTGGGGCGCGATGTATTCACCCGCACCTGGGAGGGCGCGCGCATCTCGCTGCTGATCGGCGTCTCCGCCGCGCTGATCGATCTGGCGATCGGTGTCATGTGGGGCGGTATCGCCGCCTATCGAGGCGGACGCACCGATGAGATTATGATGCGGTTCGCGGACGTCATCTACGGCATTCCCTATCTGCTGATGGTCATCCTGCTGATGGTTGTGCTCGGTCAGGGTCTGGGAACGATGATCCTCGCCATGACCATCACCGGCTGGATCAATATGGCGCGTATCGTGCGCGGTCAGGTGCTGTCGCTCAAGAACCGCGAATATGTCCTTGCAGCACGGACGCTGGGAGCCAGCATGCCGCATATTATGCGCAAGCATCTCATCCCGAACACGATCGGCCCGATTCTGGTCACGATGACGCTCACCGTGCCGACTGCGATCTTCGTGGAAGCCTTCCTGAGCTATCTCGGGCTGGGACTGACGCCCCCGCTGGCCAGTTGGGGCACGATGGCCTCCGATGGCTTGCCGGCTCTGCGCTTCTACCCGTGGCGGCTGTTCTTCCCGGCATTTTTCATCTGTGTGACGATCTTCGCCTTCAATGTTATCGGTGATGGTCTGCGCGATGCGCTGGACCCGAAATTGCGCAAATAAGGAGTCGAGTAATGATGAGAAGCAAACTGCTAGAAGTATCCGACCTGAGTGTAACGTTCCGTACCTATGCCGGAGAAGTACAGGCTGTACGCGGCATTTCCTTCGAGGTATATGAGGGAGAGACCCTCGCTGTGGTAGGAGAATCCGGCTCCGGCAAGAGCGTCTGCGCACAGGCGATCATGAAGCTCATCCCCTCTCCGCCCGGCCGCATCAGCGGGGGACGCATCACACTCGGCGCCACCGAGCTGACAGCTATGACCGATAAACAGATGGAGAGTGTCCGCGGCAGCGACATCGGCATGATCTTCCAGGACCCGATGACCTCGCTTAACCCGACGATGAGGATCGGCAAGCAGATTGCGGAGACGCTGATCCGACATCAGAAGCTGTCTCCCAGTGCTGCGCGCTCACGTGTGCTGGAGCTGCTGAAGCTGGTCGGCATCCCTTTCCCTGAGAAGCGGATTAATCAGTATGCCCATGAATTCTCGGGCGGCATGCGCCAGCGGGCGATGATTGCGATGGCGCTCGCCGCCAAGCCGCGGCTGTTGATCGCCGATGAGCCGACGACGGCGCTCGATGTGACGATTCAGGCGCAAATACTGGAGCTGATGAAGGATCTGCAGAGCCGCTTCGGCATGTCGATCATCCTGATCACCCATGATCTGGGCGTGGTTGCCAATATGGCGGATCGGGTAGCGGTCATGTATGCCGGGCAGATCGTCGAGATCGGCACAGTGGATGAGATCTTCTACGACCCCCGTCACCCATACACCTGGGGGCTGCTCGCCTCCATGCCCCATCTCGATCAGGATGATGAGAGCGAGCTGCTGGACATTCCTGGCACGCCACCTGATCTGGCTCACCCGCCAGCGGGTGACGCCTTCGCGCCGCGCAATCGGTACGCGCTGAAGATTGACTTTGAAGAGGAGCCGCCGATGTTTCGAATATCCGATACGCACTATGCGAAGACATGGCTGCTCCATCCTGATGCGCCCAAGGTGGAGCCGCCAGCGGTGGTCATGCAGCGGAGGCGCCAGCTAGAGAACGCCTACGCCAAGCCGGTCTCGGTGAAGGGGGGCATGGACAGGTGAAGGAGAAGCTAGTTGAGGTCATGGATCTCAAGCAGCACTTTCGGCTGGATAAGCAGCAAGTGATCAAGGCGGTAGACGGCATCAGCTTCACGATCTACCGCGGGGAGACACTCGGACTTGTCGGGGAATCCGGCTGCGGCAAATCAACGACCGGGCGCGCCATCATCCGGCTCTATGAGGCGACCGGCGGACAGGTATGGTTCGATGGGGTGGATGTCCATGCTCGCAAAAGCCGTCGCGAGCTCAAGCAGTTGAACCGCCGCATGCAGATGATCTTCCAGGACCCGTATGCGTCGCTGAATCCCCGCATGACTGTCGCGGATATTATCGCTGAGGGCCTTGACATTCATGAGCTGGCCTCCTCGCGCGGGGAGCGCATGGACAAGGTCATCGAGCTGCTGGATCAGGTCGGATTGCATCGCGACTTCGCCCGCCGCTATCCGCATGAGGCCTCTGGCGGTCAGCGCCAGCGGATCGGCATCGCGCGCGCTCTCGCTGTCGGGCCTGAATTCATCATTGCCGACGAGCCGATCTCAGCGCTCGATGTGTCGATTCAAGCACAGATCGTCAATCTGATGAAGAAGCTACAGCGCGACAATGATCTGACCTATCTGTTCATCGCCCATGATCTCTCGATGGTCAAATATATTAGCGACCGGATCGGTGTCATGTACTTCGGCAAGCTGGTCGAGCTGGCTCCTGCCGATGAGCTGTATCGCAATCCGCTGCATCCGTATACACGGTCGCTGCTGTCCGCGATTCCACTGCCCGACCCCGAGTCCGAGCGTACTCGCCGCCGCGAGGTGTACGATCCGACCACGCACCGTTATACCGCGCTAGAGCAGCCATCGATGCATGAGGTCACGCCCGGCCACTTCGTCTACTGCTCCGAGAGAGAGCTGGAGGAGCTGCTGGCTGGCCGACAGGTCATAGCTGGCGGAGCCGGTTGACTTCACCGGCATAAGCCGCTCCACGCCTCCAGGCCTCAAGTATCGCTTAGTCTCTATAGACGCACAGATGCCCCGCCCTGGGCAATAGACCCATGGCGGGGCATCTGTGGTGATAGATAAGCTTCTATTTGGCTGCTGGCTTGCGGACAAGCGCAATAATAACGGCGATAACGCCCAGTGCAAGTGCCGCGATCGCGAGGCCGCGATCCAGTCCGTTCGATGTCGCTCCAGCCTCGGCAGGGCTGGCAGCGGCAGATTCGCCGGCATGACCGCTCGCAGCACTGGAATCGGCCGCAGGCTGACCAGCATCCGTTGAGGCAGCCGGCTGACCTGCGGAGCTATCCGCGCCATGTCCTCCATGTCCATGGCCGTCGCCTGTACCCGGCGTTACAGCAGTTACAGATGCCGGATACTGTCCGTCCGCAGCTTCGACCCAGTCGGCCTTGCTTCCGTCGGCATAGGTTTGGTATGCTTTCCAGTTCAACTCGGTCGCATCAGCGCCCACCTTGCCCTGGAAGCGGAACTCTGTGAACTCGGTCTCCTTCAAGCCCTCGCCCTCAGCACTCCAGGCTACGCTCGTGATGCGCTCGCCTTCCTTGCTCAGTGTGTACGTCCAGCCCGGCTTAGGCTCTACGCGCAATATATCGACACCTTCCGGTACACGAATCTCGATGCTCTGGGTGGTCGTGCCTTTATTTTCGCTAGGAACACGCACCGTAAATACTTCATAGGAGCCTTGACTTACCTCCACTGGCTTCACCGTCACATGCGCGCTTGCTACAGAAGCGAACATTAGCATGACCATCAGAGCCATCGCCGTACTCAACCACTTTTTCAACCTCTACACATCCTA
Source organism: Paenibacillus sp. J5 (assembly GCF_054955055.1). NCBI lineage: Bacteria > Bacillati > Bacillota > Bacilli > Caryophanales > Paenibacillaceae > Paenibacillus > Paenibacillus sp. J5. The sequence goes on along the minus strand of NZ_JBUEDD010000007.1, from coordinate 326,811 downwards.
TCTGTTAGTTTTACTTGTATCAGTATAAAACTCCCCACTCCGTCCCGCATGGCTCAAAAGGGCTAGTATTGTGTGAACAAATTGTGACTTAATAGCCAGACTGGCGCTCTCCAGCCAATCCTTGCTCCAGCGCATAGCGCGCCAACTGCACCCGATTGTCCAGATGTAGCTTTTGCAATATATTTTTGAGATGATTTTTGACCGTATGCTCGGACAGATGGAACAGCGCCGCGATCTCTCGGTTCGACTCTCCCTTGGCGACTCGCTCCAGAATTTCAGTTTCTCGCGGTGTCAGGGGAGAAGCAGCAGGCTGGCGGGGCGGAGGCGCCGCAGCCTTGCCTGGCTCATCCTGCGGCCTGGCCGGCGACGTCCCGTCTGCGCGGGACGTAAACTCCTGCAGAATACGGAAGGCCAGCTCCTTGGACATCGGCGCCTCATCCACCGCTATCGCCCGCAAGTATTCATGCCAGGAGGACGGATTCAGGTTCTTGACCAGATAACCCTGTGCTCCGCGCTTAATCGCTTCAAACAGGTCAGTGATGTCATCAGATACGGTCACCATGACGATCTTGATCGCAGGCAAGCGCGTCTTGATTCGCTGCGTCGCTTCCAGGCCGCCGATGCCCGGCATGTTAATGTCCATCAGGATCAGGTCAGGCATCAGCTCCTCTGCCAATTGCACCGCCTGCTCGCCGCTTGTGGCCTCCGCCACAACCTGAAAGACCGGGTCAATCTCCATGACTGTCCGCATCCCTTCTCTTCCATGCGGATGATCGTCCACCAACAGGACGCGAAACCGTCCATTATCCTCCATGCTTGTCGTAGCCTCCTTGACTCCGAATCGTTACCCGCGTGCCGTAGCGAGGAGCAGATGCAGCCTCCGAGCCGTCAGCCCCCTGCTCCGCCGGGTCGATCGTCAAGCTCCATCCCATCGCCTGCGCCCGGCTTCGCATCGACTTCACACCGTAGCAACCCTTCTTGCTCCAGTCCTGTTCACTTGAGCCGATCCCATCATCCGTAATCGTGCAGACGAAGCCCTCCCCGTCTATCTCCGGCAGGCACCGGACGACTGCTGCTGTGGCGCGGGCATGCTTCTGTACATTCAATAAAGCCTCGCGCATAATCGCCAGCAGCTCCACCTTCTGCTTGGGCGATAGCACCGCATCCGTCAGTTGCCAGTCGAGTGTCAGCTCCAGACCGCTATCCTCGCGGATCTCCTCCAGCAGCCGATGAATCGATTGAATCCACGGCTTGTCAGTAATAAGCGGCGAGCTATGCAGCGCGGCGATGGATTGGCGCACATCGTCATATACATGCCGCACGGTCTCCCGAATCTGCTCGGTCTGCTGCTTGCCCTCCGGCGTGCTCTGCGCCCGCTCCAGCTTGTCGAGCTTGACCGACAGCAGGAACAGCGACTGCGAGATGCCGTCATGCAGCTCGCGCGCAAGCTGTTCGCGCTGCTCCATCCCCACCTTGATCGCTTGCTCGCGCCGCAGCGATTCCTGCGTCTGCTCCAGCACAGCGAACAGCTTGCGCAGCAACGTAATGGTGACGAAGAATACGATGAATGGAGCCAGCACATTGCCCAGCTCCATCGACAGATAGGGGAGCAGCAGCGTGTGCCGCAGATACTCCCACAAGCCGATGGTTAACGTCGGTATGGACAGAATCAACCCTTTTAATTGCCTGTAGCTCACTGCCGCTCCCCCCTTGCCGTGTTAATAATTGCGGAACGTCTCGGTATGGACGATCTCATCATCCGCCTGTGTCAGGATGCGAATCTCCGCCTTCCACTGACCAGGGAACGGGATGTATGGCCCCTCCGCCCGGTAGGTAGACTTGATAAATCCATCGAAGGTATCTACCTCCTGATCCTCATAAGGCTCAATCGGCAGCTCGATCGCTCCCATATCCGGCTTGTCCAGCGAGCGCAGCAGCAGCTTGATACGCTTCGGCTCTCCCGACTTCTCCGGCAGCCATACCTTAACGATAAACTTGTTCTCACCCGGCACGTTCGGCGTAATGCGCAACGTAATATGCTTGTCCGAGCCCATCAGATGCTTGGAGAAGGGCTCATTGGCAGGCAATGGGCTAATGTACGTGAAGATGCCCACGACGAGGACAATCGCCGCCATCAGCCCAACATCCAGCTTGAGCAATCCGCTATGGGGCAGATCGCCGCGCCGCACTCGGATGCGTAGCAGCGCCCCGGTCACGATCACGAGCAGCACGAGCACGGTCTTGATAACGAGCAGCACCCCCCAGGAGGTGTAGAACAGATACGAAAAGTCCGGCAGGAACAACAATGTGCTCAGCACACCGCTGATCGTCAGCACGACAATGCTGATCCATGCCGCCCGTGAGAATGCCTCAGCGAACCGCCCTGCATCCTTGCGCTCCACCCGCCAGAGCACAAACAGGAATGCCAGTCCCCCGGCCCAGATCGCTGAAGCAAGCAGATGCACATTATCCAGCAGCAGCGAATACCACTTCGGCTCATAGGCCGCAGCATGGCCGCTTATGCTCTCCAGCACGAGCAGCGCGACTGCCCACAGCATGCGAACCACCGCACCGGACTTGAGCACGAGAAACCCGAGCAGCGCCAGCGCGAGCAGGATGAGCCAGGAGATGCCAATCTCTGTGCGCGTGAACAGCCGCAGCCAATCCGGTGAGGGCTGTCCCTCCATCAGCTCGCGAGTATGGACGAATACATAGAACAAGCTCGTCAGGAGCAGGGCACGCATCGTCCACAGTCCCCACTTGTCAAATTGCGTCCGCTGCACCTCCGTCTTCGTCCGCAGCAGGCCGTACCACAGCATCAGCCCCGCAACCAGCAGCAGCGCGGCATAGTACAGCCCACGCGACAGATAGAGCAGCAGCTCGCCGGCGCTTACCTCTGTCGCGGAGCCATGTCCAGTGTGGCCGAGCTGCTTGTGCAGGTCAAAGCTTGAGGCATCCTTCGCATTGGGCGGGTTGCCGACGACGAATATATAAGAGCCAGACACCGGATGCCCATCCGCTGATACAACCCCGTAGGATACCGTATAGACACCCTCTCCAAGCTTCGGCAGCGGCAGCGTGATCGTCCGTCGATCAGCAGACACCTCTTGCTGCTGATCCGTAACTGTCCTCGACATCGAATCCAGCACCTGCACACCGCCAAAGCCTGCCTCGATCGGCTCATTGAACCTGAGCTCGACCTGCTGAGGCGGCTCATTCATCTGCGTATTCGGCTCAGGCGCCATCAACTCCACGCTCGCATGTGCTAGAACCTGCGCAGGCGAGACGGCCCACAGCATCGCTGCAAGCATGGCGAGCACCACCGGCATGAAAGCTCGCAGCAGCTTCTTTTGTCTGTTTACCACGTTACAAAACACCTTCTCTTTCCTTCTTCTCGCTGGAGCGGGCGCAGAAAATCCTGGGCGTATATGCAAGCCCTAGAGGGCTATTGCCGCCGTCTATCTTCTTCGCTCGCCCTGCTGATTATCTAGAGTAAGTCTAACAGAAAGCTTGCCATAATAAAACATCGCCCCCCTGTCCGTTCGTCACAATTTGTAGTATACTGAGCCTTTGACAAGCTACTTGAATGCTGCTGTCCATCCACGACATTCAGGACGCCCGACAGAGCGCGGAGCATGCGTCTCCTTGGACGAGATAGGATGGCGCTTCAGCGTGCAGTCAACGGCGAGCTTTGTTGAGTCATGTCGCCACACCAGGACTACAGGCTCTTGACCAACACTGTATATTGAGGTATTTTCTATTTTAATAACTATATATTGTGTTTTGTGAGCTTTTACTTTCCATGAAGGAGTGACATTCATTTGGATATTATTAAACGGAACGGACAGAAGGAGGAGCTGATCTTCTCCAAGCTGAAGAAGGTGATCGACTTCGCCTGCGACGGCTTTGCCGGCTGCGACCCGCTGGAGCTGGAGACGGCGCTGCTCCCTTACTTCCGCAACAACATTACGACCAAGGAAGTTCAACGCACACTGATCCAGGTTGCGGTAGAGAAGACAAGTGTCGAGGAGCCGAACTGGCAATATGTCGCTGCCAAGCTGCTCGTGTATGATCTGTACAAGGAAGCGCAAATTAATCGCAAATATGGTTACTTCGGCTACGGTGATTTCTACTCTCTGATTACGTACCTGACAGACAAGGGCTTCTATGGCTCCTATATTCTGGAGCACTATACGCGCGAGGAGATCCGCGAGCTGGGCAATTACATCGTGCCGGAGCGCGACTACCTGTTCAACTATGTCGGTCTGAAGACACTGAGCGACCGCTATCTGATCAAGGGCTTCAGCGGTGAGGTGCTGGAGCTGCCACAGGAGCTGTTCATGGGCGTAGCGATGCATCTGGCGATGAAGGAGCAGGACAAGCTGGCCTGGGCCCGCAAGTTCTATGATGTGCTCAGCCGCCTGCAGATGACCGTTGCCACACCAACGCTTGCCAATGCGCGCAAGCCGTTCCATCAGCTGTCAAGCTGCTTCATTGACACCGTGCCGGACAATCTGTGGGGCATCTACAATGTCGATGCCAGTTTCGCCCAGGTCTCCAAGTTCGGCGGCGGCATGGGCATCTATGTCGGCAAGGTGCGCAGCCGCGGCTCCAATATCCGGGGCTATAAGGGTGTCGCCGGCGGTGTTGTGCCATGGATCAAGAACTACAATAACACGGCGATTGCCGTCGATCAGCTTGGCGTGCGCTCTGGCGCAGTGGCCATCTATCTGGACGTATGGCATAAGGATATATTCGATTTCCTGAATCTCAAGACCAACAACGGCGACGACCGGATGAAGGCGCATGACATCTTCCCAGGCGTCTGTATCCCCGATCTGTTCATGCGCAAGGTAGAGGAGCGCGAGTCGTGGTATCTGTTCGACCCGCATGAGGTGCGCACTCTGATGGGATGGTCGCTGGAGGATGCATGGGGCGAGGAATGGGAGCGCCGTTACGAAGCGTGCGTGAACCACCCTGAGCTGTCCAAGGAGGAGGTGCCTGCGATCGAGATTATGAAGCGGGTGCTCGCCAGCTCCTTCGAGACCGGGACGCCGTTCGTGTTCTTCCGCGATACGGTTAATCGCGCCAATCCGAACAAGCACAAGGGCATCATCTATTGCTCAAATCTGTGTACCGAAATTTGCCAGAATATGAGCCCGACCGAATATGTGTCGACCACTCATGAGGATGGCATGATAACGACACAGGTAAAAAGCGGCGACTATGTGGTCTGCAACCTGTCTTCCCTCAATCTGGGCCGCACGCGCACCAAGGAGGAGATTGCGGAGGTCGTGGCGTGCCAGATGCGCATGATGGATAATGTCATCGATCTGAACCATTACCCGATCCCGCAAGCGGAAATTACGAATAAGAAATACCGCGCGGTCGGCCTTGGCACAAGCGGCTACCATCAGTGGCTGGCGCTGAACAAGATCAACTGGGAGAGCGAGGAGCATCTGGATCGGGTAGATGAGCTGTACGAGTGGATCAACTACTGCGCGATCAAGGCGTCGATGGAGATCTCCAAGGACAAGGGAGCCTATCCGGCATACGAGGGCAGCGAATGGCAGAGCGGCGCATACTTCGAGCAGCGCGGCTATACCAGTCCGCAATGGCTGGAGCTGAAGGCGGCCGTGGCCGAGCATGGCGTGCGCAACGCCTGGATGTTCGCGATCGCACCTACTGCGTCCACCTCGCTAATTGCTGGCTCAACGGCCGGGATCGACCCGATCTTCAACAAGTTCTTCATCGAGGAGAAGAAGAATGCGGTCATCCCGCAGACGGCGCCGAATCTGAACGAGGAGACGTTCTGGTACTACAAAGAAGCGCATCACATCGATCAGCATTGGAGCATCAAGGCGGCCGGACGCCGTCAGCGCCATATTGACCAGGCGCAATCGTTCAACCTGTACATTACGCCGAACTATACTGCCAAGGAGTTTCTGGAGCTGTATATGGCTGCCTGGCAGCAAGGGCTCAAGACGGTCTACTACTGCCGCAACCAGAGTCTTGAGGTGGAGGATTGCGTAAGCTGCAGCTCTTAATTGAAGGAGGAACAGAACAATAATGGAACTTCAACGCAAAAAGCTGTTTAACGAGGACGGCGATCGGGACTGGGGCAAGCGCCGCATGATTGGCGGCAACACGACCAACCTGATCGAGCTGAATAACGTCAAGTACGACTGGGCCACCAAGATGTACCGGACGATGATGAATAACTTCTGGATTCCCGAGGAGATTCCGCTCGCCCAGGACGCCAAGGATTACAAGAATCTGTCCCTCTCCGAGCGCAACAGCTACGATAAGATTATTAGCTTCCTGATTTTTCTGGATTCGCTGCAGACCGCGAACCTGCCGAATATCAACGAATATATTACAGCACCCGAGGTCAATCTCATCCTGACCGTGCATACCTTCCAGGAGGCGGTGCATAGCCAGAGCTACTCGTACATTCTCGACAGCGTCTGCTCCGCAGAGGTGCGGGATCAGATCTATAACCTGTGGCGCGAGGACAAAAATCTGCTCAAGCGCAACCGGTTCATCACCGATCTGTATGAGAACTTCATTGCCGATCCGTCCGCACAGAACCTCGTCAAGACGATCATGGCAAACTATATTCTCGAAGGCATCTACTTCTATAGCGGCTTCAGCTTCTTCTATGCACTGGGACGCCAAGGCAAGATGCTCGGCACCGTATCCGAGATCAAGTACATCCAGCGCGACGAGCTGACACATCTGGCATTGTTCCAGGGCATCTTCCGTGAGGTCCGCAAGGAGAATCCCGAGCTGTTCACGCCGGTGCTGGTTGAGGAGCTGCGTCAGATGATGCGTACTGCGGTCGAGCATGAGATTGCCTGGGGCCAATATATTACGAACAATCAGATCGCCGGACTGACGAACGAGATCATCGACCAGTATATCAAGTTCCTCTCCAACGAGCGGCTGAGAAAGCTGGGGCTGGACATTCTCTACCCGGAAGTGACCGAGCATCCGATGAAATGGGTCGAAAGCTTCAGCAACATGAACGGGATGAAGACGGATTTCTTCGAGCAAAAGGTGACCAACTACAGCAAATCGTCCAACCTGAACTGGGGCGATCTGTAGGGACATACGACTGATGTCCATCGCACGGCCATCGCAACTGCTAAGACGCACCAGCCCCTTGTCCATGATGGACAGGGGGCTGGTTGCGTTATCCAACCAGCCTCATTTAAACCGTACACTCCGCTGCCCACTTCCCCATCGCTCTTGCAATAATCAGCTCCAGGGAGTATGATTAGCTACACTGATAATTAGTACCAGGTATTAATATCTTATCATAAATTAAGGCTCAACCTAATAATCAGTGCTTGACAGAAAACAGAGCTTAGCGGAGGGGCGGAGGGATTCTGGAGAAACGTCAGTGTTCGCCTTTAAAGACCGATTCCCACCATAGTCCTCAAATAAATAAAAGGAATCGGGCTTTAACAGCGATCGGAAGAACCCTCTGTCCCGTAGCGTCTCAGCTCGGCCCAAGTCAAGCACTGATTTCTGGTTTGAGCCCAAATTAATTATGAATGAATCTATATATCGCAGGAGGAATCAAGCATGAGCACATCGTTACAGAAAGGCATAATGAGTGGTCAGACGGTCGTGGTTACAGGGGTAGCCAATGAGCGGAGTATTGCCTGGGGCATCGCCAAATCCTTGCATGCTGCCGGTGCGCAGCTTATCTTCACCTATCGCAAGGAGCGCTCTCGCCAGAAGCTAATGCAGCTCCTGGAGCAGCAGCACATTGAGGCGCTGCTCTGTGTTCCCTGCGATGTCGCCAGCGATGAGAGCATTGCTGCAGCCTTTGCAGCGATTAAGAATCAGGTGGGCGTTATTCATGGATTGGCGCATTGCATCGCCTATGCGGAGAAGGATGACCTGCAGGGTGAATTCGCGGATACGGAGCGGGAGCCGTTTCTGCTGGCGCATGATGTGAGCGCCTACTCCCTGGTGGCGATGGCGCGAGAATGCCGCCATCTGATGACAGAGGGCGGCAGCATCGTCACGCAAAGCTATCTGGGAGCTGAGCGGGTGGTGCGGAACTACAATGTCATGGGAGTAGCCAAGGCGGCTCTGGAGGCCAGCGTGCGCTATCTCGCCGAGGATCTGGGCAAGGCGGGCATTCGGGTCAATGCCGTCTCCTCCGGCCCGATCCGCACCCTGTCAGCCAAAGGCGGAGTTGCTGGCTTCAACGATATTCTGTCCGCCATGGACAGCAAGGCTCCACTGCGCCGTAATGTCGATCAGGATGAGGTGGGCGATGCCACGATGTTTCTCCTCAGCCGCCTGTCGCGCGGAATTACCGGCGAGGTGCTCCATGTCGATGCTGGATTTCATGCGATGGGGTTCTAGAGCGTGTCTTCAAACCCGCTCAAGGGCATCGTTCACCGCCTTTTCGCCCAGTACTGCGTTACGTTCTCTTGACGTACCCCGTACTACGCCTGCGAGCACGTGCCTTGCCCGGAACGAAAATTCGGCGAAATCTGCTCCCGTCGGAGTTTGAAGACACGCCCTAGCAGATGAACCGGGCACTTGTGCCCTGTTATGCCGACGCTCACCAGACTTAACGCCGGGCATCCTCCGTCAGACTGTCGATGATTGAGCTGCACATCCTCAGTGTCTCGCTCAACAGCACGCGGGCTTCGATTGCCTGTATTCGTTCGAGCATGCTGCGGAATTCGGGATCAAGCGCCCGTCCCTGCTGCCATTGCACCACATCGGTAAATACGGACGGGCTCCACGCGCTCTGATCCCTGAAATCCAGCATATGCTGGCGAATGCGGCCAGGCGGCGCCGCCTCCGGGTTCAGTTCATCGCGAAGCGCCAGGGCGATGCGTTCCGCACTGGCTTGCATGGCAGGGTGCTTGCCTGCCTGATAGAACCAGTACTTCCCGTTGGAGAAATCACCCTCCATCCGGTGCATGATGCCATGCCAGTAAGCACCCGTCGCATCCTGCTCGATCAACTGCGCAAAGCTGTGCGATACATCCAGATGATCATTGCACAGATGCAATCCTGCCATCACAGCGATGACAGCGGTTTCACCTTCATGCCCGCACCAGTCCAGCTCGCGGATAAGCGCATCCACCTCGCGGCTCCAGATCGCCTCAGGCATGAGCGGATGCTGCTGCCCGCGCCCATCCAGCCTATGCAGGATACGTTCCAATTTCGATCTCACAACAACAACCTTCCTCTCCATCTCATTAAGAGCCTATTAGGAATAGTGTACCATAGAAGGGTTGCCGCAGCACGATAATGCTGATTTTATTGCCCCCGCCACTCATGTTGTTCGAGCTTAGCGGGGGCTCCGATGTCCTATACTTTGAACCGTTCCACGATTTCACGCAGAAGAGATGCGTATTCGGAATTTTTCTGCGAGATGTCAGCAATCTCATCATTGCTATCGGCGATCCGGCTAGATTGCTCCGAGATCGTCTCAATCTGCTCGGTATTCATAGCGACAGATTCCGTAATATGCTCTACCGCATCGACGGTGCTGGTAATTGAGGCGCTCAATTGCTCGAACGCCGCGCTGAACTCGGAGAGCAACGAGCCGAAGTACTTCGCATCGCCATCGTATTGCGAGGAGATGTCGATCAAGGTCGCATAGTCTGCCCGCACCTTCTGATCGATAAAATCAAGCACCTTCGTCGAGCTGCTGGACAGATGATCAACTGACTCCCGCACCACCTGGATGACCGCCTGAATATTGCCGACCAGCTCAGAGGAGTGTGTTGCCAGCCTGCGAATCTCCTCCGCCACAACGGAGAAGCCCCGGCCGCTCTCACCAGCGCGCGACGCTTCGATCGCTGCGTTCAGCGCCAGCATATTCGTCTGCTTCGCAATGTTCAGGATCGCGTCTACAGTCTGATGAATCTGCTCCATCGAAGACGAGGATTGTGAGATCGCCGTCTCCACCTCCTCCTTCACTTCCATATAGATATGCGCGGCTGTATCTTGGGCCTCTGTGGAGCTGTGCTTCAGTCCGTCCGCACGGCGGCTAACCTCAACCGAAGTCGCTGCAGCCTCCGTCGTCTGCTCCGCAACCGAATGAATGACCGTCTGAATATCATTCAGTGTTGCATTCATCTCCTCCGTCGTCGCCATCGTCTCCTGCACCTGTCTGAGCGATAGCTCGGCTGCCTCAGCCGTTCCCTTGGATTGCCCGCTTACCTCTGCAGTCGAGCTGCGGATCGATTGGGCGTTCTCTGCCAGGGAACCCGATGCTTGGAGCAACTGCTGCACTACTCCGCGCAGATGACTGCGCATCTCCAGAATCGATTGCGCCATCTGCCCGATCTCGTCCTTCGTCCTCACGTTATAGGACAGCTCATCACGCAAGTCGAACTGCGCCGTTCGCTCCACAAGCTGCTTCATTCGCTCGAAGGGTCTGGTCACCAGACGGCCAATGAGAATTGCAACCAGCACTGCGAGCACGACGGCAACCAGCACCTTAATGACCGATTCCTTCAGCTTGCCTGCAAGCAACGCATGGAGCGCTGTGTTGTCATATACAATCTCGATGACACGCGAGCGGCTAAGATCGTTAGACTGCTCGTCCAACCGATACGGAGCATAGCGATAGAGCAGCTCCTTGCCATCGACCATGACCGTCTTCTCCCGAATCTCCTGATTCTTAAAGGACTCGTCGAATAGCGCTCTCATCTGCTCGGCAGGCTGCGATGCCTTGCCGTCAGCCCCCTGCTTGCCTAGCGCATACCCGTCATGTGTATAGACCGTAATATCCCGCACAAGATCATACTTTTGCAAAATATCCTTGGATACATCCAAGAAATTAAAGGTGTTGAACAGACTGCTGTCCTGCAGGCTGATGCCAACCTCCAGCAGATACTGATTATCCGGCGTCGGGAGGTAGGCATACTTGCGAATCTCCCCCGTATTGACGGAAACCTCCATCCCGTCAGCGGTGAACGACTTGCCATCCAGGCGCTCCTTCAGCAGTGCCGTAAATGATCCCGCATCACTGAAGTCCAGCCCAACCTCCTTCTCCAGATTCGAGTAGGCGATCTTGATGCTGCGGTCGATGACATAGATGTCCATCCCGTTATACCGGTTCTTGAGTGCGGCATAATCCCATTGCCCCAGATCAGGCTCACTCTTGTACTTCGCGACCATCTCCTCGAGCGCTTTCTTCATCTGCAGGTCCATATCTTCCTCGAAGACACGGTATACCCGGTCGATATTTTTTACCGCGCCTACAATCTGGTCCTGAATTAACTCGTATTGTACTGATTCCTCTTCAATAATGCTTTGCTTCAACTGATAGTAATCCATCGCGGAGATTGCACAAACAACCATCATGGTAAACAATGAAATAACGGCGATGAGCTTCGTCTTCAGCGATATAGCTTTTCCGAACATCTGGCTGCACCTCTTCTAACTTTTGTAAAAAGCCCCTGTTGTTACTCCTGCCCTGCCACCGTGCAGATAGACAAGAGCCGCACTCTCTTGATCTAGGTTAGCCTGCATCACCAATCGCAGCATGGCATGACATCATTTTACATCAATGTGGATACCTTTACCACGATTAAATCTCGCTTTAATAGTTCTAAAAAACTAAAATAAGATAAGATTCGACAAAAGAACAGGGACTTTAGATACCTATTCAGCGCAGCGGCCACTTTCCACTCACCGAATCTCTGTACCAAAAATGTCGGCGATTCCTCCCATTCGCTGCTGCAGATGAGCACGCAGCCCTGTCATCCATTCCGGCTCATGGTTCCACTGCTCGGACAGCGCTCGCAGACAGCGAACATAACTGTAGAGACCCGCGAACCGTCTACAGGCCGCCACCAGCACCATGTTCTCCTCGGGCAGATCATAGGTTGTTGCATAGCCATCCAGGAAGGCCCGTCTAGCCTGCTCGATCTGTTCCGCAGGGAGCTCATCCTGCAGGCTGCCAAGCGCCTGCTCGATATCCATTACATACCAATGATAGAGGGCATCATCAAAATCGATGACATGGCACATCTGTGTCTGTTCATCATAGAACACATTGTCGCATTCAAAATCATAATGAATCAGACCGTAATCGGCTGATGAGGCAGGCATCCGGGATAGGCAGTCCTGCAGCAGCTCCGCTTCCGCGAGTGCGGCTGACTCCATGGGGAAGGCCGCCAGCTCTTGCTGCATCCAGGCCAATGCCTCCTGCCATGACCATCGCTTGCAGCCAGCGGCAGCAGGCTCATACGTGCTGGACAAGCGGTGGAGCTCACCTAGCGCTGCCCCATAGCAATGGATGATGTCCGCTCGCAGCTCGATCTGACTGAGCTGTACTCCGGGTACCCGTCTGAATACGGAGGCGTAGTAACTCCCCCACGGAGTCTGCGCTTCCACCAGCTTCACTCCATCCGTCGCTTCCACCGTTTCAAGCGCACCATACCCTCGTGAACGCAAGTAAGCGATGAACTCCAGCTCGGCCAGCACGTTCTCCTGACGCTTCTCCGGCGCAGGGGCAAATCTCAGCAACTGTGTCCTCCCTTGGAAGCGAAAGGGATAGACCGCGTTTGAGGAGATGCGGTAATACTTGAACAGCTCCAGCGACTCCTCATCGTATTCCCAGTGTCCCAGCAGCATCTTAGCCAGGCTCTCATTGTGAAATAAATATTTTAATTTGAGCATCCTCATTCTCCTATCTATAAAAAACACACCTCAACAATGCCTTCTTCAATAGCATTCTTGGGTGTGCTCGTTTGTGCATTACATAGAGGGTCTGGAGCGCTTGTCACGGTTGGATGCATCCAGCCTCGGCTTATACTAGCTTATGCTGCTGCAGCCATGCGGCAAAATCGGTGGGCGGCATCGGCCTCCCGAAGAAATAGCCTTGCGCTTCCTCGCATTGCTGTCTGCGCAGAAATTCCAGTTGAGCGGCATCCTCGACGCCTTCCGCCGTAATACGGAGCTTCAAGTGCTTGGCCATCGCTGCGATCGTGCTCACAATGGCGGCATCATTGCTGTCATGCATCACATCGCTGACAAAGGAACGGTCGATCTTCAGCTTGTCAATCGGCAGTCGCTTGAGGTAGATGAGCGAGCTATACCCGGTGCCGAAATCATCTACGCTAATGCGTACACCCAGCGCCTTCAGCCGGGTTAGCGTCTCCACTGCATAATCCACCTCAGTCGTCATACTCTCCGTAATTTCCAGCTCCAGATAGCGCGCTTCAAGTCCTGTTTCCCGCAATATAGCTGCTACACGCTCCACTAGCTTGTACTGCTTAAACTGGCGCATGGACAGGTTCACCGACATCATCATCTTCGGCAGTCCCTCATCCTGCCACTGCTTGTTTTGACGGCATGCCTCGCGAAGCACCCATTCGCCAAGCGGCAGAATAAAGCCCGTCTCCTCAGAGAGCGGGATGAAGTCTCCCGGCGGTATCATGCCGCGCTGCGGATGCTGCCATCTCACGAGCGCTTCGACGCCCACCACTCTACCCGTCTCCAGCTCAACAAGCGGCTGATAGTTCATCTTGAATTGGGTGTGCTCCAGCGCGCGCCGCAGATCATTCTCCAGCGCTAGCCGCTCGCCTGCGCGCTCGTTCATTTGCGGTGTAAATCGTTTGAAATCATTGCGCTGCGCCTTGGCACTGTACATGGCAACATCTGCGTTCTTCACCAACTGCTCGACGCTATCCCCATCATCGGGATACAACGAGATACCCAGACTGATGGTAATGTGGTATTCCGCCTCGCCGATCGCAATCGGGGAATGAAACAGTCTCATCAGCGCCTCAGCCGTCTGAATCGCCTCCTCGGGGAGGCGCAGATAAGGCAGTATAATGGTGAACTCATCGCCCCCCATTCGAAAGACGCAATTCGGGTATGGAACGATGCGCTGCAGCCTGCCAGCGACCGCGCTCAGAATCTGATCCCCGAAGGAATGGCCAAGTGTATCGTTAATGGTCTTGAAGCGGTCGATGTCAAGGAGGATGACCGCCATTTTTTTGCCGCTGCTGCGGGCGCGCACCAGCTCTTCCCCTAGCCGCTCCTGGAATAGTCTGCGGTTGGACAAGCCTGTCAGCTCGTCATGGTAAGCAAGGAAGTTGATGCGCTCCTCTGCCTGCCGATGGCGTCGATGCGGCTCCTCAAGCGTAACGTAATAGATGCCGCGCAGCAAATAATAGTAGCCTAGCAAGTTATATAACTGTCCGGCCAGCATGTCCGTGTCTCCATCTGCGCTTGAGATCATGAATTGCAGACTGGCGAACAGAAAGAACAGCAGCCCCTGGACAATCAACAGCAGCGCCTGCGGCTTATCGGCTCGGTTGCGGTACATGATCATGAAAATTGTAAGTATCAGAAGCACGATCGTTATCAGTTGGCACGTCTCGAGCATCATTATATAGCCCTCTCCGCCAAACACGAGCGGAAACATGCGCGGAGCCTGTGAAGCCAACACACACAGCGCTATGCCTCCCGCCAGCGCGGACGAGAACAGCAGCAGTCGAACGGGCGCCATCTGCTGCTTGTCCTCCCGTGTAAATATAAGCAAGATGCCCAGCGCCATTACCAATTGACCGGATGCGCTAACGAGGCTATACAAGGATATCTCGCCCTGCTCGCCGAACGGGATGGATAGCCCGCCCCATGTGGTGAGCGCCTCGCATAGCTCCATCATACCGACGACGAGGAATAATGCGGCGGAATAGAGCCGCTGCCTGGACAACGTATGGACGAAGAAGATCGCTCCCAAAAAGACAATAGAGAAGCACATGGCAAAGCTGAAAAACTTGATGATGATGTGCATCATGAGATAAGACTCGGCATCGAAAACCGTATAAACATCCCTGCGCAGCAACAATAACAGCAGGAAGCTTGCTCCCGCCGCTGCGGCTGCGCCGACCGTCTTCAGCTCCGAGCGGCTCATCATTCGGATTGACTGGCTGCTAGAGCTCATGGGAACCTCCAGGCTGCGTAATTCGAATTCCTGCCGATTGCAGCCCTTCCTGCAGAAGCCTGGCAAATTCGGCTGCTCCCGATCCGTCGCCATGCAGACAGATCGTATCCGCTCGCACCGCCACCTGCACACCCTCCGGGGTGTAGGCCATGCCGCTCTGCGCGATGGACAGCGCCTGACGCAGCGCCTGCTCCGGCTCTACGATGAGCGCCCCAGGCTGCGAACGCGGCGTAAGCCCGCCCCCAGGCTGATAGGTGCGGTCTGCAAATGCCTCCGCAGCAACAGTCAGCCCCGCTGCCTTGGCATGCTCCAGCAGCAAACTGCCCGCCTGGGCATACAGCATGAGCTGCGGGTTCACGGCACGCACGGCTTGAATGACTGCGTCGGCCAGCTCCGGCCGATGGCCTGCCATATGATACAGTGCGCCATGGGGCTTCACGTGGTTCAGCCGCGCTCCGGCAGCGCGCACGAACGCCTCCAGAGCGCCGATCTGATAGAGCAGATAATCATAGGCCTCGCGCGCAGTAATAGACAGCTCCCGTCGTCCAAAGCCGAGACGGTCAGGCAGTCCCGGGTGAGCCCCTATAGCCACCCCGGCCTCCAGGCACCGTTCCACTGTATCGCGCATAATATGCGGGTCGCCCGCATGAAAGCCGCAGGCAATGTTAGCCGACGAAATGTAAGGCAGCAGCCGATCATCTTGACCGAAGGCATAAGCGCCAAAGCCTTCACCCATATCACAGTTTAAATCGATTGTTTTCAACTTCCGTACCCCTTCTACACCCTGAGCGGATATTAAGGCGAACGCCCGCCATCCTCGGCGCACCTGATTTGCAGCCAATCTGAACGGATGCGCTCCTTCGCTTCGCTTACAGTGGAAAATATTTCTCAACTGCATCTAGTATAAACGACCACAGCCAAAATGATATAGACTAATTTTCAAAAATACCTTAATTACTACACAAGGATGGAAGTTGACGACTCCCCGGCGTACCGCTGTGCGCTACGGGTACACCACCGGAAGCGGCAGGCAGCCTCATCGGGCTACTCCTGTCTCCTTGGCTTCGCCTCACACCTGGCTAGCCTAAGGACTGTACGCCTCCTGCACGTCCCGGATCTGGCTATCGCCCCGCGATGCTGCCAGGCGTATGCCCTGCTCCAGCCGTGCCAGCTCACGCTCGCGCTCGAGGTCAAGGCGCTGCGCCTGTGCAAGCGCAATCGTTCGGAACCAGATACGATCGCCAGGGCGTGCCTGGCCGAGCAGCGGCAGATCCACAGAGGCAATCTGCGCCAGCTTGGGGTAGCCTCCGGTCGTCTGGCAATCCGCGGCCAGTACGACGGGATTCCCGCCCGGCGGCACCTGCACCGTGCCGGGCGCCACCCCGTGCGAGCGCAGCTCCGCACGGGACAGGCGCTCCAGGATGGGGCCGCTAAGCCGCAGCCCCATCCGATCGGACGCGGGAGCCACCGTGAACGGCTCCCGCTCAAAGGCGGCGCGGGCAGCTTCGCTGAATTGCCCGCGCTCCGCCCCCGGCATCGCGCGCAGCTCGATGCCGTCCGCGCTGGCGCCGCCGTAGGCTCGCGGCGGCGCATACCAGGCCGGGGCCGCCATGCCCATGCGGCGGCCCTGGCTGCGGGCGCGCTGGCTGAGCATCGCGGCCAGCGCAGCCGCAGGCGGCGCCAGCTCCCCTGCACCCAGGCAGGGGAGCGCATCGCCTGCGGCGAGTGGGCGGCCAGCCAGGCCGCCCACTCGGGCGCGCACATCGGTGCCGCGCCCGCCGAGCTGCGGCGGCGCGAGGATGCCGCCCGCCACCGCCACATAGGCGCGGCAGCCGGCGGCGGCGCGCCCCAGCACCAGCGTCTCTCCGGCGGCCAGCCATACCGGCCGCCACATCGGCACGCTCTCGCCGCTCGCCAGCTTCGGCGTCATATCGGCGCCCGTCAGCGCCAGCAGCAGATCCTGCTCCGCCAGCAGCGTCGGCCCGACGAGCGTCAGCTCCAGTCCTGCCGCTGCGCGATCGTTGCCGACGAGCAGGTTCGCCACCTGGAGCGCGTAGCTGTCCATCGCCCCTCCATGGGCAACACCGGCATGCCGCAGTCCCGGCCTGCCGGTATCCTGCACCGTCGCATACAGCCCGGGCTTGATGATCATCAGACTCATCCGCCCCACGCTCCTTCTGCACCTGCCCATTGCTCCGGCGAGATCGGGACAAAGCGAACACGATCACCCGTCCGCAACAGGGCCGGGTCCTCTGCCAATGCATCGAATAGCTTCAAGGGCGTGCGTCCAATCAACTGCCAGCCGCCCGGTGCATCCACCGGATAGATGCCCGTCTGCTCCGCAGCGACGGCAACCGACCCTGCGGGCACACGCGTGCGCGGCTCGCTCCGCCGCGGCTGTGCAAGCTGCGGCGGCAAGCCGACCAGATACGGGAAGCCTGGCATGAATCCCATCATCGCTACCGTATATTCCGCGCTGCTGTGCAGCTCCACATAGTCCGCTGCAGACAGTCCTGCCCGCTGCGCCGCCGCCTCAAGATCCGGCCCTTCCGCACCGCCATAGCATACCGGAATCAGGACGAGGCGCGATGCTTCACCCTCCTCCTGATCCGTCCAGTCGCCCAGAAGTTGCCCGATCCACTGCGCGACCAGATCATACGGACGCTCCGCCATTCCCCCTGACATGCCCCCTTCCGGTGAAGCGTACTTCCCGCCCGCAGCATACGATGACATCGAGGCCTGCACTAGCAGCTCCTTGCTCCGATCCTCCGCGCTTGATCCAGCACCGCTTACACGTCCATCCACGCGGTCACCGTCTTCATGACCGCTGCGAAGCACAGCAGCCTGACGGTGCAGCTTATAAGGATGATAGTACAGCGTCACCGTGTCATAGGCCGGCACCACATCCTCAAGCCATAACGGCTTCCTCATACGCATCGCATACGCTAGCCTGGCCAGCGCCTCCCATGAGCGTCCCTCTGCCTCGAAGGCTGCAGACAGCACGATGGCGCGGTCGCCAAGCGGGGAGGCCTTAAGCCTTCCCCAGACTGTATTCCAGCCGTATTCATCCTGTATATGACCGCTCACATGAATCCCTTCCCCTATACATTTTGCGATGTATTGCCCATTGGCTGCTTCCCGAGCATCTGTGCGCCCTCCACAGCCGATTCCTAACTCATGATGTCTCAAAGCCCCAAGCTGATCGTTTCTATTGTATAGTTTGGAGGAAGGTCCATGTCTTTGTCCAGCCCTGCGCAGAGAAATTCACCTGTCATTGAAATTCGTGGTTTGCAAGTCGGCCTAATCAGGAGGGATGTCGCTGCTTGCCCCATGCTTCGACTCCGATGTATGGGATGTACGGGGTGTATATCTAATGGTGGGTATACCTATAAGTATACACATACTCCTGAACCTTTCCTTAACACCCGTACAATGACGACGCTTGATCCACCTATTCAGCACTGCTGCTCGCTCCCTGGCTGCCGAATACACTCTTGCCAGCCCCTGTCAGTCGAATAGGCTGTTGCTTGAACATTTCAACAAAATACACTATTTCCAGCCACTGTCAGTCAAATAGACTGTTGCTTGAACCTGGAAACCGGATACACTCTTGACATCTCCTATCAGTCAAATACGCTGTTGCTTGAACCTGGAAACCGGATACACTCTTGACATCTCCTATCAGTCAAATAGACTGTTGCTTGAACATGGAAACCAGATACACTCTTGACATCTCCTGTAAGTCGAATAGGCTGTTGCTAGCTCCTGTAAGTAGAATAGGCTGTTGCTTGAACCTGGCAACCGGATACGTTTTGCTTGTCCTCTGACAGCCAAAAAACCTTGCGTGGATGCTCCACGCAAGGCGAGATGACCTGTGATGCTGTCCGTATTCGTGATGTCTGGAAAGATCCGATACGGTAAGCTACTGTTGCTGTGTATTGCGCAGGATCAGCTCCACGAGCAGATCGTTAAGCGGTCTGACCTCATACTGGTCGATGTCCGGTTCGATATGGTCGTTGCCGATGCCGCTGTCATTGGTCAGAAACACATAGCTCCCGCCAGTCGCTACAGCCAGAGTGCGCAGCAGATATTCTGTGCTCTTGTCCACGCCGCTGGATGCAACCGGGATGATCCTCACTCCCATTCGAGCCGCTTCGGCTGTCAGCTCCCTCATCCGGGACAGCGATTTCCGATCATCATGCGGTGGCGCGTCCAGCACCAGCAGCAGCAGACGTGCTCGGGCCTGCTCACTCCATTCATGCCCGTAGAGCGCATCCTGCAGCGCTTCATCCACCGCCTCCGGGTAGTCGCCGCCGCCAGCCGCCGACTGGGCCGACATTTGGCGCACGACCTCATCGACCTCCTCCGTGAAGGGATAGGATCGCACGACGTACTCATCCTCATGATCCCGGTAGAAATTGGCCGACAGCCGGAAGGCGAGCCTGTCGCCGCTCTGCTCGGCAGCACGGGTCACGACATCCTTCAGCTCGGCAGATAAATACTGCAGCTCGTCGGCCATCGAGCCGGTTGTATCGACGACCAGCATGAGATCAACCTTGTTGGACAACGCAGGTGTGCTGCCTATATCGAGCACGACCGGCTGTCCTGTGGACAGCTCCACCTCCGCAGCCGATGCAACGGACTGACCGTTCACGAATGCCTCCACCTGATAGGCCGTCTTGGGCGTGCTTCTGCCCGGCTGCTCGAATAGCAGTGGATAAGCGTATGCCCGACCCTGCAGATCCGTCCGGCTCTCCCACATCACCTCACCATCGGGATGCTTCACTGCCACCTTGACATCCGCGGCCGGGCTGTCGCCTGACTTCACCTCAATGACCAACCGGTGCAACGGATACATTCCCCATACCTGCAACGCATCCGCGCCTTCCTTGCCGTTGAGTTTGTCTAGCCACTCGCCCCAATTCAACACATCTGTCCATTCCCCTGCGGTCAGCTGCCCCGCTCGCGGCTCCGGTCCCTGCTGTCCTCCCACTGCTCCTTGTATGGCCTTGTCTGCGGCTGGCATCGGCTCTGAAGCTTCATTGCGTGTGGAGTCGTCTGCTTTCGTTTCCACACGCTGTAACGCACTAGAGGACATTTCTCCCCGTGCGGGAGAGGATAGAGGCACAGTGTCGCTGGCACCAGAGCTGCAGCCCGCTGCAGCCATAGCGAGTAGACAGAGCAGAACAAGCAGCCTCCATCCACATCCATGCTGAACCCGTTGATTCCGGCTAGCATGAGTGACCCCGTGATTGTAACGCCTTCGCCTTGAATCGGCTTTCCCTTCGTGATCCTTCGTCCCCGCGCCCTGATGTATCGAACCCCTTAACCTTCTCCCCTTCACTGGAACAGCCCCCTTTATCTCTTGTTATTTCCCAGACGCTTCCACCCGCACATAAGTTGCAAATATACAGACATCATTTTACAATCAGTATACGTGTGTAAGCAGCAGGGGGCCGGGTCTGTTCATCCCTATGTCATGTTGAACACGCTGGCCTGACCTTTGAGGAAATCGATACACAATCAACGGCATTATGACTGAACCGGGAGGATATAAGATGGAGCAATATGAGCTGATTGAGCTTCGAATCGAGCAGCATGGCAAAAGCGAGAAGCTGGACTTCTCATCCGCCCGCCTGGTCGTCGTGACGGATATGGGGTCGCGGCTATGGTATATTGATGCCAATGGCATCACCCAGCAGAAGCTGCTGAGCGACTTCAGCCGCAGCGATGATATTGCAGTGACGCTGCAAGGCATTACAGTTGGCGGCAAAGCCTTCTCGGGTGAAGGCTTCTTCCACCCTAATCCACAGCATCAGGCGGCCGCCATCCGTGGCAATGGCGAGCTTGCCGGCCTGAAGCCTTCATAGGACACGACCAACAGCAGCGCCGTCCCCCTCCCTGCCGAAGCAGGATGGGAACGGCGCTGCGTTCATGCAGATCTATTCCGCTCGGCACACCGCCTGCGACGTGCCTCCGCTGGAGCCGAGTGGTCGGTGTGCCGATCAGATGCTACGTGTGATGCCTGCTTGGAGGCTATGAGCTGCCGGAGGCGGAAGCAAACTTCGTCGCTTGCGTCCATGTTCTGCCTCCATCCTCCGTCACATACAGCACCGATGGCGCCTGTGCATCATTGGTGATCAGCCACCCTCGGGATGCATCAGCGAAGCCCAGCAACTGCTCTCCGTATCCAGCTAGCCGCTGGCTGCCACTGCTCCAGCTCCGCCCGCCATCCTGCGTCCAGCCGACCGAATTCGGCTCATCACATGCCATGCACACGCCGCCCATATAAGCAGTTTGGCTATCCACCACGTAGAGCGCCCCCGGTGCATTGCCCTCATTACGTCCCGCAGCCTTCTCTTCAGCGGACACGCCCGGCGCCGGGCCGCCGCCAGCGGTCGATTGGTTGATTACCGTCCGCCAGGTCTGCCCACCATCTGCGGTATGAAGCAGCGAATACGATGTCTGCGTCATGCCGGTATCGCCGACCAGCTCCACCCATGCATCGCCTGTGCCTCCCGAGCGGATGATCGTTGCCGTAATGTCAGTCTCCAGTTGGCGCGACAATGAGCTTGTCCAGGTACGACCGCCGTCCGCCGTGTGCATAATCTGCATGTTCCCGCCGCGAACCGTCACCGCCCAACCATAGCTGGCCGTATTGAAATACGGGTCTCCAGCGATGCCCTCCGGCACCGACAGCTCCGACCAGGTCGCGCCTCCGTCTGTCGTATGAGCACGTCCGCTTAGCCCCTCCTCCGGAGTGACGAAATGCAAGAACCCGTCATTCGGAACCTCTCCCGCATTCCGCCAGCTCTTTCCCCCATCCGAGGTATGAAGCAGCTTCAGCGAGCCGCCCGTTACCTGGCCGTTCGTGCGGAGCGTCGCCCACGCTTGCTCGGCATTCAAGGCAAATAGCTGGGCAACCGTGCCGCTTCCTTCATATTGCCGCTGCCATTGCTTGCCTTTGTCATCGGTCCACGCAATCCAGCCTTCCCCGCCGATCCAGCCTGTATCCGCGTCCGCGAGGCGCAAAGCCGTTACACGGCCTGTCGGCATATAGCCTGCCCCACCACCATCCGTTGCTGTCCCCTGCTCCGGCGCAGCCGCCGAGCCGCCCTGCTGCCCCGATTCCGATGAAGCTGGCGGCACCCCGCCTCTGCCCGCTTCCTCTACGAGCTCCGACTGCTTCGTATTCTGGCAGCCTGTGAGCATAAGCAGCAACACAAGCAGCAACATGGTCAGCATGGTCATGCTATACTTCCTTCTCATCGGTCAGTGCCCCTTTCTGTTGCGCAGCATGGAAGAACTCCAGTGTTGCCACAGCCCTTCCCCGCATCATTAGGATGCCATTTTTTACCCTATCCATTCGGTCTTGAATCTTGCTGGCATCTGACGAGAGATTGTGTTTAATAGTAAGGACGGAGCTTGACATCCAGGCGCTCCATGTCCGCTTGCTCGCTGCCAGACGGGAGAACCTGTCCGCGATAGAGAACGTCTCCGGTGACTGCATCGATCATCGCCAGGATGATCTTATGCTCTGGCTTCCGTTCAGCATCGTAGATCAACGCGTAGATTCGCTGCTGTTCTATGGCGATCTGCCCGATAACTTCGCCTCCAAGCCGCTCCGCAGGCAGACGCAGCTCATCGGTCAATGGCTTGCCGCTCGCAAGATCATACCTGATGATCGTTATTTCTCCATCGTCAACGGAAGCGAAGGTTACCCCTTCCTCATCTAAGCTATATTGGGCATTATCCTGCTGTACTTTATTGTACAGGTAAACCTTCGGCAGGGAAACGAATTGACCTGTGCGATAGGAATAGAGAATGGCTTGCATTCTCGTGGTGCTTGGATTTCTCATGACCGAGTGATTCCCTAAGGCGATCTGTTCTCTCATTCGATCCAGCTCCTGTGACTCGAGAACGGCTGCTGTCCCCGCTACCCGCTCCGACGTAGTGAACAGGAGCCATTCCGAGGGCTTGGAGCGCGTCTCGCCCCTTACAATGGTATGCAGTCCCTCAGGATGCTCCAGCCTGCGCTGGCCGATTAATACTCCCTCGGGGAAATCGAAAATGTACTCATTCAGGAGGCCTCCCTCTCTCGTTAATACATGCAGTTCATCCTCCAGCAGTTGCACATCCTCAACATCCATTGAGGCGTCTTCTGTCTGATCAACCAGCCGCTGCTCCAATCGTTTCGTCTTGCCGGTCGCCAGGTCAAGCGCTTCCAGTTGCAGCATAGGGTCTTGCCCCTTGTCTGAGGCTTCGGGCGTATCTATATCTCCATAGATAAGCCATCGTTCATCCTTGTAGAAGCCGTTGATATTGCGTTTCGCCCTCATAAATGAACGATATTGGCGCTTCAGCTCTGCCAGATCATCATAGCTGTCAAGTGAACTGGCAGACACACCACCTGTACCTGTACTGGAAAAAAATCTGCGGAGGAAGTATTCAGCACCTTGTGAGGTAATGAACAACGACTTAAATTCTGTGCGAGAGCTAACCAAATATTGCCCATGGAGCTTCATCCGCTGCTCCTCCTCTGACACGGCTCCCTCCAGCTTCACCAGCTTAAAATCAGGCAGGCCCCCCGACGCTCCGAACAGGTAATAGCCCACGATTGAGACCATAGCAAAGACACCAAGGAACCCTGTCCACAGGTAACGCTTCATCTCCCTCTCTCCTCTCCATTCCCTGCCTATTTATCTGTCGCTTTACACAAAAGATCGTATGATCAATAAGGGCGCAGATTGACATTCAGGCGATTCATATCCGCTTGCCCTCTGCCAGAAGGGACAAGCTTTCCACGGTAGAGAACCTCTCCGGTGACAGCATCGACAGCTACGAGGATCATCTTATGTTCAGGCATCAGAATATCATCATAGATCATCGCATAGACCCGCTGCTGTTCTATGACCATCGCGCCGATGTATTTGCCCCCAAGCATTTCGGCGGTCAGACGAAGCTCACCGGGCAAGGGCTTGCCGCTCGCCAAATCATACCTGAGGACGGTGATCCCCTCATGGTCTATGGAGGCGAAGGATACCCATTGCTCATTCAAGCTATAATCGGTGTGGTCCTGGTAAAACGTATCGTAGCTCCTCAGATCCGTCTTCGGCAAGGCAATGAATTGGCCTGTGCGATAGGAATAGAGAATGGCTTGCTTTCTCATGATGCCGCTCTCCTGCTTCGTCGTTGTGAACAGGAGCCATTCCGAGGGCTTGGATGGTGTCTTGCCCCTGACTATGGTTTGCAGCTCCTCCGCGTACTCCAGCTTGCGCTGGTCGAGCAATGCTCCATCCGTGAGATGAAAAATATACTCATAGAAGCTGTTGCCCTGACTTCCCCGGCTATCCACCATAACATGTAGTTCATCATCCAGAAGCTGCACATCGCGCACATTCATCCAGGAGTATTCCAGCCCGCCAGCCAACCGCTGCTCCAACTGCTTCCTCTCGCCGGTCGCCAGGTCAAGCATGTCCAGTTGCAATACATAGTCTTGCTCCTTACTTGAAGCTTGGCGCAGTGCTATACCTGCATAGATGAGCCACTGCTCATCCTTGTAGAAGCCCTCGGCATTGCTCTTCTCTCTCATAAATGAACGATATGGATGCTTCAGCGCTGTCAAATCATCGTGAAGGTCAAGCTGATCATAATTTTGGACGGTATCTCTTTCAATAAATGAGCTGCGGAAGAAATAATTGGTTCCCTGTGAGGAAATCGACAATCTTTTATAGTTGCCCAGGCCGTTAAGGTTTGATAGACCCCTGTAACTTCCATAAAACACCATCCGCTCCTCCTCTGACACAGCGCCCTCCAGCTTCTCCAGCTTAAAATCAGGCAGGCCTCCCGAAGCTTCCAACAGGTAATAGCTCCCGAGCGATACCACAGTAAAGACGCCAAGGAACCATGTCCACAAGTAACGCTTCATCTTCCTCTCTCCTCTCCAATTCCTGCCTATCTATCTGTCGCTTTACACAGTTATTTTCTTCTTCAGCAGTCGACTACCTAACCATGCCGATCCGGCAGCAACGAGCAGGCAGGCCAGCCACTCCAGCATGACGAATTCCTCCGGATACAGATAGTCCGAGCGAATCAGTCGCTTGAATAACAACGGGAGCAACGTTACCAGCAGGCAGACGATGGCATAGCCTACAGCATAGCCGATACCGATCAGCCTCCGGTAGCTTCGTTCCAGCAATATCGCGTTAAACACAATCAACAGCATCAGAACGCCTAGTCCGCAGCGATAGACGAAATGCTCGAATGTCCGGGGCAGCAATAGATTGAGCACCGTGTTGACTTCAATCCCCTCCGCAATATAGGAAGGCGCGACGAGCTCTGACGGCACCATCCCCATAAACAGCCCATACTCCACCCACATCAGCAGCACCTGGAAGCCAAGCAAGGACAGCGCAAAGACGAGGATAGCGGTCAGCTTCGCCCAATAGATCTGGCTTCTTGCAGTGGGCAGCATGAGCAGCCGATATATGAAGGTGTGACCGCCAAACCAATCGCGGTACCAGATTATAAACATATAGAGCGCAAGAATAGCGGCACACAGCAGCACCGGCAACGTGTGCCAGAGCTGAATGTCAACCATCGCTTGCGGGAAGGACAACTCCTGACGAATCCACATCCCATGCTGACGGATATACTCCTGCCGGATTGCAACCTCATCCAGCGTATATAAGGCTATCGCGCCAAGCTGGACGAGCGCCACCAGCCCCATCATACTGACAAGAACATAACGAAAGCGGTGAATCTCCATATGAACCAGCTTCCAATAATAACTCATGAGGCATACACCTCCCTCATCAGATCGACAAGAGACTTTCCTTGCTCGCTGCGCATCTGCTCGCAGTCCAACTCCATATGTACCTTGCCTCCCAATAAAATGACTGCCTTATCAATCAGATACTCCATCTCGCTCACCTCATGAGTGGTCAGCAGCACGCCCCGCTCCTCGATCAGCTCGCTGGAGAACACCTCGGCAATCTGCTCGCGGCTGAACAGGTCGATGCCGGAGAAGGGCTCATCCATAAGCACATAATCGGTCTGTTGCCCCAGCCCGAGCACCAGATTGTACTTGCTGGCTGTCCCTTTAGACAAGTTGCCGACCCGCTCTCCCTCCTCCAGACGAAAGAATCGCATCAGTTCTCCTGCCCGCTCCCTATCCCAGCTCGCATAGAAATCCGCCATGAATTGCAGCCCCTCCGACAGCTTCATGCCAGAGGGCATCGTCAGATGATCCGGGATGAAGGCAAGCTTCTCATAGGTCGATTGGTGAAGCGGCTGCCCATCGATTCGGATATGTCCGCTCGTCACCGGAAGCAATCCAGCAATTGCCTTCATGATCGTTGATTTGCCTGCCCCATTCATGCCGATCAGGCAAGTAATCTGCCCTTTCTCTACGGTAAATGTTACCTCCTGCAGCACCGGTCGCTTGCGATAGTGCTTGCATAGCTGATGGATCTCAATCATGCGGACTCCCTCCCTCTCCCGTGTTCATTGGCGCTGTGCGCGGATTAGCCTGCGCCTGCTCATATTTGCTCTTCACCAGCTCAACGAGCTCATCAAGCGGAACGTCAATCTTCGCTACCGAGCTTACAAACGCCTCCACCGCTTCGCTCAGCAGCTCGGTGCGTATCGCCCGCAATACGTTTTCCTCTGAGGTAATCCGGCTAGGCGAATTCCCTTCGGTGACTATCAATTGGCACTCCTCCATCTCCTTGTACGCTCGCTGCGCCGTATTGGGATTAATCTTGAGCAGAGCGCCCAGCTCCCGGCGCGATGGAATGACTTGCCCGGCGCGTAGACGGCCGGTAACGATCTGTTCCTTGAAATGCCGCACAACCTGCAAATACACCGGATCACGGCTGTTGAACACAACATTCTCCCAGCCACCCTCTGTTTTCATACCTCTTCCTCAC
The DNA here is from genome assembly GCF_054955055.1 of Paenibacillus sp. J5. NCBI lineage: Bacteria > Bacillati > Bacillota > Bacilli > Caryophanales > Paenibacillaceae > Paenibacillus > Paenibacillus sp. J5. The sequence continues at coordinate 299,931 of NZ_JBUEDD010000007.1, read as the reverse complement.
ATCCTCTTAGTGTATGTATTAAGTAGTTCATACACTACAAGCGTATTATATGCTTCATACACTTGAGTTGTCAATCTGCTTCCCGCTTGCATCATAACAGAGCCTGCCCGGTCTGCTGCTGTCCTCCTGCTCGCAATCAGATCGCCACACGGTTATTTTTCCGTCCAATTGTTGGACATCACGCCCCTTTCCTGCTTAAATTAATACAGCACACTACACACTACATCAGACCGGAGGGCATGCCATGGCTGTACAAAAGAAACCGGAGCGCCCGCTCGATTATGGAAGAACCTCTACAGGCATCACCGTATTTTCACCGGCATTCGATGCGCATTATGCTTATAGCGGGGACGATCTGGGGTGCAGCTACAGTCCGCAGCAGACGCGATTTGTGCTATGGGCGCCTACGGCGGAGGAAGCCTTCGTCGTGCTGTATCACGGGGACGATGACATGGCGGGACATACGATAGCGATGATGCGGGAGGAGCGCGGCGTATGGCGCACCGCTGTCAGCGGCGACCTGGATGACCGCCAGTATAATTATCGCGTCAAGGTTGGCGAGCAGTGGAATGAAGGCACCGATCCGTATGCGCGCGCTGTCTCCATCAATGGACGCCGTGGCGTCGTGATCGATCTGGGCAGGACGAATCCGACCGGATGGGAGCAGGATCGACGCCCCCCATTCGCCCATATGCAGGATGCTGTAATCTATGAGCTGCATGTGCGCGATCTGACGAGCCACCCGCTTAGCGGGGCTGACCACCCGGGGAGCTATGCCGCTGCCGCGCAGACGGGTACGCGCGGGCCGGACGGCATCCCGACCGGACTCGATCATATCGCCTCGCTCGGCGTGACCCATGTGCAGCTATTGCCGGTGTTTGACTATAGCGAGGACAGTGTCGACGAGAGCGATCCGCGCGCCAGCTATAACTGGGGCTACGATCCGAAGAACTATAATGTCCCAGAGGGAAGCTATGCTACCGATCCTTATGATCCAGCAACACGCATCCGCGAGCTGAAGTCGCTCGTGCAGGCACTCCATGCCAAGGGGCTGCGCGTCATTATGGATGTTGTCTATAATCATATGTACGATGCGTATCGCTGCAACTTCACCCAGCTTGTGCCAGGCTATTACTTCCGGTATGCCGATCCGCATGGACAGGAGCTGGCTGACGGCTCAGGCTGCGGCAATGAGACGGCATCGGAGCGGGCGATGATGCGCAAGTTCATCGTCGAGTCGGTCGCCTACTGGGCACAGGAATATCATATCGACGGCTTCCGCTTCGATCTGATGGGGCTGCATGACCTGGAGACGATGAATGCTGTGCGCGCCCGGCTGGAGCAGATTGATCCGCACATGCTGATCACAGGCGAAGGCTGGATTATGGGGAGCACGCTCCACCCCGAGCTTGGAGCCAACCAGCGCTACGCCGCCGTACTGCCGCGCATCGCCCAGTTCAATGACGGGCTGCGCGATGCGCTCAAGGGCAGCATCTTCAGTCCTGCCGCCCGCGGCTTCATCAGCGGACAGGATGGCATGGAACAGCGCGTGAAGAGTGGCATAGCTGCGGCGATCACCTACGACGAGCCTATTCGCGGCTATGCGGACAGCCCGGCGCAATGCCTCAACTTTGCCGAATGTCATGATAACCATACGCTCTGGGATAAGCTGGCGCTCTCCAACCCGGATCAGGAGGAAGCGGCTCGCGTCCGCATGCAGCAGCTCGCCGCTGCTATCGTGCTGACTGCACAGGGCATCCCCTTCCTCCATGCCGGACAGGAATTTATACGCACCAAGCAAGGGGTGGAGAATAGCTACCAGTCGCCAGACGAGATCAATGGGCTGGACTGGGAACGCTGCGCCCGCTACCAAGCGGAGGTGGAGGAGATTCGGCGGCTGATCGCACTGCGCAAGGAGCATCCCGCCTTCCGGCTGCGTTCCGCACAAGCGATCCGCGCAAGCCTGTTCTTCGAGGATGCGCCGCCCCTGGCAATCGCCTACACGCTGCGCAATCATGCAGGGGGCGACCCTTCGCAGCATCTGTATGTGCTCTACAATGGCAGCCGAGATACCATCAGCCTGCGGCTCCCGCAGCTTGGACAGTGGGAGGCCCTCTGGTGCCCGTATGGACAATTAACTCAAGATGAGCACGGGCTGCTGCTGGAGGCCTCCGGCAGCTCCTGCACGATCGTTCATATCCGATAGACAGAGCAGTCTGCACCCGCTCCCCCGCCCGGCTTCGTCCGCGGATAGGGAGCGGGTGCTCCTGTATCATAGAGCAGCAGCCATGTCGAATGAGCGGAATGCACGAAGGCGAATGAACGAGGTCGGATGGACGAAAGCGATAACGACGGTCGGATGGACGAAAGCGACAGCGGCGGTCGGGTGGACATAGGACAGACTGAGACGGAAGCACTCCATCATGAGGCAGGCGAATCGATTTTTTTCAATAATCAGATTGACAGTTGACCAGAGGGATGGTACGATACATAACACCAATCACAAGTAAATACATAGGAATTAAGGAGAATAACATGAAACCACTTCAACCACCCGCCCACAAATTGCTGCTTAGTCTTGCCCTGGGGGCAGCCTTGCTGCTCCAGCCGCTCGCAGCGCAGCCCGTAGCCGCATTGTCTACCACCGCATACAATGAGCTGACGAGTGCGGCAGAATATTCTGCCTTCCTGCAAGACAAGTACGGTATCCAGATTGGCGAGCAACTGACCCGAGGCGACTTCATTCGCGATGTAGCCGCGGTGCTGCCTGCGAAGGAAGTGACAGATAATGCTGTTGCCTTCAGCGATCTGGCTGCCACGGACAGCCTGCACACCGCGGCATCGAAGCTATACAAGCTGGGCATCCTGAACGGGCCTGCGATCGAAGCGAAGCAGCCGCTGACGAATCTGGCTGCCATTCTGATCGCGGTCAGAGCCTCCGATCTGAAGGAGCTGGCCTATTCTTACCCGGAGGCGAAGGCAGACAAGGCGCTGGCCAAGCTGCCTGCGAATACGGCCTCCTTCTCGCTGAAGACGAAGCAGGAGCTGGCTGCCGCCCTCGATACAGGCTTGCTGCCGGAGTCCTATTGGAGCAAGCTGACGCTGAGCCAAGCGGCATCGACTGAGCTGGCGCAGGTGCTGCTGGGCAAGATCGTCTCCTTCAATGGCCAGTACAAGCATTACATCGGCACCATTGGTGATCACGATATTTATACGAAGCTGCAGGATGCTTACCGCACCTCGAACATCATTCAGATTCCTACTCTGCAGAATGTCGTGGACACCGCACTCAAGCAGAACATCGTGACCGGCTACAACCTGAAGGATTCGCGCTATGACGCCAACTTTATCGAGTCGCTGTCTATTACCTATGGTCACTCCGATCTCAAGCATGCGATCCAGTTGATCGGGCTGCTGCGCTCCGAGGGTCTGGATGCCAAGGTTCAGCTCGAGCCGAAAACGTCTGCCTTCATCCACCTCAAGGAATGGGGCGAGCCATACGAGAGCGAGACAGCCAAGGTCGTGCAGATCGATAACGGCAATTACATTACCTATGCCAAGGAATACGATCTGCAGTTCGAGTTCCAGAGCACAGCCGATAAGGCAGCCTTCCAGGACATTATATTGACCTATGCCAAAAAGAATCAAAAAGACCAGCCCGGCCTCATAGCCGGCTCGTGGTGGCAGCCGCTCTACTATTCCCAGACCAAGCTCGACGATTACAAGGTCATTGCCAATAACAAGATTGCGGACGGTCATTACTATGCCCAATCCTTCTCACTCGAGGGTAAGGCACAGGCCGTGAAGGACGGCTTCGCCAAGGTCGATCCGTCGGTCAAGGTGGAGTCCTACACCTTCTGGGTCGATGCTCCATTCTTCAACTACTTGAATGGTGAGTCGCTGTAGCTGTAACACCAGCTATTGCCTGCACCATGATGATCTCCCCGAACCGATAACGTTCTTCAGGAGCCTGCTGCGATCCGCGGCAGGCTCCTGGGCGTTGCCGACCTTTACGTCTGAATACTTGGCGAGTTGAACCAATAACATCATCATCAGAATGCGGGAGAGAGTGAGCTATGGCAAAGCATGATGCTTGATCTCCCTTATGACGGGTTGAATTTGAGAGCGATGTGGTGTAAAATTAATCGCTATACATTATTTCCTAGAAGGGATAAATGGAGTAGATAATGAAACATTTTAATTTCTCTTCAATAATGGCAGATCAAACCAATTCAATCCCGGAACAAATAGCAAATCACATATTGAGAAAAATATTTAAAGGTGAACTAGTACAAGGTACTCGTCTCATTGAATCCAATATAGCGAAAGAATTGAATGTGAGTAACATTCCTGTCAGAGAGTCGTTCTATATTCTTCAAAATACTGGGGTTGTAGAACGATTGCCAAGAAAAGGCGTTCGCGTGAAAGCTATATCCAGACAAGAGATGAATGACTATACAGATGCATTAGTTGAACTATTTGATCTAGGAATAGAGTATTCCAAATCCAAATGGGATGATGAGAAGCATGCTCTTCTTAAACAGTATTTAGTTGAAGCAAGGGATGAGCTTCTGCAAGGAAATATTTTAGAATATGTAGTTAATGTTCATCGACTATGCGGATATGTATTTCAGGTTGCTGGCAATATAGCATTTATGAAATTTTACTCCGACCTTACTTTTATTACAAATGCCTATTCTCAAATGAACTGGGGAGATGTTGAACGAACAAAGGAACGTTACATCTACTTAGAAGAGATGGTTCATGCAATCGTCCAATCGGATTTTGAGAAAGCAAAAGCAGCTTTTGAAATTTTGACCAGACAATCTCTAAATATATAGAACAAAGCAAAAAGAAAGAGACAGCTACATGTGCCATTCCCTATGTAGGAGGATGAACACACCGAAGCTGTCTTTCTTTTGCTTGTCTGCTTAGTTAGCCATTACGCCGCCATCAACTACTAATTCTGTGCCCGTAATGAATTTGGATTCGTCTGATGCCAGGAATAGTGTAGCATAGGCAATATCAATAGGGTCGCCAAAGTGACCTAGTGGTGTTTTATTTAAATAGTACTGTTTCGCTGCTTTCATATCTTCATTTTCAAGTACGGCAGACATTGGAGTTCTAATTTGACCGGGGCAAACAACGTTTGAACGTACATTATCTTTGCCATAGTCTACAGCAATATTTCTAGACATACCGATTAGGCCGGCTTTTGCAGCCCCATAGCCTGTGCCGCCTTGTCCGCCGATTAGACCACCGATAGAGGATATCGTTACGATGGAACCGCCACCATCTTTAATCATTTCAGGAATCGTATATTTGCTTCCTAGGAAGGCACCTTTTAAGTTAATGGCCAAGAGCTTATCCCACTCATCTGGATCATGATCAGCCGCCTTCGCGATGAATGGACCAGCCACTCCAGCAGTATTCACTAGGACATTAACTTTGCCATAGGCTTCAACAGCAGCCTGGACAGCATGTATCCAATCTTCAGAGGATGAAATGTTTAATTTAACAGCAATGGCATCTCCACCGTCTGTTTTAATTTCATCAATGACAGCTTGAAGACCTTCTATGTTCATATCACCGCCAACGACTTTAGCCCCTTCTTTTGCAAACAGACGAGCTTGCTCAGCTCCCATACCACTGCCTGCGCCAGTAATAATCGCTACTTTGCCTGCTAATCTTCCCATGATGCCACCTCCATGAATGTGTAAAGCATTGTCAACAAAATTATATATAATATATTATTTGTTCTCGTTAATTATATATAATATATTTTTCTTTGTCCATGATGAACTCTAACATCCTGACCCCTTCTTTCATCGCTTGAGGTAGCCTGGCTGGATGTGTCTGGCATAGAACTGGACTGCTTCGGGATGAGATATGATCGCCTCCCTACGCACCCTGGAGTAGGCATATGCATATGCTGGGATTACAAGTGTAGTCATCCGAAGGATGCCGGGCCAGCTTGGGCCCAATTTCATTGCGGAGGTATTCCCATGACCCAACGGAATCAAGGAAGTACGATTGTGTATCAATGCCATCACGACATGGCAGAGCAAATCCGGGCGCATCGCCAGGGCATCTATGATGCACTGCAGCAATGCTCCAATCGCCCGATCCGAGTGCAGACGATCGACGGCGCCACCTACGACGGTTATGTGTCCGAGGTGAAGAATGGCTGCCTCTACCTGATGACCGCCCAGCCCACCTATGACAGTCGGGCATTCAATCCGTTCTTTCCGCAGAACTACTACTACAACAATGTTATTTTGCCGCTCGTCCTGTATGAGCTGCTGGTCATCTCGCTGCTATAGCCTGCGAGCCCTATATGCAAACAGCCCGCTCCAATGTTGGAGCGGGCTGTTTGCAGGATGCCTCCCATGCTGTATGCTAGTTACAACAGCGCGTAGTTGGATGGCGCGGCCAATCGACTGCGTCCTTGCGCATCCCGCCACTGCACTTCGTTGTGCAATGGGCATCGGTCAATGACACCCTATGGATTCTGCACCTGCCGTTCAGAGTATCGAAGGAGGAATTGCAATGGAGACGATCGCCAGTTGGTTCGCAGCAAGCCATCCCGGAGGCTTTATCGCCTTCTCCGCCTCGCACCGCATCGTACTCGCTCTATTTGTATTGGCTGTGCTGATGCTATACCTGCTGCGCCAACACCTCTCCCATCCACGCCGCCGCATAGCTGGTCGCTTCATCCTGGCCATGCTGCTGATCGGCTGCGAGCTGTCCTTAAATATATGGTATATCGCGCAAGGTGTATTCCGCGCCAAGGATACACTGCCGCTGGAGCTATGCAGCATCTCATTGTATTTGTGCATCATAATGCTGCTATGTCGCAGCTATGCCGCGTATCAGATCGCTTACTTCACCGGCATCGGCGGCGCACTGCAAGCACTGCTTACTCCAGTGCTCGCTTATCCATTTCCGCATTTCCGGTTCATCGTCTTCTTCCTCTCCCATGCGCTCATCATTTTGTCCGCACTCTACATGACATGGGTCGAGGACATGCGTCCGACCTGGCGATCGATCCTGATTACGATGGGCTTCCTCAATGTGCTGCTCATTATCGTCAGCGGCGTCAATGCTCTGACCGGAGGCAACTATATGTTCGTCGCCCGCAAGCCAGAGACCGCTTCCCTGCTCGATCTGCTTGGCCCTTACCCCTGGTACCTGCTGTCGCTAGAGGCCGTGGCGCTGGTGCTGTTCGTGCTGCTCTACCTGCCGTTTGCCCTGTCTGACCTGCGCCGCAGGCGGCAGCGCGCAATCAGCGACTCATGAAGCAAGAGCAGGTCTGGCACGTCGAGTCCGTGAGTGATCCTGTTCGCTCCAGACTTGTGCTTGCGCCATGCGCCAGTTGTACAAGCTGCGTGCAGTGACCATGCTTTAATAGCGGCAGCATGTCACGCGAGCATATTACTGTCCATCGAACCTCTCAAGCCCTGCCCGATGCTTTCTTCCGATTCGAGGTGCGGCGCTCAATCAGCGCCGGATCAAGCTTGATCTGAACCTTCTCGGTGCCGGGCGACGCTTCATGGTCGATCCGATTCAGCATAATCTCGATCGTCATCTTCACCATGTCCTCGATCGGCTGATGGATGCTGGAGATTTCCATCATTTTCGCCAGGTACGTATCGTCGAAGCCGATGACGCTAATCTCCTCTGGAATACGGATCTGCCGCTCCTGCGCCGCCTTGATGAATTCGAGCGCCATCACATCATTCGCCGTAAATACACAGGTGAAATCGAACGACCCGACCCGATTCAGATAGGCATCAATATCCCGCCGCATCAGGAAATTCGTATTCGAGCTCTCCTCAAGCTGGATATAATTCGCTGGATCGAATTCAAACCCATTCTCATATAGCGCACTCTTGTAGCCCAGAAACTTATCATCCGGCGTTGTACCAATGAAGCCGAATCTCTGGTGCCCGGCATAGATGAAGGTCTCTCCCGCAATCTTGCCCGCCTTCATATGATCCAGTCCTATGCTGTCGAACATCTCCCGATTCTGCGTCATCACGACGACCGGAACCGGAAGCTTGCTGATTCGCTGCAGGTTGTAGTCGCCAGTAGGCACGATGATGATGCCGTCTACCTGACGGGCAATGAAGTTCTGGATATTGTCCCATTCGGTAATCGGATTATGCTTGGCATTATGCAGCAGTATGCTGTAGCCATTCTTGCGCGCCTCCAGCTCCAGCGTGTCGATAATCTCGATAAAATACGGGTTGTACGTCTCTGTAACCGACAGCCCGATAATATTGGATTGATTATGCTTCAGCGTCTGCGCCGCCTTGTTCGGCACAAAGCCCACGCTCTGGATGACCTCCTGCACACGCCGTGCCGCCTCTTCGTTCACACCTTTATTGCCATTGATGACCCGGGAGACGGTCGCCTGGGACACATTCGCCAGCTTGGCGATCTCCTTCATCGTCCATTTCGCCATTACAATACCCCCACATACAGAATACGTATTCACTCTATTCGCGATTTATTCTAATCATTTATATCGATGATTCCTATTCAATGCCTGCACACAATGTCTGCACATTGTTGCCTTTCGTGTGTACTGGCCACGCTCCGCCTGCCCTATCGCTTATGAATTCATGCCTAACCGGCCTTCCTCCACTTACGATACTTTATTTCATAGCCTAATGTGAATTTTTTTGAAACCGTTTTAAAACCGGTTGACAATTCCTCTGCTCCTATTATAACATAAAAACCAGAAAGAGTGAATACGTATTCACGTTCCATTCACCGCATTCAACTAAGGGGGTACTCATCGAATGAAAAAATTAATAACCATCGCTGCTGCTGCAACTCTGGCCTTCGGCCTGGCAGGCTGTAGCTCCTCCAAGGAGTCAGACGCCGGCATCGTTGTATGGACTCAGGCAGCAGCCGATCACCCGGAAGGCAAGATGTTCGCCGAGCGGATCAAGCGCTACAATGAAGCCCATCCCGACCAGCCGCAGGTTGAGATTCAGAATATTACAAGAGCAGGGGCAGGCTCCGGCTACATCGACAAGCTGAATGCCGCGATCACCTCCAACAGCATGCCGGATATTTTCACACTGGACGGTCCAGACGTTGCAGCCTATGTAGAGGCGGGCGTTATCGGGGAACTGGACGGCTATATGTCTCCCGGCTTTCATGATGGCTTCACGGAAGCAATGATCAAGCAAGGGACGGTAGACGGGAAATTTTACGCGATGGGGTATCAGGATTCCGGGGTCGTCGCGATGTACAACGAGGATATGATCCAGGCTTTGCCGGATGAGGTGAAGGCGCTGGTGCCAGCATCGGATCAGGATTGGACATGGGGCCAGTTCACCGAGCTGGCAAGAAAGATTGACGATTACGCCCAGACAACGACCGCCCCTGCCTTCAAGGATTATGAAGCGGCTGTCAGCCTGTCGCTGTGGGAGATTCCAGGCGGCGCATATGAGCTGGGAACGTACTTCTTCACGCCGCTACTGTGGGCGAATGAAGCGAACATCGTCGCAGAGGACGGCGTAACGGTGGACGGTGTGCTGAATAGCGACAAATCGGTCGAGGCGCTCACTCAATACGCGCAGCTATTTGCCGGTAACCCGCTGGCTAGCGCATCGGAGTCGCAAAAGGCATTTCACAGCGGCAAGACCGCGCTGTCGATCAGCGGCTTCTGGTTCATCAGCGACATTACCAACAACTACCCGGACTTGAAATTCCGCACCGTGCGCTATCCGAAGATGAATGGCGATTATAACGGACTGTATACGCCTTCCGGTAGCTGGGCCTTTGTCCGCAATGGACAGATCGAGGACGAGGCGCGGATCAAGCAGGTGGTGGAAGTGATGGAATGGTTGAACAACGACGAGGCGCATAAGGAATACTACAAGGCCAATGGTGCTATTCCAGGCCGAATCCAGGCTGTTGATGCGATCGACACGAACACTCCGAATGCGTACCATAACGAGGCGTGGGAAGTGCTGAAGCATGAGGTCAAGAACACGAACAAGGCGCGGCCGATCTCGCCTGGCTATCCGTATCTGTCCGAGACGTTCGCCAAGGACATCATCTTGAAGATCGCGCAGAACAAGACCACCGATGCCGCTGCCATCAAGGGCTATCTGGATGACGCCGTGAAGAAGATTAATCTGGAATTCAAGAAATATCAAAAATAATCATGGAGCACTGAAGGCGAAGCGGCAAGCTTCGCCTCCTACGCAATGAACTAAAGGATGTGTAGCCGTGACTAAACGCAAGCACTACAAAAAAAGCGATCTGCTAACCGCCTACGGATTTTTGGGGCCAGCTATTCTGCTGGCCGTTGTATTTATATTGCTGCCGATCATTCTGGCCTTCACGTATGGCTTTACCGACTATTACTTGCTCAAGCCTGGTCAGAAGCAATTCATCGGCCTGGAAAATTTCGTTCGTATGGCTACCGATGAGGTGCTGATCCAGAGCTTCTACAATACCTTGCAATTCGTCGTGCTCGTCGTACCGCTGCAGCTATCGCTGGCGCTGGCGCTGGCGATGATCGTCAACAAGAAGATTCGGGGCGTGGGCTTCTTCCGCACCGCCTTCTTCTCGCCTGCTGTGCTGTCGCTCGTCGTCATCTCGATTCTGTGGACGGTCATGCTGAATCCGACCTCCGGGCTGATTAACGAGCTGCTGGCCGCCATCGGTCTGCCGAAGCAGCCGTTTCTGACGAGCAGCGGGCAAGCGATGCCGACCATCGTCGCCATCTCCGCCTGGTCGGGGTGCGGCTACCAGATGATGATCTTCCTGGCCGGACTCAAGAACATCGATCCGCAATTGTATGAAGCGGCGGAGATCGACGGCGCAGGCGGATTGCAGCGCTTCCTGTCAATCACCCTCCCGTCCTTGAAGCCGATCACGATGTTTCTGGTCATCACGACTACGATTCAGGCATTCAAGCTGATCGTGCAGCCGATGGTTATGACGGGCGGCGGGCCGGACAATTCCACGCAGACGCTACTGCAATACATCTATGAATATGGCTTCCGCCACCGGAATATCGGGTATGCGAGCGCAGTCACGCTGGCCTTCACCCTCTTCCTGATTCTCATCTCGATTGTGATCAAAAAACTGTTCAGGGAGGAGCGAACCGCATGAAGCTCGTTCGAAAGGTATTATTTTATGTGCTGGCGATCGCGCTGGCGTTGCAGTTTCTTATTCCGCTCGTCTGGATGGTCGTCTCCTCCTTCAAGCTGGACAGCGCCATCTACCGGGATGTGAGCACCATCTATGCGATTGTTCCGAAGTTCTCGGATATGTCGCTGCAATCGTATAAGGAGCTGCTCGGCTTTTACAATATTTTCACCAATCTGCTGAACAGCCTGATCTACGCCAGCGTGACGGTTATCTTCGGATTGACGATTAATTCATTGGCAGGCTACGCGCTCGGGCGCTTCAATTTCCCGTTCAAGGACAGCATCCTGCTGTTCATTATCGCCCTGATGATCGTGCCGATCGAGGCCACCATCCTGCCGATGTTCCTGGTCGTCAATGAGCTGGGCATGATTAATACCATTCCCGGCTATCTGGTGCCGTTCTTCGTCAATGTCATGAATGTGTTTTTGTTCCGGCAGCATTTCCTGTCGTTCCCGGAAGAGCTGATCGAGGCTTCCAAGATCGATGGACTGGGCGAGATTCGCACCTTCTTCCAGATTGTCGTCCCTTCCAGCCTCAATATGTATATCACGGTCGGCATTCTTACCTTCCTGGCCTCGTGGAATGATTTTCTGTGGCCGGTCATGGCGCTGTCCAAGTCGGAGCTGATGCCGATCCAGGTTGCATTGAACGCGATCTTTAGCGATACGTATAATATTTTCACAAGTCACATTATGGCGGCCCTGACGATGGTCACAATTCCGATTGTCGTCCTGTATATTATATTCCAGAAATATATTGTAGAGGGTTCGCTGCAGAGCGGCATCAAATAAGGAGTGGACCTATGAAGAGATTAGAGAGAGCCAACCAATACATTCAAGCTCATAGAGATCAAGTGACGGAGCGACCGCTATTCCATCTAACGCCAGAGGTCGGGTGGATGAATGATCCGAACGGCTTCATCTACTATCGCGGACAATACCATCTATTCTATCAGCATTATCCCTACGATACAGCATGGAGCGATATGCACTGGGGGCATGCCGTATCGGATGACCTCGTACACTGGCGCTATCTCCCTGTCGCGCTGGCGAATGATACGCTGCATGATGCCAATGGCTGCTTCTCCGGGAGCGCCATCGAGAAGGATGGCAAGCTGTATCTCATGTACACCGGGCATCTTGACCCGAATCTTGGCTATGACCGTGAGGAAGATCAGGTCGTGGAGACCCAATGTCTGGCCTATTCGGAGGATGGAATTACCTTCCACAAATATCCGGGCAACCCGGTCATCGGCAAGGACGAGCTGCCCGAAGGGTACTTGATCTGCGACTTCCGCGATCCGAAGATATGGGAGGCGGGCGGTGTCTACTACTGCGTACTCTCCGTTCGCAACTCGCTGCGGCGTGGAGAGATTCTCCTCTTCCAATCGCATAATCTGACAGACTGGACGTTCCACTCCTCGATCTATCAGTCGCAGCCAGAGGAGAACATCCTGCTGGAATGTCCTGACCTGTTCCGTATCGGGGACAAGGATGTGCTCGTCGTATCGGTCATGCCTTGCGACCCGGAGTATCAACAGAGCGTGGAGAACCACACCCTGTACATGATCGGGAAGCTGGACTACGAGAACGGGCGCTTCCTGCCGGAGAGCAGCGGCTTGCTCGATTACGGCAGCACCTTCTACGCGCCGCAGTCGGCGGCAGGCAAGGAGGGCGAGCGGATCATGTTCGGCTGGATGCATCGCTGGCACCAGCCCGCACCGCCCAAGGAATATGGCTTCACCGGGATGATGTCGCTGCCGCGCCGTCTGGACATTCAGAGCGGTCGCCTCATCCAGCAGCCTGGCCTCCACGTTGAGCAGCACTTCGAGCCGATGGCGACCCATGAGCATGTCCTGCTCAATGCAGGCGCTAGCCTGAAGCTGGAGGGACAGCCAGCCGGTTATCTGCGTCTTGAGGTGAAGCCCGGGGCTGGACGGTTCGTCGTGGAGCTGCATCGGCAGTCCGGGCTGTCCGGGCTGGAGCAACAGGCCAGCATTGCTCCGGGGCAAGGGCAGCAGCAGTCCAGCACAGCCGTTGCACAGGCAGGAGAGGCGCAGGCGGCAGTATCCACGGCAATAGCGACTGCGACTGCGGAGGCGACTACGGAAGTGGCTGCAACTGCGGAGGCAACTAATGTGAATGCGACCGTTGTGCGCGCAACCCGTCTTGCGGTCGATATGACGAGCGGTACGCTCACCTTATCCTCGGATTACAGTGATCAGCCGCCAGTCATCATCACCACATCCCTCCCTGCTGCAAGCTGTAACAGCACAGACCAGGAGCGGAGCAGTGTTACGGCTCCCGCGCCGGGTACAGCAGGCGGCAGGAGCGAAGTAAACGGTGCCGACTCATCTGACTCATCTGACTCATCCCACTCATCCGATGATGGTCTAACGCTGGAGCTGTTCATCGACCTTCACTCGATCGAGCTGTTCGTTAACTCTGGCGAGAAGGTCGCCACCCTCACGGCTTATAGCCTGGGCAAGGGCTGCGGCCTCTCCCTCAGCGGCGAGGAAGACACCGCGTTCCGTCTCATTCACTATGCCTCGCTGCGACAGCGGGCATAAGGAATAAGGAGATACGATTACGCTCTCCTGTGGTGTCTCACTTTTGTGGCGACTCACTCCTATTCGCACGATCTACCCATACGAACCGTGCCTCCCTGCTGCGCCTAGACGCATGGGGGGGCACGGTTATTGTTATCCCGTGAGCTGGAGCCTCAGATCCGTCTTCATGCTGCCGCACCCTAGCCTTGTGGCAGCAAGCGCGGACTTATTCCTAATCCCGTAGTGTAAAGTGCGCCACCGCTGCATTCAGTGAAGCGACGATGTCATCGAGTCGTCTGGCGGCATCTGTAATATTCTCCATCAGCGCGAGCTGCTGCTCGGTCGCTGCGGCCACGCTATCGGTCTTCTCCAGGTTCGCCGCCGCGGTGCCGGCCGTCTCCTGCATCGCGGCACTCACCTGCTCGGCTCCTGCTGTCATCTGCTCGGCGATGGCTGAGTTCTCCTCTAGCTGAGTCGCCACCTCGGCAGTCGCTTCCCGGATGGCTCGCAGACGTCGCCCGACCTCATCCACGCATTCCCCGCCAACTGCCGTCTCCTGCTGCGCCTGAGCCATATGGCGAGCCGCCAGGTCAATCTCGGCCTGCGTATCGCTTACCAGCGCATGAATCCCCTCCGCCGATTGCAGCGAGCTGGCCGCCAGCTTGCGGATCTCCGCAGCCACCACCGCAAAGCCTCTGCCTGCTTCGCCTGCTCTGGCCGCCTCGATCGATGCATTCAAGGACAGAATATTGGTCTGGCCTGCAAACGCAGTGATGTTCTCGGCAATATGACCGATCTGCTGCGAGCGAGTCTCCAGCGCGGCGATCATCTGCGAGAGCAGCAGGGTCGATTGCTGAATGCCGTTCATCTGCACAACCAGCCTCTCCAGCGCGCCCTCCCCTTCCTGACTCTGAGCAGCGGTCACTGCCGCATGATCTGCCAGCACCGTCGTATTCATCGCGATGCGGCTGATGCCCTCTGCCATCTCCTCCATCGCCCGCGACGATTCCTGCGCACCTCTGGCCTGTGCCTCCGATCCGGCAGCCACCTCTTGCATCTGTCCGGCTACATGGCCAGCGGCAGCGGCGGATTCACCCGACGACTTGGAGAGCATTGCCGAGGAGGCAGACACCTCGCCGGTTCCCTTGATGATGCCTGCGATGATACGGCTCATGCTGTCCGTCATATCATCGACAGAGCGTGCAATCTGCCCCAGCTCATCAGCCGCATAGCGTTCATCGCGCGGGGTCGTCAGGTCTCCCCTGCCTGCCAGCTCCAGCTTGGCCACGACGCGGCGAATCAGCGATGCGATCCGTCTGACCATCACGCCGACCATGCCGCTAAGCAGCAGGGTCAAGCCGATAAGAATACCGACCAAGATCGTCATCATCTGCTGCATCGATTCACGAATAGCCTCCATCTTGCTGGAGGAGTAGAGGTCGATGCTGTCGGTAATTTCATTAATGCCTCCCCGGCTCAGCAGGAACTGCTGCTCCACCTTCTCATGAGAAGCAGCCTTGGCATCCTGAGCGATGCGGAGCTGTGCCATCTCATACCAGCTTGCCGCATCCTTCTGGAAGGATAGGATGATCGCCTCTGCCGTCCGCCCGGACTCTCCGCCACTGAGGCCGAGCAGACCGTTATCCCGCAGCATCTGCTGCGCATGGGCCAACCGTTCTACGGCCTGCTTGTAGTTCGACTCCATGTCCTCCTGCGCAGCCTGCCTGCCATCGCCGGGCGGCTCTTCCAATACAAGCTTCAGATAGGCGGTATAGGCTTGGTACATGTCCCGGTCTGCATTCAGTACATTGCCGCTGACCTGATTGGCAACCTCATAAATTTCCGTTGACATCGTCTTGTACAAACTATTGTACTCCCATAGCATGACGAGATTCGTCACCACGTAGAATAGCAGGGGAATAGCTCCGATCAGGATCAGCTTTAGGCGCAAGGATAATTTCATGATTGCCCACCCTCTCTTACTGGAAATAACTTCAACGATCTCTCCCGATGACGTATATATCATATCGGCATTTTCGTGCGTTTGAGATATAGCGCATCACACAATAATTGAAGAAAATCGGTTTTCCCCGCCACGCTTCAGACAGAAATGCAAGACACAGCAAAAAGAGAAGAACAGAGTCCGCGCATCAGCTTCCCCTGTCCTTCTCGTTATTTCAGACACCCTCGTTATTGTCGCTAGGAACGCTGCTTCTCCGACGACACACGAAAGCTCGGATGATCGAGATTTCGCACGAGCTCGAGCAACAACTGCTGTTCAAGCTTCATCCCTGTTCACTCCTTACCTACTGCTTTATTTCGCGGCAGAGGCATAGATCGCCTTGACTGCCTCCTCAATGTCCGGCTCCTTCAGCCGAATATCTGTCACCTCATAGTGGCTCGACAGGATCGAGATGGCCTGTGCAACGGACAGCTCCTCTTTGTGGAATAGAAAGCTCTTCTTGCAGCCCTCATCCTCAATCAACTGAAGTCGCTCGTCGAGCAGCACGTTCTGATCTTGCTTCAGATCGACGGTAATGATGTGACCGGGGTTGAAGCTATTCTTGAACGAAGCGACCGTACCGTCAAACAGAACCTCTCCCCTGTTAATGGTGATGATACGGCTGCATACCTCCTCAATATCCTTCATATCATGCGTGGTCAATATTATCGTCGTCTTCTTCGTCCGGTTGATCTGCCGGATGAACGTTCTGATCCGCTCCTTCACCGCAACATCAAGCCCAATCGTAGGCTCATCGAGATACAGCACCTTCGGCTCATGCAGCAAGGCCACCGCCAGCTCCGCCCGCATCCTCTGTCCCAGACTAAGCTGCCGCACCGGAGTTCGCAGAAACTCCCCCATATCCAGCAGCTCCACATAAAAATCAAGATTGCTGCGGAATACCTTCGAATCGATCTTATATATTTTCGCAAATAGATCAAATGTCTCTTCCATCGGCAGGTTCCAGTAGAGCTGTGAGCGCTGTCCGAATACAACGCCAATATTCATGGCATTTTCCTTGCGGTTGCGGTGCGGCTCCTTGCCATTGACTCTCACGATGCCTGAGGTCGGGATCAGGATGCCTGCCAGCATCTTGATGGTGGTCGATTTCCCTGCGCCATTGGCGCCAATATACCCTACCAGCTCTCCCTCTTGAATGTTGAAGCTGATGTTGTGAACTGCTTTTTTAATCTCGTATTTGCGAGCCAGGATCGAGCGGATGGAGGAAGCCAGTCCCTTCTCCCGCTTGAACACCTTGAACTCCTTCGTAACTTGATTGACCTCGATCATGCGTGTCGCCCCCTAGGAACCTGTACTTTTATAGTGATTGATTCCTATAAACCAGAATCGATAAGACAAGATGAAGAGCACAACGCCTACAAGCGGCGAGAGATACTGAATGCCCTGGCTGAATAGCGCGCCTTCCTTGGCGAAGAAATACTGGGCTGGATAAAAGTTAATAAATGCATACGGCAATATAAAGGTCAGGACAATCTGAATCGCCTTGTTGTAGATGGTAATCGGATACTGAATGAAGTTCTTGATCTGGAAGAACAGGACGCCTCGCAGGCCCTGCGTCTCCACGATCCAAAAGGACGGAACCGCGGTCATAATCAGTCCGGCTGCCTGAATCAACGCGCCGCTGATAATGAAGACGATCAGCATCACAATGTCCCACGCCCCTACCACCTGCTCCATGTTGCGCACGCATAGCACAATCACCCCGATGGAGAGGAGCAGATGACTGATGTATGCACTGTTGAATTCCCGGCAGATCAAATAGACAAAGCTGTTGAGCGGCTTGGTCAGCACCTCGTCAAACGAACCATTCTGAACCATCTGGCTCAAATTCGTCGTCGGATTAAAAAAGAAAAAGCCCGCCAGCGCGTAGGAGCATAGATTCAGCGCGAATAAAAACAATACCTCGTAGGCTCCCCAGCCATTGATCGACTGGAACCTGTCGACAATAATCCACAGCACGAAAAACTCCGCTCCATAGGAGGCGAACTGTGCGAGTCCCCCCATAATGAAAGCTTTGCGGTATTCGGCGACGCCCATCATTCTCAGTTTGATATATTCGAGATATAAGCTGAAGTAGTGCATGGTCACCCTCCGTGAACGGCCAATTTATGTTGAACTCTCATCCACACGATCTTCTCGATCAGGATCAGCACCACCAACCAGCCTGCCTGCAGGAGCAGGAGATTTACAATCTGATGCATCGCATATTTGCCGAGAAAGATAGAGATGGGCTCGAAGAATATGAAGCGGAACGGAAGGAACTGACACATATCATACAGCCACTTCGGATAAAACCACAGTGGAACGACCGAGCCGGCAAACAGGTCGAACATGGCGCCAATGAAGAACGGGATGTACCATGAGGTTTCCAGCCAGAAGGCCAATAAGCCGAATATGTAATGAATCTGAAAAGCGATCAGAATGCCCAGTACCAGGCTTGGCAGAAATAAGAGCAGACTCTCCATCGCGCCGCCAATCGAGAAATCATAGAACAACCACGTAACCGCTATAGCCGGAACAGTGACGAATATCGCCTGGAACAGATTTTTTCCCAAGTCCTCGGAGAATAAATATTGCTTGAAATTAACAGGCTTCATCAAATCCAGCACAATATTGCCGTTCTCTACCCGCTCCGCTATTTTGCTGCCTGCCCCGGATTTGGTTAAGGCGACAACGACAGAGGCGATGATGACATAACTGACCATTTCATTGAGATGGATGCTGCTGATCGTTCCCTTATTGCTGTATAGAGCAGTCCAGACATTGATCTGAATCACCAGCAAAAAGATGCTCGCCAGTATGGTAATGTAGAAATTAAAGCGAAAAGCATACCTCTCCTGAAAAGCCTTCCTAAAAAACTCCAAGTACAAAGCCATCTGCGCCCCTCACTTTAGAAAAGAGTCATAGCAAAATGTAAACGATAACATTTCTAGCTGTACAATACTACATAAAGCATCACGACAAGACATAATATGATAGATTATCCCATTTAGCTTCAATACTAACATTCAACAATTGTCCTGTAAATAGATGGGGAATGAAGAAATTATTAAAATATCTTAAAATCTATAAAAACAAAAAAGCCCATTCAGTAGATAGAAGGGCTTGGGTGAGAGGTTGAGCTTGAGTGAAAGATCAGGCGTAGTCTTGCGTCGATCGTGAGGGACAGGCAGCGCCAGCCGCCGCGGATATGGCGCAGGTAGAGAACAGGCGCTTGTCACAGCACGGAGGCGTGAGCAATGAGGGAGATCGGAGTCAGAGAAAACTTGCTTCCAGTTCTACGGGGGATGATGCTCAGTGCTTAGAACGACGGGAGTGTCCCCAGTCGGTAGGTTAAATCTCGCTAGAGGAGGCGCAACCAGCGACCAACACAGGAAACCCGAGCACAGGGACGTCTCAATCTACGCACCTGCATGAGGTGCGACCTGTGATGTGATATAACAAATCTATAAGTTAATGGTTTCAATATACGCACCTAGATTAAGTGCGACAAAGGTTTTGCGAAACGTTCCGCGCTGTATGACATTTCAATTCACGCACCTACACGAGGTGCGACGAAAACGGCGCTGGCGTTTTATCACGCCAACAAATTTCAATCCACGCACCTACACGAGGTGCGACTGTTGCACAAGAACTGGTGCAATATGGGTCAGGAATTTCAATCCACGCACCTACACGAGGTGCGACAATTGGATGTCGGTGCTTTAAACGGCTCTTTGATATTTCAATCCACGCACCTACACGAGGTGCGACTATTGCGAGATGGTATATTTCTTCCCGTCTTTGAGATTTCAATCCACGCACCTACACGAGGTGCGACGTAGACCCTTCTGTGTCAATGAATACGGGGCGCGGATTTCAATCCACGCACCTACACGAGGTGCGACAGCGATTTCGACCTTTTAATTGCACATTATGCAACAATCATACACCTTTCTGAGCAAATTTGGCAACAGATAAATGATATTGATCTTGTCTGTAAAAGAAATTAATAATTACCAAATTTTTTCGACAATTTTTGAGGTGCGAATGAGCCGGGAAAATCATGTGAGCCTCACATTCGCACCAGTGAAATGCCTTTAATATGTAGAGCTATGGAGGCAAGAGCGCCATCGCTGCCACTCCACTCTTTACAGTAATTAGAGATTCACTTCTAAGACAAGCCTTGCTAACTATTGCCTGATTCATCACTAAACCTGATTCAAAGAGACTTCAGTGCTTCGGCACCGAACCAAAAGTGGCTATCGGATAATCACCGAAGTGCCCTGTTCAGACGGCAAGCTCTATCTGTCCGCAGTGCTCGATAGCTACAACGGAGAAATCGTGAGCCTCTCTATGGACGACAACATGCGCAAGGAACTTTGTATCCAAGCTTTTGAGAACGCGTGCAAGGCAAGAAACGCGCGCGGCATGATTTATCATAGCGACCGGGGCAGCCCATTCACAAGCCAAGCATTCCGAGCGTCTCTAGCTAAACACGGGGCCCTTCAAAGCATGAGCGACACAGGACGCTGCTATGACAACGCGAGGATGGAAAGTTTTTTGCTACGCTAAAGAAAGCATGCTATATCCGCTCAAAACGGAGCGGTATCCGATGGCCTGTATCAAATCGATCATCTTCAGATACAACATGGTTAACTACAACAGACAGCGAATCTACACCCCTATGCAGAGTCAAGTCAAAAAAACCTCCAAGGAGCCCCTTGAAAGGTAAGGTATTGGTTAGCGGATTAGTAAGTCCAGTTTTGTAATTACCACTGATAAAATCTCTGGTGGTACTTTACAGATGAACACTGCCTGTCGTGATCGCCAGTCGAGACTCTTTACCTGATCGGCAAGGATGACCCCTTCGATTGGCAAATCCTGCGGAAGAACCACTTCGAACGGATAGCCCTTTTGCTTCGAAGTTACAGGACAGAGCAAAGAAAGCCCGACCTTACCATTATAAGAAGCAGGAGATACGACCAAAGCTGGGCGTTTACCTGCCTGCTCATGCCCTGCTTGCGGGTTAAACTGCAACCATACCAAGTCGCCGCGATCCGGTACGTATTCATTACTTACCATACTTCCCGTCCTTGTGGGTCACCGGTTGGGATCTCGGTGTGGACATTATCCGATGTGATTTGGGACAGCAACTCATCGAGTGTTGCAGACTTCGGCTTGATTAGAAGATGACCATCCTCAATATCCAAGTCGACTTCGGTTCCTTCCTCGATTCCCACCTTCATGGCAAGGGATTTCGGGATGCGAATTCCGAGAGAGTTACCCCATTTTTGAACTTGAAACATCGAACCACCCCCTAAATTGTATAAACAAAGTATAAACAAAATGTCAATGGAAGTCAATTCGATGTGGTGTTTGCGGAGATCATAGGTTCTTATTAGGACTGGTTGATCTGACGTATAGCATGGAGTGCTGCTTTCATTTTTTCCAAACAATCATATACAATCGCTTCCTTGCCCTTCGCAGGATGACGGAACATGATGGTCATGTCTGGTCGAGCCGGATGACCGAACTGCTCCAAGAAAGATGGCAACTTGCCCGTGCTTCACGGAGCGAACAGTATTCTCCCAGGCCGAACACGATCTTCGTATGGTCAAGGTCAAACAAAAAGTGTCCGGTTCCTTTCGTACTCTCGCTGGCGCAAAGCGATTTGCACGGTTGCGCAGCTTCATTTCCACGCTCCTCAAACAGCATCGTCCTGTTCTTTCCTCCCTCACTGACGCTTTAAAAAGTCAATTTCGCTTCAATGAACTTATGTAATTATGTAGTTACATAAGAGTAACATAAGTAGATTAGGTTCAATTACTTAAGGATCATGTAAAATTTAACTTAAAAGCACTTACAATTGTTGACAAACAAATATATATAGTTTTATACTAAAATTATCCTTTTGTTATTCTTATGAGCTGAATCGCTATAGTGGTGAATGATACTTGATTTTTTAATAGATTCGTGCCAGCCATTTATTATTAAAAAATCATGTCATGACAGAATAGCTTGTAGGGGGATATAATCCTGACTTAAGGATAACTATTATTTTCTAGGGAGGGTAGGGAGGAGTATTACGAGTATAATTCATTTCTTTACTATTAAAAAGAATTGGAGTGACTAATTTTGAAAAAAAAGGTGTCAGCTTTAATTTCTCTGCTTCTATTATTCTCAATGACGTCAGTTGTTTCCGCCCAAAGCACTGATAATATTAATAAAGAAGTTTTATTTGAAAAATTGGGATATACTAAAGAATATATCGCGGATCTTAAAGCCAATATAAAAGACAAGGCATCTGTAACAGAACAAAGGACATTAAAATCTAATAATACTTTGGTATTAACAAACGAGGATTTAATAAAAGCAATCGAGTTTGGTTTTACAAAACAAGAAATTGCTGATTTCACTCAAACAGATTTAGACTATATCTCTGATAAGAATGCTGATCTTGTTAGTGTTGAAGATAAATATATTCGTATCACGCCGGACGGATTTGCAGAAGAAATATCAAAAGAAGTTGCACTTTCCGAGGTTGCAGAGTATGAATTCAAGGAAGTTCAAAAGTCTAGTAATATTACAGCTTTATCTACAGTAATAGGGAATGATGATGAGCAGACTTCTTGGATGAAAGTGATTACTACCGTTACAAAAGACACTTATCAATCTCCAACCCGATATTATTTAAAACATTCTTTTGAATGGTTGAGTAATCCATTTTGGGCTCTTCAAGACGCAATTGCTATTACTCACCAAGAATATATGTCTCAAATCCAGAACAGCGAAATATTTAAATATACTTTCGATTACCATACAAATGATTTATTACAAACATATGTTGGAACAAAAGACGTATATAAGTGGACGGCAGATAAAAAAGGTCCTAACGGAATGGCGTTTAAATATGATATTTTAAAGCGCTACAACGATGGTCCGTTCGAGTGGATTGTAAAAAAGAGCCGAGGCCATATGATTTTTGGGACAACAAGTTCTAGTTCTCAATATACTAAAGCAAATGCTTATGGGCACTATACTCACACAGAAATTGCCATAGCCTTTGGTATTGGTTTAAATTTAAGTCTCAATAGCCTGTCTGTCACTGGGGCAACAAGCACAACGAAAATGACAGATACGGGCGTATCTTTTTCATTGTGAATTTGTATAAGTATAAATAGGGAGACAGCAACATCATCCTCCCTATACGGGGAGGTATAAGAATTGAGCGGTATTATTTTTTTCTCACTTCCAATTATTGCGGCTATATTATTTATCAATTTGGTTTCTATTATGAAAAAAATTCACCAAGGCAAGGACTCTATTAACAATACAGGATGGGGCGCAGTTTTGGTGGTATTATTTGTACTCGGTGTGATGTTTCTATTGACGACCCATGACTGAACCCATTAGGATGGGGTCTGTCCCGGGAGGCCGCTAAACCGCAATAATACCTTCTTAAAAAACTATCGCACCCATACCGGGTGCGATAGCAACTTCTGTAGATAGAAGGAAGCAGTATGACAACTTTTAAAGAGAGATTTGGCCTGACCAGTCTATAGCATAAGTAGCATTGTTACGGGCTAGTATCCCAATTTTATATATACCTGTTGATGTTGGCTTGAAGCTAATGGTTTGTTGTGGCAGATTCACCGTACTACTCCGTAGTGCTAAATCCAATCTTAATTGACCGTTCTGAATAGGTTCAACGCCAGGTCCCCATACATACAACTCAAGCTTAGCCCCATTTTCATCATTAATGATCAAGGTATTTGCAAAAAATGCCGATGTACTATTTACCTTTATGTCATAAAAATCAATGGTATTGGCATTAATACTGGATTGAGCCCTAATATGATCACGGAAGTTATTGAACGAACCCGAGGAGGAGCCTTTCGCAGCCTTTATCGTGTTGTGGCCCAGTATGAGTCCATTTCCATACACTTTATCATAGCCATTCATTCCAAAATCCTCTGTAATAAAATTATAGGATACACTTCCATTACTAGCATGGAGCATTAATGCAGCGAGTCCGGCAATCATCGGAGATGCCATAGATGTTCCCGTAGCAGAGACATATTCGTTGATGGAGTTCGCCTTGGCAGCTCTAATTAATGTTCCTGGAGCTGTTAAGAACGGCCCCTGTGAGCCATTGCCTCTATTCGAAGTATGGTTAAGATACCAGCCCCCTTCGTAGGGATCAGCCATATTGCCAACGGATATAACATTTGAACATTTACCCAGACGGTTCAAAGAAAAATAATTAGCTCCCGTAGAGGTATTGCCTGCAGCTACAACCGTCAAAATCCCTTTATTAGCAGCAGAAGCTACCTTGCTGCAGAAGCTTGCATCGGGGCTGCCGGAGCTTCCCAAACTAATATTGATGACATCAATCCCATACGTATCCTTGTTATTGATGATCCAATCCATGGCGTCTAATATATTCTGAGTCGAGCAGTTCGTATTGCTCAAGCATACTTTTAGCCCTACTAGAGCAGCTCCAGGAGCGACCCCGGCTTGGACATTAGGATCTCCTGCTCCAGTTCCCGCAGCAATACTTGCGACATGAGATCCATGCCCTAAGTCATCATACGGGTTTGCCTGCCCATTCACGAAATCCTTCCATCCTATTATTTTTCCACCACTCAAATCAACATGCCCACCGTCAATACCCGTATCAATAACTGCAATTACGGAATCATTTTTGGAGTATGATGCCGATCCGTCTCGATTCCCTGTAACCCCGTAATCTGATCTGGCTTTCTTAATTCCTGTCATTTCGGTGGCAGCATTGAGATATGTCCCCTCTTGACCCTCCACAAATTCTCCATATACAGAAACAACATCATCCGTTGTGGATATCGATGACACCTCTGCAAAACTAGCTACCTCTTCAATCTGTTCTGGAGTGAGCTCTGCAAAAAAACTATAAATACCAAAGCCGTTGTGATCGACAACGGTATCCTCAAATACTTGTGCATATTGATTCAAAAATTGTTCTTTCGAAATTCCGGCATCATATTTGATCATCACACTTACTTTCAATGTATTTGGAGCAAAGTAAACTTGTTCTTCTTTCATTTGGGAATCGAGAGCATCTAAAATTTTGGATGTGCCCGTATACATTTCCGGTTGCAATGCATCTAGATCAAAGACAACCTGTTGCTCGGATTCAATATTGTCGATATTCTTTTCATTGACTTGAATCTTGAGAGGTAAAGCCTTCTCGTTCATGCTTACCGTGTTGTCGATGGTTGCCCAGGTGGTCCCCACTTCAGCATTGGCAGCAACAGATGAAGTGATCAATAGGAATGCCATGCTAAACAGTCCAAACGATTTAATCAGTCTCATAAATTGAATGTCCTCCCTTAATTTTGGAGCAATGGCTTGCTCGATTTAAAATAAAAGATCGCTACCTCCCTCCCTATTTAATCAAACATTATATTACCATTAATAGAATTTTATGTAAATCTTTTTATTCTTGAAACCGCTTCTACTAGTACAGGTGATACCGATGCATAACGAAATGGAGACCCCGTAAAATTCAGGCTCTCCTTAGCTCTGCGCCATTTCTTCTGCGTTCAAGTACATCTCCAATGCCTCGGGGAGCAAGGGCAAGCAAACTGCCGTCAATCATTGCTAATAAACCGTATTTACATCATCAATCGTAGAAATTGTCGATACCTCTTCGAATGCCGATAGATCGTTAATCTGTTCTGGCGTTAGCTTCGCAAAGAAGCTATAGATTCCGAATCCATTCATATCCGTAATGCTTCCCTCAAAAAAATCCTCATGAAGCTTGACAAACTCTTGTTTGGATAGTCCAGCATCATATTTTAACATAATACTGACCTCAAGTAGTTGCGCATCCTTGCTTACTTTCTGGCCCTCAATAAGAAGCTGTAATTTTTCTAATATTTTTGAAGGCTCTTGATTTGTGTTTTCATCCTTGTGATGATCTCCCTGAATTTTTAATAGAAAATATGGAAGTATGGGCACATAGTATTTCATTATAAGAGGAACCTCCGTCTTCATATCTACACCAGCATGAGCATGAACGGGTAGACAAAGCATGATGGCCGCCATAACGACATAGAGAATTTTTTGCTTATACAAGCCATTCACCCCATTTTCAAAGATTCCATTAATGGTAATTAATTGCTTTCATGACTACAAACGATTTCCAGTCCTCAAAAGTTTCACATCAGCGTCATTTTATTTTATGTCTTACCTCTCAAGCCAAAAACCGTCCTCCCCACAAATCCCAAGGGAAGGACGGTCTTGACACCGATTCGCTTATCTTAATATAATAGCATGCACCTTGCCTGGCCCATGAATGCCGATCGTCAGATCATTCTCGATGTCCGCGCTGCGGCTTGGGCCTGTGATCAGATTAAGCGATGACGGCATTTCCGTCACCTCCGGGAACTGCTGCTTGAACAGCGCGAACGCCTCGCCCATCCGATACACCAATTGATCGGCGCGGAAGACCGCCACGATCGCCTCCGTAAGCAGGCTGACCGAGCGTCCCTTGCCGCCCTGACTGAACAGCGCGAGCGTGCTCGTATTCGCAATCGCGCAGTCTGGCCAGACAATACCCAGTCGGCACTGCTCCGCCGCGTGCAGCAGATGACTTCTCGTCGCCCAGTTGCCCTCCGCACCTGTCGGCAAGCTGTCCAGCTTTACATGATCTGCTCCGCCCTCACGCCACGTGACAACCTCGATGCCTGCGGCATTCAGAGCGCTATCGAAGCCCAACTGCTCCAGCCCCTCATGATCCCAACGGGAGACACGGCGGATGCCGAGCTCTCCTGCAAGCTGGCGAATATACGCCTCCACCGCTTGTGGCGCCTCAGCCTGATCGACGACAAGGGTTCGCCCGCTGAGCGCAGCCCAGCTCTGAATAAACTCGTCAATCAGCTCCTCCTGTGTCCGCTTCCGATCGCGATAGAACTCCGGCACGCCGACGAACGGGCGGCTTGGCGGTTCTGCCAGCGGCTCACGGCGGCCAAGACGGCTCGATATGTTGCGCATAAATGCTTCCTTGCCCCTCATTATCCCTTGCTCTGCTGCACTCACCTGGACGCGCCCCCTTTCTTACCGGCACCTGTGCCCTCCTGATTGCTCACGCTTCCGACAGCGCCGCTGCTCCTGCTGGCAGCCAGCTCCTGCTGCAGCTCTGCCCACCGATCACGGAATGCCTTCTTGGGCAGCATCGGCAGGAAGCGCGACTGCGTCCACCCGGAGAGCGGCGGCGGCCCGGACTTGATCATCCCCCCGCGAACGAGCGGCTGCTGCAAGTAGTAGCCCATCTTCGTCGCCAGCTTGAACAGTGTGATATTGCCGAATACGGTCTGATACGACTTGAAGGCGATCCGCTCCGGTAACGAGGTTAGCTTCATCTTCACCTTGCGGTGGCGCAGATGAACGAGCATATCATGCAACGGAATCTTCATCGGGCAAGCCTCATAGCATGCCCCGCACAGGCTTGACGCATAGGACAGCGTCCCCGCTTCCTTCATATCCTGCTGGATCAATGGCGTCAACACCGCTCCGATCGGCCCGCTGTAGGTCGTGCCATAGGTATGCCCGCCGACATGGCGATAGACCGGACATACATTGAGACAAGCCGCACAGCGGATGCAATGCAATACCTCCTGAAAGATCGGATCGCCCAACTGCTGGGAACGTCCGTTATCCAGAATGATGACATGTAGCTCCTCCGGCCCATCCAGATCCTCCGGCCGCCTCGGTCCGGTAATGAGCGAGGTGTAGGTGGTCAGCTTCTGTCCGGTGGCGCTGCGCGCCAGCATATTGAGCACGACCTCCAGATCCTCCATCGTCGGCACGAGCCGCTCCATCCCCATGACGACAACATGCACCTTCGGCACGGTCGACACCATGCGTCCATTGCCTTCATTCTCAACCAGAGTGATCGAGCCTGTCTCCGCTACACCGAAGTTACAGCCCGTCAGCCCAATGTCCGCCTCCAGAAAATAATTGCGCAGCTTCTTGCGCGCATACTCCGCCAGCACCTTCGTCTCCGGCTCAAAATGCTGACCCGATGCCTCCGTAAACAGCGTGGCGATCTGCTGCTTGTTCTTGTGAATAGCCGGAATGATCAGATGAGAGGGCGTCTCCTTCGCCAGTTGCAGGATATATTCACCCAGATCGGTCTCAATGGCTTCCATCTCATGCTGCTCCAGATGGTGGTTCAGATGAATCTCCTCAGATACCATCGATTTGCCCTTGGCTACCAGCTTCGCCTGATGCTTGCCTGCAATCTCCATGAACGTGCTGACAGCATCCGATGCCCCGCCGCAAAAATAGACGTTGCCGCCCCGCTTCGTCACATTGTCCGCAAACTGCGACAAATAGTAGTCGAGATGGTTAATCGTATGCTCCCGGATCGCCCGACCGCGCTCGCGCCAGGCCTCCCAGTCGCCGAACATATCCATCGCCTGCAGCCTGCCAGTCTTGAGCTTATTCGTCGTATAGGCAACCGCCTTGCGCAAATATTCGTCCCCAAGCGCCTGCCGTGTCCGCTCCTTCAGCCCCGAGCCGATCCGTTCATCTAGTGCTGATCCATGCCCCCCTGCACTCATTACGCCTTCCTCCCTTCCTCCAGCAGTTGAGCCAGATGCATCACCCGTATCGGACGTCCTTCCTTATTCAGTCGCCCCCCGATGCTCATCAGACAGCCCATATCCGAGCCAACAAGCACCTCTGCCCCCGTGCTGCATATGTTGGCGGCCTTCTCACATACCATCGCTTCGGACATATCCGACATCTTCACTGAGAACGTACCGCCGAACCCGCAGCAATCCTCCTTCGCAGGCAGCTCTACAAACTCGGCGCCCTTCACATGGGCGAGCAGTTGCAGCGGCTCCTCCTGAATTCCGAGCAGACGGGTCGCATGACAGGACGGATGATAGGTCACTTTATGCGGGAAGGTTGCACCCAGGTCGGTGACACGGAGCACCTGCACCAGAAATTGCGAAAATTCATAGGTTTTATGAATCAATGCCTGCACCTTCGGCTCCCACACCGGGTCATCCTTGAACAGATGAGGATAATAATGGTGAATCATGCCATTGCATGACCCTGACGGCGAGACGACATATTCGCTGTGCTCGAACGCCCGAATGAGTGTTTTGGCTACCTCGCGTGCTTCATCCTGGTACCCGCTGTTAAATGCCATCTGCCCGCAGCATGTCTGCCCTTCTGGGAAATCCACCTCGCAGCCGTAATCATGCAATATCCGCACAATACTCTCCCCGACCTCCGGGAACATCTGATCCGTTAGACAGGTAATAAATAAAGACACCCGCATTCTGGACACCTCTGATCATCATATTTGCCGGAAATGAATCCGCTTCATCATTATTGTATTCTTAATTATCAGGTTATCAGACATCTGCCTAAAAATAAAGAGGGGATGTGATTTTTTTTACATCGTTACCGCGTAATCCCCCTAATCCTGCGGTTCGCTTGCACACCCGCCACCCCCCATTCTATAATGCTACAGGAAGAAGTACTCCTGGAACATGGGAAAATGAGGAAAGGATGAACGCAACATGAACCTAGCGCATCGATGGAAGCGGCTATGGATCGCGGGCCTGATGCTCGCCATGGCTGTTATGGTCTCCATGCTGGGAGGCTGCGGCGCAATGAACGAGCTGCTGGATCAGCCGCCCGCTGCCAGTGAGCAAGGAATAGAAGCCCCGCATACAGCGGAGCAGGATCATTCCGATGACCCGCTACGTAACGAATCATGGGGGCAAGATGGAGCTGCCGATCATACTGGTATCGTGCTGGATGAGCAATTTGAGAAGATGGCTCGCAGTGACAGCAGCCTGGAGGAGTTTCGAGAGGTCGCGCTCTACCTCATTAAACACCAGGAGCTGCCGGAGCACTATATGACCAAGGCCGAAGCGCGCAAGCTCGGCTGGGTTGCCCAGCAAGGCAATCTGCACAAGATTGCGCCCGGCGCAGCCATCGGCGGAGATGTGTTTCAGAATCGCGAGGGGCGGCTCCCCAAAGCCAAGGGGCGTACCTGGTATGAGGCCGATATTCATTATGATGGCGGTAAGCGCGGAGCGGAGCGGCTGCTCTACTCCAATGACATGCTGATCTATATGACTCAGGATCATTATCAGAGCTTTACACTCATCTATGACGGAAAGGGGTGACGTTATGCAATCCATTAGCATAGAGCTGGAGGGTGCGAGCAGCGCGGCGGCTATTCATGAGCGGCTGCAAGAGCAGCTCGGCCTGCCGGAGTGGTACGGGCGCAATCTGGATGCACTCTGGGATGTTCTGGAGGGATGGATCGAGCTGCCACTGACCTTGCGGCTTGTCGGAGCCAAGCGACTGCTGGGGGAGGAAGCGGAGCATGCTGCTGACACGGTACGATCCGAGCCGGACGTGGGAGTACACGACATTATAGCGCTATTGCAGGATGCAGCAGAGCAGATCGAGGGATTCGAGATCGAGATAGTCTAGGACGTGTCTTCAACCCCGCTCAAGAGCATCCTTCACCGCCTGGTCGCCCCATGCTGCGTCTCGCACCACAGAGCTTGCGAAGTATAGATAAGGCGATGCCACGCAAGAGGAGCCCATCCTCAGCGCTGCATCGCCTTTTGTCGCTCTCTCCGGCAGATCAGCTCATCCGACATCTGGATTACAATAGATCGTCAATGTCGGCGCTACTCTCCATCCAGAACATCTCGCACCATCTGCTCTACATGCTCCAGATGTGTCCTCATGCACTGCTCTGCCTCGGCTGGCCGCTGCTTCGCCACCGCCTCATAGATCGCGCGGTGCTCCTGCCAGAGACGATAGGAGACCTCCTTGCTGCTGTACATCTGCAATTGTCTTGTCTCGCGGATCGCAATCTCCATCTGTGAGGCAATCGAATCGAGCAGCCGCACCATAATTGAATTATGGGTCGCCTGAGCCAGCAGTTGATGAAAGCCAATGTCCGCCTTCTCCCCCTCCTGCTGGTCGCCCGCATGCTGCTCCATAATGGCAAGCAGCCGCTCGAACGACGCCAGATCCTCCTCCGTCCGCTTGACCGCCGCAATCGCCGCGTTGGATACCTCCAGCGCCTTGCGCGCCTCCAGCAATTCGAGGATGGTCTCCTTGCTTAGCAAGAGCGCGTCGAACTGTGGCAGCTCCAGCTCTGCCGCCGTCATCTCCTTGACGAAGCAGCCCTCGCCATGACGAATATCGATCAGCCCCATCGCCTTGAGCGCGCTAAGTGCCTCACGCATCGTCGACCGCCCGACCTGGAATTGCTCGGTCAGCTCCTTCGTTGAAGGCAGCCGTTCTCCGGCCTTCCAGCCCCCGGCCAATATATGCTCCTTCATCTGATCGGCAATCTGTTCATAGATTTTGCGTGTCATGATCTTCGACAAGGCCACAGCTTCCGCCCCCTCTCTTATATATTGCAGAAAAAGCCCCGCAAGGGGGCCTTTCCTTTTCCAGTATCCGTCTCGTGTGAAATGATAGCCAGCCGGATACATCTTTAGCTTCGAATACAGTTCAGTCCGATCTAGTCCGAGCTTAGCCGCCGAAGGAAACCTCTGGTGTCGTCAGCTTGTCATAGAATTCAACGGACTTGTCCTTGTCCGCCGTATTGCGCAGCGCCATCGCTGAACGTGGGTGCTCGTCCAGCATGCCCGTAATCATGTAAGGAATGATGTAGCCCCATTCTTCCTTCTCGCGAAGCGGAATCATATGCTTCTCGATCATATCCAGCACCGGACGAAGGCTATATCTGGAGTTCTTCAGATTCGCCACCAGCAGCTCGGTCGGGCAGTTGCCCGCTGCGCGTCCCATGCCGTACACGGAAGCGTCCAGCAGCTCAACCCCGTACTCTGCCGAGACCAGCGTATTGGCAAATGCCAGTTGCATATTGTTATGCGTATGAACGCCCAATCGCTTGTTCGGCAGATGCTTCTTGAACTTCTCCACGAGCAGACGGAAATCATTAGGCAGCAGGCTGCCGTAGGAGTCTACAATGTAGACCACATCCACAACACTGTCATTGATCTGCTCGAAGGCTTCGAGGAGTTGGTGCTCCATAACGTTGGAGAGCGCCATAATGTTCAGTGTCGTCTCATAGCCGCGGTCGTGGAACAATTGCACAAGCTCCAGCGCCTTATCCACATCTTGAATGTAGCAGGCCACACGGATCAGGTCGAGCAGGCTTTCCTCACGCGGCAGCACATCATCAGCATCGACACGCCCGATGTCTACGAGTGCAGACAGCTTCGTGTTCAGCTTCTGCGGGATCACCTTGCGCAGAAACTCATCATCCAGAAACCGCCATGGGCCAGCGGAATCCGCGCCCTTGAGCAGCTTGGGCGAGTTTTTGTAGCCAATCTCCATATATTCCACGCCAGCCTCATTCAGGCTGCTATACAGATGTTGAACAAATTCAACACTGAAATCCCAGTTATTTACGAGACCGCCGTCCCGAATTGTACAATCGACAATTTTAACATTTGAACTCGCCTTCGCACTCATTAATTCACAGACTCCTTTTAGACAAAATAAAATGAAGACCCTCAGCAGCTTCATCCGCCTGCCGCCCGGTCTGACAGCAGGCTCAGCTAGCCTGCCACCATACTCACTCACTATTCTTTACATCATACTTGATTGCTGGCCGGAACGCAAAGCTATTTTGGCACATACCCGCGACCAGGAAGAAGGACGCCACACCTGCCTGTCACTTGCTGTTCACTTGACTGGAGGCCATCTTCCAGAATAGAAACATATGATCCCATCGAGTATGCTGACGCATAAAGCAGATTATCTGCTTTTTGTGCCCGAAAATGCAATCCCATATCACTTGCCGCCCGCAACGGCTCTGCTATAATAGGAGAGAATGTCCACTTGAAGGAGATGAAGCTTACCTTGCAGTCACCCATAGAAAATGTTTCACTCATCCGCGCGGCTTCCGCGCCGCGGTCTGATGTGAAGCCGACGGTCTTTCGCATCCTGATCGCGATTAGCATCGTCCATCTGGTCAATGATACGATCCAGGCGATCATCCCTGCTATCCTCCCTATATTAAAGGAAGCGATGAACCTCACGTACATGCAGGCTGGTATTATCGTATTTGCCCTCAATATGACCTCATCGGTCATGCAGCCGGTCATCGGCCTCTATTCGGATCGTAAGCCGAATCCGTATCTGCTGCCGATCGGCATGGGGCTGATGACGCTCGGCGTGCTGGGGATCGCCTTCTCGCCCGGCTACTGGACGGTGCTGCTGTCCGTGCTGCTGGTCGGACTCGGCTCAGCCGTGTTCCATCCCGAGGCCTCGCGCGTTGCCTACATGGCTGGCGGCTCACGCCGTGGACTGGCGCAGTCGATCTTCCAGGTCGGCGGCAACTCCGGCCAATCGCTGGCAGCGGTGATGACGGCCCTGATCTTCGTCCCGCTCGGACAGATCGGCGCGCTCTGGTTCACGGCCATTACGCTGAGCGCGGTCGTGGTGCAGCTATCCATCGCCCGCTGGTATCGCGATTATCTGGCTGCGCACCCGATTGCTGTGAAGCAGAAGGGACAAGCAGCGGCGCAGATGAGCCCGCAGCGCAAGAAGCAGATTACGTATGCTATCGGTCTCATTATGACCTTGCTGTTCGTGCGCACATGGTATCATTCCAGCATTATGATCTATTACCCGTTCCAACTGATGGAGAAGTTCAATCTGACGCTGCAGCATGCGCAGATCTATATTTTCCTGTTCGCCGCCACGGGCGCGCTTGGTACGTTCCTCGGCGGGCCGCTGTCCGACCGCTTCGGGCGGCGCAATGTGCTCTTCTATTCGATGGTCGGCACGGTGCCGCTGGCGATGGCGCTGCCATATGCAGATGCCTTCTGGGCCTATCCGCTAGTCGCCGTCACCGGACTGATCCTCATGTCTGGCTGGTCGGTGACCGTCGTCTACGCGCAGGAGCTGGTGCCCGGCATGATCGGCACCGTGTCCGGCCTGACGACTGGCCTGTCGTTCGGTCTCGGCGCACTCGGCGCGGTCGCGCTCGGCGGCCTGACCGACCTGTACGGCCTGGATGCCGTGCTCAGGGTTGTCAGCTTGCTGCCGCTGCTCGGCCTGCTCACCTTCCTGCTCCCGTCAGATCAGAAGATCAAGAGCTGGTATACGGAATAGAAGTCAGTAGCTGGCATGCGTCAACGGTTGCTGACATCCTTGACGAACTAAGCTTCGTTGCTACAAAGCCTCGCCTGCCGTTCCTTAGAATCGGGGCGGGGCTTTGTTATCGTTACATAATGATGAGAACCCCTAGCAATCACAAGCTTATTGAGGGCTAGCGGGATGCTGCTTTTTGTATAGTTTGCAGCTATTTTTCCTAAACTAACCTCGCTGTTTTCAACTAAAACACAGAGGGAGTAGTGAATGTGAAAAACAAATCGTTGCTTGCATTGCTTCTAGCATTGACGATGAGCTTGAACATCGTGCCCGTGATGTCTGCACAAGCAAAATGGAGCGAAAACAAGGCTTTGACCTGCCTAAGCCCGAAAATGGTGGAGCTCAAAAGCGACATGCAGAAGGCTTGGATCGACCATACGATATGGACGAGAAGCTATATTGTCAGCGCCCTAGCCAATCTCGAAGATCAAAAGGACGTATTGAACCGACTGCTACGAAACCAGCAGGATATTGGGAATATCATCAAGCCTTATTACGGAGAAGCTGCCGGAAACAAGCTTGCTGAGCTGCTTACAGAGCATATTCAGATCGCAGGGAAAATTGTAGCATCTGCACAAGCGGGCAAGCAGGCGGAAGTGACAAAGCTAGAAGCAGACTGGCACAAAAACGCCGATGATATTGCCAAATTTTTAAGTGAAGCCAATCCGAACTGGCCGTTTAAGGTGATGCAGGATATGCTATACACACATCTTCAGTTGATTACAGAAATCGTGATGGAACGCATCAAGGGCAACTGGCCAGGAGATATTGCGGCTACCGACAAGAATGAGCTCCATATGATTCATTTTGCGGACATCCTGACCGAAGGAATTGTCAAACAGTTTCCTGATAAGTTTTAGCAGGGGAATAACTTAACGATGCATCTGATTTAATAATGATGCCGAATGAAATTTACATTCACCTGTTATAGTGACTCTTGGACAAATACGTGTTCAAGGGGGATCAGCAGAGGGAATGAAGGCTAACAGATTGAACAAAACCATTGTCATCGCATCATTGGTATCGTTGCTGGGGGGCTTGCAGGGCGGCCCCATTCATCCTGTCTATGCGGCCGAAGGGTCAGCGCCATCTGTTCTGGTGGAGGATTTCGAGGATGGCATCTCGGATGTGAAGTTTAATCCCAAACGGATGTACAGTGCGAGCCTTCATCTGGAGGATGACAAGAAGCATGTGCGGAATGGACAATACTCGGCCCGGATCGATTACGATATGATTGACATCGTGGACAATCCGTCGCAGATTGAGGTGGGCTATAAGGCAGGCCGGATCCCGGTGACAGGTTATCCTGTCAAGGTAGGCATGTGGGTATATGGAAATAATGAAGGCCATCTGCTCACGACGAAGTTCAGAGATCAGGGCGGCTCCTCGTTCCAGGCAGAATTCTATGATGCGAACGATACGGGCATCAACTGGCAGGGTTGGAAGTATATCGAGGCTGCTGTCCCGCAGGGGAAGGCGGGCCCGATCGTCCTGGAGCTGTTCTTCCAGTTGAAGCAATCCAATATGAGCAAGAAGAACAAAGGCTCGATCTGGGTCGATGACATTACCTTCATCTATGAGGAGACGGATGAGGATCGCGATGTGCCTGTTATTCATCCCGTATCCCCTGTCGAGAATGAAGTGTTAACCTCTCCGCTGGATGAGCTGAAGGTTGAACTTGCTGACGCTGGATCGGGTCTTGATCTGACGACATTATCTGTCCTGCTCGATGGCGCCGATATTACAGCCGATGTACGTTACTCGCCAGATACCCAATTGTTAACCTACCCAGGCAGCGATGTGGATGGCGGCTATCATGAGCTGGTCATTGAAGTGAAGGATCGCAACGGCAACCCGGCGGGGATGACCTATGCCTTCACCGTAAACGCCGGAGAGCGGTTGCTCATGACAGCCCCCGCTGAAGCGGTGAGCAATGAGCGATACCCTGTAACGATTAGTATCCAAGACTACATAAAGGCCGAGCAAGCGCAATTTGCATTGCAATACGATCCTGCTACCCTTCAGGTAGAGAGCGTCGTTCAGGCAGACGGAATTAGCCTAGATACAACAACGGATAACGAGCGGGGAACGGTTCAGATCAGGCTGGATAAGATGACAGCCGCTCATGCCCGCGATGCCGTAACCGTGAACTTCAGAGTCAACTCTCATGCGGTACTGGAGCGCGGCGAGAAATATAAGCGCATCACGATGAGTCAGGGAAGTCTGACTGCCGGGCAGGTGCAGACCAGCTCGCCGCTTGCACCCCCTATTCATTATACGATCGCCTTCCCCTACCAGCTAAGGATGACAGGTGTCGGCCTCGGTACGGTCTCCACACTAACTGTACTGGATCGCGAGGGCAGACCCTACGAAGGCGCGGACATTATGTTTACCGGTCTGCTGAAGCAAAGCTCTGTCGTGACAGTGACCGCACCGACCGCTACGATCTATGAGGATGATGACACCTCCTCTGGTGTACTGCGGGTTGCCCAAGCTGGCGAGCGCTACTACGCTTCTGCAGAGCCGGAGGATGGACTATATGAGGTTATTCTGCCAGATGGACAGGTGAGCGGCTACATCTTGGCATCCGATGTTCAGCCTCAGCTATTGAGCGGAAGTCTCGGCAAGACCGATGCCCATGGACAGCTCAAGACCGATCTGGCGACATTGGCGCTGGGAACGTATCAGATTCAGGCGGTCAATGGCGATCAGAATAGTAAGGTCGTCCCATATGAAGTGGTCGAGCAGTATGGCACAGATGTGCCTCAATATGTTCAAACCTATGTAGCGGAGGATATGTCCTCGCAGCTAAGTGTTGCCTGGCAAACCAGATCCGATCGTACAGTGACCTATATTGAGACCATCGAGGCCAGCCAATGGGGAACAAGCAATAGTCCCACGGCTGCACAGGTGGAGCAGCAGCAGGCAGAGAGCGAGCTGCAGGTGCTCAGCATGAAGGAGAATGGAGCGAAGGGAGAGATCCGGTTCCATAACGCTCTGGTTACCGGCTTGAAGGCCAATACGGCCTACAAATATCGTGTAGGCTATGAGGGCAACTGGTCTGCGTGGTATGACTATTCTACGGTGGATCGGGACACATCAACACCGACCTCCTTCCTGTTTATTACCGATTCCCATACCAATCAAGCTCATGGGATGCAGACTTATCAACAATTAATGGCGAGTGCCTTGGAGCAGCATCCCTCCACGCAATTCATTATGCATGGCGGAGATATGGTCGATGCGGGCGGAGCATTCGAGGAATGGCAGAAGTTCTGGGAAGCCTCCTCCATCTATGCAACGAAGCTTCCTAGCGCGCTAACCTTGGGGAATCATGATGTGAAGAGCGAAGGAAAAGAGGTCTTCACCAAAGGGGCGAATTTCCCGCTGAACGGACCGGAGTCACAACGGCAATATGCTTATTCGTATAATGTCGATGACACTCATTTTATTGTCCTCAACTCCGAGGGCACAGAGGAGCAGATGATCGAGCAAGCGTCATGGCTGGAGCAGGATCTGAACGACAATGATAAGAAGTGGACGATCATCATGTTCCACCGTCCTGCTTACCATACAGAGAGCGGCCGACAGTCCCTGGTGGAGTATACGCAAAAGTATTTTGCGCCGATTATCGAAGCGAAGCAAGTGGATCTCGTGCTGGTCGGTCATGATCATGTGTATGGACGCACCTATCCTATGCAGAACGGCAAGCCGAACCTCTCCTCAACGAAGGGCACGATCTATATGGATGGCGGCGCTTCGGGCTGGAAGTTCTATGATGGCACTAAATATGATTATCTGAGCTATATCTTTGATGAGGATGTTCCGGTCTATTCCTACATCACCGTTACGGAGGATAAGATTCAAGTCGAAGCGCGCACCATTGCCGGTCAGTCGGTGGATACATTCTCGGTTGTGAAGGCCAAGGCAAGCGAGCCTGCGCCATGGTACCCTTCCCCATCGACTTCGCCTGCGCCAGCACCGGAACCAGCGCCGACGCCTGTACCAGCACCGACACCAACGCCATCACCCGCACCGACCGCTACGAAGCCCGTCTTTAACGACAAGGTGGATGTAGCTGCCGTGAGAGAGCGGCTGAAACAAGAAACGTCCGCGCCTGCAGTAAGCTTCTCGGACGTTCCAGCCACCTCATGGAGCGCATCCTATGTAGAGCGCGCCTCCAAGCTGGGGATTGTAACGGGCTATAGCGATGGCACCTATCGTCCTAATAACAAGGTCTCGCGCGCCGAGTTCGCCACGATGGTTGCCAAGGCTCTTGCTCTCCCGCAATCCGGGACAGCCTCCTTCCCGGATACACAGGGGCATTGGGCTGCGAAAGCCATCGCTGCCTTGCACGAGCATGGGGTGATCAATGGGTATAAGGACGGCTCCTTCCGTCCAGACCAGGAGGTCACACGCGCCGAGATCGTGGCGATGCTGGCTCGATTGACAGACTATGTACCTGGTGCAGCGGCGACCTTCGAGGATACAGCCACGAGCTTTGCTTCCGAGCCGATCAACGCGTTCACAGCGGCCGGAATCGTAAGCGGAGCAGGGAATGGCCTGTTCAAGCCTAATGCTCCCGCTACCCGTGCGGAGTCCGTCGCGATGATTATTCGCTTGCTGGATACCTTGCTTGCTTCGGAAACCAATACTCCAGCATAACGGCTGCCGCCGTCCTCGATAGGCGAAGCTCCATTTCGCCTAGATATAGGAGAGACGTATAAGCGGTAACTTCTTCTATATCAAGCGTAGTCGCCTTGAGCCGTCCTCGACGGGCGAAGCTGCGTTTCACAGACATATCGAAGAGGAGGCAGGCAGCTTGCCCCCTCCTCTTCTTCATTCAACTAAGACTGTGTTCACATTGACGATACCGTTGTCTTACGGCCAGAGGCTCGATCCAGGACGACTAGCATGAAGGTCATGAGTAGAGCCAGTACAACGATGCCCGCACTGAACCAGCTCAGATCCAATACCGATGTACCGCTGATGACCAAGCCTCCTAGCCCCGAGCCGAGGGCAAATCCAAATTGAATAAAGGATGTATTCACACTCAAGGCAATATCCGGCGATTTGGGCACCAGTGTAACTAAATAGAGCTGTTGGGCTGGAGATGTGCTCCATGTAGCGATCATCCATACCATCATCACCACAATCAGAGCCACCAGATTAGCTCCGATGAAGGCGAGTGAGCTTAACATAATAGCTTGTAACGTTAGTCCAATCAGAATCGTGAATTTAGGCCCCTTCTTGTCCCCTACTTTCCCTCCAATGCTGGAGCCCATGAAGCTGCAGATTCCCGCAAGC
Organism: Paenibacillus sp. J5; assembly: GCF_054955055.1. Taxonomy (NCBI): domain Bacteria; kingdom Bacillati; phylum Bacillota; class Bacilli; order Caryophanales; family Paenibacillaceae; genus Paenibacillus; species Paenibacillus sp. J5. The sequence goes on along the minus strand of NZ_JBUEDD010000007.1, from coordinate 260,671 downwards.
AATAAAATACCGCTAATTTGTGCCATGGTGAGCTCCGCTGAAGCTTGCAGATAGGGCGTCAAATACGTAAATAACATGGAGTAGGCACCAACATAAAATAACGTTATAACAACAGCAATGACAATCCTCTTATCCTTCAATAAGGATAATTGCATCCCGATCGTAACCGGTTCTTGTTCCTTAATCGCGGGTACACTTCGATACACTACGAATAGTGGAATGAAGGTGATGACACTGATGAGAACGAATAATGCTCTCCAGCCTATCAGGTCACTAAGGAATGTGCCAAGAGGTACACCAAGCACCAAGGAGCTGCTTAGACCCATTAAGATGAGCCCGATCGCGCTCCCTCTCCTTTCCGTCTCGACCAGACGAGTCGCGACCCCCATGGCGACAACGGTAGCGATTCCGCCACTTAACCCTTGCAGCATTCGGGAGAGGAGCACCATTTCAAATGATGGACTTAAAAAAGTAATGAAATTGCTGACGATAAATAGGCCAAGCATCCATAACAATAGCTTTTTGCGGTCTACATTAATGGTAAGGGCAATAACAATGGGAGCCCCGATAGCGGCTGAAAGGGCGAAGGAAGTCACCAGCAACCCCGCGGCCGCTGTCGATACATGCAAGTCGGCAGCCACCATTTCGATGATGCCTGTGATAATATATTCGATCGTTCCGATCAAAAAGACGGCCAGTGCCAGCAAATAGATGACGGGTTTATTCTTCAAGCCAACATTTCTCCTTTATACCGCACATTATATAATCGTACTTCATCGTTCAATCGGGATTTGAATCTCGATTAAGCGATCCCCTTGTTCCCCGGACAGTGGTAGATAAATCTCTCTACCCGGCTGATCCTCCTTCACGCGATAGCCATTCTCCTCGATCCAGGTCGCCAAATCAATACAAGTCGTCTGGGCAAAGGGGGAATTCGAATGAAATAGCAGCGTGGCCATCGTCTCCGCTGGTAGAGCACGGATCGATAACTCATCTGGAAGAGAGGTAATCTCCCCTTTTACCGCGTAACCGACCTCAAATTCAAAATCATTTGCCTGGTCGGGCGATTCCCTCCATAGCACGACTTGAGGCTCTGTGACCCATTCCTCGTCATACGTATCCCACAATTGATGGAAGGTTTGAAATAGGGAAGGAATGTCCTCTACGGCCCCACAGGAACGAAACGATAGAAGTCGCTTGCTCTCTACAGTTTTGATGATGACCTCCTGCTCCTTTTCAACACTCCCTTCTCGTTTGATGAGATGCATACGCTCCTTGATCCGAACTAATTTTTCTTGCTCCCTCTCGATTAATTGTTGAATTTCGCTCTCCTTGAGCTTAAACATACCCTGGAGCTGATCTAGGGAAATATCCTCATGAAGAAGCTGAGCCATCTGCTTCAAGGTAAAGCCTAATTCTTTGTACAGAAAGATTCGATTCACCTGAAATAGTTGCTCTGCTGAATAGTAGCGATACCCTGTAGCCTGATCTGTTTTTTCGGGCTTTAACAGCTCGATTCGATCATAGTATCGTAATGTTTTGACAGGAACCTTGCTTAGCATCGAGAACTCGCCTATTTTAAACATCTCCAAGCCTCCACTTCATTGTGCTGATGTGTACCCAGTATAAACCCTTCAGTAAGGGGGAAAGTCAATGAGTTATTGAAAAGTTTTGATAAGTGGGCTGTCCGGGGTGTAACCTTGCTTCATTTTTCGCGTCTATAGAGGTAAGGATGACCACTAATTCCAGCATAATACAAGCACCAGAAAATAACCTATGTCGAGCATCGGTTCCTATCTTCACTTAGGAGGGAAGTTACCATGAACATGAATCGCAGGATGGCAGCCGTCTGCGGGATTGCCGTGACCCTTGTCCTTGCCGCGCTGTATATATACCACGAAAAGTCAGCCTCCAGCTCCATTCCAGCATCCTGTATAACGGACGGAGAACGGCCATCTCAAGAGGACTTGTCGGCCCCGACTGGTGAAGGCCAGCTTATTACATTAGCTGGGGAGGATGCACTAGGCTCACGTATTGAAATCTGTGGAGAAGTCATCCTGTTGCCACCGGATGTTATGGTGAACAGCTTTATCGTAGTCGATGAGATGGTCTCCCGAAACCAGGAATACCGTGTTCATCTGCCCTACTACTCGATCCAACGAGGGGACTCCATCCTTAAGATCAGCCAGGCCACCGGGTTCATCCTGGAGCAATCCCTTGCCCCAGGCGATCAGGATGCCTTCGATTTTCTGCAGGACTATGTAAAAGGGGTTGTGCCACAGAGGAATGGCTAGCCCTGCTGTACATCAAGCCGATTCCGAATGGTGACCATTGAGCCTAGTCAGACATTAAGGATGCCCTATATAGACAGCAACAGGGAGCGTCTGAAACGCAGCCTTTCAGCCCATCAACCGAAAAAAGCAAACACCAAAGAACGCCTTATGAGGATCAGCGTTCCTGATGTTTGCTATTGATTTGAGAACGACCAAGCGTATACGCTGTCGCCGTCCTGGACGGGCTAAGCTTCGTTTCGCGTATAGAAGCGCTTATAAGGCCAACAGCACTTATAAATGTTATATATTCAAACAGGGTTCTCCGAACAGCCCTATATAAGCATCCTATATTAGAAGCTCGGCAGCGGATCAGGCAGCTCGCGCCAATTGCCGTTACGCTCCTCCGGGGTGAGCAATGCGCTGTCCAGACTGCTTGTGATGCGTTCCTTATCGAGATCGACGCCAATGAAGACAAGCTTCGTCACCCGATCCCCCCACACCTCATCCCAATCTGGAGACTTCGGATAGTCGCCGCCGAAGTAGGCCTGACGCTCCTCCTCCGACAGTGCGGCCACCCATAGCCCCGCCGGGGACAATTGCCGCGACACGCCTGCCTGGCTGAACGAGATCGCCATGCTGTTGCGCGTCGCCAGCCACATCAGACCCTTCGAGCGAACAACCTCCTTGGGCCATTTGGCCATCCACTTCAACAATCGCTCTGGATGGAACGGGATTTTGCGCGTGTAGACGAATGATCCTATACCGTACTCCTCGGTCTCCGGCGTGTGATGCTCCTTTTGCAGCTCCTGTATCCAGCCCGCCGATTGGCTCGCCGCCTCGAAGTCGAATAATCCGGTATTGAGAATCGCCTTCGGATCAACCTTGCCCTGGCTCGTGCGAATGATCCGCGCCCTCGGCTGCAGTCCGCGCAGCGCCATTTCCAGCTTGTTCAGCTCGTCCTCGCTGACAAGGTCGCATTTGTTCAGAATCAGCACATCACAGAACTCCACCTGGTCGATCAACAGATGCACGACACCTCGTGTATCTCCCTCGCCCGCATCCTGGTTGCGATCCTTGAGCGTCTCGCGGGTATTATAATCCTGCCAGAAATGAAAGGCATCCACCACCGTCACCATGCAGTCCAGACGGGTCAGCTTCGATAGATCAATGCCCAGCTCATCATCTACATAGGTGAAGGTTTGCGCTACAGGCAAGGGCTCCCCGATGCCCGTTGATTCAATCAAGATATAATCGAACCGCTTCTCGCGCGCCAGTCGCTCCACCTCCTGCAGCAGATCGTCGCGCAGCGTGCAGCAGATGCAGCCATTGGACATCTCCACCAGCTTCTCCTCCGTGCGGCTCAGGCCTCCGCCATCCCGCACAAGCCCAGCATCGATATTCACTTCGCTCAGGTCATTGACGATGACTGCCACTCTCAGCCCTTCCCGGTTATGCAGCACATGGTTCAATACTGTTGTCTTGCCTGCGCCCAGATAGCCACTGAGCACCGTCACCGGAATTTTTGCTGCCTCTTCCTGACTAGATACGCTCATCCCTCGTCAACTCCTTATTCGATCTCATCGGTAACTACGTATGCCGCAATACCCGCTCAGAACGTATGGCTCGGCACTTCGTCATACAGCCTTGCACCCTGCGCGGGAACTGTGCGCGGCTAAATGTTCATGTCTTGTGGCACCGCCATGTATCCCTTGCGGGAATACGCCTCCGTGATACATATATATCTATTGCTCATCATCTGCTCATCAACAGTGCGAGCAGCATCGTCGATATTAGAGATGTAGCCGCCTGCTTGCCCGCCAGTTTGCCTGCAAAGGCCCAGCCCAGCTCCTTCCGAACGGTCCACAGCGTAACGAGGCAAGCAGTCAACGTCGAGGCCAGATAGACGAGGACAAGCACCTGACCAGCGCTCAGCGAGGCGAGCAAGTCTCCCTCCCCCTGATTTAACACGAGCAGTCCATCCTTGCGCAAGATAGAGAAGATGACGCCGCCCGCTGCCTCCGCAGGCAAATGAAACCATTGCAGCAGCGGCTCTGCCGCCCGCGACAGCCCTGCCATAATACCTGTCAACTGAAGCACCGTAGCCAGCAGGCAGATGCCGAGAAAGATCGGCATGGCCTGAAGTACAAATTGCCGAATAACGGTACGAACACGCCATCGTACAGCACGCAATCCTGGCAACTGAAGGAAGGTTCGCGAGGCATAGACCGGTTCAGCCAGACGGCTTGCCGAGCTTGCCGATCGATTCCACAGCCGCGTGTGCAGTGCGCCAACTCCCCCGAGCAGTGCCACATACGGCACGGCCAGCCAAGGATGATCGGCGGCGCCGAACACCGATAGCGAAGCTCCGATCTGGTAGCTGCACGCGGAGCCATAAGCAATCAGCGACACGCAGGATTGGCGGGTACACGCACTGCATGCACGGCTCTGGAAGACAGCCACTACATTGCAGCCGAAGCCCGACAGCACCGGAATGAGATCGCGGCCACTCAGTCCGATGCGGCGCATCCAGCCATCCAGCGAGTCAGTGATCCGATCCTTGACGCCGCTCTCCTCCGCGAGCGCAACACTAACGCCCAGCAGCAACACGACTGGGAACGCCCACAGAAACGAATACCAGCCGAGGCTGATGATGCCGTAATCGCCAACAAGCAGCTGCTGCAACAGCGGATCAGTGCCAGCAAGCAGTGATTTGAACGGGTCGATAGCCCGCTCGTCGATGATCGGCTGCAGCCATGAGGACAACTGATAGGCCAGCAGCACCGGAGCCGCGAACAGCAGCAGCGTCAGCAGCAGCGACAAGGGTCGGCCCCACAGCGGGTGCTCGAATAGGGTCGACTGTGGAGCCGCGGCAGGGAAATCCGGTTTTAGCAATGCCTTCGCCTTGGGGCGGATCGGCTTGGCGAGGGGCACCGACAGCAGCAGCTCCGTGCGCAGCGCATCCGTCAGACGGCGGGCATCCGCGATGCGGACGGGGATGCCCAGCCAATCGCGATAGTAGTGCGCCACCTCCGCTGGATCGGCGGACATCTTGTCCGCAAAGGTCAGTACGAGCAATGCCCGCTTCCCTTCCAGCTGCACCGAGTCCAGCAGCAGCGGCAGCTCCGTTGCTGCATGTGTAGCGCGGACGACCAACACGAGGATGTCAGCCGTGGTGACTGCACGGACTGCCTCCTGCGTCGTGCGGCTGTCATCCTGCACCCGAATGCCGGGCACATCCGCCAGCTCTAGCTCATCGGTCAGTCTAGCTGTCCGAGTGCGCACCGTCGAGCCGCGAAAGTTCGCTTCCGAGCCTGTCGCCTCTCCAGTCAGCCCGCGAAACAGCGCCGATTTGCCCGACGACTCGAAGCCAAGCAGCACGGCTGTCTGCGGCTCTGCAAGCGGCCGTGTCAGCATGTGCAATCCTCACCGCAGCAGCTCAGATCGGTCAGCATCATGCCCTGCTCGCGATACGCCTCCAGCGGCTGGGTATCCAGCCCGAGTCGGGTGACGATCGCTTCCGCGACAACGCCGAAGCGCTGCCGGAACTTATAGATGAAGCAGAATAGCAGCGAGCCGTGCGTCACGCTTGGGCCAGAGACGAACAGCCCCGGCGTCTTCGTCGATTCATCCTGCCCTGTCAGCCGCGTCACTCCGTTCTCATCCTGCTCGAACAGATGCTCGACGATCGAGAGACTGCCTCTGAAGCCGGTAGCCAGAATGGGTCGATGGCTCGATCGAATCATGAGGCTCCCGCCTTCCACGTCCTCGCAATAGATGAGGTATCCTCCACCATTAGCCTCTTGCTCGATCCATTTCACCTCACAGCCTGCCATCAGCTTGATCGCGCCGTCCGGCACTGCCTTCAGCCGATCCTTCGTATAAGGCGATAGCTCGACGCTTGGGTCGCTGCTCCCCTTGTGCAGCCAACGGCCATTGCGGTCAATCAATGTCACTCGCTTCCCGAGCCTGCTCAGATGAATCGCCGCATCGGCTCCGCTCTCATAGCCGCCAATGATGACTACCTCATCGCCCTCTACCTCCTGCCACTCAGCAATCAGGCTGTTATGAATCGCATGGTCTGCACCGGGAAAGCTGTTCAAGCGCGGATACTGGAACTCTCCCGCTGCCCAGATGACATAGCGGCTGCGCATCACGCCTTGTGAGGTGCGCAGCTCGAAGCCGCCTTCCTGCAGCGGCTCGACAGCGTCCACCTCCACTCCGGTCTGCACCGGCAGTTGCTTAAACGACGCGACAGCATGCAGATAGTTCGCATATTCCTCGCCTGTTGGATGCTCTGTTCCGAGCGTATACGCAGGAGAAGTGCTGAGCGCGATGGCGTTCAGATCCATCATGCCATAGGCATTGCTCGTAAAGGATGGCGTAATCATCCGCATGTCCCGCGGCCACATGAGGAACGAAGAGCCGATCTCCCCCCGCTCCAATATCGCAAAACGCTCCACACCCGCATGCTGCAACGCGCAGCCCATGCCAATCCCTGCCGCTCCTCCACCGATGATGAGAACATCATACATGTCCACTTCTCTCCTCCACTACAAATTGGCGAACAAAGAGAAGGTGCCTGGATGGATGATCCCGCAGGGCCTGGTCATTGCTGCATTCTCTCCGTTGCTGGCTCGCCCTTATCGTTAAGCTTGTTCGCTTTGATTGTTTTAATTAGTAATTTTTACTATTATTCACGAATGAGCAATGACCCCCATCGGATGATATTCCCGATAGGCTTCCTCCATATGTGTCCAGCACATTGGACGGCTGTCGATGATCGCCTTGCGTTTGGCCTTGAGCACAATCTGCTCCATATCGGCAAAGCTGCTGCCCGTGAGCATATCCGCCGCCTGTTGCTGAAGCCCATCCTCATGGGCGAATTCACCGACAAGGCAGGCGATGAATTGTTGTCTGCTGGTCTCATCCGGCATGCCATAGGTCATCTTCGTATCGAATCGCCGCCAGACCGCCTGATCCAGCTCCGCTTCGAGGTTGGTCGCCGCGATCAGGATGCTGTCGCAATCGAACTCATCCAGACATTGCAGCAGCGAGTTCACCGCACGCGCCATCTCCTTCACCTCATCATTCGTCTCGCGCGTTCTGGCGATCGCGTCGAATTCATCCAGAAACAGCACACACGGCGCTCCCTTGGCATAATCAAAAATCTTGCGCATATTGCTGCCAGTCTCCCCGAGGTGGCTATGGATGATTGCATCCAGCCGAACCGTGATTAACGGCAGCTCCAGCCTGGCGGCCACGTAGAATGCGGTCAGTGTTTTGCCTGTACCTGGGGGGCCATACAGCACCAGCTTGTTCGGAATCGGCACATCATGCTCCTCAAATTGCCCCTTCATCCCCATAATCGTCATGAACTCCTCCACAATCTTCCGATTGTCAGGCGTGAGGACGATTCGTTTCACCTTTTTCGCGCATTCCTTAGGGGTGTACAGCGTCGCCATATCGATTCCCTTGGAGCGGGGAAGACGGCTGTTGGCATTACTTTTGCTCATTCTTGTTCCTGTCCTTCCACCGGCCTGCTCGCCGGACTTCTCTTCCTGCTGCTGCAGGATACGAAAAACCTCCGTCTCCCGCAACTACGACACCCAGAACACTCCTTCCACATCCAGCTCCACCTGCTCCAGTTGCTGTTCAAAATCAGCCTGAGGCGTTATCGAGGCGACGAAATGCCAATGGCTGCCGCTCTGCTTCGCATACACATGCCACTTCTCCTGCTCCAGACGAAACTGGGCGATCGCCGAGCCGACCCACTTACGCTGCTCCGCATCTGGCCGCTCCTCCACCAGCGTTAGCCGATTGCCATCCCACTCATAGGTCAGGCGCACAGAGGAACGAACATCGCGCGGCACCTTCACGGCAATATAGCCATCCATAATATGTTGAAGTCGACGAATTGTAAAAGCGTCCAAAGTAGTTCTCACCTCGTTGAGCTTGTGGTTAACTATAGATAGCCGGATTGCAGACGGCTAGTCCGTCCAATCAGGGAGTGTCTTCAAGCTTCGCAGGGAAGATTCTAAGACACGCCTAAGACACGCCATAATTACCAGCTCGATTTTTTGATGCCTGGAATCTGGCCCTTGTAAGCCAACTCGCGAAATACGATCCGCGATACCTTGAACTTGCTCAGGTAGCCGTGCGGTCTGCCGGTTACTTGGCAACGGTTATGAAGCCGGGTTGGAGAAGCATCGCGGGGCAGCTTGCTCAAGCCCTCATAATCCTTGCTCTCCTTCAATTGCTTCCTGCGCTCCGCATAACGGGCAACGGTTGCCTGGCGCTTCTGTTCTCTGACGACTTTCGATTTCTTAGCGATGACCATTCATCTCCTTAAACGTAATAATTACTATTATTATAACGAACCTTAGGCGAAGATGCAAGCACAATCAAGCGGCCTCCGTCCGATGGAATTCAGGACGTAGGCCGCTTGATTGTCTGTATTATCTGTACTGCTTTATTGACAGGCGCCGTTCACGTTCATCTATGATGACTATTGCAACACTCTCTTGAAATGATCATCGTTCGAGATAATCAATCAATCAGCGCCGTATCCGTTGCCACTTATCACTCTACTCCCGCGGCGCAATCTTCACATCCATGCGCAGCTCCTGCAATGCCCGCTGCTCCTCCAGGCCCAGCTTGTCGTCAGAGATGACCACATCAACATCGCTCAGATGGGCGACATGAGTGAACGCCTTGATGCCAAACTTGCTGTAGTCGGCGAGCAGGAAGACCGTCTCGGCCATGCCGACCATCTTGCTCTTGATGAGCGCCTGCTGCTCATTGGATTCACTGATGCCACGCTCCAGATGAACACCCTTGCAGGAGATAAATGCTTTGTCCACATGGTACATCTCCAGCGAACGCTCGGCAAGCGGCCCTACGTAGGACAGCGAACGCGGCGCCAGAATGCCGCCCGTCGAGATCACCTGAATCTTCTCCTTGCTGCTCAGCTCCAGTGTGACCTTGACCGAATTGGTCAGCACGGTCAATGGAATGTCTGGCAGGATCGAAGCCATATACCAAGCGGTCGTACTCGCATCGAGCAGGATGCGGTCTCGCGGCTCGATATAGCTCACTGCAGCGGCCGCAATCCGCTTCTTCTCCTCGATATGTGTAATCTCCCGCTCGGAGTAGGGGATCTCGGCCTGGTTATCCTTGACACTGACCGCGCCTCCGTGGCTTCTGCGAAGCTTGCCTGCCTGCTCCAGCTTGTCCAGATCACGACGGATCGTCTCCTCCGTCACCTGGCATAGCTCGCTAAGCTCCGACACGCGGATGCTTCCCTTCTCATTGACTACCTGCACGATGAAATCATAACGCTCTGCTACAAGCATAGGTCACCTCTTTATACAGCCTTCCTGCTCCAAAGTCCGATCCTTCATCCGCCATCCGATCTGGCGCTACGCTGCAATCTTAACCTTATACTAGCCATTGCTGCTTTCCCTGAAATACCAGAGCTGCACCGGAGCTTTCCATGCTAAGCGGCAGTGTGCAGGCGCACTTGACGTAAGCGCTCGTACTGCACAGGGCGCAGCACCGGGCTGCCGATTCAAGCAGCACCGTGCTCTGCTCTAGCCTGCAAGCCCCGATAAGGCAAGGAATCTTGCATAAGCTGCCGCCCAGACCTCCGTCTGCTGCGGCTCGTACTGCTCCATAGGGAAGGAATCGCGTACAATACGCCGCGCCTGCGCAATATCGGCAATTTGACCCAGTGCCATATATTGTACCAGAATATTTCCGATTGCGCTGCCCTCTACCGGCCCCGCCCAGACCGGGCGGCCGATCGCACTGGCTGTCGCCTGGCAGAGCAGCTTGTTCTGGATGCCGCCGCCCACCATGTGAAGCCCCTTGTATCGCTTGCCCGTCAACTGCTCCGTCAGCTCCAGAATATAACGGTACTTGAGCGCCAGACTATCGATCACGCACCGGATGATCTCGCCCTCACTCTCCGGCACCGGCTGACCTGTACGGCGGCAATACGCACGAATGGCCTCTGGCATATTCGCGGGATTGTAGAACGCATCGTCATCCGGGTCAATCATGCTGACGAAGGATGGCGACTGCTGCGCCTCCACGACCAGCTCGCCAAACGTATGCGGCTTGCCCTCCTGCTCCCAGATGCGGCGGCATTCCTGAATAATCCACAAGCCCATAATATTCTTAAGCAGACGGAATGTGCCGTTCACGCCGCCTTCATTGGTAAAATTAAGCGCCAGCGCCTGCTCATGAATGACCGGCTCCTTCGTCTCTGTCCCCATCAGCGACCAGGTGCCGCAGCTCAAGTAGGCAAAGTCCTCCTCATCTGCTGGCACCGCTGCCACCGCCGAGCCGGTATCATGCTCGGCAATCGCGATGACCGGACAGCTCTTCAGTCCAAGCTCCTCTGCCAGCGCGGGAAGAAGCCTGCCCACAGGCGTACCCGGCAGCACGACCCGGCCGAACAGCTCGCGCGGCAGCTTCAACCGATCGATCAGCTCCCAATCCCAATCCATCTGGCGCGGATTGTACAACTGAGTCGTCGTGGCATTGGAGAACTCGCTCCACTTCTCCCCCGTCAGGAAATACCGCAGCAGATCGGGAATCATGAGCAGATGCTTCGCCTGCTTGAGCGCCACCGAGCCTGCCTTTTGCAGCGCATACAATTGGTAGATCGTATTGAACTGTATAAATTGAATCCCCGTCCGGTCGAAGATCTCGCTCCGGGGCACGAGCGCCAGCACCTCCTCCATCGCCGTATCGGTATGGTGGTCGCGGTAATGGTATGGGTTGCCCAGCAGCTCTCCATTCTCATCGAGTAGCCCGAAGTCCACTGCCCAGGTATCGATGGCGATGCTCTCGAACGCCCCTTCCTGGCGTGCTGCCTTCGATATACCCTGCTTCATCTCATAGTACAGCCGCAACACATCCCAGTGCAGATGACTTCCCACCTGCACCGGATCATTAGAGAAGCGGTGAACCTCCTCGATCGTCAGCCTCCCGTTCTCCAGCCTGCCGATCAGCGCCCTGCCGCTGCTCGCTCCAAGGTCGAAGGCCAGCACACTCACCAGGAGGCACCGCCCTTGCCACGATGAGCAATCGATGCCTCATAGCCGCTTGCAAGATAAGCCTTCATCGGATCTACCGGCACGCCGATCTCCTCGCGCACCGCATGCAAGAGCGGTGTCACATCGAACTCGAATGCGCGGCGCACCGCATCCTCCGCCGCCAGCACATCCCCGGCAAGCTGCGCCTCGCGCACCTCATCCAGATTGATCAACTGCGCCTTGGCAAATTGCGTCTGCACGTTCATGATCGAACGAATCATAGCCGGAATTTTGCGCTCGATATTATGGGATTGATCGATCATGTAGGCGATGTTGCCTACCGTCTCGCGGATAGCCGCGTCGCTATCGTGGGACGCTTCAATGATCTGGTAGAAGATCAGGAACAGTTCATATGGATTCATCGTACCAACGATCAGATCATCATCCGCATATTTACGCGCATTGAAATGAAATCCGCCCAGATTATGCTCATCGATCAGGAACGCCACAATATGCTCCACGTTGATCCCCTGCGCATGGTGCCCCGTATCGACCAGTACCTGTGCCTGAGGCCCGAGCTTGTTCGCCAGGCTGAGCGCCATCCCCCAATCCGCCAGATCAGTATGGTAGAAGGCCGGCTCAAATGTCTTGTACTCGATCAGCATCCGCATTTGCGGCGTCAGCGCCTTGTACATCTCAGCGAGCGCCTCGCGCATCCACGCTTTCCGCTGGCGAATATGGCCCTGACCTGGATAGTTGGTGCCGTCCGCAAACCATAGGCTCAAGTCGCGCGAGCCGGTTTCCTTGGCAATGTCCACACATTCCAGCAGATGCTCGGTCGCCTTGCGGCGCACGGCGGCATCCGTATGCGTCACGCTGCCCAGCATGTACTCGTCCTCTTGGAACAGGTTCGGGTTGACCGCACCGATCGTCACGCCAAGACTTTCTGCATGGCTGCGCAGCTTGCCATAGTCCTCGGTTTTGTCCCACGGGATGTGGATCGCAACGGCAGGACAAGCACCAGTGTAGCGATGCACCTGGGCCGCATCCTCGAATTTCTCGAACGGACTGCGCGGCACGCCGTTTTTCTGAAATACCTTGAAGCGTGTGCCCGAGTCGCCGTAGCCCCAGGACGGGGTCTCGATCTTCAGCCCCTTAATCGCTGCTTTGACGTCCTCCAGGTTAATGCCGCGCGCTTGTTGCTGCTCTTCAAATAATGTATACGCTTTATCCGTCATCTTGATCAGGTCTCCTTTGGTATAAGAGAATGTCATTTGCGATAATCGTTCAGGTCAGTTAGGAGATGGGAAAGGCCATCGTCGTCATGAGCGCATTTTCCGCCTGTGTCGAGTCAAGGCGACTGTATTGCACATAGACCGGGATGTCGCTCTCCACCTCGGCCGCATAGGGCACGCCCTTGGGGATCGTCTGATCCTCCTTCTTGAGCGAGCTGGTGCGAATATGCTTCGTCCGTCTGGCGGGGACGTAGACAGGAATCCTCTCAAGAGGCTCCCTGTCTTCGAAATATATGGTGATGTGCAGCAGTGCATCCTCCGGGCTGCAATTCAGCACACAGATGGATTCATGGCTTTCCAGCTCGCCGGAGCTGACCTCCGGAATGTAACAATCGGGTATGACCCATAGCTTAACACCTTTGGCTTGCACCTGCATCCCCTCCATCATAGATTATCTTGTAAATGCCGCCGGCACACCGCCGTCAATCGTCAGCATGCAGCCCGTTGTTTTGTCCGCACGCGACGAAGCGAAAAATGCAATGCCCTCTGCGATATCTCTTGGGAAAATGTTCACCAGCAGCGTCGTTCTCTTGCGATAGTATTCCTCCAGTTGATCCGGCTCGATGCCGTATGCCGCCGCGCGCTCGTTGCGCCAGTTGGAATTCCAGATCGCCGAGCCCTGCAGGATCGCATCCGGCAGGATCGTATTGACACGGATGCCGTGCTCTCCGCCCTCAGCCGCGATGCACCGAGCCAGATGCGCCTCCAGCGCTTTGGCTGCACTATAGGCACTGGCGTTCTTGCCGGCATAGACCGAGTTCTTGGAGCCGATGAATACCATATTGCCGCCGATCGCCTGCGCCTTCATCTGCTTGAACGCTTCGCGCGCCACGAGGAAGTAGCCGGTGCCCAGCACATTCATGTTCAGATTCCATTCCTTGAGCGACGTCTCATCGAACGGACTGGAGGTCGCCAGACCCGCATTGTTCACGAGAATGTCCACACCTCCGTAGCATAGCGCCGTCTCGGCAAAAGCCGCCTGCACGTCCTCCTCCTTGGTCACATCCATCTTCACCGCGATCGCTCGTCCCGCGCCGCTCGCCTGGTTGATCTCGTCCGCTACCTTCTGCGCGCCCTCCAGATTCAGGTCAGCCAGCACGACATGGGCACCTTCAGAGACAAGGCGGCGAGCCGTCTCGCTACCGATGCCGCCCGCCCCGCCTGTAATGAGCGCTACCTTGCGGGAGAACTCCGCCTCAGCAGGCGCCAATGTCAGCTTATACAGCTCCAGCGGCCAATATTCCACATTATAGGATTCATTTTCACTCAGAGACACGAATTGCCCCAGACTAGTTGCGCCACGCATAACGGCAATCGCACGATGATACAGCGCGCCGCTGACGAGCGACATCGCATGGCTCTTGCCTGTGTTGATCATGCCAAGACCCGGAATGAGGATCACGCGCGGAGCTGCCTCAAACATCTTGTCGCCTTCATTCTTATTCCGTTCAAAATAATCCGTATACGCTTGCTTGAACTGCTCGATGCCGTCCAGCACAGCCTGCTTGAGCGTCGCAACATCCTTCGTCGCCGGGTCCCAGCTCACATAGAGCGGCACCATCTTCGTATGCACGAGATGATCCGGGCAAGCCGCGCCTACCTGAGACAATTGCGCCGCATCCTTGCTGTTCACGAATTGCAGGACATCCTCCGCATCATCGAAGCTCAGAATCATCCTCTTGCCGTCACTGACTGCACCGCGCGCAATCGGCATAATCTCCGCCACGATCTGTCTTCTCTCCTCGCTGGACAACGCCGCATACCGCGCCCCGCCGAACAACTGCTCCTCCTGCACCCGCGCCTCAATGTAGCTCTCCGCTTCATTAATAATCGCAATCGTCTTCGCATAAGCCTCCTCAGAGGTCTCTCCCCATGTGACCAGGCCATGCTTCTCCATCAGCACGAGCTCAGCGTTCGGATTCGCCTGCACGCCTTCAGCGATCATCTTCGACAGCGTGAACCCTGGGCGCACATACGGCACCCAGACGAAACGCTCGCCAAAAATCTCCCTCGCCACCGCCTTGCCATTATCTGCACAGCAGATGCTAATAATCGCATCCGGGTGCGTATGGTCAACATGCTTGAACGGCAGGAATGCGTGCAGCAGCGTCTCGATGGACGCACGCGGGTGCTTGCTGTCGATCATACAATGTGCCAGATAGGCTACCATCTCCTCATCCGGCATCTCGTCGCGCTCGATCAATGGGCGAATATCGTCCATTCGCAAACCTGTAAAATTAGCCGCCTTCATCGTCGCCAGATCGGAGCCGCTCCCCTTGACCCACATCACTTCCACATCACGTCCGCGGAAGTCCTTCTCGATCGTCTTCATCGACGTATTGCCGCCGCCCCAGTTGCACACCCGGCGATCGGTGCCAATCAGATTGGAGCGATACACCAGCTCGCCCACCCCCGGTTCAATCTGTGCTGCCTTCTCGCGCTCCCATAAGCTCTGTACCATGATGTCATCCTCCATTTGATTGGTTTGATTAGTTTGATTGATTTAATTGGACCTTGAAATTGAATCTGAGATTGAAATAGTGATGGAATTGAAATTGTGATTGAGATTGTGACTAAACTGAAAATGGAAATTGGATTGCAAGCAAAATAAAAGCCAGATAGAAAACGATTTGAAGATAAAATGAAACGAAAGTAAATTTGGACGAAGCCCGAGTTGCCAACAAATATTCGTTTCTTTTTGTTTACCAACGCTTATATTGTGATTTTTGTATCTGTTTACGATTATATCAGTTGTTTTTGTTTTTGAATACCCTTTATTTACGTTTGTTTTGATATAAAGCAAAAATCCCTAATAAACAAATAAGCCTGCCCACACATCATAGAGGGCAAGCTTGATTGCTGGCATCTGGTGCGAGCATACTTATACAGTGATTTCAAGGTGTGTGAAGGAAATAAACCCTGCGATGATCGGTGATCTTGCGGGAGGCAGCTTCATGTGCGCTCATGATGTGTGCAAAAGAGCGGGAGGTGCTTCGAGGCAAGAGGGCTTATTTTCCCCGCGTTAAGGGGGAAGGCAACTCCAAGGTTATCAACCATATCATAGACAAGTCGGATGTGCAACGAGGGTAAAAGCGAAGACAACAAGCTAAACAAGATTTCAATCCACGCACTCGCATGGAGTGCGACGTTATCATCCTTTTGTTTGGACTCTCGACATGGTTAGATTTCAATCCACGCACTCGCATGGAGTGCGACTTTCGGTGCTGCTGGCATGGATGCGGTGCTGCAATTTCAATCCACGCACTCGCATAGAGTGCGACGTTGTGATAGCTATTGCCACGGAGATTGTCGGTCATATTTCAATCCACGCACTCGCATAGAGTGCGACGTAAAACTCCGAGAGGAAGCGGAAGAAAAGTATCATATTTCAATCCACGCACTCGCATAGAGTGCGACTGTTTCTGAAATCGATAACCCGGCCATGTGGATTATTTCAATCCACGCACTCGCATAGAGTGCGACACGGTGGGAGGTCGGATAGGTCACCCAATATGATCATTTCAATCCACGCACTCGCATAGAGTGCGACAGCGAAAATGATAGATAATAATCAAATTTTGCCATTAAATCTATCCAATTTCAATCAGAATTTATCAAAGCTATACAATTTAAAGACTGATTTCATTTTCCACGGAATTATTTCGACTTAAATCGACAAAATATGAGGTGCGAAACCCCTGGTATTTTCATGTGAGCCTCACATTCGCACCAGTACATTCACTGCTTCTCGCACCCTTAAAATCATATTCCTGTAAACTACTTCACCTCGTACAACAACTATACCGCATAGACAGCAGCACTCACAAATTACCGCCAGCCTGCATAATCATCCCTGCTGCCGTACATGTCTCTAACTCACCATATTTCCCTTCGGGCCGTATATAAAGCAGAGGGCTGCATACTCCCTTATTCCGATCCGCTAAAATGTCCATTCCCAGTAGACACTATGTCTTTTAAATGGTGGACATTGCCCCTCTCCCGTCCGCGGCCACCCTCCATCCCAATATATAGACAAGAACATGACTACTTCCACAATATATACTAACGAACCTTTTATCCTCTAACAACGGGGGGGCTTCGTGCAATGTCCACTATTTAAAAGACAAACCACCCCAAAATGTTCTCCTCCAATGGACAATCCATACCACCTTTTACCAATGACGACTACTGCTTGCACAGCTTCAAGCCATCGATCAGCTTATCGACCGAGCCATCGAACGGGAAGCTCCCCGTCAGCACCTTCTCCTTGAGTGCATCCAACGCTCGAAGCGCGGCATCCTTAAGCTCAGGAGGATATTCATACTTGATGCTGTTCGCCTCGAACTCTTCTTCGTCCAAGACGACCCAATCTCCGTCCTTCGGCTTAAACAGATCAAGATCCAGATCGATAAAGGTGAGCGTGTCGTCTTGCAGAACAGAAGGCATCGCAATATTGCAATAGTAGGAGACGACCTTCCCCTCCTCGATGACCATCGCTACCGTATACCATTCCTTCAACGAGAACAGCTCCACTGTCGTATTGTCGAAGGTGAACACTTGATTTTTCGTATGATGAATGAATTGCCTGCCCGGTCTGCAGTATATCCACACATAATCCTCTGTCTGCTCCAGCAGCTCCGCCTGCCACTCATAATGCCGGATATTCGGGTATTTGAATGCTTGAATGCCAATTGACTGTCCCACGAGCTTCCTCCTCCATATTCCATGCGAATTGCTCAACAAACCCGGCACCACGAGCGCCGAATGCGCTGTCCGTGATGCCGGGCTTGATGTGTCCCGTTCAATCGTATCTATCTACAACCTGATTTATTCAAATTTAAAATAGCTGTTGGCGTTATGGTACGAGATGTTCTGCACCATGCTGCCGAGCAGCTCCAGATCAGCAGGCACCTCGCCATTGTCCGCCCACTCCCCAAGCAGATTGCACAGGATACGGCGGAAATATTCATGGCGCGTATACGACAGGAAGCTTCTGGAATCGGTCAGCATGCCGACGAAGCGGCTCAACAGACCGAAATTGCCCAGTGACTTCAACTGCGCTACCATACCGTCGCGGGTATCGTTGAACCACCATGCAGAGCCAAGCTGAATCTTGCCCGCCACGCCGCCGCCCTGGAAGCTGCCCATAAGCGCGGCCAATATCTCATTATCATTCGCATTGAGCGAATACAAAATGGTGCGCGGCAGCAGATCTTCCTCATCCAGCGAGCTGAGCAGCTTCACCAGCGGATAGGCTACCGAGCTATCATTGATCGAGTCGAAGCCGGTATCCGGCCCGAGCGTGTTGAACATCCGCAGGCTGTTGTTGCGCGCGGCATTAATATGATATTGCATCGCCCAGTCGCGGCGCGCATACATTTTGCCTAGCTCGATCAAGGTATACGTCTTGTACTGCTGCTCCTCGTCGAAGCTCACTTGCTCGCCCGCAAGCGCACGGGCAAAGATCGCGGCAGCCTCTTCCTTGGTCGCTTCCTTGAATGGCACATAATCCAGCGCATGGTCAGATACGCGGCAGCCTGCCTCATGGAAGAAGTCAACCCGCTCCTCCAGCACCGCAAGGAACGTGTCATAATCCGGTATCGCCTTGTCCGCCGCCTGCTCCAGACGACCCAGCCAGTCGCGGAAGCCGCCGCGGTTAATCTCCAGCCCCTTGTCCGGGCGGAATGATGGCAGCACCAGCACGTCGAAGTCCTCAATCTCTTTAATCTTGAAATGATACTCCAGCGAATCTGCCGGATCATCTGTCGTGCAGATTACCTTAACGTTCGACTTCACGATCAGATCGCGGGCGCGGAAGCCGCCAGCATTCAGCTTCGCATTGGCTTTGTCCCAGATAACTTGCGCATTCTGCTCATTCAGAATCTCCTCGATACCGAAGAAACGGCGCAGCTCCAGATGCGACCAGTGGTAGAGCGGATTGCCGATCGTATGCGGCACCGTCTTCGCCCACTCCAGGAAACGGTCATAATCGCTTACGCCCTCGCCGCCCGTTACATGACTCTCCGGTACACCGTTCGCACGCATCGCTCTCCATTTGTAATGATCGCCGTACAGCCATGCCTCGGTAATCGTTGAGAACGCTTTATTCTCGTATATTTCCTGCGGGCTCAAGTGGCAATGGTAATCAATAATCGGCATTTCCTTGGCATAATCATGATACAGGCGAACCGCCGTCTCTCCCGACAGCAAAAAGTTGTCATCCATAAACGCTTTCATTATGATGCACCTCCGAAAAGTGTCAGCTTCATGCCTACGTATCTCCCGCGCAGCACCGGCAGAATCGCTAGGCTGCTTGCTGCACGCATACAATCAGCCAAAGAGGATGGCCCCTATATCGGCTTCTCCCCTTTGGCAGCTCAAGCTTTAGCGATTAAATGTGACGAGCGGATCAACCTTGACCGGAAGTCCAGTCGCGATAGAGCGGTTGGCAGCGATGCCCGTCAGTATCGATCTGGCACCGTCCACATGGTTCGCGGCACGGTTCCACTTATCCTCGGATGGCGTGCCGAACAGATCATTGAGCAGCACCGGATCTCCGCCGCCATGTCCGCCCTCGCCTTCCTCAACCTCAACTTCATATGGCGCCCCGAACATCGGGAAGACCGTCATCGTCTTGCCCTTGAGTGCGCCCTCCTGCGATTTGTCGCCGCCCGAGTTGACATACGATTTCTCGATGATCGTCATCTCCAGCCGTCCACCCGTGCCATTAAAGGCAATCCGGTAGCCCTCCCAAGGCAAGTAAGCATTGAGCGAGTACGTCAATATCGCATTATTTTTATACCTTACCATAACGCCCATCGTATCTTCAATATTAATTCCATCTCCGAACACGCTCTGATCACGGCGATATCCGTCCTCATGCTCAGCATTCAGATACATTTCCTTCAGATGGTCGTTCTGATCGAGGTGCAGCGCGAACGGATCGTTCTCAGCGTGCGGATTGCCAGTTGCCCGATCATAGAACTGTGTGACGCCACGCGACTCTGCATTCTCCCGTCCATAGAACAGCAGATCGCCGAAGGCGAATACGGTGTCCGGCTGCGAGTCGATCCAGAAGTTAACCAGGTCGAAGTGATGCGTCGACTTGTGCACCAGCAGCCCGCCGCTATTGCGCTTGTCGCGGTGCCATCTGCGGAAGTAGTCAGCGCCATGCTGCGTATTCAGCAGCCATTCGAAGTGAACGGACGTTACCTTGCCAATCACGCCCTCGGCAATCAGCTCGCGCGCCTTCGTGTGATGCGGTGCATAGCGATAATTAAACGTCACGCGCACATTGCGGCCAGTGCGCTCGACTGCATCGATAATTTCCTGGCATTTGCGCTCGTCAACTGTCATCGGCTTCTCGGTAATGACATCGCAGCCCAGCTCCAAGGCACGAATAATATAGGTATGGTGCGTCCGATCCACACTGGTCACGATCACAAAATCCGGCTTCTCGTTCGCGATCATCTGATCGAACTGGTCGGTTTTGTACGTGCGCACGGCCGGATATTTATATTCATCGGTTAACCGTTTATTGGCATAGTCCATCCGGGTCTGGTTAATATCGCAAAAGGCCAGCAGCTCCGAGGTCTCCCTGAAATCGGTCGCAATGGCTCCATAGAAAAACTCAGCCCGCCCTCCGCTGCCTACCAATACATACTTCTTCTTGCTGCTCATGTCCATTCCCCTTCCTTGGAATTGCTTGATTGCTCTTATCATATCGCAGCCATGTGAGTGGATTCTCGTCTTTTTCTGCCCAAATCAACAAAAACCCCGCATATTTTGCTATAATTCATGTAAACGCTTAACGAGGAGGTTGAATCGGTGCCGCATAACACCAATGAGCTCATCAGTACCCGCTACGGCAAACTACCGGGGTTCTATGTCGAGTATGTCAAGCGAGCCGGGCCGTACACGATGGATTCGGATCATTTTCACAGCTACTACGAAATCTACTATATGCTGTCTGGAGAGAGCATTTACTTTGTCAAGGACCGCACGTATAAGGTGGTGCGGGGCGATCTTGTATTCATTCCCCCCAGGGAGCTGCACAAGACGATGTATGCTGGCGAAGCGGCGCATGAGCGGCTCATCATTCACTTTGATGACGAGCTGTTGAACCGCATGTTCGGCGACCAGACCGAGTTCATGCTCCGCTCGTTCCGGCAGGAGCACCCGGTGCTGCATCTGCCGATCGATGAACGGCTAGCGATGGATCAGCAGCTTCGGCTCATCCTGAGCGAGATGGAGCGCCAGGACAGCGGCTATCCCGTCGCCATCGCGCAGGCCGTCACGGCGGTTATGCTGGGCGCCTCCCGCTATCTGGAGCATAACAAGCCGCTGGCGCTGCCTTATGAGACGCGGATGCACAGCAAAATCTTCGAGGTCGTGCGGTACATTAACCGCCACTATATGAACCCGATACGGCTGGATGCGCTGGCCGATCATTTTTACATCAGCCCTTACTATCTGAGCCGCAAGTTCAAGGAGGTGACCGGCTTCTCCTTCTCCGATTACTTGATTCTTACCCGGGTGAAGGAGGCACAGCGGCTGCTGCGCGAGTCGACACTCAGCATTACAGAGATAGCGGCAGAGGTGGGCTTTGACAACTTCTCGCACTTCGGCAAGACGTTCAAGAAGATTACGAAGCAGGCGCCGCGCGATTACAGGAATCATCGCCAGCTCGGTTAACGAGCAGGCAAGCGCCAAGCTACTCCCCCATATTCGAGCAAAGGATGAATTGCGATGAAGCTGCTAAGCAAGCTTTCCTCCATCCAGGTGATGCGCATCAAGTACAAGTTGTTTTTTCTATTTCTGATGATCGCACTGATTGTCTGCCTGACGACGATTCAACTGCATCGTTATACCTTCTCTACCTATGACCGCCAGTTGTACAAGGAATCCGCCAATGTGCTCAATCTGTCCTCGACGGTAATCGAGATGGAGCTGCGCAAGCTGGAGCGCCTCTCCTTCAACTTCATCGCCGACCCGCAGATGCAGAGCCTGCTCAGGCAGCTTCGCAATGAGCAATCGGAATATGAGCGCTACCGGCTTCATGTCGATCTGAATGAGAAGCTGCAAAATTATACCACCGAGGAGCAGTTCATTGCAGCCATCCACTTTATCGATACAGAGGGCAATGAGCTGATCGCTGGCAATCGGATCAGGCATACGCCCGAGGAGACCAGACGCTCCATCGCCCAGCGCAGCCGGGAGAAGAAGGGCGATGTCATCTGGCAAGCTGCCTCAGAAGGCGAGCAGTCCGTCATCTTGAGCCGAGCCATCCGATCCTACTCCAATCTTACGCTCGACTACCTGGGTACATTGATGATCCGCATCGATATGCATATGCTCGTCAACCGGGTGCTGAAAAAATCGACCTACCAGGAGGGCAGGCTGAGCATTCTCTCCAACAACGAAGTCATCTATACGAATGCCGCTCAAAGCGCCCTCCTTCCGCTGCCGGACGATTCCGCTACCTCCGGCTACGAGATTACACGCGAGCAGGGGCAGCAGGTGTTCAAAACCTACGTCAAGTCTGCCTATACCGAGTGGAACTATATGAATGTCATCCCTTATGGCACCATCTTCCATTCCATCAACATGATGAAGAACATCATCTATATGATCTATGCCGCCTTATTCCTATTTGTCGTTGTACTGGGCTTCAAGCTGTCCAAGAGCATCACCCTTCCGATCATCAGCCTCAATGGCAAGATGAAGAAGGTCGGGGCGGGTAACTTCACGGTGGCGCAGCAGCGACTGGAGCAGCCCTTTGCAATGGATGAGATCGGGCAACTGCATCGCAACTTCGACAGCATGGTTCAGCGGATCAATGAGCTGATCGATGAGAACTATGCCAAGCAACTGACGATTAAGGATTCTGAGTTTCGGGCGCTGCAGGCGCAGATTAACCCGCATTTCCTATACAATACGCTGGAATCCATCAACTGGCAAGCCAAGCTCAACCGCCAGCCCCAAATTTCAGCCATGGTCGAGGCGCTCGGCTCGCTGATGCGGTTCGCCATCGGCCGGCAGAAGCATCTGATTCAGCTTGGCGAGGAGCTGCAGATTGTGGAGCACTATATTACGATTCAGAAATTCCGCTTCGAAGACCGGCTTCACTTCGAGATGAGGGTGCCCGAGCATTTGCGCGACTCGCTCATGCCGAAGCTGACGCTGCAGCCGCTGCTGGAGAACTCGATTCAATATGGACTGGAGCAGATGACTACGACCTGTTATATCTCGGTCGAGGCCACAGCTTCGGAGGGCGTGCTGGAGCTGCGTGTTAGCGACAATGGCCCCGGGATGGATGCCGAGCTGGTCCGCACCTGGCGCAGCTCCACCTCCTTCAAGGGCAACGGCATCGGCTTGACCAATATCGACGAGCGCATCAAGCAGACCTTCGGCCCCGAATATGGCCTGGACATCACGAGTAAGCCCGGAGAAGGCACGACTGTCCTCATCCGCATGCCTGACCGAAAGGAGAATCATCATGTATAACGTACTGCTTGCCGATGATGAGAATATTATCCTGGAGGGTATCTCCCGTATCGTCGATTGGGAGGCCTCCGGCACCCGGCTATCCGCTATCGCCCGCAACGGGCAGGAAGCGCTGCAATCTATCCACGAATCGCCGCCGGATATTGTCATTAGCGACATCCGCATGCCGGGCATGGACGGCATCGAGTTGGTGCGCCAGACGCTCGCTGCCTATCCCGGCATTCGCTTCATTCTGCTGACCGGCTACAGTGAATTCGATTATGCCCAGCAGGCGATGAAGCACGGGGTCAAGCATTATCTGCTCAAGCCATGCAACGAGAAGCAGATATCCCAGGCGCTGGACGAGCTGGTCGAGGAGCTTAGGCAGCAGGACAGCCGCGAGCAATTTCTTGATCATATCAAGGCGCGCATGAAGAAGATGCTGCCCTACGTGAAGGAGCAATTCCTGAAGGAATTCGTGACCAACAAAACATACGGCAGACAGGATTGGGAGTATTACCGCCGTCTGTTCGACTTCGGCGAGGAGCCGAGCAATGTGAGGCTGGTGCTGGTACAACTGGAGAAGCCCCATGAATTCGAGCACCTATTCGCCTTCAAAAATATTGCCGAGGATATCCTCAGCCCCTCCCTGCTGATGCTCAGCTCGACGATCGGCGACAACATGCTATTCATGGTACGCGATGCGGGCAAGTCAGCGCTGCTCTCCCAGCTTCAGCAGATACGTGAAACCTTCCTCACCTACTATAAGATTGATTGCACGATCGCGCTTAGCGAAGTCGGAGAAATCAGCGAGTCGAGACAGTTGTATAAAAGCACGCTGGAGTGTCTGCGACACCGCTTCTATGTTGGCGAGGGCAGCCTGATTACGACGGAGGACATTCGTTTTCCCGGCCTGCCTGTGCGCAAGGAGGAGCTGGCCTTCGATGACGAGCCGCTGCTGATGGCCGTTCGCAGCGGCGACTGGGAGCAGGCATGTGCGGAGCTGGAGCGATTCTTCCAGGAGCTGAGTGAATTGATGCCGGACGAGTCCGCGGTGAAATCCTATGGCATGCAGCTATGCTTCGGCTTGATCCGCCAGGGCAGCGCAGACAAGCAGGCGGACTATCTCAAGCAGCTCGCTCAGATGCAGCAGATGGACACGATCGTTCAGTTGCGCGAGCAGATTACCGAGCTGACGCGCGCGCTTACCGCGAGCATGTTCGAGCTGAATCGCAGCCGCCACAGCGCCGTTATCTCCAAGATGCTCGATATTATCCACTGCAATCTGGGTAACCCCGAGCTGCAATTGAACTGGATCGCCCAGGAGATGATGTACATGAATCCTGACTATCTCGGCAAGCTGTTCAAGAAGGAGGTCGGAGAGAAATTTTCCAACTATGTGATGAAGGCGCGCATCGAGAGGGCGAAGGAGCTGATCTGCTCCGTTCATGATATGAAGATATTCGAGCTGGCTGATCAGCTCGGCTTCGGCGAGAATCCGCAGTATTTCAGCCAGGTATTCAAGAAATATACAGGACATAGCCCCTCTGAATACGGACGCCTTGCTGGCGGAGAGAGACCGGAATTTTGAACAAACAGATCGGTTTATTCACTTAAATTCCCCTCGAGGTTAGTGGATAATAGAAATGTAAGCACTACCATATGCGAAAAAGGGGAGATCCATCAATGAAAAAGCTGGTTCCGATTCTGGTATCCTTCGCTCTCATGTTCTCGCTGGCTGCATGCGGCGGCAACAGCTCGGGCACGACGAGCAACTCGTCCACCGCAGCCTCCGGCAATACACCCTCCAGCGGCAGCGACGCCTCCGGCGGAGACAACAAAAAAGACGTGACGCTGCGCGTCGCCTGGTGGGGCGGACAATCTCGCCATGATTATACGCTGGAGGTCATCAAGCTGTATCAGCAGAAATATCCGCATGTTACGATCGAGACCGAATATGCCGCCTTCGACGACTACTGGAAGAAGCTTGCGCCTCAGGCCGCGGCGAACCAGCTACCGGATGTCATCCAGATGGACATCTCCTACCTGTCCCAATATGGAACACGAGGTCAGTTGGCTGACCTGGGGCCGTTCATTCAGAGCGGAGCACTGCATGTGAACGACATTAGCGAGAACAACCTGTCAGGCGGCAAGCTAGGCGGCAAGCTGCTGGCGATCAATCTCGGCTCCAACGCCTTGTCCGCTACGGTTGATGAGGAGCTGCTCAAGACTTCCGGGATCGAGACGCCGCTCAAGGAGGATTGGACGTGGATGGACTTCGACGCGCTCGGCGAGAAGCTGAAGGCTAGCGGCAAGATGATCGTTGCCGACCTGCGCCATGATGTGTTCTTCCCATTCTTCCTCAGAATGAACAACCAGCATATGTACAACGGCACCGATTACACACTTGGCTATGATGACGACAAATATTTCGTCGATTTCTATACGATGTATAAGGGCTGGTATGACAAAGGATACCTGCTGTCGCTCGACAAGCTGGCACAGAAGAAGGGTACGCCAGAGGACGACGAGATGGTCATGGGCAATGCTGCGGCGGCAATCGGCTGGTCCAATCAGTATCTGCTGGCGGCCAATACGGCCAACCGTCCGCTGGCGATGCAGCCTGTGCCAGGCTGGTCCTCGAATGGCGCGTTGTTCCTGAAGCCGAGCATGTTCTTTGCCGTCTCCGAGAGCTCTGCCATCAAGGAAGAAGCGGCGAAATTCATCGACTTCTTCGTGAACGATATTGAGGCGAACAAAATCATTAAGGGCGAGCGTGGCGTGCCGGTGTCCTCCAAGGTGCGCGATGAGTTGAAGCCGCTGCTGTCCGAGCAAGAAACTAAAATCTTCGAGTACGTTGCCTGGGCAGAGCAGAACAGCACCGCGATGGACCCTCCGAACCCCGTAGGCGCGGTCGAGGTCGATAAGCTGTTGAAGGACACGGTGGAGCAAATTCTGTACAACAAAACCTCGGTTGAGGATGCGGCGAAAAAATTCCGCGAGGATGCGAACAAGATATTGGCGAAGAACAAACCATAAGCTGGCTGCTATGCGCCCTGTCCGCCTTGTTAGGCGGACGGGGCGTTTATGTATGGTAGAGCATAGAGCATATAGCATAGAGAATAGAACCTCCAAGCCTACCCGAAAATAACGATCGTTGCAGGCATTTTCCCGCTTGATGGATTGTCGGGTATTTGAACAAACATAGCGGTTTTTTGCATTCCTGAAGGGGGGAGGCACTTCTATAATGAAGGTAGATACTACGACTAGGAGTTGAAGCTATGAAGCTGCGAGACAATAACCATATCGTGGGGTACGTATTCACTTCGCCGTTCATCATCGGTTTTCTGGTCTTCACCCTGTACCCTATCATCTCGTCCCTGTACTATTCGTTCACCGACTACAACCTTCTGCAAGCTCCTCGCCTGGTCGGCCTCGATAATTATAAGACGATGTTCCTGGATGACGAGCGGCTGATCAAATCGTTCGCAGTCACCTTTACCTACGTCTTCGGCAGCGTCCCGCTCCGTCTCGCCTTCGCGCTGGCGGTAGCCATGATGCTGAATCGAGTCATCGGCGGCGTCGGACTGTATCGCTCGGCCTACTACCTGCCGTCGCTCATTGGCGGTAGTGTCGCTGTCTCGATCATGTGGACGCAGGTATTTGGCGATCAGGGCCTGGTGAATTCCTTCCTCGGTCTGGTCGGCATCCAGAGCAGCACCTCCTGGATCGGCAGTCCGGGTACTGCGCTCTGGACGCTCGTGGCCTTGTCCGTCTGGCAGTTCGGCTCCTCCATGCTGATCTTCCTGGCAGGGCTGAAGAATATACCAACGTCCCTCTATGAGGCAGCTAGTGTGGACGGAGCAAGCGGCATCCGCAAATTTTTCAGCATTACGCTGCCGCTGCTTAGCCCGATTATTCTGTTCAACCTGATCATGCAGCTCATCTCGGCCTTCATGACCTTTACACCAGCCTATATCATCTCCCGTGGAACCGGCGGGCCGCTGGACAACACACTGCTCTATTCGCTATACCTGTACCGCAGAGCATTCGAATTTTACGAGATGGGATACGCTTCTGCGATGGCATGGATCATGCTGATTCTGATCGCCGTGCTGACTCTGATCATTTTCAAAACCTCCAGCATGTGGGTTCACTACGAATCGAAGGGAGACAAGTAGCATGCAGGCAACCCGAATCCGAATCTTGCGGCGCAACGCGCTCTATCATCTACTGGTCGGTGGCCTGGCGCTCATCATGATCTACCCGATCCTGTGGCTGGCAGCCAGCTCCTTCAAGCCCAATGACGAGATTTTCACCAACGCTTACAGCCTGATCCCGAGCCGCTTCGTAGTGGAGAACTATATGTCCGGCTGGAAGGGCTTTGCCGGGAACACGTTCGCAACCTTCTTCGGCAACTCCTTTTTTATCGTGACGGTGTCGACGATCGGGGCGGTGATCAGCTCTGCGCTCGTCGCCTATGGCCTGGCAAGAATTCAATTCTTCGGCCGCAGCTTCTGGTTCGCCTGCATGATGGTTACGCTCATGCTGCCGCATGATGTGACGATTATTCCACAGTACATCATGTTCGCCAAGCTCGGCTGGCTGTCATCCTTCAAGCCCGTCATTGTGCCCAGCTTTTTCGCGATGCCCTTCTTCATCTTCCTGATCATGCAGTTCATCCGCACCGTTCCGCCAGAGCTGGACGAGGCGGCCAAGATGGACGGCTGCAGCAAATACGGCATCTTCTTCCGCATCATGGTGCCGCTCATTGTGCCGGCGCTGGTAACAGCAACGATCTTCTCCTTCTACTGGAAGTGGGATGACTTCATCAATCCGCTGCTCTACCTGAACAAGCCGAGTCTGTATCCGGTGTCCCTGGCGCTCAAGCTGTTCCTCGACGGTGAGTCGCTCAACAACTGGGGCGGGATGTTCGCCATGTCCACCCTGTCGCTCGTTCCGATTACACTGGTCTTCTTCCTCTTCCAAAAGTATATCGTCGAGGGCATCAGCACCAGCGGTCTGAAATAACCGCTTCCCGCTACTTAATCGTTTGACCGCATCATGGGTTCATGTTATTGTTCAGTTGCTTACTCAATTGCCATTTATGCTTTTCACTACCATAATCAAGGAGTGTATACTATGCCGCCATTACAATTTGATGAACAACTGATCCTGGATGTTATTGATCGGGTTGTCCACCGGACCTTCCGCATGGACTTTAACTGGGATTGGCCGGGAGGCGTCGCCTTCTACGGAGTAGCCGAGGCTTATGAAGCGACGAAGAACCCGCATTATATCGAGCTGTTGAAGGGCTGGATCGATGAGAAGCTGGAGGATGGGCTGCCCAAGCTGTCTGTGAACGGCGTGTCGATCGGCCATGCGCTTATCTCCGTCTACAAGGCCACTGGAGAGCAAGTGTATCTCGATGTTGCCATTCAATTGGCAGACTACCTCAAGAATGATGCGGAACGGTTCGCAGAGGGCATCTTCCAGCACACGGTCAATTCAGAGACGTATAATTTCCCGCAGCAGGCATGGGTGGACACGATGATGATGGCGGGATACTTCTTGATCCGCATGGGCAATCTGCTCGGAAGATCAGATTACCTGGAGGATGGGCTGAGGCAATATCACGGACACGAGGAATTGCTGCAGGACCCGGATACAAGCCTGTACTACCACGGCTGGGATCATATCCAGCAGAGCCATATGTCCGCCATCTTCTGGGCCAGAGGCAATGCATGGGCGGCGCTCACGATGGCCAAATCCTTCGATGAGGTGCCCGTCACGCATCCTTCCTTCATGATTATTGAAGGCTCCATGCGCGACCAGCTCAGCTCGCTCGTCCGACTGCAATCCGACAATGGCATGTGGCATACGGTGTTGACTGATCCTACCTCCTATGAGGAAACCTCCGGCTCCTGCGGCATCGCCACTGCACTGCTGTCACGGGGAACGCTGTACAACAAGTATATTCAGCGGTCCATTGAAGGCATCCTGAAGCAGATCAAGGAGGACGGCTCGGTCATGGGCGTCTCTGCCGGCACCGCCGTCATGGATGATGCCGATGGCTATAAGGGTGTCTCCTGCAAGCGTGTTCAGGGCTGGGGGCAAGGGCTCGCACTCGCCTTTCTGGCTGAGCTGCTGCGCTCACGTACCCGACAGTTCAGCTAAGACTGCAACCTGGACATGTTCATAGATTCCCAAAAAGCCCCAAAATGCATAATTAGCATTTTGGGGCTTAACTGTGTTCAAGCGGCACGCTGCCACTCCTTATGAACCGTTCGACCCAGCAAGCAGGCGGCATGATAGTGTATCGCTAGCAGCATGATAGCGGCACACAGTAGCGCCACGGTAGCAGCATGATGGCGGCACACTAGCGCCACTATAGCGGCATGACGGCGGCATGACGGCGGCACACTAGCGGCACACAGTAGCGCCACGGTAGCAGCATGATGGCGGCATGACGGCGGCAAGGTATGACGGCTGGGCATCGCCTCAGCCTAACTCCGCTGCTCCACCATCCGCTCATACAGGAAGTCAACGATGTGTTCAGCCTGCATGCGACCGGACAAGCCATGCTTGTCAATCCCGTGCTTCATCTGCAGCAGGCAGCCAGGATTGCTGGTCAATACATAGGCAGCCTCCGTAGCCTCCGCATGCTCCATCTTGTGATCGAGCAGTTGCCCCGCCATCTCCGGCTGGGTCAGATTGTAGATGCCTGCCGAGCCGCAGCAGCGGTCCGCCTCCTTCATCTCAACAAACTGTACGCCTCCGATCCTGCGAATCAGATTGCGAGGCGCATCGGAGGAACGCATAACATTGCGCAAATGGCAGGAGTCCTGATACGTGACACGCACCTCCTTGCCAGTTGCATCGGCAAATTCCGGCAGATGGCCGCAGCGCATCAGCAACGCGCTGACATCGATGACCCGCTCTGCGAACCACTGTGCATCCTCCGCATACGTCTCATCCTCATGCAGCAGATGGTCATACTCCTTCAAGATCGCGCCACAGCCGCCCGCATTGGAGACGATGAAGTCCACACCGGCCGCGCGGAAATGCCGAATGTTGCCGCGCGCCAGCTCGCGCGCACCCTCTGCCTCCCCGCTGTGAGCATGCAGTGCTCCGCAGCAGTTCTGCTCCGCTGGAATAACTACCTCGAACCCCGCCGCGGTCAACAGCTCGACCGTCTTGAGATTCGTCTGGGTGAACAGCACATCCATCAGACAGCCACGGAACAGCCCGACCGTGGCCACCTTCTCCCCCTTCGCCGGGTGCCGCTCGCCTGCGAGCTCCACGACGCCCTTGCCGGATGCGGCCGGCAGAATCTTCTCCATCTCGCGCATCGGCTTAGGCAGCACACGCAGCAGACCCGCGCCGCGCACAACCCGCGCGAGCCCTGTGCGCTGATAGAGCGCGAGCGCGCTGCCGAGCCGCTTCATCTGCCGCTGCTCCGGGAAGACATAGCGGAAGGCAGCCTGCCGCGCCAGCTTCACCCACCAGCGATGGCTCGTTGTATGATCCTCGATCGCATCGCGCGCCTGCTCGATGAGCTGTCCGTACTTCACATCGGCTGGACATGCCGGCTCGCACGCGCGACAGCCCAGGCAATGATTCATCTGCTCCTCGAATGCCTGATCCGGCTCCATGATGCCGTCAGCGACTGCCTTCATCAGCGCGATGCGGCCGCGCGGAGACTCTGCCTCCACCCCGGTCTCGCCGAAGGTCGGACAGGCTGGCAGACAGAAGCCGCATCGCATGCAGTTCGTCAACTGATCATAGTCCAGTCGCAGTTGCAGCTTCTCCCGCAGCAGGCTGGCGCTCGCCCCCTTCGCCTCCTGGCTGGAGGAGAGCGTGTTGTTCAATTGATTAGCCATGATGCAGCACCACCCTTTTGCGCGTTTCCTTGGCGAACATCTTCCCCGGATTGAGCAAGCCATGCGGGTCGAAGGATTGCTTGATCGCCTTCATAACCTCCACACCAGCCGAGCCCACCTTCCATTCCAGGAACGGCGCCTTTACCAGCCCGACGCCATGCTCCCCGGTAATCGTTCCTCCGAGCCGAATCGCCGCCTCGAAGATCTCCTCGAAGGCCGCCTCCACCCGGTGTACCTCCTCCGTATCCCTGGCGTCCGTCGTAGCCGTCGGATGCAGGTTGCCATCCCCGGCATGGCCGAAGGTACAGATCGTCACGTTATGCTTGCTGGCGATCCGGTTAATCTCCAGAACCATATCAGCAATCTTCGAGCGAGGAACCGTCGCATCCTCCAGTATCGTGGTCGGCCTTAGGCGCGCCAGCGCAGTGAATGCGCTGCGCCGTGCGGTCAGCAGCTTGAGCGCTTCCTGCTCATCTGCCGCCACACTGATCTGGTCGGCCTGCTCGCTGCGACAGATCTGCTCGATGATCGCGATGTCCCGCTCCACCGTCTCCGGCTCCCCATCCTGCTCGATCAAGAGGATGGCCTCCATATCCAGCGGCAGACCCAGCTTGGCGAAGGCATCCACGACTCGAATCGTCGGATTGTCCATGAACTCCAGCGTCGCAGGGATAATCTTGTTTTCGATAATTTTCGATACGGTGCGGGCGGCTCCATACAGATCCTTATACATGGCCAGCATCGTCTTCTTCGCCTTGGGCGGCGGGATCAGCTTGAGCGTCGCCTCGGTAATGACGGCCAGCGTCCCTTCCGAGCCGACCAGCAGCTTCGTCAGATCATAGCCAGCCACATCCTTCATCAGCTTGCCGCCTGTGCGCAGAACCTCGCCATTGGCCAGCACCGCCTCCAGTCCGATGACGTAATCCTTGGTCGTTCCGTATTTGAGTCCGCGCAAGCCGCCGGAGCATTCCGCGATGTTGCCGCCGATCGTTGAGATTGCCATACTGCTCGGATCAGGCGGATAGAACAAGCCGAGCTGTTCAACATGGGTGATGAATTGCTTCGTATTCAGTCCAGGCTGCACCGTAGCCGTCAGATTCTCCAGATCCACCTCCACGATGCGGTTCATCCGATGCATAACCATCACCACCCCGCCTTGCACCGGCACCGTACCGCCGCACAGATTCGTCCCCGAGCCGCGGCTCACCAGCGGAATCCGGTGCTCATGCAGCACCTTCATTATGGCGGATACCTGTGCCGTGCTCTCCGGGTAGATTACCCCGTCCGGCAGTGATTGCAGCATCGGTGTGCCATCATAGGAATGGGTAACTAGCGATTGCGGGTCATCCTTGAACCACTGCTCCCCGACAATGGAGATAAGCTGCTGTCTGATTGAATCCATGAACATGAGGACGCCCCCTATAATTAATCAGGTCATCTGATGACTTTGTTTGACTAAAGTATAGCTTATTTCGAGTCGCTTGAGAAGTCCCTTCTTAAAGTCCCCTCTATACATTTAATCTGCCTGGCATGATCTACCTATAAAAAGGACGCCCCCTCGTCATCGTGACGAGGAGACGCCCTGTCTACCTTATTGCATCATACGGCCACCTGCTCTGGGTAGCCAGCGTACTGCTTTCCTTACGGCTCCATTCCCCAAGCCAGCACACCGTTATGATAGATAGTTACTTTGTTCCAATTGGCATAGCTGTTTTGCATCCCGTTGTAGGAATAGTCGTTGTTCTCATTAAAGTTGGACCAGTCGGCGTTATGCAGACGAATCTGAATATCGCCGCTGTTGGCTCCTGGAGCGAGGCTGCCTGCTCCTGCGCTGAAGCCAATCTCGACATAGCTGTCAGCTCCTGTTTTCGCTGGGCTGACCGAGCCGAATGTGCCCGTGATGTTCGAGCTGCCAACCTGAGCATAGTCTGTGAAGAATTGCTGAGCTTGTGCCGATTCCTTCGTATAGTAATAGCGGATCTTCACATCCTTCAGATCGATCGCACTCGTTCCCTGATTGACCACGCGAACCTGGAAGCGGATCGTGTTATCCAGCGGGTTCGTGTCGCTCGTGCTATATTGCAGCACCAGGTTGGAGGTCGGTGTTGGCGTGCTGGTCGGCGTCGCGCTCACCTGTACAGAGTTCGCGCTCTCCCCAACGGCATTCACCGCGCGAATGACATAGTAATACGTCGTTCCATTCGTTACATTCGTATCGGTATACGCATTCGTGGTTGGAGTGCCCACTGTCGTGTATGGCCCGCCAGAAGTTGTCGAACGAGCTACAACATAGCTAGTCGCACCTGTTACCTTGCTCCAGCTCAGCTCCACCTTGCCGTTGCCTGCTTGAGCTTGAACATTGATTGGCGCACTTGGAACAGTAGGCTGTACCGGACCGCCATTATCACCATTGATCAGTCGGTCATACTCAGCATAAGCCGTCGCCATATCTACTTGAGACCAGAAGCGGTGGTACGTAAATACCGGCGTACCGTTCTCCCATTTCTTCGTTTGCTTGTTGTACGAGTTATTGTACGTATCGACGAGATATTGCCATTGTGGATCATTCACAATATCTGGACGCAGATCAGCGTAAGAGATGTATACGCCATTGCCGCCCTTGGACGGATCGGAAGGTACACCAGCATTGCCAGGGATCGTATTGCCTTGGCCAGTTACGCCGCTCCAGCCGCCTGGAATATAGATCTCCTTCTCGAAGTAGCGGAAGTAATCTGCACGCTCCTCCTCCGTTACGATGCCGAGGCCATCGTTGTAGTTCCATGCTACATCAAGCAGATCCTTGGACAGCTCTGCAGCTTGCTGCCCCAGTGCCGTATAGCTGCCATTCTCCTGCTCTGTCGCAGCCGCGAAGAAGACCAGCGCTTTAATATAGCTTCCCAGCACGCCTGCATCCTGGTTCGGGTCCTTAGTAACCGCCTTCAGATTCGAATTGCCTGTATGATTCGCCAGGCCGTTCCATGTGTTCGGCTGTCCAGACCATTCCAGATTGCTTGGCAGCCAGAACTCGCCTGGTGCAGGCGTTGTAGCTACTTGTGCATTCGCCCCACCCAGAATACGGTTGTTCTGCGCATCCAGATAATAGCCCTCGCTATCCGCTACCGGACGGCTGTTGGCGAACACATAATCCATCGACCAATCTGCCCATTTCGTTACAATCTGCTTGGCCATTTGGAAGTTCTCAGAGCTGGTATCGCCTTGCGAAGCCAGTGCATAATACAGCTCGGCGATCCGCTCTACGCCCCATGCCTGCATGCCGAACCAGTTATTGGACGGCGGGTCGCGGTATACCGGCGCCTCATCATACGCCATCCCGTAGAAGGTGCTCTTACCAGCAGGATAGGCCTTGTAATCGCCTCCCCAGCTATTGGTTGCTCCGCCGGCAATTGCGCCCTCGGCAGATTGCAGCCAGGTGTAGAACTCCAATTGACGCTTCAGCGTGTTCTCCCAGTCCTGTCCAGCCGTAGCCGATTGCGGCGTCAGACCGCCATCAGACAGTGCGAACGATGCCAGGACGTTCTGATAGCCCTGGTGAATATGGCTCGCTCCGATTCTCCAGGACCAGTTGCCGCTCTGACCCAGGCCGCCACCCCATGAGGTATACCATGCCATCAGATAGTGATTTGCATCCTTCCCGTTACCAGCAACCGGATTGCCATTCGCAGCGCTTCCAATCTTCTGGAAGTACTTGTCATACATCCCGTAACGAAGATAGTCGCCCATCTTTTTCGCCTTGTCCAGATAAACCTGATTATTATAGCCGAGCTCCTTGGCCCAATACATCGCCTGGATGGCACGAGCCTCCGCGTCGGTCGCGTTTGTATAGCGCCATTGTGCGGAAGGAGCCTGATTCTCCTTCGTGAACAAGGTCATGTAGCCTTCTCCTGCCTTGCCGAAGGTTTTATCATCCTGCGACGGATGCGGGACCGCTTCCCATACCGATTCCTGCTCACCACGCTGGAAGGTGTTGACATACGTGGCCGTATGGCTAGGGTTCAGCAGATTGCCGAAGCCGTACCAGTTGTCAACGTCAACGAGCCAGTGCATCAGATAGGATGCATTATTGCCATATGTGGCTCGAAGCTCAGCATCAATCGGATCGCGACCTGGCGTATGTTTGCCGTTCAGCGCACTCGGATACAAGTCCGGTTGAGCTAGCTCGGCAGCATAGGTTGCCGGACTGGATGGGTCGTAATAGCTGACGCTTGGCTGCTCGTTAACGCCACCCCCATTGGTTGGAATAATGTATTTCTCCATATTATCCCAGGCTTCCTCCAGCTTGCTCCAATCCTTCGTATGATAGCCGTAGAGAACCTCCAGCCACATCCAGTAGCTATAAGCCTCAGAGGTCGTCATATGTCCATAGTCCGGCGCTTCGCTCACCAGTGTCTCGATGGAGTGATACGGGATACCTTCCGCGGAGAAATATCCGCTAGCTGGATCTTTGATCTGCGCGTATAGCTGCAGGAAACGCGTCTGCTCCATCGAAGAAGCAATGGTCGCATCCGGGCTCGTATTCGCACTGGCTACACCGCCAATGGCAGAGAACAGCAGCACCCCGGACAGTACCCCGGACAGCAGCTTGCCCCAGAGCTTCGTTGTGAATCTTGGCATGAAAATTCATCCTCCTCATATCGCTTTTATTCAACGTTGTTAACAAATATTTTTAGGGCTCCAGTCCCCAGACAAGCTCTCCCTGATAATACAGAGCAATCTTGTCCCAATCGGCATAATTCAGCTTAGTGCCATCATAGGAGAAATCATTACTCTCGTTATAATTGCTCCAGTTATCCTTATTGATCCGAAGCTGGATCTCCCCCGAGTTCTGCCCAGGCGCCAGCGTACCGGCGCTGGTGGTGAATCCAACCTCAAGATACGTGTCCGCTCCAGGCTTGGCAGGTGTCAGTGTACCGAAGGTGCCGGTCACATTGGCGCTGCCGACCTGTGCATAATCACAATGAAACTCCTGCGGTCTTGCTCCGTCTATCGTGTAGAAGTAGCGAAGCTTCAGATCGCTCAGGTTAATCGTCTCATCTCCCTGATTCATGATGCGTACAAGCGGACGCATCTGATTGTCCAGCGGGTTGGTGTCGCTGGTCTTGTATTGAACAACCAGGTCGCCGATCGCCGGTTGCTCCGCCTCGGTCGGAACAGCCGATACAGCAGCAGAATTAGCGCTCTGACCAACAGTATTGGAAGCGCTCACCACAAAATAATACGTCGTTCCATTCGTCAGTCCGCTAATCGTCGCTGTCGTGCCTGTCACGGTCTCCACGGCTGTGTAAGGCCCGCCAGCAACTGTCGATTGCTTGACTGTATACTGAGTGGCGCCAGTCGCCGCATTCCAGGACAATACCACCTGCCCGTCGCCTGCCGTCGCTTTCACATTGGTTGGCGGCAGCGGTGCTACCGGCTCAACCGGCCCGCCAGCGCCCGGCTCTTGACCGAACACCCGCACTCCTGCATCATAGACCGGAATTTTCGCGGTCTTCACCGGAGAATTGGCCGAGGAGCCAATACCTTGGAAGGAAGGATCATTCGCATTGCTCCAGAAAGAAGTGCCTGCCGGGGCAGCGATACGGAACTGAACCTCCTTGCGGACAGCGCTCTGTCCTCCCGGATAGATTGGCGTTCCAGTAAAATCAACCTTCGTATAATAGATATGTTCAGCCGGGTTATGCGGCAGCAGTTGGGATGCAACAGCGCCCTGATGATATCCGACGGAGACGGTAATATCCTCGGGTCCGTAGCCAGCCGCAACCGCCTCGCTAAGATCTACATAGTAGTTAAAGCTCAGCTTGTCGCTGACACGTGCTGGCCAGCCCGAACGGTTATTCATCACTGCACGAATCTCGATAAAGTGGCTGCCACTGGTGTTGATGCCTGCTTCAACAAACATCTCATCATCCCGTACCTCAGACGCCGGGAAGTTCGCCAGCGGCTCTTTCCCTTGCCCGTGAAGCAGCATCATCTTCGCCAGGGCACCGGTAAAGCCTGCATTGTAATCCGTTGCGACTTCGTTCGAGACATAGTCCTCGATCGCGTCGG
This sequence comes from Paenibacillus sp. J5, assembly GCF_054955055.1. NCBI lineage: Bacteria > Bacillati > Bacillota > Bacilli > Caryophanales > Paenibacillaceae > Paenibacillus > Paenibacillus sp. J5. The sequence goes on along the minus strand of NZ_JBUEDD010000007.1, from coordinate 223,628 downwards.
TATACTGATCATTGAGATCTGGTCCACCGACCAACGCCCCATACAGCACATGCCGATGATTCGCAGGCACAGACTGGCTGTCCGCCCACGAGCCATGAGAAGTACGATGATGCGGTCGCTTCGGCGCGTTCTCGCCAAAACCGACGACATAGCTTCCATTGCGAGGATTATCCCCTAACATGTACAGAATCTGCTTCTCCGCAAACTGGCGATAGCGCGCTTTCTTCGCGGCATCATCTACCCAGTCTGAATAGACAAAGGCGATGAACGCTTGGTTGGCAGCATAACGCAGCGCTCCCCATTGATCGAGATAGGCCAAGCCGCCCGGCGTATAACGGATTCGTTCGCCTGTACTCGCAACCCCGGTGCTCCAGTAGTCAAGATTGCGTTCAGCAGACTTAATGAAGCGTGAGTCCTGGGTAATCTTGGCAAGCAGGATTTGTGCGCCATAGCTCTTGTCGTCCCAGGCCAAGCCCCATGTATAGGCCCAATCGCCTTGCTGTGTTTTTCCCCAGTGGTTAGATGCAGCTATCGCTTTGTCCAGGTATGTCTGCTCTCCCGTTGCCAGATAGAGCCAGGCGCCTCCCCAAGACAATTCGTCCTGATAGCCACTGAAGGAATTATAGAACTGAGCCGCATCTGGAATGCTTTGTGAATAGACACCACGGTACTGATCTGCGAACTGATACAGCTCCCTGGCATGCTGCAGCATCTCATCCGCATAGTCCGGGTCACTGTCCCGGAACACGATAGAGGCAGAAGCTAGTGCGGCAGCCGTCTCCCCTGCCAGATCAGAGCCAGGCTTGGTTGTATCGATCTTATAGGACGGGCGAGCCATCGGCATGACCTCTGCTGGTCCCCACCAGGCATGGTCCATCGTTCCGTTGCCCACCTGACCCCACAGCTCATTCGGTGCTGTGTGCGCTTTCATAAAATAGTCCGTTGCCCACCGAATATTGTCCAATATCTCATCGAGTTGACCAGCTTGTACGTAGCCTTCCTTATATTCCATGACCGACCAGGAAAGCATCGTGGCACTGAATGCCATCGGGAAGCCAAACTTCACATGGTCGCCCGCATCGTACCATCCACCGGTAAGATCAAGTCCAACATCCGAGCCATCCTGCAGACCTGAATCTCCGCGCCATTCGACACGGTTATTGTCCGGGAGCTTTCCTGAACGCTGGGCCTCATAAAAGTAAATGGATTTTTGAAGCGCTTCCGCATAATTGTACGTGCTTGGCGCTGCTTCGACAGCCCGTTCTCCCGGCAATATGCCGAAAGAAGAGACGGCTACCAGCATAGCAAGATACAATGTCCCTCTCTTCATGTTAATTTTTCTCATGTCGAATTTCTTCCTCCTAAATGGTTGGTCTCACATCCCTTTCAGTTCAATTCGTGTGTTCTCACCTCCGTGATCTTGCTCGGCTAGTGAAACTATCGGACGAAACGACAAAAAACAGCCCATCACCTCACTTTCTTAACGAAATAGAGGACGCGCTGTGCGAGAACGATGTTTTAACATTGGCCCTGTGACTAAGATAACACACTTTTGGACAGTTTTCTATATATTTACAAAGAAATTTTTACATTTTTTTCTTCAAGTTGTATATTGTTGTTTTTTGCTGAATACCCCTGCAACGAGGGCAGCCCCCGGCATCCCAAGGCGCCGGGGGCTGATCCTTCCTTAATGATTTGGATTCAATATTAATTGAACCAATGCCGCGAGATCCTCACTGTCAATGACTCCGTTGCCGTTGGAATCGGCGGACTTCACCGCCTCCCAGTTCTCATCGGTCGATGTCAGGCCGAGCGCATTCACCAGCACAGCCAGGTCAGCCACACTCGTTCGACCATCCCCGTTCAGATCGCCTGTCCATACAGCAGCCTCGACCTCCTCTGCCTGGGCAACTGGCTGTCCGTGCAACATCCATTCGGTCAACAGCTTCATATCCTCCAGGGAGATGACACCGTCAGCCTGCACATCCCCTGCCGCGTAGCGCTCCCATTCCTCACTGCCCTCAGCCAATCCCTCTCCGGCTGCAAGCAGTCCCAGATCGGCAATCGTCAGTTGTCCATCACCATCCAGATCACCGAGCATTCCGCCTTCTATGATCTGCGGCACTTCCGTCCCGTCCACAGACTCCGGCGCATAGTAGAAATCCGAGCGCTCCAGAGCAACCGGTTGCTCTGACAACGGGTGTCCCTCCTCTGCCTTCACTTCCCAGCGCAGAGCCAGCATATCTTCGGACGGATCGGGGGCGGCATCCGCCTGCCCACTTACCATAATAATCCGAACCTTGCCCGCTTCCTGTGCGATGCCAGTAATCTGAAGACCTTCACGCAGCGGCTCCGCACCTGCAAAATCAATCTCCTGCTCATCGTATGCAACTGTAATATCCTGTACCGTAACGGCGCGCCCTGCTGCTGGCTCAAGCCGATAGATGGCAGTCAGACCACTCTCTCCCTCTTCCATCTGTCGAAGCGTTATTTCTGCGCCTATTGGATCGGCAGCATTAGCTTGAGGCATTTGCGGCACAAGGCTGACACATAGTCCAAGGACCATTGCCGCAGCCCACTTCCCGCGTTGTTTCGTTCTGCGCATGATAGCCATCCTTCCTCTCCTCAGCTTATTGAGCTTGATAGTCCAGCAGCGACAGCAGCAGTGTAACTGCCTCGGCGCGGGTTGTCATCTCCTGCGGCGCGAAGCGATTGCCGCCCTTGCCCTTCATCAGACCTGCTTCGCTGACAGCCGCTACAGATGCTCCCGCCCAGGAAGCAATACGATCCGTGTCGGCGTAATTCAGCTTCGGCTCCTGTTGCGTCGGCAATTGCAGCATTCTGGCTGCCATAACCGCCATCTCAGCGCGTGTAATGGTCTGGCTCGGGCGGAAGGTGTGATCCGAATAGCCATTCACGATTCCTGTATCAACAGCCAGACCGACATACGCCTTGGCCCAGCTTGGGATCGTGTCCAGATCCTTGAAGTCCAGCTTCGACTCGCCTTGCGCCTTCAGGGAGGTCGCCTTGGCCAGCATCGTCACGAACTCGGCCCGTGTTACCTGGCCATTCGGACGGAACGTGCCATCTGTATACCCATTGACGAAGCCGATGCCCGCAGCTCTCAGTACGTTAGCCTCCGCCCAATGCCCGGAGATGTCAGAGAAGCTCGCCTTCGGCCCGGTCTCTTCGATCTTCGCTGCCTTGACTGTTATTGCCGCGCTCGTCTTAGGCTGCAGCTCGATTGACTTCACCGAGCTGTCTACCAGCTTGATCGTCGCAAGCTCCACCTTCGCCTCGCCTTCCTTCACAGTCTTGAAGGACAGCTTGGCCAGCTCAACCGTTCCATTGTCCCCCTTGGTGCTGCTCCCAACCTTCGTATGGGCAAAGGTAATCCGATTGCCTTCGCGAACCGGTTCGATGGACCAGCCTTTAACCAGACTGGAAACGCTCTTATATTCCAGCTTATCCGCATCATAAGTCACTTGAATTTCGTAGCCATATACGTCGGTCAGTTGCTCCCCCTTCAATGTGAAGGCCACTTCTTGTCCAACTTCAGGGCTGGATGGACTGGCTACTAGAGAGAACCTCTCCTCCCCCGCTGCCGAAGCGATGGTAGCAGTCGTGAAGAGCATTACAAGACTCAAAGCCAGCACCCATAGTTTTCGTTTCATTTGTCTCGTCCTTTCATAGATAGCGTTGAGGTTGCATGATGGCAAGAACAGCAGGTCAGATACAGGCTGAAGCCGAGCTGCACTGGTCGGCGCAGCGGGCTCCATTCCGCTTATGGAGCTTCCTGCTCCCAGTTGCCGCCTGTGGCTCACGCCAGTTGAAGCCGCCACAATACTACTTACAGCAGAGTGACTCCGACGCAAGAAATACCATAAGACTTACTGTAAAGCGCTTACAATTAAGTTGCTAACATCTAGCAGGCTAAGCATATAGCAAGAATACCCAGCTCTGCCTTCCGCCAAAGTGAACACTTATAATGATAGGCGCATTTCAGGCAACATTCAATATAATTCATTGTGCAAAAACTTGATTTTTTTCGCCAATATGCCCACTCGTCGTATTCGCTACGTGATTTGCCTGAATGCATGATTTTTGCGATAATTGACCAAAGGATGCTCGTCATCCTCAGAACGTATGTATGGGGTGTTATTAATTATGACAATGTATGCTTATATCGGTTCGTATGCTGCGCCTTCCGAGCCGGGTCTGCGCGTCTGCGCGTATGACCCGGATACAGGTAGGCTCGAGCTTATTCAAGAGGTAGAGGGCCTGTCCAATCCGACCTTTCTGGACATCGATGCGACCAAGCGGCGACTCTACGCAATACTGGACGAGACGGACGAGCAGGGCAAGCGTACCGCCGCAGCCGCCGCTTATGAGATTGATCCGGCTAACGGCATGCTGAAGCTGCTGCACAAGGTACCGACAGTACAGGCGCCCACCTGCCATATTACACTGGACGAGACGCACTCCTGCATCATCGTCTCCAGCTACCACGGCGGACTGGTTGGCGTATCCTTGCTTCGCGAGGATGGCACGATCGCGCCAGCATCCGATGTGCTGCAGCATCATGGCTCCAGCCTGCTTCCTGTGCAGAGCCAGGCCAGAACGCATTCCGTCTTCATCGCTCCGGGCAACCGCTTCGCTGTCGCCTGTGATCTGGGACTCGACAAGGTATTCGTCTATCGCCTGAATGCTGCCGAGGGAAAGCTCAGCCTGCAGAGCGAGGTGTCCGTAACACCTGGCTCGGGACCCCGGCACTTCGCCTTCCACCCGACCCAGCCTTACGGCTATCTCATTAATGAACTGAGCGCCACAATCACTGCCTTCCACTATGATGCCGAGCAAGGAAAGCTGACGGAGCTTCAGACCGTCTCCACACTGCCCGAAGGCTTCGAGGGGGACAATGCATGCGCCGACATTCATCTATCTAGGGACGGTCACTATCTGTACGGCTCCAACCGCGGCCATGACAGCATCGCCGTCTATGCGGTAGATCAGCAGACCGGACGATTAAGCCTGGTTCAGCATGTCTCCACAGGCGGCGGGCATCCGCGCAACTTCGCCTTATCTCCCGACAACCGCTTCCTGCTCGCCGCTAACCGCGACGGCAATAATGTCGTCACGTTCAGGCGTGACGAGCATAGCGGCAAGCTGGAGCCTACTGGCGATGAGCTGACAGCCTCCAAGCCGGTGTGTGTCAAGTTCGCCGATATTCACGCCTGATGCCATAGCCTTAGCCTGTAAGCCCGCCTGTCTCTTAGGCGGGCTTGGGCCGCACCGCGCATAGCTCCCGGCGCGCGCTGCATTGCTGCATGACGGCGGTCGGTCGAACCACATGCGTTGCATCTTAGAAGCCACTCCTGCAATTTCTCCCTCCTCCTTCAGCGCCTCATCGAACCAAGCTGTCAGCAGGGAGAGGGTTAGGCCCCTGGGGCAGCCTGAGCTTCGTGGTGCACGCCGCTCTGCTGCTCCGCCTGTCCGGCCGATTGTTCCGACCGCCCACTTCCCTGATCCGCCTGCATGACCGCAGCTAGCTGATCCAGCACCCGCGCCAGCATGGCAAAGGACTGCTCGCTCCTCGCCAGCTCAGCGGTGATGTGTGTGGCGGACTGAATGTATGGCCCCTCAACAAGCTCGCTGCTCCAGCAGGAGAGCATCTCCCCGATTGCCTCGGGATGAGCCTCGAGATGGAATTGCAGGCCCGCTACCCTGTTGCCATAGGCAAACGCCTGATTGGTACAGGCTTCAGACCCCGCCAGCCGCACCGCTCCCTCGGGTAGATCGAAGCAGTCCCCATGCCATTGGAAGGAATAGAACTGCTGTGGAAGCTGTGAGAGCAGCGGGTGTTCCGCGGTGGTGCGCTCTATCTTATGCCAGCCTATCTCCTTATAAGCATTGCGATACACCCTAGAGCCGAGCAACTCAGCCAGCATCTGTGCACCGAAGCAGATGCCCAGCACCAGCTTCCCCCTCTGCAGCGCCTCACGAACGAATTGCTTCTCATCCGTCAGCCAGGGGTACAGCTTCTCCTCGTATACACTCATCGGTCCGCCCTGGATGACCAGCAGCTCATAGCTGTCATGTTCAGGATACGTCTCATCATCTGGCGGATACAGCAGCGTGAACGTATGCCCCTGGGCTGCCGCCCAATCCGTAATCGCTGTCTCTCTATCGAATCTGAAGTGCTTCAGCAGCAATAAGCGCATCTCTCCCCACTCCTTCTCTGTCGCCAAGCACAGCCAGCCGGACAGCCGGCCGCCATCCACCCAGCTTTTCATTCTATTGTAGGGGATAGAGAATTTAAATGTCAATATTCATTACATTTTAATGTTAATATTATGTCAATTATAGGTGTTTTCACCGAGCTTCTGTCCGCTCCACCTTTTGCGCACATAGCAGACAAGCAGCCCGCACAGGGGAATCACCAGCGCGCACGTAAGATCCCAATAGACCCAGTACTTGGACACGATCGCCTGATAATAGGTAAGGGTCGGTGCGATGATGATCGCCATGCCGAAGATGATCATCCCTGATGGCACAATAATCGGGCGGTAGCTGCGAAGTGTGAACAGTTGTGCGGAGCCAAGAACAAAACAATAGAAATAGATGACCGCTTTGAAGTAGGTTGAGATAATCCAGATCGTAGCCATCACGGATTCGATTCGCTCCAGAAAGTTCCCAATACTGATGCGCTGGGACAAGATGAAGGATGCGTAAATATTATGCTGTGTAAAGAACGGCCCAAGCACCATCAACGCAACGGTCACAATCATCGTCAGCATCAGAAAACCGATGAGAGCGGTCATCAGCAGGTCTCGGGTTCGATGCGGTCGATTCAGCGCATAGGGGATGAGCATGAGCACAGGCAGCAGCTCTCCGAACGGGTATGCGACTGCCAGCGCAGCCCCTGCTGCAATGCTCTTCGCCCCCGAAGCGAATACGGGTTCCAGACGTGCCACTTCGATCTGGGGCAGCAGACAGATCACTTGGAACGCTATGAACATCACGACGATCGGAATGAGCAGTTCTCCTGCCCGGCTCAAGCTTTCAAGACCATACTTGATCCCCCACACCAGAACAATAACGAGAATCAGATGAATGACCCGAATCGGAGTTTCAGGAAGAATCTGCGTGGTCAGGAAATCTCCGGCTTCGCGAACTATGGTAGCTGCCATCACCATAAAGTAAAACAAGTACCACAGCCCAAGTATTGCGCCCATCCATTTGCCAAATATTTTGCCCAGCCCTTCAATCAGCGTCAAGCCTGGAGCCTGCTTGTATAACTGCAGCATAATCCAGATCGTGAAGAGACCAAAGGGAATACTGATCAAGGAGGCCACCCACGCGTCCTGTTGTGCAGCGCCCGCTATTAACGACGGGTAGACCAGAATCATGTCACCGATCTGGATTAACAGCATGACTACGATTAATTGCCGAACACTGATGCGTCCTGGCTCCAACATGTCTTCAGCCCCCCCAATTAAAACAATCCCCCCAGCATCTGATTCAACGGTTCATAGATCCAGACGATAAACTCCAGCGGACTTGGCACGGATTCCAGATCGATAGCGATAATGCTCATCGCGCTCCCACTTAGCAGATACAGCGAGAACACCATAATTTCCTTCATCCGACGCAGCCGAATCTGCTCCGGCAGATAGATTGCGGCGATAATAACAGCTGTCACACCTACGGCGATATATGTGGTCATACTCTACTCCTTAATCTGCTTCAGGAAGGAATCATCCAGTGTTCCCACACGCTTGATCATGAATTTCGTGTCGTATTGAATGTTCAAATCCTTCAAATGCTCCTCCCAGCTATCCTTCAGCTTCGCCCACTGCTTTGGATACTTGCGCTCCAATTCCTGACCGAATCCGAATATATCTACCTTATACTTCCGAAAGACCGTATTGACCGCTTCTCTCATCAGCTTGTTCGTCTGCTCACTGCCCTTCTTCTCCATCGCAGTTATCGCCTTCAAACTCCCTATCCTCTGTTTGCACTCTACTGAAGCGATCACACTCACCGTCTCCACCTTGACATGAAACTGCGGCTTGGACTGCGCATTCATCGTCGTCTTGATCTTCGTATTGGAGCGCAATGAGTTCAGGGCGATATAGCCCTTGTCCTCCTCACAGCGGATATGTCCCATAGTGGAATCCACCTGGTCACGTATATAATTGAACCCTTTGGACTCCACCTCGCTCAGCCATCCGATCAGCTTATCCTTGCGGAAGACACCCAGGCCGTTCATTACAAGCTGCGCTGCGGGCTTCACGCCCGTCAGGTTGTTGTTGCTATTAATGCCTTGGGGATTCCCTCTGATCTCAACTCCTGGCACAACGGCGGAATGACCTGACCCAATCATATCCTCCATCAGCCGATCCGCATTCACCGTTGTGGTCGGCGCCCAGGTTGTTGCCGATGCATCCAACGACTTGTACAGCTTGTCAGCAGGGATTTTCTCTAGCATGGACAGTACAGACAGCACTGATTCTGCGGTTGTGCGACGAGCGACCGTCACATAATAATCAGGTCGGACTCGTGGGTCGCGCATCATCCCGTCCAGCATCTCGCCGACCCCATTCTCTCTGGCAAACTGCTCTCCGAATACAAGCACCCGAATATGGGACAGGAAGGCAATGCGCGGGCTGCTGACAGTCAGCTTCCGAATCGCCTCGAACAGGGTTGGTGCCGTAGCGTTAAAGACCGTTACCGGGGCGGCCGATATTTTATTCTGATTGGAGCTTACCCCTGAGGGAATGACGACCTGAGCTGTCACCTTGATCTCATCACCAGCCTTGTCGATTCCGAGCCCTAGGACAATAGCCAGATCATTCAGCTCGTGTCGCCCCCAGCAGCCTGTCGACGTCAGCAACAGCCCTGTCACCACTGCCAGCTTCCCTATTAGTAGCAGACGCTCCATAGCTCTCCCCGCTTTCACGATGTTGATGCTGTATGTCTATCCCTTGACGGTGCACATTTCGCGGATTGGCGGTCGCTGGTCGGGTTCGCATCGCAGGCCAGGGTACGCGGTAGAATGTATCCTTCAAATTTCCGGCTACATACGGACCGTAAGGGCTCATATACGATACGCCGAACGAGCGAAGACTGGTGAGATGGATCGCCAGCATGAGCAGCCCGAGCAATATCCCGAATAAGCCAAAGCTCGCTGCAAGCGCCATAAGCACGAACCGGATGATGCGTACCGAGATGGACAATCCATTCTCCGGGATGACATAGCTGGAGATTGCTGTGATCGACACGATGATGACCATCGCTGCGGACACGACACCCGCATCGACTGCAGCTTGACCAATGACGAGTGTGCCGACGATGGACACCGCCTGACCGACCGTCTTGGGGATACGAACCCCCGCCTCCCGCAATATCTCATAGGTCACCTCCATAAGCAATGCCTCGATAAAAGCAGGAAACGGCACACCCTCCCGCTGAGCCGCTACACTGATTAGCAGGCTGGTTGGCAGCATCTCCTGATGAAAGGTCGAGATCGCGATATAGAATGAAGGCGCCAGCATGGCAATAAAAAAAGCAAGATACCGAATGATCCGCAGCAGCGTGCTGATGTCTGCGCGCTGGTAGTAATCCTCCGCGGATTGGAAGAACTGGACGAACAGCGCGGGAACGAGCAGGACAAACGGAGTTCCGTCCACGAGGATGGCGATTCGCCCTTCCAGCAGCGCTGCTGCAACGGTATCAGGACGTTCGCTGTTGTATACCGTCGGGAAGATGGTGCGCTGTGTATCCTGAATAAATTCCTCAATGTAGCCGCTCTCCAGAATACCGTCAATATCGATCTTATCCAGCCGCCGCCTCACCTCCTCTACAACAGAGGCATCGGCAATCTGGCGATGGAAGACGATTGCAACCGAGGTTTTGGTGACTCTTCCAATCTCACGTGTCTCGGTCCACAGCTCAGGGTCCTTGATTCTGCGACGAATAAGCGTCATATTCGTCCGCAGATTCTCATTGAAGCCTTCCATCGGCCCGCGCACCACAGCCTGTGAATTCGGCTCGCTGATGCTGCGATCCTCCCAGCCGACAGCACCGATCCGCAGCACGACAGCCGAGCCATCCAACAGCAGCATCACACAGCCTGACATCAGATCCGTGAACAGAGCGCCCATCGTATCGATTCGCTTCGTATCCGCGGCGATCAGAACTTCATGCTCAATATAGCTTAATCGCTCATCATCACGAAGCTGAATCAGCCTGGAGACCTCATCATCACGACGCAGAAGCGAGCGCAGTATCGATTCATGAAGAAGCTGCTGATCGACAAATCCGTCCATATAGACGAGTGCCGCTGGCCAACGCTTGAGACAAGTGAACGTCTTCATCACCAGATCGCTGGAGCTGCCCAGTGTGCCCTGAATCTCTTGAAGCGCAGAGGACAGGTCTGCTGGTACAGGCGATGAGGGAGTGAGCGGCGGACTTGTCTGATATACATTCTGCATAGCACACCTCAACGGATAGGATAGGAATTAGCGTTAGTATGGCACCATAACAAGCATAATATCCCACCCTGGACATAACAGAAGAAGCAGGAGAGCGGCTTGCTGCGCTCTCCTGCTTCTTCGTCTTGCATCCTTATGACTGTCCTACAGCTTGCGAATCGTAAATTCAAATTGCAGCGGCTGTCCCGAAGGAAGCCTGTATTCCGGGTGAACCGGCGCGCCCCAGCTATCATCTCCGCCAACGCCCATCTGCCTACCCGCCACCGTAACGACGGTGTAATGAACGGGCGGCAGCTCATAGTGATGCATCGCATTCTCCAGTTCAAACGCCGTATACGGCGAGATATTGCATTCTACCGGAGACGATGCTGGCGAGGTCAGGCGGATGCCCTGCCCAAGTGCATCTGCGATGTCCACGCGTCGCACGCCTGTACGGTTGCCGGACTCCTGCGGCACCACATAGCCGGACACATGGTCTCCTGCTTCAGTATGGAAGATGCCGAGCCGTGCGCCGAAGGCGCGGTCGATGTAATTCTCCTCCGGCCCCATCGCATACCACTCCAGCTTGTCATAATCAGCCGGAACCTTGAACGAGAGGGCAAAGGTCGGCAGATCCGCCAGTCCTTCCGGCCCCTCATAGCTCGCCTTCACATGCAAGCTGCCATCTGCATAGACCGTATAGGCCACTGCACTCTTCACCGCTTCATGAATGCTGAAGGCATAGCTATACGTGAACGTCAGACTGCCTTCGCCCTCCGTCACCTCCAGCCCGGTACAGCGCCGAGCCAGGCTTGCAGCATACCAGCCGCCCGCATGGAAGCCCATTGCTGTGCCGCGGTCATTGTCGGTCAGCGCCCGCCAGAACAGCGGCGCCGGCGGCTGGGCGATCATCTCGCGCCCGCCATAGTTCAACGACACGAGCGTATGCGCCTGACGGGAGAAGATCATGCTGAAGCCGTCGCCCTTCACGCCGTAGTTGACATCGCCACGGATCAGTCGCAGCTCGCCCTGCGGCACAGCCGCTTGCTCGCCAGCAACCTGATAGATATGCTCGCCGAAGGCAATCTCGTAGCCTGCATCCGCCCACAGTTGAGCCTCAGCCAGCCTGAATGCAACCTGCAGTGTGTACTCGCCTGCTGCTACAGCCTTGGCCGACTGCTCAGGCAACGCTACATACGCTTCGCTCTGAGGCTCCACCACGACCCGCTGCGAGCCGCTAATTACCGGTTGCCCTTCGCGATACAGCGTATATTCCAGCACATAGCCTGCGGTTGAGATGAACAGATTATCATTACGGATCGTCACACCGTCACGCTCGACGTTCAGCTTCACATTCTGATACAGGAACTTGACCTCTTGCATCTTCGGCGATTCTACGCGATCTGCATAGACGATCCCGTTCGTACAGAAATTATAGTCGGTCGGACGGTCGTCGAAATCTCCGCCATAAGCCAGAAACTCCTTGCCGTAGCGATCCTTCTTCACGATGACCTGATCGATATAATCCCAGATGAAGCCGCCCTGATACAGCGGATAGCGATCCTCAAGCTCGGTATACTTGTGCATGCCGCCCAGCGAGTTGGCCATGGCATGCATGTACTCACAGCTAATATAAGGCTTCTGTGGATCATTGTTAAGGTATTCCTCGATGTCCGCAGGCTTGGCGTACATGCGGCTCTCCATATCGCTAGAAGCATCATACTCGCGGTTATGGAAGACACCCTCGTAATGTACGAGCCGGCTTGGGTCTGTCTCCCGGAAATAGTGAGACACGTTCAGCAGCACCTGGCCGGCATACGATTCATTGCCCAGCGACCAGATCAGAATAGACGGATGATTCTTGTCGCGCTCCAGCATGGAGATCGCGCGATCCATGACGATGTCCTGCCATTCCATCAGACTGCCCGGCACGTTCCAGGACGGCTCGACAGCACCCATCTTCTGCCAGGAGCCATGCGTCTCCAGGTTCATCTCATCGATTACATAGACGCCGTACTCGTCACACAGCTCATACCACAAGGTCTGATTCGGGTAATGCGAGGTGCGCACCGAATTGATGTTGTTGCGCTTCAGCGCGCGGATGTCCCACAGCATATCCTCTTTCGTGATGGCGCGTCCACGGCGCGGGTTGAACTCATGACGATTCACGCCCTTGAATACGATCCGCTTGCCGTTGAGATGCATGATCTTGTTGATCATCTCGAATTTGCGGAAGCCGACCTTCTGCGGGATCACCTCCACCAGCTTGCCGCTGGCGTTATATACCTCGATCAGCAGTGTGTACAGATTAGGCTCCTCTGCGCTCCACAGCTTGACTGCGCCCGCCGCGCCGCTGACTGTCAGCTTGCTGCTCTCAATCGGCTGCTCCAGCTCCAGCAGAGCGCCTCCTTCACCATCTAGCAGCGAGAGGCGCACCTTGCCGCTTGCTCCCTCGCGGAACGTCAGCTCCGCCGAGAGCGAGCCCTGCTCATAGGCCGCATCCAGGTCAGTGCGCACGAATAGATCAGACACATGCACCTCAGGCACGGTGTATAGATACACATCGCGGAAGATGCCGGAGAAGCGCCAGAAATCCTGATCCTCCAGCCAGCTTCCGGTGCTGCGCTGGTATACCTCAACCGCCAGCTTGTTGTCCTTCTCCTGAACGAATGGCGTCAGATCGAACTCTGCTGGTGTGAAGCTGTCCTCGCTGTAGCCGACGAAGTGGCCATTCAACCAGACATAGAACGCCGATTCCACACCCTGGAACGAGATATGAACCGGACGATTCCGGAAATTCTCCGGCAGACTGAAACGGGTTACATAACTGCCAACAGGATTATGTGTTGTCGAGATTTGGGGCGGGCGCAGCTCTTCGTGGCCATCCCACGGATACATCGTATTAACGTATTGCGGCTGACCGTAGCCCTGCATCTGGATATGACCCGGCACCTCGATCGTCCCCCAGCCCTCGCAGTTGAACTCCGTCTTGTAGAACGCTTCGGGGCGGCTCGCCGGATTGGGGGCGTACTGGAATTTCCACGTGCCATTCAAGCTGGAGCGCAGCTTCATATCCGCAGCCTCTGCCGCCTCCTGGAGCGACTCATAATAACGATGATCCGAATGTGCAGGCAATCTGTTCACCGCGAACACACTGACATCGGTTAGCCACTCCAGGGTAGGTACTGTTGCTTTCATATCTTCTCTCCTCTTGCTTTATTTTACCGCACCGACCATCCCGGCCACGAAATGGCGCTGCATGAGGAAGAACACAAGCGCTGTTGGGAGCGTTGCAATGACAATCGCTGTCATGATCATCCCGTAATCCGGCGAATAGCTGGAGCCGAGTGTGGAGATCAGCAGCGGAATTGTCCGATTCTCCTGCGATTGCAGCACGATCAGTGGCCAGAGGTAATTATTCCAGCTAGCCATGAAGGTAATGATCGAAGCGGCTGCATAGGTTGTCTTCATCGTCGGTACATATACCTTAAAGAATAATCCAAGTTCACTCAAGCCGTCAATTCTTCCTGCCTCCAGCATATCCTTCGGAAACATCTTGGTGCTCTGGCGGAAGAAGAAGATCAGGAACGCTGTGGTCACTGTAGGCAGTACGACAGAGGTCAGCGTGTCGATCCCGATCATCGGAAATTGCTGAGAGATGGAAGCAAACATCCGGTATAACGGCACCATCAGCGCCGCAAATGGAATCATCATCGACAACAGCAGAATTGTGAACACAATATCCTTGGCCTTACTGCGGTATACCTCAAACCCGTAGCCTGCCAGCGAAGCGATCAGCAGCGACAGCAGTGTCGTGGAGACGGAGATCTTGGCCGAGTTCAGCAGAGATGGCACCAGATCGACCGAATCAAGCAGATTGTTGAAGTTCGTCATCAGATGGCTGCCAGGCAGCAAGCGCCCGCGCGTGACCTCAACCGATGGGTTAGTCGCACTGACGATCATCCAAATAAACGGGAAGATCGAGATAAACGCCGTCAAGCTAAGAAACAAGTACGTAAATATTCGTTTGAGTTTAGCCATTATTTTTCACCTGCCGCTTTAAACTGAATGATGGACAACAGCACGATCAGAATGACGATCGAATACGAGACAGTTGCCGCATAGCCGAAGTCCGGCGTGTACTTGAATGACAGATTGTAGATGTACTGCGAGATCGAGAGCGTCGAATTGCCCGGGCCGCCCTTCGTAATGTTCATGACCTCATCGAACAGTTGCAGTGTTCCGATCGTCGATGTAATCGACGTGAACAGAATGATCGGCTTGAGCAGCGGAACGGTAATGCTGAAGAACTGGCGTACCGACGAGGCGCCGTCGATCCGGGCTGCTTCATAGATGGAATTATCGATATTTTGCAGAGCGGACAGATAGAAGATCATATTGTAGCCCGTCCATCTCCACGTAATGGCGATAATAATCGTAATCTTGGCCCAGAAGGGATCGGTCAGCCAGCCGATCGGCTGGGAGATCAGGTGAATATTGAGCAACGTCTGGTTGATCAGGCCGTCTCCGGCAAACAGATATTTGAAGATAACGGAATACGCTACAAGCGAGGTTACACATGGCAAGAAGATCGCCATACGGAAGAAGCCCTTCAGCTTGAGCTTGCTGTCGTTAAGCAGTACGGACAAGAACATCGACAGCACAATCATGATTGGCACCTGAACGATCAGGTAGATAAATGTATTCACCAGTGCGGCACGGAACGTCTGATCCGTGAACAGCCGCTTGTAGTTGTCCAGTCCATTAAAGCTCAGGTTGGAGCCGGCCCCCGTCTGGAACGACAGGATTAAGGCTTGAATCATCGGATAAAAGTAAAAAACGGCGATCATGACGACGGCTATTATGACGAAACTCCAGCCGGTCATCGCCGATTTGGCTCGAATCGAGAGCCCTGGTTTTGCTGTATTCATCTGTCAAGCATCTCCTTTCTGTACGTGAAGCATTGCAAGCATCCTATTACGATTCCTGAGCGCTGCCGCCTCAAGCGTAGCCTTTCGAAATCTAATGAAACTACAGAGCGTCGATTAACATGGAGCCGCTGGCTCACCTGCGATCTGTCGTTTCGTTAGAATCCAAGCGTAAACGGCTGTTGCCGTCCTTGGCGGGCCATGCCTCGGCCATTGACTGGCGACATGCATAGGCGGCGCTTCCTCTTTCAATTACTGCATATAACGTTGATATAACGTTGTGAATCCTATCGCCTCTTGCTGCGGCATAGCCGCATGAAGCGTAAACGGCTCTCCGCTGCGGATGCGGAGCGCCGTTGTACGCCATTATGATGTGGCCCTGTATTACTTCACTTGGGAGTCTGCTTGTGCCTGAGCGTCAGCCAGAGCCTTGTCCAGCTCTTTGCCATTCAGGTAATTTTGCAGTTCTACAACCAGGATGTCCTCGATCGCATACGTATGCAAGCCATAGTTCACGTTAGGAATTTGTGCTGTCCAGTTTGCGAAGTCGGCAACAATCTTCTGACCGTTGAAGAATTCGTTGGCTTGCTGATACGCTTCACCGCTCGCAGCAGGCTTGTAGGTACCGATAGCACCAACATCTGTGATCAGCTTCTGGTACAGATCCACATCGGAACCAAACGTTTTGGCCAGGAAATCAGCCGCTTGCTCGGAGCCTGGTACATTCAGCACATACCAGGAGCTGCCGCCCAGGTTGGATGCGTGAACCGACTTGTCATTGTTCGGCAGTTTCGGGAATGGAGCCACTGCCCATTGACCGGACTGGGAAGCCTCTTGCATGATCGAAGGCGTGAACCAGTTGCCTGTTGGCACCGATGCTACAGAGCCGTTATTTGCACTCGCTACGAATTGGCTCCAGTCGGAGTGAATTTTGATGATATTAGCTTCCATCATTTTCTTGTACAGCTCGAATGCTTCTTTCATCGCTACGTTGCCAGAGATGTCAGGTGTCTTGCCGTCTTCCTTCAGGTACCAGGAACCAGCGGACTGGATCATCATACGGATCAGACCCAGATCATTCGGGTCAAGGGAAGCCATGTCCTTGCCTGTAACTTCCTTCACCTTTTTACCGATCTCGATATATTGATCCCATGTGATGTCCTGCAGGTCAGCCAGCTTGTAGCCAGCTTGCTCCAGCAGATCCGTGCGCACGTACAGACCCGCTACACCGGAATCAAACGGTACGCCATATTGCTTGCCATTAGAGCTTGTAGGCCCCAGCTTGTAATCAGCAAAGTCAGATGCCTTGATCGAATTGGTCAGCTCATAGAAGGAATCCGGGTAAGCTTGCAGGAAGCTTTGCGCACGGTAATCCTCGATCAGCACGATGTTTGGCAGACCCTTTGTTGTGCCGGAGTTGAAGCCAGTGTTCAGTTTTTGCACAATATCATTCTGTGCGAATTCCACGAGGTTTACCTTCAGATCAGGATTCTGCTTGCTGTAGGATTCCTTGGCCAGCTCCAGCGCCTTGATGTTGAAGTTCGGATCCCATGCCCAGATAGTAATTTCCTTCGCTGCTTCGGTTTCTGTCTTCGTACCCGAATCCGTTCCCGTTGTTGTGCCAGGGCTTTCAGTAGTGGATTTGGAGCAAGCTGCCAGTGCCATCAGCAGCATCATGCTTGCCAACAAAATAGCAAAACTTTTTTTCACGATTTCTCTACCCCCGTTAGTCAGTTTTTGCGGATTTTTGCTTTTTTTGAACCTTTGATTCTCAAGCCTGTAAAGCTTTTCTGAAAGCGTTTGCCGACGTTGCTCTTTCATGATAGCAATCCCTCAGCCTGGAGTGTTAGAAAAATATTTGCCTTCATTTGTCGTATTCTTATCATTCGAAATGAAGGCAAATTTTATTCTTGTATTATTTTTAGATAGTTGTATTATTTTTATCCGTGAGCACCGGAAGCCAGATTCGCACGCGAGTTCCTTCCCCCGGCTGACTCATAATTTTGACGCCATAACTATCCCCATACAATAATGTGATCCGGTCATGCACGTTGCGAATGCCGATCCCGCTAAATAGCTGCCGGTTGCTCATCGAGCTTGGGAGCTTGTTTCCCTTCTCCCCCTGCTCGAATCCATCGCCATTATCGACGACCTCGCACACGAGCATTTGCCCTTCCTGGGCAATCATCACATGAATATATCCCTCTGTCTTTTGGATGAACGCATGGAAGAAGGCGTTCTCGATGAACGGCTGGATGATCAGCTTCGGCAGATGGTAGCTGGTGCAGTCTGGAGAGACGAAGAAATGAACCCGAATTCGCTCCCCATAACGGATGTGATTAATGAATACGTAGCTGCGCAACTGCTCCAGCTCCTGCTCGACCGTGTTCGTCTCCCGTATATTGCCGATGGAATTATGCAGCAGGGAGATAAGCGCATTGATCGTGTCTGCCGCCTTCTCCTTGCTGCCCTGCTGAACGAGTATTTTGACGGATGCGAGCGTATTGTACAGGAAATGAGGGTTGATCTGACTCTGCAGGGCCGCCAGCTCGGATCGTCGCTGCTCCTGCTGGGTGGTGACTAATTGCCGCATATGATCCTGCAGCTCATCCACCATATAGTTGAAGGCTCGTCCCAGCTCCTGAATCTCATAGCTGCCGGACACATTGATTTTATTGAAATTATTTTTCGTCAAATTAGACATCTGTCTTACTAAGCGTGTGAGCGACTTGATCATATTGCGAATAATCGGGAACAAGATGATCAGTGCAACCAATACCACGCCCATCGACGTCAGTACAACGGCCTTCACATTGACAACCTGACCTACTGCATATTGCTTATCGATCAGATTGACGAGGTAGAAGCCATAAGAGGGGAGATGCTGTGACAGTACGATGCTATCCTTCCGCATCACACGCGCCTCCAGGTAATCGAGCTGCTGCTGCTCCACCTTCTGCGCATGCTGCAGCAGCTCCGGCGAGAAGCTGCCGATCAGCTCCCGCTGGTCGCTGGATACGATACGGCCGGATTCGTCGAGCAGCATGACCTGATTGCCCTTGCTGGTAAAATTCCGGTAGAACTGATTGAAGTCCTGCTCACGAATCGTGACATAGAGCATGCCGTACACCTCGTCACTCGTTCGCTCCATCAGTACTTTCGTCGCTACAATTAAAGGCTCCTCGCCTGCGGCAGCCTTGTCGGGGGTATAGAGCTGGTAGCTCAGCCGGCGCGGCTCAGCGAGCGCGTGGTTCGTGAGAGGATGACTGAGCAGCTCCTCCTTCATTATCGGCCATAGCGTCTGCTCCGGGGTGTAAGCACGGCCGTTATTGCCGAGGATGGTGATCGCTGCTCCGTAAGGATCGATCGCCGTCCGGTAGCGCTTCATCATCTGCTGCATGCCGAAGTAAGACCGGACGACCTCCAGCGAGGTCGTATCCTCCTCAGACAGGAAGCTGCGGATCGCACCGCTCTGACTGACGCTGAAGGAGAGATTCACCACCGCATTATGATACGATTCAAAATTTTGCTTGATCTGACTGAGCACCTTGGAGTTCGTAATACTGAACGTCTCCATGAACAGCCGCTCCGACATGCGAATGGTAATCGTCAGCGTGAGCAGAGTGACCAGGACGATACTGATGACCAGTACCGAGAATATCTTCATGAAGAGGCGATGATGCCTGAATTGCGGCCAAAACAGTCTCATTACGTATACGCTCGCTTTCTGTAAGATTCTGCCCCGTAACTAGCGGCGATGCTTCCGACGATATTGGCTCGGAGCCAGCCCTGTCGCCTTCTTGAATACCTTGCAGAAGTAGCTGTGATCCGAGTAGCCCACCATGCCGCTAATCTCGGCAATCGTCGCGCCGTCTTCACGAAGCAATTGTTCAGCCTTCTCGATACGAAGCTTGTTCACATATTCGCTGAAGCCCTCCTTGTTGTTAGCTGCGAAGTAGCTGGACAAATACGAGGGATTAAAATGAAAATGCTTGGCCACCTCGCTCAGACTGAGCGGCTCTGCATAATGCTGCTCGATATAGTCCAGCAGCTTCTTCATATTCGGGTTGCTATATTGATTGCGTCGATGGTAGATGCACTTCCAAGCCGCCGCCAGGAACTCATCCAGCAGCTTCGACGCCTCTGCCGCAGAACGCGCCTCCTCAATATGACGGAAGTATTCATATTTCCCTTCCTCCAGCTCGGCGACCTCATAATCCATATGACTCAGCATGACGGTCACGTTGAAGATGATGTTACCCAGAAACGACCGAAATTCATAGGCATCGGCACTGTAATCGGATGACAGCGCAGCGACATAGGCTTTCAGATCATGGAATGCGCTCTCGAACTGCTGGCGCTTGATCTCCTCGGTGAACTGGTTGAGGTTGAAGCGCGGCGATTCCACAGGACGTCGCGGCAGCTCTATCTCGATCAGCAGCGGTTTATCTGGCAGGAAGAAGCGGTACCCGAGCAGCTTGAGGAAGCGATCTCGATAGAGAGCAGGCAGCTTGCTCAGTACGGTAAAAGGCTCGCTCATTGCCCAGCAGGTCTCCATTCGCTCTGCTCTGGCGAGCTGTGCAAGCTTGCCCAGCCGATGCTGTGCCATCGTATACATACTGTCATCCAGATTAGCCAGATACACCTCGATATGAGGCTCGGCAGGTATCCGGCGTACTGTGAATTGCCCCAGCTCCTCCTCGAGCTGCTCCAATGCCTGACTGAGGGCAGCAGCATGTGGCGCGGCCTCCTGCGGCGACAATCGCCCCAGATCGGCCCCGATCAATGCATAGCCTGAATGAGGGAACGTCTCCTTCAGCAGCTCATTGTCCAGAGCATGATCCTCATAGCCGGAGAGGAGCTTCTCGAGTATATTCTCGATTGAGACCTTGTAAGCGTTTGTGTTCGCCGTCAGGCTGAGTGATGGAATCTTGGCCGCGGTGGCCTTCAGCACAGCCAGCAGATGGCTGGCATCCAGCTTGGGCTTTAATATATAGTCGGCCACCCCGCTCTGAAAGCTGGAGCGAACATAATCGAACTCCCCGAAGGCGCTCAGCACGATAATCTCAATCTCCGGGAAATGCTGCTTCACCATCCGTGTCAGCTTCTCCCCGTCCATAACCGGCATAACAATATCGGTAATGACAATATGGGGCTGCAGCGTGGCGATGCGATCGAGCGCCTCCTGCCCATTCGATGCTTCGCCGACGATCTGGAACCCCTCTTGCTCCCAGTTCAGATAATGCTTGATGCCTTGTCTGACCAGAATTTCATCATCTACAATTAGAACCTTGCACAATGAGTTCATATCTCCGTCGTGTCCTCTCTCATGCAATATTGGCTGCGCCAGCCCTCATCATCATGCCGTGAGCGCCGCTCGCGCAATTGCGGTGTACAGACCATTATAATCGTTATACCCGATGGAATCCAAGTAGGAGCGTAGCCAAGCGGGCATCAAGCCGCTATGTGATGCGAGGCCGCGTAGCGCGCACATGGAAATAACCGTTACCCGGCAGCCATCTGCGTGAGCAGCGTGGCGCCGGGTAACGGTATGTGTGCGGCTATTGGGGTGGCTATAGAATAGCCTGAAAGTAGTAAGGCGGACGTTTCAATTCATGCACCTACGCGAGATGCGACTACAGGCGGAGTCTGCAAGGTCAGGAAGCGCTGTATTTCAATCCACGCACCTACGTGAGGTGCGACCCCCCGCTCACACCTCCTGTTACCTTGATCCGCTTATTTCAATCCACGCACCTACGTGAGGCGCGACGGCCAACTCAACCCCGAATGGGTCGAGTGCTTAATATTTCAATCCACGCACCTACGTGAGGTGCGACAGCATTTGCTTTTATTCCAGACAGATTATCGATCATTTCAATCCACGCACCTACGCGAGGTGCGACAAAAAATTAATCAGTAAGCAACTTTTCAATTATGATTTCAATCCACGCACCTGCGCGAGGTGCGACAAAAACAAAAGAGAAAGGATGAAAGAAAATGAGAATTTCAATCCACGCACCTATGTGAGGTGCGACGACAAACCCCTCTGATCCACTGTAGTCAGGCTCATTTCAATCCACGCACCTATGTGAGGTGCGACGTCATCTCATTAATCCACAAATCGCGAGAGTAGGTGAATTTCAATCCACGCACCTATGTGAGGTGCGACAACAATGATTTACATGACAATGTTGTGACTGCCCATTTCAATCCACGCACCTATGTGAGGTGCGACCAGCTCCAGGGCGTCAATGTCGCCTTTATCGTCTACATTTCAATCCACGCACCTATGTGAGGTGCGACGGTACAGTTGGTTTCGCCAGGGCGATATAGTACCTATTTCAATCCACGCACCTATGTGAGGTGCGACGTGGATAATGGCGAAGTTGGATATAATGCAGAAGAATTTCAATCCACGCACCTATGTGAGGTGCGACCATCGGCCTGTTAATCAAAGCGGGTTATCTGACTATTTCAATCTACGCACCTATGTGAGGTGCGACCTTGATTTCCCAATAACCAGAGTTGCGAGTGCCTATTTCAATCCACTCACCTATGTGAGGTGCGACCAGCATTGCAGAGCGGCACAGCAAACAATGACAAATTTCAATCCACGCACCTATGTGAGGTGCGACGGCATTGAGGTGAACGAGTCAGCAAGGGCTGCGAATTTCAATCCACGCACCTATGTGAGGTGCGACTGGGCGGAGCGGTATAATCCGTCACCAGGACAAATTTCAATCCACGCACCTATGTGAGGTGCGACCCTTGAGCATCCTCCATGGATTTGACGTATTTCTCATTTCAATCCACGCACCTATGTGAGGTGCGACGTAAGTGGATGGATTTCATCCATTACGCCAACTCTATTTCAATCCACGCACCTATGTGAGGTGCGACAGTAACCTCATGGACAGAGGGAAGAAACTTGTGCAAATTTCAATCCACGCACCTATGTGAGGTGCGACTCCCTTGCAGCCAGTAATGTCGTTTATATCAAGAAATTTCAATCCACGCACCTATGTGAGGTGCGACAGCTAATAGGCGTCCTATTAAAATCAACAGCGACATTTCAATCCACGCACCTACGTGAGGTGCGACAGCGAAAATTTACATTTTCGATCCCATTTCTGCATTAATCATACACTTAATAGATGATTTTACGCAATAATATTTTATTTTGACCTTTGTGTCTTGATAATATTAACTATTTCCTGTGTAATTCGACAAATTTCGAGGTGAGAATGTACCGGGGATTTCATGTGAGCCTCACATTCGCACCAGCACTCACCGAAGCGCTGCTTTTCCTTTACTCCGCACTGCTCCCCTAATCCCCATCAGCCCCACAACCCAATAGCAGCACAATCAGCGGTAATGATTGACAATCGGTAGCTTATCATGAAAAATACTATGTAATGTGCAGCTACCTGGAATATTATCGTTCCCTACTTTACAAATGAACAGATGCCGCTGTCAAGGCTTATGAAGGAGGCTCCGCCTTGAAAAAAATATTCTGGATCACCATCTCTTTGCTAGCTGTAGCCTGTGTCGCATTCTTCATCGTGCGGGCTAACAGCCTCGCTCTGACTCTAAAGCTTGACGGTTACTCTACCTCATATGCCCTATATGAACGCAGCTTCAATGCCAATGACAGGGAGTACAGAGTAATAGGTACAGATAAGGATGGAGAGCTGACGCTCCTCTATCTGGAACGGTCTGCGCTCGGTCTCTGGGACATCTGGTATGAAGGTCAATCTATCGGGCAGTCCGGCTGGTCAAGGATCGACTGGACCAATACCGCAGGCTTCCGCAGGTTTGACAGCAATACCACGCCACAGTTTGATTTTGAATACCACCAACTGTATGTCGGCACGAACGCAACCAGGCTGATTGAACTGGAGACCGCGCAGCTCCCGCCAGGGATCAGCGTTCGTATACAGCAGTCGGGCAAGGACTTCTCCATCCACCTTATTACCTTTGGCGACAGCGGCGCAGCCAGCCTACAGCGGTTAGACATGCTCCGCCTCCTGAGAGACAATGCGGATACTGCATCATAAGGGCACTGAGCGACCCGTCGCGAATCCATCATGTATCGCCCTTGCCGCGCGTCACGCCAAAGAATCGGCCAGAGGTATCTGGGACGTGTATGCGACCCCTGGCCGATTCTATCATCATTTACCAATCATCTCTAGAATATCATCAATAATCTCGCTTCTGCCGAGCGCTCCCCAGCTCTTGAACAGCCAGAATGAGTCCGATTCAAATACGTGCTCGTTCTGTACAGCCGGAACGTTGTTCCATAGCACGCTCTTGTTCATGCTGTCGAGGTTGTTGTAGCCATTGGGATCAACCTCCAGCACGAGGTAGTCGGCATCCAACTCCGGCAAGACCTCCATCGACAGATCCACCCGCTGAAGCTCCGGGGTTAACGCGGTCGGTTCAAAGCCCAGACTCTCATAGAGCAGCGTACCGAGCGGATGCCCCTTCTCTGCATAGATCTGCATCGCCTTCTCCCTCACCCGCATAAAGGCGAGCTTCTTGTTACCAAGGGATGCGAGCTTCTCCTTGGCCTGCGCTGTCTTCTTGTCCAGCTCCGCAATCTTCGCTTGAGCGACGTCTGTCTTATCATACATTTCTGCGATCATAAGCAGGTCTTTCTTCCAGAACCCTTCATTATCTTCATAATCGAGCCACTCGTTGCCCAGCACAAGGGTTGGCGCAATCTTATTCAACTCATCATAGGTCGATTCCGCAGTACGACTCTCGATCAGGATGACATCCGGGTTCAGCAGTACAATCGCTTCCAGATTAGGCGCTTCCGCGGAGCCCACCGTCTGTACGCCCTGCAACTGGCTGGCCAGGTAAGGCAGATAATCTCCATTGTAACGAGTCTCTACATTAATAGCGGCTGGCTTCTCTCCAATTGTAAGCAAATGATCGGTGTAGGCTGCCGACAGCACAATGATGCGATCAATTTGAGCCGGAATGTCTGTTGTCCCTTTCAAGTGAGTAATGGTGCGTACATTGCTCTTCTCCACATCCGCCGATGTGCCAGGTGCCGACCCCGTTGTTACCCCTGACTCTGCGGGCGGAGAGTTCAACGCCGCAGGCGTATCTGTAGCACTCCCGCAGGCGGCTAGCATAATTATTATCATAACTGCTGCAGCGATGAAACCAATCTGTCTGACCATTTTTTTGCTCCCTTTTTAGGCTCAAACCAGAAATCAGTGCTTGACTTGGGCCGAATAAGAAGCTACGGCACAGAGGGTTCTTCCGATCGCTGTTAAAGCCCGATTCCTTTTATTTATATGAGGACTATGGTGGGAATCGGTCTTTAAGGGCGAACACTGACGTTTCTCCAGAATCCCTCCGTCCCTCCGCTAAGGTCTGTTTTCTGTCAAACACTGATTATTAGGTTGAGCCCTTTTTATTTAAGATAATAATAATCATTATCATTATATTAAAAAAGTGAAGAGAGGATTTCAATGGACAATCTCCCCTTCTCACAGTGGACAAATTCACCTCGCGGTACGCATTAGCTGGCTTGCAACATAGTCCATCGCCCAGACTCTGCCCGTTGGCCCTAACGTTTTAAATAACAGATCGCTCGCATCATAGACCCGCTGTTCCCTGACAGCCTCCAGGCTCATCCAGTGCTCGGAGCGCACTAACGACCTCCATCGTTGTCTCGCCCTGACCGTCGGATCAACCGCAATAAATAAATGAGCAGCATTGTAGCGCAAGAAATCCTCCATCCCGATCTCGATCGCCCATTGCTGTCGCGGGAATGCATCAGGCAGTACCAGCCCAAGATCATGGTAGAGCAGCGCTCCGGTCTGATTGGCCGCCCCATACACACGTATGAAGAGATCACTAATGCGAATAAAATAAACGGTCTGACGTCCCAAGTGAGAGCCGAGCTTGTCCTGCAGCCCGAACCGGCGCTCGTTATACTGCTCTGTCCAGCTATGCGCCTGCTCTCTTCTACCCAAGATGTCGCCTATCTCGGAGAGGAGGTGTTCATGATCGTTAGAATAGGGAATGATGGCGGTGGGAGCTACACGCTCCAGCTCATTATTCCGTCCCAGCCTATCGCTGGATAATATAAGATCAGGCTGCGCCTTGCGCAGGAGGTCATAGTTCATACTGGAGCTTACAAGCTCCTCCATGGCATGCTTCAGCGGAGGCACATTGTAATAGCGGGATACCCGCTCGGAGTAGGAGAGAGCAGCCACGGGCGCGATGCCTAATGTCAACAGATAATCATCCAGTCCGTAATACATCGCTGCAATCCGATGGGTACGTGTACGCATGAACATCGTAGGCGCCACGCCTTCTGCTTTCTTGAACACCCGGCTGAAATAATGCTCGTCATGATAACCGAGTTGATTGGCAATATCCTTGATTCTCAAGGTTGAAAATAATAGCTCCTTAGCCTTCGTCATGCGCAGCTTCTGTATGTATTCCATCGGTGTCATATTCATACGCTTCTTGAAGGTTCGGATAAAATGATTGACGCTCAAACCCGCCAACGCGGATAGGGAAGCAACATCCCACTCTCTTGTATAATGCCGCTCCATATGCTCCACAGCGACCTCCATGCCAACGGACGACGGCTCCTGCCACTCTGCCTGCTGAGATAGCAGCTCCTTCAGAAACAGATGCAGCCTGTATTTCAACTCCAGCCTGCTTCCCTCTCTATGCAATGTCCGCAGCAGAAGAAGCTGCTTCACAGCCTGCTCATTTATACGAGTCATCGCGAGAGATTCCGCCTGACGAAACAACGAATTCGGCGGCGACTCCGCGAATCTGCCGTTGTGGCGCTTGACGATCAGATCTGCGGAGAAGGCAACGAGCGTGAAGCTCGCCGGATCATCCCCGGCAGCCTGCGCCTCCACGAGCATACCGGGCAGCAGCATACATAATTCCCGCTTGGCAACCGAATAATCGATCCCATTGACCCTTAGCGCCAGCCTGCCGCCCGTAACGGCACAGAGTACATATTTATCCAGAGTTCGCGAACTGAGGCGACGACCAGGCTCGCATTGCACCTGACCGCTTCGAACCGAGTGGATATGCAGCTTGTCGAGCCGATGTGTTGAACTGGAAGCCGTCATCGCCGCCCCTCCTCTTGGCTATCCTGTAATTTAATCCCAATGAAAAAAGCAACCGGATACCCCGCTGCCGACTGAACAGATGATTTTAACGGATGAACGGATGAACGGATGAGCGCTTGAACGGTTGAACGGTGAACCTCACCCGGCCGACCGAGCTGTGAGCGACTCATTAGCTACGATCAGTATATCAATGAAATGACTGAATGACCATAACTGCTGAGCTACAAAAAAGAAACAGCAAACGCCCCCACCCGCTGCGCCGAATGACGCAAGGTAGGGGCGTTCCCGTCTGCTTCGCTACTCCAGATTCGCATGCTTGCCATACATCTTTCCCGAGCTCTGGCTCTGCTTCTCCATCAGGCACAGGATGACCGCATCGAGGAACAGGAGCAGCGTCTGCTCGTACAGCGAGCCCATCGGCTGCACTGTCACGTCCTGATTGTCCTCCGCATCCTTGGGCGACCCTGGCAGCTTGATCGTTAGATGAGCGAGCGAGCCGAGCGACGATTGGGGAAACAGGGTGAGGACGCCTAGCGTGCCGCCTAGCTTCACAGCCTTGTTCGCCATGCCCACCAGACTGCCCGTCTCACCGGAGCCGGAGCCGATCAGCAGCAGATCTCCTTCCTCCAGACCCGGTGTGACCGTCTCGCCGACGACATAGGCGCTCACGCCCAGATGCATGAGCCGCATGGCAAATGCCTTCATCATCAGGCCCGAACGACCGGCACCGGCGACGAACACCTTGCCCGCAGCCAGCACCTGCCCCGCCAGCTTGTCCGCCGCCTCTTCATCGATGCGCTCCATAGACCTTGCCAGCTCCTGGACGACAAGAGAGGTATAATGAGATGTGTTTCGCACAGGTATACGCGTCTCCTGTCAGCCAGCCATAATGAGCTTCTTGATCTCGGCAGCCGCTGTCTTCTTGTCTTCCTGGCTGGTAATCCCGCCGCCGACGATGATCAGATCAGGCTGAGCCTTGATCGCTTCCGGCAAGGTCGCCAGCTTGATGCCACCGGCAATCGCGGTCTTGGCATGCTTGACCACACGCTTGATCGTCTGCAGCTCGGCGAAGGAATCCTTCCCGACCGCCTGAAGATCATAGCCCGTATGCACACAGATGTAATCCACTCCGAGCGCATCAATCTCCGCAGCCCGCTCCTCGATCTGCTTGACATTTATCATGTCAACCATAATTTGCTTGTTCTGTTTTCGTGCTTCCTCCACAGCGCCCTTGATCGTCATGTCGTCGGTCGCACCCAGCACGGTAATGATGTCTGCTCCTGCTTCGGACGCCTTCATAATCTCATAGCCGCCAGCATCCATAATTTTCAGATCAGCCAGCACCTGCAGATGCGGGAATGCCGCCTTCATCTCCTTCACGGCGCGCAAGCCTTCATTAATAACGACCGGGGTGCCGATCTCAACTACGTCAATATATTCTGCTACTTCCTTCACGACCTCGATGGCCTCAGGAATGTTCACCAGATCAAGAGCCAATTGCAATTTCATAAGTGTAGCCTCCCATTCAGAATGTTGGATGTACCTGAAGGGTACGGCTATAGTATAAGCGCTAATCGAACCGCGGCGTAAGTACGCACTTTATTATTACATTGTGTCTTATTTCTCATCTAGTGTCTCACAGCTTACATAGTGTCCAAAAGTATACCATTGAGGTATACTGAAGGTAATATCGTGGATGGAGGGTGCTGTTGTATGGGGCATTTATGTGATCGAACGTTTAATTGCGAGAAGGAGCTAACGTTATCTGTCATCGGGGGCAAATGGAAAATGCTTATCCTCTGGCATCTGGGCAAGGGGGGCACCAAGCGGTTTGGCGAGCTGAAGGCGCTGATCCCCGACATTACCCAGCGTATGCTCGTCTCGCAGCTACGGGAGCTGGAGGAGGATCTGATCGTGCACCGGGAGGTCTACCCTGTCGTTCCGCCAAAGGTGGAATACTCGCTGACTGAGCAAGGGCAGAGTCTGATGCCGATTCTTGATGCCATGTACGCCTGGGGCAAGCAATATATGGAGAATGTGCTCAAGGACAAGGTAGAGATTAAAGAAACGCTGTACGCTACAGCTACAGAGCCTCAATAAATAACCAACAGCAATAAGGGTGTGTCTTCAAACCCGCTCAAGGGCATCGTTCACCGCCTTTTCACCCCGTGCTGCGTTACGTTCTCTTGACGTACCCCGGTACGCCTGCGAGAACGTGCCTTGCCCGGAACGAAAATTCGACGAAATCTGCTCTCGTCGGAGTTTGAAGACACACCCAAGCCCGCTCTCCTGTCTGCTGACAGAAAAGCGGGCTTGTTCGACATTAGCTGGATTCATCGGAGACCGTACTGCCCTGTACCCCGTATAACGCGGAGACGGAACAGCACTGCACCATCCGGCGTTGTCTAGGCCATCTAGGCTTGTTGAGCCTTGCGGTATGCTTCCAGCCCGAGCGCGATCGAGCCGCACAGCCCGGCATTGTCGCCAAGACCCGGTGGAACGATATAGCTATCGATATTCTCCAGCAGCGCCTCATGGCTGACATAGCCATTCAGATTGCGAAGCACCTCCGCATGAATGAGCGGGAAGAGCTGCCGCTGATGCATAACGCCGCCGCCCAATATAACCTTCTTCGGAGACAGCATCAGAATCGTGGACGTCACCGCCTGTCCCAGATAGAACGCCTCCATCTCCCATGCCTTATGATCGGCTGACAGCTCGCTGCCCTTGACCTTCCAGCGCTTCTCCAGCGCCGGGCCGGCGGCCAGGCCCTCCAGACAGTCGCCATGGTATGGACAGAAGCCCTCATAGGTGTCCTCCGGGTGGCGGCGAACCAGCACATGGCCTCCCTCCGGGTGAATCAGCCCATGCACGAGACGGCCCTCGGTATAGACCCCCATGCCGACTCCTGTGCCAATCGTATAATAAACGCAGCTATCCAAGCCCTTCGCCGCTCCCCAGGTCGCTTCGCCAAATGCCGCGGCATTCACATCCGTATCCCAGCCGAACGGCACCTGAAATTCCTTCTTCAACGTGCCAAGGAAGTCATAGCCTGACCAGCCCGGCTTGGGCGTCGTGGTCACGAACCCGTATTGCGGACTGGACGGATCGATATTAATCGGGCCGAACGTGCCGATCCCGATCGCCTCCACCTGTTTATCCTTGAAAAAATCAATCACTTGCTGCAACGTCTTCTCAGGCTGCTCGGTAGGAAAGCTGATCCTCTCCTCCACATTCCCGTGCTCATCGCCAATCCCGCACACAAATTTAGTGCCGCCTGCTTCAACCGCGCCAATACGCATGATGTCATTTCCTCCTAAGCATTCAGTACAATTCATTCGAACCATCCCTTTGATTATACAGAAAGAAGGAGCAAGCGTAAACGGCTGTTCCCCTAACCTACGACGAACGGAAAGGCGGGAGTCGCCTTTCCGTCACCATTTTTTTATTTGACTCTGACATACAACTCAGGATCATATCCGCCATACCAATAGCCGCCAGCCACATTCTCCAGCTCTGCCTCATCCAGCTCACGTTCTCCCTGCTGGAGATCGGGCAGCACAACGGTGAGATGCGCGCCTGCATTCTCCACGATCTGAAGCTTGAAGCCTGGCGGCAGCTCCTGACCTGTCAGCTCCTTCACCGCTGCCGACGGATCGGTCAATGCGAGCTTCCTGAATGACTCGTCCGTCGCAGCTCTCAATTTGAATGACTCCAGCGCCTGATTAAAACGTTCCACATTCCATTCCATATGAATGAACCCTCCACTCATGCATTAATTTGCTAACAGTTGAATTATAAGGGAATCATTCGGCGATGGTCTGTAACTGCAATTACATTTTCTCAATTTCAGAGCGAGCTATACAACCTGTCTGCTGGCCATCGCGGCGAACAGGCCATTGCGATGGAGTAATTGCTCATAGGTGCCCTCCTCCACGATCCGGCCGCTCTCCATGACCAGGATGCGATCTGCTTCGCGGATCGTGCTGAGACGATGGGCGATCACGATCCGGGTCGCCTTCATCCTCTTGAGCATGACCGTTATTTTCTCCTGTGACACTTGATCCAGCGCGCTCGTAGCCTCATCCAACAGGACAACTCTCGGCTTATGGACGATGGCTCTGGCGATCAGAATTCGCTGCTTCTGTCCTCCAGACATCAATCCTCCCGTATCGGACAACACCGTATGCATCCCCATCGGCAGCTTGGCAATCTCCTCATCCATGCCGACCATCTGAGCCGCCGTCCAGGCATCCTCGACCGTCAGCAGGCCCTCTTGCCCAATAATGTTCTGCGCCAGGTCTCCTGACCACAGACTTCCATTCTGCAGCACGACCCCGCATTGGCGGCGCAGCGCCAGGAGATCAAGACCCTCCATATCGAGGCCGTCATAATAGACGGCGCCAGCCTGCGGACGCTCGAAGCCGATCAGCATCCGCAGCAGCGTGGATTTGCCGCTGCCGGAGGCTCCCACGACCGCTACATATTCCCCGGCTTCAATATGAAGCGACAGCCGGTCAAGCACTGGCGGCCCCTCCTCCTGATACCGGAAGGTGACCTCATTGAGCTCGATCCTTCCGCTAATGCTGCCTGGATTGGCTCGTCGTTCGTCAGCCTCCGGCTGCGCATCCAGGAGCGGCTTCATGCGGCGGTAGAGCGGAGCCAGCTCGAACAGCGGAAGAGACGAGACGCACAGGCCTGTGACCGCGCCAATCAATGTTGCATAGGCCGCGTGGAAGGCCGCGAACTGCCCCGGCTGCAGCTCCATGCCCGTGCGCTCAACCATCCAGAACAGCAGCAGGCTGGCTGCAATCGGCAGGATGCCAGCCGCGATCTGCAGCAGATTGCCCGTCTCGCGCAGCTTGAAGGCATAGGCGCGCTGCAAGGTGAACGCATGGCTCCATCTGTGGAAGGCGCGCCGCTCTGCCGCTGCGACACGCAGCTTGGCGATGCCGGACAGCAGTTGAATGAGCAGCCCGCTCACCTTGCCCTCCTCCTCCGCCTTGCGCGTCGTGTACGCTGCAAGGCGGAAGCTGAGCACTGCAAAAAACAGCAGATACAACACGCACATGGCGATTCCTGTCCAGGCCAGCTCTGGAACATAGATGAACAGCATCACGACCTGTAGTACAGAGAATAGAGCCGCCGCCATGCCGCTGAGCAGCCAACCGGACAGGATGCGAAAGAAGTCGCTCACCCCGGTCATTCTCGCCGCCAGATCGCCGCTGCTGAATCGTCTGAAGAACGGGAGCGGCATATTCAGCAGCCGATCCCAGACGGAGCTCTGCAAGGAGGCATCCCATGAGCTGAATACCCGCAGCCATGTAATCGACTGCGATATGGTGAAGCCGAATATGCCCGCTGCGACCGCGCAGAGCAGGACGAACAGCTCATACAGCGACTCTACCTGAGCCATAGGAAGAAGCTGATCAATCATCAGACCGGATGCAGCGGGGATGCACAGTCCCAGCCCGCCTAGCAGCAGCCCGAGCACGACGCCCTTGATGAGATCTGCCCGCATCCGCGGGGACATCATTAAGCGCAGCATGTCCCGCAGTTGCAATGCTCTGGCAGGAAGCGGACGGTACAACTGGTGAGCGAACGGCTGCAGATGAGCGGCCAGCTCTGCGGTGACCCGCACCCCCTCATCCGACAGCGAACAGCGGGCGATATAGCCTCCTTCCTTACGCGGCAACAACGCGACGGGTGTGCCGTCCTCCCAGCATCCAAGCAGCGGGCCATTGTCCTCTAGCTGCCATGTCCCTCGTAACGCAACCTTGCGGCTGCGCACGCCCGATTCGCGGAAGATCTCCTCTGGCAGCAGGCTATGGCCTGTTCCATGAGAAGGGATTACGATTCGAATGCCAAGCTCCTGCCCCACCAGTATGCAGCATATGGCAAGCGGATTCTCCTCCACTCCTTCGCCTAGCAGCATCTGCTGCGCTTGTCGGTCAGCTACAGCAGAGAAGCGGCGGGCCGCTTGCTTCATCAAGGCGGCATCCTGCTCCTGGCGCTGCTGCACCCGTCGCTGCTCCGACTGGCGTCGCTCGCTCTCCGTCTGCTCCAGCCTGCCCATCATCAATCGATGAAACATAGCAAGCCCCTCAGCCAATTCGGCCTGCGCACACTGCTGCTCCATCGTGTAGACTTGAAGCCGATTCCCTTTGCCCGACCATATCCATGCAGAACGTGTGACCAGAACAGGACGCAACGCCGCATCCTCCCCCCGACTCCGATCTCCCCAGTAATAGACCGGTTCGGTGGCAGCCCGCACCCAGACCGGATGATCCTCCGGTACAAAGGCCGAGGGGAGCCAGACGACCATCTCCTCATCCTCCCCCGCCCGCAACTGCTCGGACTGCCTAGGGGCAAGCTGCTGAGCAGCAGCAGCGCTGATCCGATCAAGCCACCCATTGAGCAGCCTCGCCCATTCTGTGCAGGCTTGCTCATCTGTCCCTGCGGCCTCCACCGCGTCTGTCATCTGAAAGCTCCATAGCTCCGTTCCGGGCTCCGCAAGAGCAGCCATGGCCAGCCCGCCTGCCTGCGCTGCCGCGGGCGCAAGCACCAGTTCCCCTGCCTGAGCCGTGTACAGATATGTCCTGCCGCCTGCCAGGCGACCCTGCTCATCGATACGTACCGTATACAGCTCCAGCTCTCCAGCAGCTACCACATAAGCCGCTCCCGGCACCTCCAGCACGGAGAAGGCACGCTGCACTGATGCTGTGCGCTTCATACCGACCTTTTGGCATAAAGCATCGATCATGACACCTCTCTCCTCTCCTCTGAGGCTGCGAATAGCCGGGCATAGGCACCGCCTTGACGAATCAACTGTTCATGGCTTCCCTGCTCGACCAGCTTGCCCTGCTCGACGACGACAATCAGGTCGCAATCCCGGATTGCGCTCAGCCGATGGGCCACAATAATACAGGTACAGCCCAGCCTGCGGATATTGGCGTAGATCGCCGCCTCCACCTGCGGGTCGAGCGCACTCGTCGCCTCATCCAGCAGCAGGATCGAGGGCTGTTGAGCCAGTGCGCGGGCAATCTCCAGCCGCTGCGCCTGTCCGCCGCTGAAGTTGCGGCCCCCCTCCTCCACAGGATGGTCATACTTGCCGGGTCGGCTATTGATCGCATCATGAATACAGGCTGCCCGAGCAGACGCTACCAGTGCTTGCTCCGGGATCGTCCGATCCCATAACGAGAGGTTGTCTCGCACCGTCCCTTCAAACAATCGAATCTCCTGATCCACCAGAGCGATCGAATCGGCGAGCCGCTGCCGCGAATGCTCCCCGCGTGGCACGCCGTCCAATTCCACCGTACCGCTCCATGGCTCGTATAACCCGGCGATCAGCTTGGAGAGCGTTGATTTGCCGCTGCCGGAGCCGCCTACGATAGCGACCATTGTCCCAGGGCGCACCTCCAGCGATAACCCGTTGATCAGCGGGGGCTCCAACGGACTGTAGCCGAAGGTGAGGCTGCTCAGCGTCACCTGTCCTGCCAGCTTGCCCGCCTCCCCCTGCTCCTCCATGGAGTCTAGCGATTCCTTGTGCAGCAGCTTATCCGGCGGGTGCTGCAGCACATCGTCCAGCCGCACAAGCGCGCCCTTCATCTCCTGCAGCTCGCTGCCCATCGAGACAAGCTGCTTCACCGGCTGCAGAAATCCTGTCGCGAAGCCCTGGAAGGCCAAGAGCATGCCGACTGTAAAGTCTCCCTTCAGGATGAGCAGACCGCCAATGACCAGGATCAGTACCTGATTCAACAGCTCCAGCAGCGAGGGCACCGCACTCAGGTATTGCCCGGAGACGCGAGCCTTCTGCTCTGCCGTAACCAGATTGGCCTGATAGCCGGCCCAGCGGGCAAAGAAGTCTGACTCCCTGCCATTCGCTTTGAGCGACTCCATATTCATGAGTCCGGCTACCGAGGCTCCCCAGAACTTGCCCTGGTCAGCTTGCAGCTTCATATTCTCATCCGAACGCTTGCGTGCTACGAAGAGCAGGTACGCCACATTGAGCAGAGCGATGCCTACTGCCACTGCCATAAGCTGCCAGCTATAGAGCGCCATGACGAGGGCATAACTGACGACCAGCACACTATCGATGACCGTTCCCGCAAGCCTGCCCGTCACAAAGGCGGCCACCTTATCATTGGATGCCGCGCGGCCTGTGATGTCGCCTACGAAGCGATGAGCGAAGAATCCGACCGGCAGCCGCAGGATGTGCCAGATAAAGGCGCCGGACATGCTCAGCGACAGCTTCGTCTCCAGCCGCAGCAGAGCCGATTCCCGCATGGCTGCGAGCAGCAGCTTGAGGAGCATCGCGACCCCCATGCCGGCAGCGAGACCAGGCAGCCAATCCTTCTGCTTCGCGGACAGCACCTGGTCGACGAACAGCTTCACAAAGATCGGGATCATCACCCCGACCGCGGCGAGCGCGAGCGAGGTCAGCAGCAGATAACCGAAGTCCTGCCAGTTGCCCTTTAATCTACCGAGCAGCGATTCCAGGACAGAGAATGGTCTGCCTGCACGCTGAAACCCTTCGCCCGGCTCCATCGTAATGACAATGCCCGTGTAGGATTGATCGAATTCCTCCTCGCTGACCGCATAGCGACCGTGGGCAGGATCATTGAGATATACCTTGCGTTTGCCGAAGCCTTCAACGACCAGGAAATGATTAAAATTCCAATGCACGATAAAAGGCGGCTTGAGACCGCGCAGACTGTCCGGCTCCTTCCGGTATCCCTTAGCCTCCATTCCCAGCTTGCGCGCTGCCTTGAGAATATTGCTGGCCTTGCTGCCGTCACGGGATACGCCGCACGCCTCTCGCAGCGACCCAAGCGGCATATGACAGCCGTAAGAGGCCAGAATAATGCCCAGCGATACTGCTCCGCACTCGACGGCTTCCATCTGAAGAAGCGTTGGTGTTACAACTCTCACACGCGCCCCTCCCCTCTACATGATCCACTGGATCGGACGAACCCATCCGGTCAGGAATTCGACCGTACAAGGCATGCCAGATTCCAGCACAAGCTGATCTGCTGAGCGGGGCGAGGTGAAGGCCAGCCCGCTTGGCTGGGCGCTGTCGCGCTGAAGCAGCACTCGAACCTCCACCATCAGCCCTTCCCCGGCAAGCTTAGCCGCCATCTCCCGGCTCTGGACGTAGCGCGACACAGCCTCCACATCCACGGGCACAGTACCTACAGCCTCAACAACGCCGATGATGGCTCCGCTGCCGGAAGTACGGTCCCCGCCTGGCCAGACGCGAGCCTCCATCCCTGGCTGCAGCGCTCTGGCCTGCTGCTGTGGCACATAGACGACCGCATACGGGCGGGAAGACTCCTCACCACTCTCCACGGTGAGCAGCGTGTCCCCTGCATGGAGCCATTCTCCCGGCGCTGCATGCACCCTGCGCACTGTCCCGCTGCTCAGGCTGACGAGCTGCGACTTGGCGAGAAGTTGCTCCTGATGCTGCGCGAGCACTGTATCCAGGCCACCAGTACGGGGGCTGTCCGCCACCGGGAGCTCTAAGCCTAAGCCCTCTGTCCCATGGTCGGCTTCTTCCCATCCCTCTGCTCCTGCTTCACCCGTTAACGGGTCTGCCGTTGATACGGCTCCCACGTCGACGGATGGCTGGCTAGCCAGCCCCTGGCTCTGAGCCTTCGAGCCAGTTCCATTGCCGACATCGTTCTTCGCCGCCGCGATACCATCGCTCCAGGCGGGATTGTACAGCCGCGCCACCACCTCTCCTCTGGCGATGCGGTCGCCCTCACGCACCTGAATATCGGTCAACTGACCGTCGACCACTGCCGTAACGGCTACGAGTTGTCCCTGCAGTACGAGCGCGCCTGTCGCCTGCATCCGCACCGGAATGGCAGCCGTCACGCTCCAGACAGCCAGCACAAGGGCGAGGACAATGAACGAGCCGATGGCAATCCAGTGCCGCGGACGGGCAATGGTCATCAGCACATCCAGCTTCTCCGGTGTAGACAGCCGCTCCAAAGACGCCTGCCGGAATAATTGTCGTCGCATGTCTACTTCTCCTCCTTCATCGATGCCTGAGCATGCAGTTGATCAGCCAGCCGCTCCGCCTCTGGTACCGCTACCTGACTCAGCGCCTGCACCATGTAGCGCAATGCCGCACCTGCTGTCTCCGTGATGTATGGTTCCTCTCGGAGTGCGATAGACGGGTCAGAATTGCCTCCAGATGTACCTTGATCGACAGCCCATTCGTCCGCCCTCGCAGCTCGCCAGCCCTGGAGGCCGCCCAAGACAGACCGAAGCTCTGAGCCTCCTGTTTGTTGCTGACCCGATGTGCCGCCTCCCATTGTCTGGGTGTCAGATCGCTGTTCGCCAGATCCAGGCATCTTCATCTGTTGCCCCCAGACAGGCTGCACCACGGTCAGCTCCGCTTCGTGCACCTTCAATTGCTGCAACAGTACATGCGAGGCTTCTCCATGAGAATCATAAGCCAGCACAGCATCCGCCCCAAGCTGCTCCCATCGGAGCACCGTCATCGGCAGCGACCCATCCGACTCGAGCAGCAGCAGCCGATCGACCAGGCGAATGCCAGTCTCTCGCAACGCCGCTTCCAGGCGATCTGCAAATTCTCGTCCTGCCGGGGAGGACTCATAATACAGCGCGATTCGACGCAAGCCATCCTGATGCAGCACCTCCGCTGCTGCCTTCGCCTGCTCCTCTGCCGAGGGCAGAATTGAGCCTGACCACAGGACAGAGCTGCCATAGCGTGTGGAAGCAGCCTCCCCCGTAAGCAACCAAGGAAGCTGCTGGGACAGATTGCCTGTATCCCGGTAAGCGATGCCGAATAACGCCTCTGCTCCACTTGCCTCATTCAGACTGGCAGTCGTTGTGTAGACCGGGTACAGCTCCAACGGCTCTCCACCTGCTTGCCGCACGTCACCTGTCAGCTCCAGTTGCTGCAGCGTCTGCTCTATGCCCTGTCGCATCGCCGCTGCTTCTGCTGTGTCATCAGGCACGACGACCAGAAACGGCAGCCGCTTCGTCTGCACCTCGTCTGACAGCTTGCCCGCGTCAGTGGACAGAGCCGGTATAGACAGCGGAGCCTGCAGTCTTCCCTGTGCTTGCCAGACGGGTATGGCGATCACGATCGCCACCATACCGGCAGCCGTGGTAATCAGCCAGCCACGGCGTAACCGTAACGACAGGCGCCCCGGAACGAGCTGGCTGCCAGCTACCGCCGTTATAGCGATGAGCAGCGGGTCGGCTCCAGATCGCAGCGCAGCAGGGGCAAGCAGCAGCAGGCCATACATGATCGCTGGCAGTGCAGGCAGCAGACCTCGCAGCGCACAGACCGCTGCCAGCAGCAGCACCAGCAGCAGCGCAGCAGGCTGCCTGCCCAGCACAGCCGTGAATGTCGCGTCATGGATGAAGGGCAGTGCAGCATGTGCCACCGCTGCCAGCAGGCCGAACGCGACAAGCGAGTCCAGCCGCAGCCCCTGCAGCGCGCTGCGGCTCCATAATCCAGTGGCTGACAAGCCCAGCAGCAGCACAGCACCAGCCCAGAAGGGCGACAGACTAAGATAAGGCCCTGCCAGCAGCAGCGCAGCAGATACTAAGGGCAGCACCACAAGCACCGTCTCCCGCGCTGACCAGGGGCCGATCACCTCTAGCTGTGCTTGCACTAACAGCTCCGCCCGCCGCTTCCCCTCATCACCTGTCGCCGAGGCGCTGCGTGGCAGCAGGGCAAGCGTAAGACGCAGCGCCAGCAACACGAGCGCAAGCGGCCACGCAGCCCAGAGCCAGTCCAGGGCTGCGCTGTCCGTCTGACCAGGAAGGTAAGCGCTCAGCATGGCCAGCGCGAACCAGCATAGCATCGAGGACTGCACAAACAGCAGTCCCGGAGACAGCCGGGAGCGTAGCAGCTCAGCCAGACCGCCCCCCTCCGCAGCAGCAGAGGCGACAAGCTTCTGTCTTCGTTCTGATGAGGGCAGCAGCAACGGCCAGACCAGCTCCAGCAGTGCACCAAGAGCGAGACCGAGCCGCGGCTGCCGAGCACTCCGCGCGGCGAGCAGCATCACCAGGCGCTGTGGCAGCCCGGCCTGATCGAGCAGCAGAGCTCCCGCCGAGAACAACACTGCTGCTGCGAAGGGCCATTGCGCGAACATGGCCAAGCCGCTGGCCGAAGTCAGCAGCCCGCCTGCAGTTAACCCGCCCACCATGAGGAGCGACACAACGGGCAGAGCAGCCAGCCGCAATACCAGCAGCAGGAAGCCTGCTGCAACAATAGCGTAGAGGAGCGCTTCCTGTTCGTGCAGCCCCTGGCGGGATAAGAAGCCGTACAGAGCCCAGGCGCTGCCGATCGACGCCCCCCATAGCATAAGCCTGCTCCAGAAGCTACGCTCCTCATCCCCCTTCCCTTCCTCATGAGGCCATTCATAGCGTCCTGCATCCTTGCCCGCTAGCAGCTCTGCTGCCTTATCCGCTGCCCTGACAGGGGCAGAGGCCTGCTGCTCCTTAGAGACAGGCACAGCCGATGGGGGACGAGAGGAACCATCCGACTCATTCCTTCCCAGTTGCCAGGATACCGCTGTCTCATTGCCTGAACCAGATACAGGCTCGTTCCCGCTTGCTTGCTTATTGCCTGCCGCCAGCCTTCGAGCCAGTATGCCGGCAAACTGGACAGCAAGCGAATGTTGTGACAGCAGCAGGGCCTCGAACCGCTCCTTTCCTAGCCGCAGCACAACCAGCTCGGTCTCTGCCTTGGCTGCGGCAGAGCGAGGATCGCCTGTCAGCAGCGACATCTCGCCAAAATATTCGCTCTCCCCTAGCAGAGCCAGCGTCCGGTTCTGCTGAGATTGCAGATAGATACGAACCTCGCCTTGCATAATAATATAGAGAGAATCGCCAAACTCTCCTTCTTCGAATAACACCTCGCCCGCTCTGAAGCTGATCTGGGTGAATTCGGGCAGCAGCTTGGCTTTGTGAATGCGATCCAGATCCTGGAATAAAGGAATATTTAAAAAATCCAGCTTGTTCAACAAAAGGCCCCCTGCCCTTCATGGAATAAAGATCATCGTAATAAGTGAACCAACCAGGCGGATGAAACTTCGAAAGCCCGGAACAAAAGCTGCCATAGCGCGCTGAAGCTTCCTCCTCCGTCATGAACCGTATGATGTATGAACATAGCTCCTTTGACCCATATCCCCGCGCAGTATGTCGCCAGCTTCCTCATTATATCGAAACCTTCTGTGACTTGTTGTGACCCACGTTACAATTTCGCTTCCTCTTTTTTGATATAATTTCCATCATCAACGTTTGCAAATGGAGGTTCTTTTGGCCTATGACAACGATAATAAGGCTCGCCCCGCATGAGACTCATCCCTACTTGCCATTTACGTATAAAAGCTGGCGTCCGGCTGTCGCCGGCCAGACCCCTATTAGCTCGGGGCGGCAGCTCATCACCATCGGAGCCCACAGCAACGGGATGCCAGCAGGTCTAATCGTCGGCTTGATCAACGGCCGGGAGGCCGCCATCATCTCCATCTTTGTTGTAGAGAGCCAGCGCTCCAAGGGCATCGGCACGGCATTGATGAACGAACTGCTCACGGCCTTGGCAGAATGCGGGGTTGCATCTGTAGAGCTATGGTACCATGCGCTCCGCCATGCCTCCTCGCTGGAGGGGGTCATCTCCCGCACCGGATGGGAGGCCCCCCGGCTATACAGCACACATTACCGCTTCCCGCTGCAGCGGCTGCTGCAAGCAGAGTGGATGCAGCGCCTTCGCTCCCGCCTTAGTCGAGACTATACCATCGTTCCGTGGGACGCTTCCCATATGGAGCAATGTCTCTCACTTCCACTGGATGAAGAACAAGCTTACAAAAGCTACTATTCTCCTGCTGAGGCTGCATCCGTTATCTATCAGCCAGCCAGCTTCGCCCTGCTGAAGAATGAACACTTAATCGGCTGGTCAGTCGTCACCCGCGAACTGGAGGACACCCTGCTCTACCGGACGCTATACATTCGCCAAGCGCATCGCCGTCTTGGGCTTGGCATTGCACTAGCGATACGCACGGCCAATGCTGGCGCACAGACGGGCATTCCATACGGAGTGATTCAGGTGGTCGATAGCAATAACGGCATGAAGAGTATTACAGAGCGGATGATTCTCTCGCTTGAGCCGACAAGAACTGAATATCGCTACACCACCATGCAACTGTCTCCCAAAATCCCCCT
Organism: Paenibacillus sp. J5; assembly: GCF_054955055.1. Taxonomy (NCBI): domain Bacteria; kingdom Bacillati; phylum Bacillota; class Bacilli; order Caryophanales; family Paenibacillaceae; genus Paenibacillus; species Paenibacillus sp. J5. The sequence continues at coordinate 182,903 of NZ_JBUEDD010000007.1, read as the reverse complement.
CCTATACACATAATTTCACAACCCGCAGGCAAACCTATCTCAAGGACATATCTTAAACTTCGCAGGGAGCAGGGGGCTATCATGAGCACACAAGATTCAGCGCAAGATTCAGTGCAGGACACAGCAGAAGACACAGCACAAGACACAGAACAAGACACAGAACAGGCACAGCAGGACGAACCCTTAACAGGTCTGCTTGATGCCGACATGAAAGCACTGCACATGATCTTCGCGGGCTGCTCGGATATTATATTCCACCCCTTCCAGCTCAAGCAGGGAGCGCATGCTATCTGCATCTATTGCTCTGGGCTGTGCGATACCGAGCGCCTGGAACGACAGGTGCTTGCTCCGTTACAAGAGATACCAGGCAACTACCCGCCTGGCATCCATCAGCAGGAGAGCAATGAACGGGCAGCATCATCTGCACGTCATCTTCCTGCTGCTGATAACGGTAACAGCACATTCCTGCCCGCTACCCTCAAGGAGGCTCAGCCGCTGGCCTTCCGCCAGGTGCCGCTCTCCTCGAAGCAGGAGGTTAAGACCCGATCCGAGGTAGTCGAAGCCGTGCTGAATGGTATGGCCGTGCTGCTTCTGGACGGCAAGACCAGCGCGGAGGCCTATCCGCTGCACAAGACGCCCAGCCGGGCGGTCGAGGAGCCAGGCGCGGAATCGACGGTACGCGGTGCACGGGAGGGCTTCACGGAGGCGCTGTCCGTGAATCTGTCGCTCTTGCGCAAGCGGTTGAAGACCCCCGCTCTGAAGCTGGATAAGCTGACCATTGGCGAGTACACCAGCACTCATGTCGTCCTGGCTTATGTTGATGGCGTCATTGATCCCGCCCTGGTGGAGGAAGCCAAGAAGCGTCTGGACAAGCTGCAGATGCGCGCTGTTCTGGAGAGCCAATATATCGAGGAGGGCATTGTGGATCAGCGCTTCTCGCCTTTCCCGCAGATGCTGGCCTCTGAGCGACCCGATGTCATTGCCTCGAATCTGTTGGAGGGACGCTTCGCGCTGCTTGTTGAAGGCACACCATTTTGCCTGGTAGCCCCAGTCACGCTGTTTTCCATGCTCCAGTCGCCAGAGGATTATTATCAGAATGTATATATGAGCGTATTTGTACGCTGGCTGCGATACTTTTTTTATGTCCTGTCGCTGTTGCTGCCGTCCGCTTATGTAGCGATTACAACCTTTCATCAGGAGATGATACCCACAGTGCTGCTGCTCAGCATCGCCAGAGCCCGGGAGGAAATTCCCTTCCCGGCGCTTGTGGAGGCGCTCATCATGGAGCTGTCCTTCGAAGCGTTGCGCGAGGCAGGTGTACGGCTTCCGAAGCAAGTCGGCGCTGCGGTTAGCATCGTCGGCGCACTCATTATCGGACAGGCCGCTACCTCGGCCGGCATCGTCTCCGCTCCGATGGTTATTATCGTCGCTATGACAGGCATCGCTTCTTTCATGATTCCTCGCTATGCGGCAGGCATTGTCTCCCGGCTGCTGCGCTTCCCGATGATGCTGCTGGCTGGCACATTGGGGCTGACCGGCGTTATGCTGGGCATTATTCTCATCGTCATCCATCTGTGCAGTCTTCGTTCCTTCGGTATCCCTTATCTGTCTCCGGCTGCACCGCTCTCCAGTGTACGGCTCAAGGACGTATGGTGGCGCATGCCGCCTTGGAACAAGGCTCGGTAGGCTGTGACGTTGACCCCTGTAACAAACCGCTGGCTCGGCAAGGAGGAAGCACTATGTTAATCGAGCAAGGCAAAATATCCGCCATACAACTGGCCTGCATGATCTTTCCGACCATTCTTGCAACCTCTATCTTGTCTGTGCCGAGCATGACCATGCACTATGCCGGTCATGACATGTGGCTCTCCCCGATCTGGGGTGCATTGGTCGGACTGAGTGCAATCAGCATCTCCCTAGGACTGAATCGGCTATATCCCGGCATGACGATCATTCAATCCAGTATACAGATTGCCGGTTGGCTGCCTGGCAAGCTGATCGGTCTGGCCTTTCTGCTCTATCTGCCGCATCTGATCGGCATGATTCTCCGTGAGTATGGAGAATTTATCTCGAGCAGTGCATTGCCACGAACTCCAATGTTTATCATTATGGGTACGATGATTGCTGTATGTGCGATTAATGTAAGGCTAGGCATCGAGGTCATAGGCCGCACCTCTCAGGTCTTCGTCCCGATCCTCATCCTACTGCTATCTCTGACCTTTCTGCTGCTGACTGGGGAACTTCACATCGGGGAGCTTCTCCCTTTCATGGAAAAGGGACTAATGCCCACACTGAAGGGGGCCATCGGGCCCAGTGCCTGGTTAAGCGAATATATTGTGCTGGCCTTTCTGCTGCCTTACGTCACCAATAAGAAAAAGCAGCACATGACTCGAATCATGCTATGGTCGCTGGGCATCACAACCGCTACGATGGTCATATCCAATATGTTCTGTCTGATGCTGATTGGCGATCTGACCGACAGCTTTGCCTTCCCGGTCATGATTGCGGCTCGTTACATCACCATTGCGGACTTCCTCCAACATATCGAGGCCGTCATTATTGCTGTCTGGATACTGGGCATCTTCGTGAAAATATCTGTGTTTCTATACATTTTGGTCGTCTCTGCCTCCGAGGTGTTTGGCTTGCAGAGCTATAGACCGCTCGTTGCTCCCATTGCATTCTTGTGCCTGGTCTATTCCTATTGGGTCGTCTCCGGGCAGCCGGATGTATCAAAAGCACTGGGCGCATCAGGCAATGTGTATACGATGATGTTTCTTCTCGTCCTGCCGGCTGTCGTCTACCTCGTGGCATTGATCAAGCAAGCATGGGGACAGAACAATAAGAAGAGGAGGCCTGCATGAAGATGAAGGGGTACAATGCATCGCGCCGCAGGCTTGCCCTATTCGGAAGAGCTGCCCTTCTCCCGGTGCTCTGCAGCCTGCTGCTCTCGGGATGCTGGGACAGAACTGAGGTGAACGATCTGGCGATCGTCCTGGCCACCGGCATCGACTATGCCGACAATAAGGTGCAGCTTACTGCCCAGTTCTTCATCCCGCGCAAGGCAGGCACGGGCTCTGGAGGCAGCGGAAGCCTCGAGGGGAGTCCAAGCGGGGTGACGATGACGCGAACCGCAGAGGGCATTACGATCGCTGAAGCCTTGAACCGACTTCAGCGAAAGGTATCTCGCAATGTGTTCTGGGGACATTGTGAAGTGCTCGTCATCAGCAAAGCCGCTGGCAAGCACGGCTTGCGCGAGTTCATCGACTTCTTGCTTCGTTATCCCCAATTCCGCGAGCATGCCTATGTGTTCTCTGCCGGAGAGGATGCCAAGTCACTCCTGGAGCTGCTTCCTCCTCTGGAGCGGAGCTCCGCGGAATCGCTGCGAGAGATGGGCAATCTGAAGCTGGGCACCCGCATCACTGTCCTGGAGCTGGCGCAATCCATTGAGGGGCCTTCTCGCTCTGTCATATTGACCCAGTTGCTTCGGCTTCCTCCCGAACCCGGACAGAACCAATACGCCAGCGATCCTTTCGTGCGAGGACTGAGCCTGTACAAAAATGATCGTTACATCAAAACGATCGATGAGCCCCTGACGATCGGGGTGCTAATGCTTGCCAATGAATTAAATAATATTATAATGCCGACAGAGGTGGAGGACTACAAGGGCGGCGTCTCCATCCGTCCCATCAATATGCGGGCAACGATGGACCCGCAGATTACAGGCGGCAAGTGGAAGATGAAGATTCATATTGAGTCAGAGGGCGAGGTCGTGCTTAATACGACAGACATGACCCTGTCGGATGCGAAGTTTAGGAAGGTTCTAGAGAAAGCCTGGGAGAAAAAATTGGAGGGCTACGCTCAAATGGCGCTTCATATGGCGCAAAAGCAGCTAAAAACCGACTTCTTCAAGTTCGCCGTTGAATTCCGCAGACACTATCCAAAGCAATGGCTGCAGAATAAGGACAACTGGGAGACCATCTTTACTCAACTGGAGACAGAGGTAAGCGTGAGAACAGTCATCGTCCGCACTGGCAAATCTACCGAACCACAGGGCATTCCAGATCAGGAGGACAGCTAATCTCTTCATTCGACTGTTAAGAACAGATCGAGCACATGATACAGCAAGGAGTGGATAGCGATGAAATCGGCCTCCGTAATAGGCATCCTGCTGCTTACCGCAGCCATACTCTTCGTTGAGCTTCGCAGCGCATCCCGGAAGCAGGAGCGAGTTGTTGCAGCGAGCGTGACCGTCGTTGCCTCTCTGCTGGCTCTTGCCCTCGTATTCAATCCGCAGTTGCCCGGCCCGTCCCAATTCGTTGCCTTGCTGTTTGGCTGGCTGGATCAGCAACTGGACATGCATTAGGACATACCTCCGTGACCATAGATAGGCCGCCAGGCAAAACTTTGATATAATCAAGCGTAAACGGCTATCGCCGTCCTTGACTGGCAATGCTTCGTTTCGCGTAGATATAGAAGCCAAGAATAGACGTAAACTATACTTTCTTCTATATCAAGCGTAAACGGCTATCGCCTAAGATTGTGTCCTCTATAGGAACGGAGGCTGTAAACGAATGAATCCGCATCAGGATCGACCACTCAAAAGCTCGGATTGGGTCATGCAGAGCATCAAGAGACAGATTGAGGAAGGGATATTGAAGGAGGGTGACAAGCTCGCCTCCGTTGTCGAGCTGGCCAGGCAGTATAAAGTAGGCCAATCGACGATTCGCGAGGCGCTCACCTCGCTGAAGACGATCGGCCTGCTGGATGTCCGCCAAGGCAGCGGCACCTATGTCCAGGCCGCTGCTGAGCGCTATGTCCATCCGTATGCCGCCTCCCCGGAGTCGTGGCTTCACCGAGCCAACTCCATCAAGCATATACTGGAGGTGCGACGGGTGCTGGAGACTGGCTGCGCCCAGCTAGCTTGCCACAACCGGAGCGAATCCGATCTGAGACGACTGCACCTCCTGCTTGAAGAGATGGAGCTCCATCTGGATAATGAGACGCGCAGCGAGCAGACGGACATCCAGTTGCACGAGGCGATCGCTGAGGCCACTCACAATCCGATACTGATCGACTTTATGGCGTCGCTGTCTGAACAGTTCCATGATACGATGCGAGATACACGCGCCCTATGGTTCTATGCACAGCGCTCATCCGCTGAGCGCCTGCTAAGCGAGCATCAGGCTATCGTCCGTGCGATTGCACAGCGCGACGCGGCGGAAGCGGCTTCTCTAATGGAACAGCACATATCGAAAGTAGAGCAGGTACTGAGCGAGCAGGCTCCGCTGTCCCCCATGACGGAGTAATTCATTGTGGCATGCTGGCGCTGCGATGTGCTGCAACGATTCGGATAGAGCTAGACTTCAAAGCGATTGACCTCATCGGCCATCCCCCGAACCGCATACATCAGATGATCCGACGAGGACAGCATGCCCTCCAGCGATGCGCTCTGCTCCTGCACCATGCTGTGAATCGTATGAGCCTCCATCCGAATCTGATCCGAACGCCCCTCGAGCCTGTGGATGACGCCCTGGAATTCCTGCAGCCCTGATGAGATGCCGGAGATCTGCTGATGGATCGTGCCCAGCTCGCCATGGATAGCGACGTTAGATTGGACGATGGCATAGAAGTAATCTCGCGTATCCTTCGCTTTGCCTGATGCCTGATGCAGCTTGTGTTCACTCTCTTTCATCTGGCGCTGTACATCACTCACCAGCAGCCCTGCAGCTCCGGTATGCTCCTCTATATGAGAGGCCAGCCGTTGGGACTGTCGAGCCAACTGATTGATCTCCCCTGCCAGTACCTTGAAGCTCTGTTCACCATCCTTACTGCGGGCGGCGGCTATGCCAACATTGAGCGCCAGAATGCCCGTCGTCACCGACAGCCTGCGAATCTCGCGCGACATCTCCAGCATCTCCCCTGCCAGTGTACTTAGCCGCTCTGTTTGTGCAGAAGCCTGTTCAAAGGACTGGGATACCCGCTGAATGCCCTGCATGAGCTCATCCGAGTAAGCCGTTCCGTTCTTGGCCATGTCCAGAGCCTGGTCGGAGCTTCGGGAGATGCGCTCTGAGTTGCTCCTCAGTCCTTCTACGGCTTGGGTCATATGCTGCATATCCTGTGCAGCGCCATGAACCGCCTCGAATTGCTCAGCCAGCGCCACGGCAATCTCTTGAGAGGCCTTCACGATGTCTGCCCCCGCACGCCGATTATTTGTAGCATGGCTGCTAATGTCCGATGTGACATGCGCCGCCTGCTGATTGGCATCCCGTACCCGGATAATAACCGACTTCAGATGATCAAACATATTATTAAAGGATTGGGACAGCGTTCCGATCTCATCCCTGCTGCTGCCCGTCACTGCACCGCCCGTCAGATCGCCCGAGGCTGCTAGAGAGGCCTTGCTGCTCAATTGCTTGATGGCGGTAGACATACGTGTTGAGAGGAGCCATCCTCCAAGCAGCATCACAAGCAGCAATATAACGAATAACGTCATCGTTATCGATGTATTGCTGCGAAAGGCAGTGCTGACCTGCTGCTGTAGCTGCTGGCTGTCCTTCAGCTTCCAATACAATGTATTTTGCGTCTCCTCGCGCATTAGCGCCATAATTTCTTCAACGGTATCCACTGTTTTCAGACTGTCTTCATAGCTGCTTCCAGTTGCGAGCGCCTGCTCGAACACAACCATCTGCTCCTCCAGCCCCTGTGTAATTCGTCTTAATGAGTCCAGCCCGCTGAGAACCTGCTCATCATGCTCTCCCTTCTCTAGCTGCTGCAGTCGATCCTGGATCGCATCCACCAGCTTGTGATGCTCTCCGTCCTCCACCGTCTTCTTGCCGATGGCCATACTGTAGACCTCGTCGCTTAGACGTGTATCCAGCTCGCCGCTGAGCGCATTAACGAGTGTGATGCTATCCAGCACCCCATTGTATTGGGAGATGTATCTTGAGAACATGACGGTCTGAACGCCGTAAGCAACTCCCATTGCAGTAATCGCAATGCATAGAAAGATCATAATTTTTTGACGAACAGATATACGAATCCTGCCCTTATTCTTACTCATTGAAAACCCCTCGCTATTCCGCTTTGTCATGCAACGTCTTCAAGCATTATCATCTGAAGCTGGTTCTCACCTCATAAATGTAATCGCTTTCATAAATTCCATTATAGTTTTTTCGTCCTATATACGCAATTGATTATTATGTTTAAAATGTGCAAATTTATTGTAAATCTGGGTCTTGTCCTGCACCTTAAGATTCATAAAATGGTCTAATATTCTTGTCAATAGACTAAACTTTAATTTTTTCTCATCTATTTCTAATAATTGCTACGAAGCATAGGAAATAAAGGGATTTTCGCTAACATTGGTAAATGGTGGGGATTTTATTTGTGGTAAAGTAAGGACAGGCAAAAACAAATCCATTATTTTTACCGCGAATGGGAGGACATCATGAATTTAACATCCAGAAAGATCGGCAAATACTTTGCGGGCATTACGTTAAGTCTGACCGTTGCCTTCAGTGGCAGCACACTCATCGCTCCTAAGCAGGTTGAGGCCGCTACCGCATCGGCATCGTCCACAGCCAGCAAGGTGATTTCCGTAGGCAAGCGCTATCTTGGCACCCCTTATGTTTTTGGTGCTTCGGCAGGACAGACAAGCTCCTTTGATTGCTCTTCGTTTACTCAATATGTGTACAAGCAGGTTGGCATCTCGCTTCCGCGTTCATCCAAATCGCAGGCCAAGTCTGGACGCTTCGTCTCCAAGAGCCAGCTACAGCCCGGCGATCTCATCTTCTCCGATACCAATCGTGATGGCAGTATTAATCATGTCTCCATATACATGGGCAACAACAAGGTACTTCACACGTATCGCAAGGGCATAGGGGTAACCATCTCCAGCTTCAAAGGGAGCACCTGGGATAAAACCTACGTCACCGCTCGTCGTGTAATGTAACCCTGATTCCTGCCATCCTGCTCACTGCAGGATCAGGTACATAAACAGCCAGAGGCTCCAATGCCTCTGGCTGTTAGCATGTTGCGCAATGCCCATCTCCAGCATCGCAGTAGGACAGATGGGAAGCTTCGCTGCTTGGCCTCTCAAGTCGAGCAGCCGATGCTAGCCAATCGGCTGCTGGCCCTCCATGTCCTCCGCATTGCGACGTGGAGCCTTCAAAATGACAGGTCCCAGCAGCAAAGCGAGTACGAGCAGCAGCATACCAGCCGCAGCAGATACGCCATAGCTGGCCACCCATAACGGCCATGTCTCCAGCTTCTTATAGATCATGCCGCCGATCAGCGGGCCGATGAAGCCGGTAATACCGGTCAGCGCCGAGAACATGGCCACATACATCGGACGATCCGCCTTCGGGGTATCGCCAATCATGAAGTTGAAGGCCAGCAGATTGTACCCTCCCAGCCCGATCCCAAGCAAAATATGAACCAATGTCAGTACCAGAAGCGCAGGGAGAAGCTCCAGACCCGCCCACAGCACACAAGCTGCTCCGATGATCGGCAGACACCACAGCATCAGCGTCTTCGTCGCAAACCTTGCATTCAGATTGCCCCAATAATAGTAGCTGATCATCATTACAATCATCTGCACCGATGTAATGGCGGTCACTTGCCTGTAGCTAATCTTCATCACATCGAGCATGACGTAAGAGAATAGCGGCACAACGATATTTTGAATCAGGATGAACAGCGATATAAATAGCGTGGCCTTAATATACGCTCTGTCGCGCAGGGGCTTGAGGAACAGCCCGGCCTTGCCCGTCTCGCCCGACTTTTGAAATGGAGGGTTAGGATAGCGCCACAGCTCGACAGCATTCCACACCATGCAGACCGCGCTGATCGCATACAGGACGACAAAGCCTGTCCCCTCTTTCATCGATTCCAGAATTTGACCACCGATAATGAGCGACAAGCTCGCCGCTGCCCACAAGATCATATTGCGAATGCCGAAGTATCGTCCTCTTACCAGTGAAGGAACAATGTCGGCTACGAGCGATGACCAGAATACACCCGATGAAGAAGCCATAATAAAGGAAAGCGCGTACAGTACAATAAAAACACCAATCTGGTAGCTGTCCGCAACCACAAACGGGATAAAGCCAGTAGCTACCCATAGCAACCGATGGCTGCTGCCGAAGTAGAACAGCAGCAGCCTCCGGTTATCAAAGCGCTGCATATAATACGCCACCATAATCTGAACCAGATTCGCCAGTGGAGGTAGAGCCATCACAAGCCCTACCTCCGCAGAGCTCGCCCCCAAATAGAGCAGATAAGCGGTTAGAATCGGGCCGCCAAGCAGGTTGGCGATAATCGTTGCCGGTATGCCCTCTACTACGATGATGCGCAAATTTCTGCGCTGCTCGGTAGAGGGCCGTCTGCCAGGAGCGGCTGTCATACGCTGCCATATGTTCATGAACATGAACTCCTCTTAAGATGTCAATATTGCCTTCTCTGTACAGCTTTATAGCGCATGCAGACCCTGCCTGACTACTATGAACCTAAGGGACTACAGCAGCAGCTCTGCCAAGGTTCGCACCATGACGCCGGTGGCTCCCTTCGTGTGAACACCGCGCTCCTTCTCCAGCCAGGCCGTGCCGCCAATATCCAGATGAACCCACGGCTTTTCCTCAGCGAAGGCGCCGATGAACAAGCCGCCAGTGATCGTCCCTGCCAATCTGCCTCCGGTATTCTTCAGATCCGCAACGTCGCTATGCAACTGCTTGCGATATTCCGGGTAATTCGGCAGCGGCCAGATTGGCTCGCCTGCACGATGGCCGGCCTTGATCACCTGCTGTACCAACGTCTCGTCGTTGCAGATGGCTCCGGTCGCTACATTGCCGAGCGCCACCATGACCGCTCCCGTTAACGTCGCGACATCGATCAGCTTCGTCGCGCCGCGTCTGATCGCAGCGGTCAGCCCATCTGCAAGCACAACCCGACCCTCGGCATCGGTATTGATCATCTCGATCGTGCGGCCGCTCATGGTTGTAATGATGTCGCCTGGCTTAACCGCTCGATCCGAAGGCATATTCTCTGCCGACGGAATGACGGCCACGACATTGATCTGCGGCTTCAGCTCTCCGATAATCTGCATCGCGCCCAGCACTGCAGCGGCGCCGCCCATATCGGAGATCATCTCCTCCATGCCCTCTGCCTTCTTGAGCGAGATGCCGCCTGTATCGAAGGTGATGCCCTTGCCGATCAATCCCCAGGTTTCGTCACTCTGCTCGTTGCCCTTGTAATGCAGAATAATCATCCGCGGCGGGTTGATGCTGCCCTGTCCGACTGCCAGCAGACCGCCCATGCCTTGCTCAGCGGCCGACCACTCGTCCAGCACCTCAATCTCCAGCTCGAGACGCTCAGCCAGACGTTCAGCCTCCTCCGCCAGCCCCTCCGGTGTCAGTTGATTGCCGGGAAGATTGGTCAAGTCCCGTGCGTAGCAGGTAGCCTCAGCGAAATGCTTGCCGCGACGAATACCAGCCTCCCATTGGCCGCTCACATCGCCAGCATCTGACGGTGTCAGCACCCACTCTACCGCGAGCGCCTGATGTGCAGGCTTCGCTTCACGGCTTAGCGACCTGCGCCGATATTGCGCCAGCAGGAAGCCCTCCGTCAGCACCTGTGCCGCCTGCTGCGGCTCCAGGCCGCCTGGGCCATCCGCAATATCCTGACGCACCCGAATCTGCACCTGCTCGGCCTTGAGGCGCGCAGCGGTGCGAGCCGCAGCCGCGGCAGCCTCACGCAATGAGCTTGCGGAGAGCGGCGATGGCTCCAGGCCGATATAAGCGACATAGGGCGCATCTGCAAGCCCTAATGTCGGAATCAGTTGCACCTCCTGCGGCTTGGCAGCGAACAGCGAACGCGCATAGCTGTCATACAATGCCGCGTCAACTGTCGGATGGACGAGCGGTGCTGTATCAGCGCCAGCCTGCTTGAGATCGGACGGCGTTACGAAGACAATAATCAGATCAGCCTTGGTCTGGCTGATGGAATCGGTATATGTAAAAGTAGTCACTCTATTCATCTCCTTCATTCTGGCCAGCCTCCCCTGCTCCAGGCAGGGGTTCCAGCCTTGCATCTATAATAGTTAACCTAATCCCTCATTTCCGATTCTAATCGTTTATGCGAAGGATGGCAAATAGATATTGAATTCTGTCCCCTGTCCCATCTCGCTGTCCAGCTTGATATAACCGCCATGATTGCGGATAATGCGATAACTGACGGACAAACCCAGCCCTGTACCATCCGCCTTGGTCGTAAAGAACGGATCGAACATGCGCGTCATTGTATTGCGATCCATCCCCTTGCCATTATCCCGGATCGTAATGACGGCATGCCGCTTCTCCTCGCGGACGATCAGATCGATTCGCCCTTTACGTTGCTCTCCCAGCTCTGAGATGGCATCGAGCGCGTTCTTCATCATGTTCAATATGACCTGCTTGACCTGCTTGACATCAATGGATACCTCCAGCGGCTCCCCGTAAGACTCCAGATGGAGCGTGCATCCCTTCATCAACGCTTCGCTCTCCGTAAGCAGGACGACCTCCTTGATCAGTGAAATAATCGGCACTCTCTGCTTCATCGGCGCCGTCGGCTTGGAGGAATTAAGAAACTCGTTAATGATCTCGTTGGCGCGGTCAATCTCGGTCAGAATAATGCGCGCATATTCCTCCTTGCCAAGCTGCATCAGATGTGGGCCTAGCAGTTGGATGAAGCCGCGAATCGAGGTCAGTGGATTGCGAATCTCATGGGCGATGGCTGCCGAGATTTTGCCGAGCATGGCCAGCTTGTCATTCTGATACGCCGTCTGCTCAATGAGCTTGTATTCGGATACATCCTTGATGCTAACCAGGTAATCTCCGTCTAACTGATCGCCGTATGTGACCGTAATCAGCAGATGGCGACCTCCGCTGTCCTGCATTTCATAATAGCGCAGGCGGCGCCTGACAATTTCCTTAAAGAGCTGGATAATCATTCGTCTCGTAGAGTGCTTGAGTTGAGGATGTGTTACGATACCCATAATATCGCAACCGAGCAGTGTCTTGCGGGGAACCTCCATCAGCTTGGCCATCTGCAGATTCACAAATGACAGCATGCCCTCGCTATCAAAAATGGCGATGCCGCTATCCATATGCTGAAGAACATTTTCATATTTATTTTTGACATGTTCTGTCGACCGATTCGAGTTGTAGAGCAGCTCCTTCATCATGTTGAATTCCCTTGAATCGCCGGGCTGTGCCCGGAACCGGTACGCCACCAGCAGCTCCGTCAAAAATATAAAAGATTGGTTGTACAGCCTGAGCGCTTCCTCGGATTCCATATTTGCAGCAATCACCCTGAGCGTCTCTTCGTGAACCTTAATAATCTCCTCGGGGTGTACTCCGTGTAATTGTCTGCCAATCTCGGTAGCCTGGAATAGTGAGACCTCACTTCCGCTGCGAACAAATTCCGCAAGCGCCGGGAAATAACGTTTTCGAATCGTCTGCATCGTCTTCCCTCCCCCGGCAGCAAGAACAGACCACTGAACTTGCACATTTTTCAATAATATTCTAGTTAGACAGGGAGTCAGTGTCAATGAGAGATATTGTCGAATATATACGGCGAGTACAAGCTTATTAAAACGCATTCAAAAAATGGCTAGAGCGTATCTTCAAGCCCGCTCAAGGGCAGCGTTCGCCGTCTTACCGTCTCATGTTGCGTTATTCCTCTTGACCTACCCACGGTGCGTCTGCAAGGAAATGCCGCTTGCCTGGAACGATAATTGGGCCGAATTGGCTCCTGTCGAAGGTGAAGACACGCTCTAGGAAGGTAAGATCGATCAGCAATATCCTTCGGAGGCTCTCCGCTTATTTAACTTGTTGCGCCGCTGGTTCAGCACACCGAGCCTGCGCTTTAACTGCTGCTGCCATTCCTCGTCGCCGACCTGCTTGGCGAAGCTGAGCAGATCAAGCGCCATGTCGATCTGATTATGAACGACCTCCAGCGGCTCCTCATTTTCATGATTCACGCAATTTTCCAGGAGGGCAATGCCTTCTTTCTCGACATAATCATGAAAGTCGACCTCGGAAGCACCGTCTCCATGAGCATATTCTGCCAAGATTTCATATTCATTCTCAATTAAGTAGTGAACGTCCACCCGATGGCATACCGGACAAAACAATATCGGCACATTGTGGATATGCGTGCGGTAATGCTTGAGCGTGCCCTTGGTTCCAATCATACTCGCGCCGCAGCAAAAGCTCATGTCAACCCCTCCTACAGTGCGACCTTCACTAGGGGGCAGCCCCTGTGAGCAGCCGACTCCAATTAAGAATAATAGCTTACCTCATCCTTATTCGCGCTGCTGATTGCCAATTCCTTCTTTTCACTCCAGTTGTCCCGGCGGCAAGACGGCCATGACTCCGAGCAGCCAGCTCTATGCCTACCTGCGGACAGTGTTCACTATATTAAAAAACGGCTTGCCTTCATCGAAGAAGGCATAGCCGTTATGTCGGACAAGCTGTATGCGTAAGGCTTATTTCGCTTGCAGATGCTTGTCTCCTGGTTTCCAGTTCATTGGGCACAGACCGCCGGATTGCAGTGCTTGCAGCACGCGCAAGGTTTCCTCTACACTGCGGCCTACGTCATTGTGGTTGACCACTTGGTATTTCAGTTCGCCTTCTGGATCGATGATGAACAGGCCGCGCAGCGCGATGCCTTCTTCTTCGATCAGGACGCCATAGTCGCGAGCAACGGACTTCGTCAGGTCAGCAGCCAGCGGGAATGCCAGCTTGCCCAGGCCATTGTCTTCTACTGCTGTATTGATCCAAGCGCGGTGGCTATGCTTGCTGTCCACACTTACACCCAGTACTTCAGTGTTCAGCTTCTTGAATTCTTCCGCTGCCAAGCTCAGCGCGGTAATCTCAGTTGGGCATACAAACGTGAAGTCCAAAGGATAGAAGAACAGAATAAGCCATTTGCCTTTGTAATCGGACAAGGATGCTGTTCCGAAGCCTTCACCGTTTCCAAGAGCGGTCTCCATTGTAAAATCAGGGGCTTGCTTGCCTACCAAACGTTCTGCCATGATTAATACCCTCCTTGACGCTTCAGCGTTCATAAGTAATTTTTTGTCCCCTAGCACGGGTGACCTACGAGTTAAATCGTATCACTTAATAACAATAAAGTCAATATTAAAACTATTACTTTTTTATAATTATTATAAATAATTAAGAGAGCCCGCTTTGCCTGTCTATATCAAATAAATCCGGCAAAAGGGCGGGCGGGAGCTGCTTGCAATGCAAACAGACCACCCCTATTTTGCCGGATTCTCGTGAGTGCCTTACGCTTTTTTGAGTGCCGCCACGATCAGATTACCCATCTCTTCGGTACCGATCGCTCTGCTCTTGTCGACGGCGATGTCGCCAGTACGATGACCCGCATCCAGCACTTCCTTCACTGCATCCTCAATCGCTTGCGCTGCTGCGTCGTAGCCGAAGGTCAGACGGTACATGAGCGCTACAGACAGAATCGTTGCGATCGGGTTAGAGATGCCTTGTCCAGCAATGTCAGGCGCAGAGCCGTGCACCGGCTCGTACAGGCCGAAGCTGCCTTCGCCCAGCGAAGCGGACGACAGCATGCCGATCGAGCCTGTAAGCATCGCTGCCTCGTCGCTCAGGATGTCGCCGAACATGTTCTCGGTGACGATGACATCGAAGCTCGACGGACGACGCAGAAGCTGCATCGCACAATTGTCTACCAATACATGCTCCAGCTCTACATCCGGGTATTCCGGCGCGATCCGGTTCACGACTTCACGCCACAGGCGGGAGGTCTCCAGCACGTTCGCCTTGTCGACAGAAGCCAGACGCTTGCTGCGCTTCTGCGCGATCTCGAACGCCTGACGCACGATGCGCTCGACTTCGTTAACGTTGTATACACATGTATCTACAGCTTCCTCGCCATTAGCTCCCTCACGACGGAATTTCTCGCCGAAGTAGATGCCGCCAGTCAGCTCGCGCACGACGATCAGATCCGTACCTTCGAGCACCTCAGGCTTCAGGGTGGAGGCTTCCTTCAAGCAGTCAAATACATTGGCAGGACGAATATTGGAGAATAGTCCCAGCGCCTTGCGGATGCCGAGCAGTCCTGTCTCTGGACGCAGCTCCTTCGAGTTGTTGTCCCATTTCGGCCCGCCTACTGCTCCGAGCAGTACAGCGTCTGCGCGTTGGCAGATTTCCAGTGTCTCCTGCGGCAGCGGCGTACCCTTCTCGTCGATGGCGATGCCGCCAAACAGACCGTGCTCAAATTCAAAACGAAGGCCAAACAGCTCTTCTGTTTTCTTCATGACTTTAATGGCCTCGCCTACAACCTCAGGCCCGATACCGTCGCCTGCGATGACGGCGATTTTTTTAACCTCTGACATGATTATGGACAACTCCTTCAATTATAGTTGCTTCTATAGTTGCTTCAACTAGACATAGCTAATTTCAGTTGTAACATAAAACGTCGTCAATGACAAAGATATAAAAGCTATATTTTTTATAGGCAATGCTTATAGCCTCCGCCACAAGCTGCCACTGACGCTACTTGGCGGCAAAGCACAAGCATCCCGGACGCGCGAGCCAATACTGCCCTGCTCTTGCGAGAGGGGAGCGGCACAGGCTGTCCGGGACGCAGCATGCTTACCTATGGTATACTGACCCGCTTGCAGTCAGCTTACTTCTTGATCCAGTGCATCAGCTCGCGCAATTGGGAGCCCACTTGCTCAATTGGATGCTCAGCTTCACGGCGACGTGTAGCTGTCAGTGTAGCACGGTTGGATTGGTTCTCCAGGATAAAGTCACGAGCGAAACGACCGGATTGAATGTCTTCCAGCACGCGCTTCATTTCTTTCTTCGTCTCTTCAGTCACTACGCGAGGACCGGTTACATAGTCGCCGAACTCAGCGGTGTTGCTGATGGAGTCGCGCATGGAAGCCAGGCCGCCTTCATACATCAGGTCAACGATCAGCTTCAGCTCATGCAAGCACTCGAAGTAAGCCATCTCAGGCGCATAGCCTGCTTCAACCAGTGTTTCGAAGCCAGCTTTAACCAGCGCGGAAGTACCGCCGCACAGTACAGCCTGCTCGCCGAACAGATCTGTCTCGGTCTCTTCGCGGAAGGACGTTTCGATAACGCCTGCACGAGTACAGCCGATGCCCTTGGCATATGCCAGGCCAATCGCTTGCGCGTTGCCTGTAGCGTCTTGCTCAATCGCGATCAGGCCAGGCACGCCGAAGCCCTCAACGTAAGTGCGGCGCACCATATGTCCAGGGGACTTAGGAGCTACGAGCAGCACGTCCGTGTCTGCATTAGGCACGATTTGACCAAAGTGTACGTTGAAGCCGTGGGAGAACAGCAGCGCTGCGCCTTTTTTCAGGTTTGGAGCAATCTCTTCGTTGTATACTTTAGCTTGTGTCTCATCCGGCATCAGGATTTGCACAACGTCAGCTACTTTAGTCGCTTCAGCTACAGTCAGCACTTCGAAGCCATCATTTTTTGCTTTTTCAGCGGATTTGCCTGGACGAAGGCCGATAACAACCTTCAGACCGCTGTCACGCAGGTTTTGCGCTTGTGCGTGCCCTTGGCTGCCGTAACCGATAACTGCGATTGTCTTGCCTTGCAGAACGCTTTGGTCTGCATCTTTTTCATAGAACATATTAACTGCCATTGAATAAATGCCTCCTTTTATTTAAACCCTTATGAACGGGTGCTTGAAGATTAAACAGCATACAGGCCGGTTAGTCCTCAAGCACCCGTTCAAGGGCGCCTTGCTTGCTACACTAGGGCGTGTCTGAACACTCTGAACGGAACAGATCTGGCCGAATTTTCGTTCCAGGCAAGGCGCTTTTTCGCAGGCGTACCGGGGGTGCGCCTGCGAAAAAACAACGCAGCATGGGGCGAAAAGGCGGGGAGAGATGCCCTTGAACGGGTGTTCAGACACGACCCAGATCTGCTATGAATAATAGATTAACGATTGCCACGGCTGAGCGCCGTTACGCCAGTACGAGAGATTTCACGAATGCCATAAGGCTTCAGCAGCTCGATCATGGCGTCGATCTTCTCGGTATCGCCCACCGCTTGTACCATCAATGAGCTGCTGCCAATATCAACAACTGCAGCCCGGAACGTTTCGACAACACCCAGAATCTCCGGACGAGCCGCGGGCTCGGCATTGACCTTAATCAACGCCAGCTCGCGTGCAACCATAGGACTTGCGCTGACATCGACAACCTTGATGACATCAATCAGCTTGTACAATTGCTTCGTAATTTGCTCCAGCATTTTGTCGTCACAGGTGGTAACGATGACCATCCGGGAGAGGCCTGGCTCCTCGGAGGCCCCTACCGTGATGCTCTCGATATTGAAGCCGCGGCGTCCGAACAATCCAGAAACCCGCTGCAGAACGCCCGGCTGGTCATTGACTAGAACAGCAATAGTATGTTTTCTCATTCCGCATCCCCCAGTAACATGGTATCGATCGTGTTGCCTTGCGTGACCATCGGATAGACATTCTCACCCTTGCGGACCACGAATTCAACTACGGCCGGACCCGGATGCTGCAGCGCCTGCTCCCAGACCGCCTTGGCATCTTCCTTGCCAGTGGCGCGGAAGCCTTTCACCCCGTAAGCCTCAGCGAGCTTCACGAAGTCCGGGCTGCCCGCAAGATCGATATGGCTATAACGATTATCATAGATAATCTCTTGCCATTGACGCACCATGCCCAGCACCTGATTGTTAATGATGGCAACCTTAACCGGAATATTATTAATCGCACAGATGGCCAGCTCCTGCGCACACATCTGCATTCCGCCATCGCCATTGATCGAGACGACCACGCGATCCGGGTTAGCCATCTGCGCGCCGATCGCGGACGGGAAGCCGAAGCCCATCGTTCCAAGACCGCCGGAGGTTACCCAGGAGCGCGGCTTGTTGAATTTGTAGTACTGGGCCGCCCACATCTGATGCTGACCAACGTCCGTCGTTACGATCGCATCGCCGCCGGTTGTTTCATGAATCATCTCAATGACCCATTGCGGCTTCAGCTCCGTGTTCGAATCCTCATAGCGGAGCGGATACTGCTGCTTGAGCTGCTGTACTTGTGCACGCCATGCATCCGCCTTGGCCGCACGCCCCGCTTCCTTATTCGCCAGTTGCAGCACAGTCTTGATGTCGCCTACGATCGGAATGTCAGTCGGCACGTTCTTGCCGATCTCCGCCGGATCAATGTCGATATGCACGATCTTGGCATGCGGAGCAAAACCGTCCAGCTTCATCGTCACCCGGTCGTCGAAGCGAGCGCCGATGTTGATCAGCAGATCCGCTCCTTGGATCGCCTTATTCGCTGTGTACGTGCCGTGCATACCCGGCATCCCCATCCACAGCTCCTTGCCGCTCGGATAAGCACCCAGCCCCAGCAAGGTTGTTGTGACCGGAATATCTGTCTTGGTCACGAACTCCAGCAGCTCCTCATGCGCACCGGAGTAAACAACACCGCCGCCTGCCAGAATAACTGGACGTTCGGCCTCGGTGATCGCCTTGAGCATCTTGTCCACCTGCAGCTTATTCGGATGAACGGTCGGATTGTAGCCGCGAAGGCTTACCTCTGTGACTGGCTTGAAGAGCGCCTTCTGCGCCGATACATCCTTCGGAATATCGATCAGGACAGGACCTTTACGGCCTGTATTCGCAATATAGAACGCCTCATGGATGATGCGCGGCAGATCCTCTACGTTGCGAACGAGATAGCTATGCTTCGTAATCGGCATCGTAATGCCAGTAATGTCTGCCTCCTGGAAAGCATCGGTACCGATAAAGGAAGTAGCGACATTGCCCGTAATGACTACGAGCGGTACAGAATCCATATATGCGGTGGCGATGCCTGTCACCAGGTTAGTCGCTCCCGGACCGGAGGTGGCGATACATACGCCAACCTTGCCGCTTGCTCTGGCATAGCCGTCCGCCGCATGAATAGCGCCTTGCTCATGACGAGTGAGCAAATGATTAAAATCCGAGAAGCCATGCATGGCATCGTAGATGAACAGTACCGCTCCGCCGGGATAGCCGAACACACAGTCCGCACCCTCCAGAACCAAGCTGCGCAGCAGCATTTCTGAGCCTGTAATCACTTCCTGCTTTCTCAGCTTCTCCATAATTTCCTGCTTTGACCTAAGTGTTGCACTTTGTGCGCTCATCGTACTTCCTCCTCTCCAAGCCGCCACTGCAAGGCGACCTTGGGTTCATTAATCTATTAGAATCAACTCACAGCTTGTAAATCAAAAAAACCTTTCGCCCCCCTGACACATTCATAATGTGTGTCGAGGGACGAAAGGTATATCTTCCGTGGTACCACCCAAATTTGTCATACATCTTGCGATGCAGACCTCAGTAGGCAAGAAACGGCGTGCACGCTAAACGTCTCTAACCTGTGGCACAATAACGCGTGCCCTGCGATTCCCCCTAATAGGCGCTGTTCTTCAGAACAGACTTTTCAGGGAAACAGCTCCGAGGTGAGCTCGTAGAAAAGGGGTTTTGGCGATGGTTTCAGCTAATCCATCCACTCTCTGAGCAAAAGAGCCCTTAACACTTCGTCCTCATCATTGCCGATAAAGTATAAGCTATAAAGCTAATTATATGCATCCCAGACGCATTCGTCAATACTAGGATGCCATACGACAAAAAAAACTATGCATTCCTTGCCAAGAAATGCACACAAGCCGCTCTTCCCCTATAGGATAGATCAACAAGGAAATGGCGCAGAGCGCCGCAGCAAGGAGGCTTATTCATGCAAGTCATTATGCGGCGTTATACGACTGCTGACAAAGCAGCCGTGCTGCAGCTTATCCGCGCCGAGCTCGTTCCGCTCTCCAACACCGTGCACAGTCTGGATGGCAAGCTGCTTCGCCTTCTTCCCCGCCGCCTCAAGCAAGGCGTCACGCTCATTGCCGGGCGCACGCGCAGCTCGCCTCCGCTTGCCTTCATCCATTACATGACCGGCAACAAGCTCCTGTTCATCGACATGCTGGTTGTCCATTCCCGCTATCAGGGCAAGCAGCTCGGGACACAGCTCATGTGTGCAGCGGAGGCGGATGGCCGAGCCCGCGGCTGCAGCCGGGCGCTCCTGTTTGTCGATAAGGGCAATGACGGAGCCGTCCGCTTCTACAATCGTCTCGGCTACACACTTGCCCGCTATGACCAAGCTCTGCAGTGCTATGAGCTGGGCAAGCCATTGTGATCCATGCCTGGTTCGCACAGGCCCCTGCCGCGCAGTTCCATCTGTAAAAAAACCATGAGCCGCTCGCCTGCACAAGCCGGCTTGCGGCTCCACTTGGATTCCGAGATTCTCTGTGTCAATCTCTTAGGAAAAATCTTAGAAAAACCCTCCGCCATACGGATTAATGCCGTTATAGCCGTATGGACCGGCTCCATACGGAACACCGCCATAAGGAACACCGCCGTATGGACCGATACCGCCAGGGTAGCCAAAACCGCCACCAAAACCACCGCCGAAGCCGCCGCCAAAGGCATACGGTGCAGTGCCGATCGCCAGCAGATCGAACAGTACAAGCGGAATAATCGCCTTCGTGTAGACTCGTTTCCCCTTCACCCTCGGCTGAATATGGAGCTTTGTACCATGCACGCGCACCAGTCTGCCGCTGACTACCGTTCCATCCTTCCGCATCGCATAGACATGCTTGCCGATCAGCTTTTGAACATCACGCTTGGATAGTTTGGACATGGCTATCTCCTCCTTTCCCACCAGCATATTCACCGGCAGAGGAAATGGCCTGTACCTTTGACTAGGGTGGTCTTCAAACTCCGACGGGAGCAGATTACGCCGAATTTTCGTTCCGGGCAAGGCACGTTCTCGCAGGCGTACCGGGGTACGTCAAGAGAACGTAACGCAGCACGGGGCGAAAAGGCGGTGAACGATGCCCTTGAGCGGGTTGGAAGACACGCCCTGGCGCCGCGCAAAAAACCGCCCGGCCGGGGCAATGAGCAAGATCTGCTACCATTGCGCTCCAGACACGGGCGGTTGTCAGCCTGTAACTAGGCGTTGATTTTTTGTTTTGCTACGCCAGCCAGCGAGTTGAACGCGCTGATGTCGTTCACTGCCAGATCGGCCAGCATCTTGCGGTTTACTTCCACGCCAGCCAGCTTCAGACCGTACATGAACTTGCTGTAGGACAGGCCGTTTTGGCGTGCAGCAGCATTGATCCGTGTGATCCACAGCTTGCGGAAGTCGCGCTTCCGTTGACGACGGTCACGGTAAGCGTAGAGCAAGGATTTCATGACTTGCTCTTTTGCAGTTTTAAATAAACGGTGTTTGGAGCCGAAGTAGCCTTTAGCCAGCTTCAAAATTCTTTTGCGACGACGAGTACGGACAAATCCGCCTTTAACTCTTGCCATATGTTAAACCCTCCTGGTAATTGTATGCTGAATAATGGTATTACAGATGCTACAAGCTTATCTCAGTTGGTCCAGACCTTGCTTCAGACGGCTTACATCGCCTGCAGCCATCAGCGGCTGTCCAGCAAGAACGCGCTTTTGACGACCGGACTTGTGGGACAACAAGTGGTTTTTGTATGCTTTGTAGCGTTTTACTTTTCCAGTGCCAGTAATTTTGAAGCGGTCTTTCAGACTGCTGTGTGTTTTCATCTTAGGCATTATCAGTGGTCCTCCTCGGGATCAATTGTTAGATTTTGGTGCAAGAATCATAATCATGCTGCGCCCTTCAAGCTTGGGAGCACGCTCCATTACGCAAATATCTGCAACCTCTTTGGAGAGACGATCCAAAATGCGCTGTCCAATCGACGCATGGGCAATCTCGCGGCCGCGGAAGCGAACCGAGCATTTGACCTTGTCGCCTTCATTCAGAAACTTGACTACATTGCGGAACTTGGTCTGATAGTCATGCTCGTCGATGTTGGCGCGGAACCATACTTCCTTGAGATCCACGATCTTCTGATTCTTGCGGGCTTCTTTTTCTTTCTTCTGCTGCTCATAACGGAATTTTCCATAATCCATAATCCGGCATACCGGGGGTTTGGCCGTCGGAGCGACATTGACCAGATCCATGTTCAGATCAATCGCCATCTGAAGCGCCTCGCGCAGCGGCGTAATGCCGATCTGCTCGCCTTCTGCTCCAACCAAGCGTACCTCTCTTGCACGAATCTCGTCATTGATTTGATGTTCTCTGCTAATAACCTTCCACCTCCATGGCAAATATCAAACTGTAATGTAATCAGCGCGGATGCGCAATATAATTACCTTGACAAAACAAAAAAACACGGACCGCATACGGACCCGCATTCCAACAATGCTCGCATACAAGGCAATCTATGCCCTGTTATGAAAACAAGCGTACCAGCCGACATCTGTCGATCAGGTGAGAAGCGGGCGCTTCTGCTTTGGCTTATCCTTTACGTTTACTGCACCAGATCAATATACCATGGCCTGCATGGATTGTCAATTATTTTTTACAACTGTCCCAGGCGCGGCCATCCTCACATGCGTAGCGCCGCCCTATCCACATGGGCGGCGCTACGATGCTGCGTTTATCGTGTCAATTCCCCTGCCTGCTTACCCTGAACCTCCTCAAGACGGATGACGCGGGTATGCTCGGTATGGCTCCATTGCCGATTCTTCTGCGTGAAGAAGGCATAGACTGTAATCGGCAGCCAGGACAGCAGATAGATCGGGAACAGAACCAACTGCAGATAGATGCGAGCCGGTACTTTCTCGACATACAGCACGATAGGAAATTGCATAATGGTATAGGCCATGTAAGGCACCATGAACCAGAGCGGGATGAACTCGTACAGCGAGTTGAACGCCCACACATTCGGGATCAGCATCGACAGCCAGACCGCAGCGGTCACCACGACACCGATCAGGAACGTGTACGGATTGAATACATAGAAGGCCGCATCAATCTTAGCCGCCTTGCGCTGCCTGACCCCTTGCCACAGCAAAGGGAAAAAGTAACGTGTTGCCACATCGAACTGCCCTTGTGTCCAGCGCAGGCGCTGACGAGCCGAGGCCTTGAAGGTCACAGGCTTCTCGTCGAAGACGCGAGCATCGTAATTGATCTTCGGATAAATATCGCGCATGATGCAGTGGATGCTGAACTCCAGATCCTCGACCAGACTGGTCGCGCCCCAGCCAATCTCCTGCAGCAGCTTCGTCTCGAAGCACATGCCCGTGCCGCCAAGGAAATTGGAGAAGCCTACATTCGCCCGTGATACTTGCCACATGCGGTTTGTGAACCAATAGTTGATGCCGTTAGAGGCACTGACCCAGGAGTCATGCGGATTTTTGGTATCCAGATAGCCCTGAATGACGCGGATGCCATTGCACAGATCATCATTCATCAACTGCAGGAAGTCCGTGCTCGCCAGATTGTCCGCATCGAACATTACGACGGCATCATAGCTTCGTGGCAGCTTCCACAGCTCGGCCAGCATCCATTGAATCGCATAGCCCTTGCCTCGCTCATTTTGATTATGGCGGACATAGGCATGTACCCCGTCATAACTTCTTGCGATCTCTGCAGTCTTATCAGTGCAGTTATCGCAAATAACAAATATATCAAACAAATGTCTCGGATATTTCATTTTCAACAAGTTCTCGATCAATGCCCCAACGACCTGCTCTTCATTATGAGCGGCGATCAGCACAGCGAACGACTTTTGAGCCGGATGGGAAGGTGATGCAGCTTTGCGCCGCCATCCGTATAACGACAGACCCACCTGATACAACCCGACCAGCGCTACAAAGAGCTGGAGACTGATAACGACTGAATTTAACATAGTTAGTGTGTTGCCCCCTTGCGACCCCAATTTTTAATTGTTTTTTTGTTTTTGTCTTCTCTCTTTTTGCAGACATGATGTTTTCTTTGTTATTGCTCTTTTTCGCAGCCATCCTGATTTTGCTCGTTTTCTGTTAATTTGTCAAAACGGGAAATCGCGCTAAAAGAGCCTGCTTCGGCTGGAAAGTGCGCAGATTGAAAAACAAACCACGCTCTCCGATGCATTTTATGCCGCTTAGTTCTTATTTTCATCCAATTGCGCCCTTTTTAATTCCTTTGTCCTTGCCCGCGCCGCAAATTAGCAAAACATTACAAAATTCGCTTCGCCCCCTTCGGTAGGTATAGGGTGAGACGGAATTGGCTGCACAGGACCGCCACGGATCAACTCCAAGAGACATCGGCTGCTTTGAGGCATCTCCTCTGCACTAATAGACGGATCATTCATGCAAAAGGTTTCTAACTCGCCCCAGCCCAAGCGTAAACGGCTGTCGCCGTCCTTGACGGCTAAGCATCGTTGCACGTAGATATAGAAGCCCCTCTACTACCCTGTTTAACCTTGCCTGTCCGATAATAAACCTTGCGCCAGCCTGATTCCCGAGCCTCATATGGTCATGCTAGTCCGATTTTTATCGACATGCCCAGACAGCTTCCCTATATAAATGCGGACATCCTGGATTCAAGTCCAGGTGGCGGATAAGACAGAGTATGGTATGATAAAAAACGCAAGACATACCTGTTGCCTCTAGAGGCACTCCCTTGCAGGATGGAACAACGGTTTACGAATGAGAAAAATTTAATGTACACTATATAGAATGAAAACAAATCGCGGCTAAACTGGAGGTGACTATGAGCCAAAAAAAAGGAGGAGCCATCATCGAAAAGCTGCGTGCGTGGTTTGAGCTTGGTGAGCACCGGATGCTGCTGTGGGCGAACCGTCGCCCCATCAATAGATTCGTCTCGACATGGCTGAGCCGATGGCTGGGATGCGTCACCCATATCGGAGGGGCTACGTTTACGCTGGTTACTGCGCTGTGTATCGGGCTGTTCGCAGGCTACCCTTGGAATGTGGCCGGCTGGCAGAGCCTCACAGCCGTTGCTGTAAGCCACATTCCGGTATTTATAGCCAAGCGCAAGTTCAAAAGACTGCGCCCCTTTCAGGCGCTGGACAATGTGAATATCGGCAAACGGATACTCATCGACCCGTCCTTTCCATCCGGCCATACCACGGCGGTATTCGCCTGGATGCTACCCTTGCTGTACGCAGACAGCAGCCTTATGCCATTGCTGCTCCCGGCTGCCGTCGTATTACTGCTCTCGGTCGCCTGGTCAAGAATGTATCTCGGACTTCATTATCCCTCTGACGTCATTGCCGGCGCCGTTGTCGGCTCACTGACCGCCTCGCTGGTCTCGCTGTTCTGGTGGTCAGCCTGAGCTTCTGCCTGCCCGGCGAGCTGCTGCTTGAAATCAGACAATGCCTGTTGACCGATCACGGCTTCCAGCCTGTAGATCGGCTGACCGAGGCCGACGAACTTCGTCTCGTATTCTGTGAGCACCAGATCGTCGCGCAGCCCATCTCGATGCAGATCGAGCGAGATATTGCGCAACTGCAGGCCCACCTCTGTAAAGCTGTTCAACGAAAATTCGAACAGCTTCATCGAATCCGTCTTAAAATGAATTTCACCGCGCCCGTTCAGCAGCTCCACATACTTCGCCAAAAAGCGAGGATGGGTCAGTCTGCGGCGGGCGTGCTTGCTCTTAGGCCATGGATCGCTAAAGTTCAAGTAAATCCGTTCGATCTCTCCAGGTTCAAACATCGTCTCGATCCCTTCGATATTGGCACGCAGCAGCGCCAGATTCGGCGGTGTAGTCTCCCCTTTCTCCTCCCACACCAGACGCCCCTTCTCGCTAGCGCGGCGAATCAGCTCATCATACATATCGACGCCGATAAAGTTAATATCCGGGTTGCGCCCGCTCTGCTGGCTAATGAATTGCCCCTTGCCCATCCCCAGCTCGACATAGATCGGTTTATCATTGCCGAAGAATTCCTTCCAGCGCCCCTTGTATGCCTGAGCATCCAGAACGACCAGCTCCGGCTGCGCCTCCAGACTCTCCACTATTCCCTTCCTGCCTCTTAACCGCATGCGTGAATCCTCCATCTGTTCTCTATATTGTGTCCGACTGGCAGCTTGCTCCTCGCTCAATAGACTAAGCCTATTGTGCCAAATCCGGCACACTGCTGTAAAGGGGCTGGCGCTAGAGCAATAAAGGCAGACGAACTCGGCCGCACAGATATATTCATAATAAAACAGCCCGCAGCAAGCCGCGGACTGTCCGTATATAAGGGAAATAAGGGAACTCCCTCAAATCATTTTAATTCAACAACTGATAATCTATCGGGTCATTGTCGGAGGGGCGGTCGATCTCGAAGGTTTCGCTCAGCACTTCCTTAATTTTGCGGCGTGCCTCCACCTCAAGCTTATGGTTGCCATGGAATCGAATTCCTGAAAGCGCCATCAATTCTTTGACAGTTAATTGAACGGTAACTTTCTCTTCACCTTGCGGAATTTTCACCATCGTATTCATATTGCATCACCTCGTAGTTTTTTTATTTACAGCATTTCCAAAAAAACATGATGCTATGACAAGGGTTCGATTCGGAGTAGAAGTGTAGCAAACCTTGATTTTTATTAATTTTAATATAACACATCATGTAAGGTATAGCAAGCCTAAATCCTCATCTCTGCCGGAATTTTTTCTAAGGCTGCATCTGCTGAATATGGCGCTGTGCATTGGCTAAGACCTCGTGTTTCATGTACAATAAGGAGAAAAAGGAGTACCGCTATGCCAAGCGCCGCCAACCTGTCTCCTCTGCCTGATCTGCAGCTATGGGGAGACAAACGGTTTCATACATGGAATTACGAGATGCGCGAGCAGTTCGGCGGGAAAGTGTTCAAGGTGATGCTGGATGCCGGATTTACATGTCCGAACCGGGACGGCTCGATCGCCAAGGGCGGCTGCACCTTTTGCAGTGCGCGTGGCTCAGGCGACTTCGCGGGCAGCCGTCGTGATGACCTAATCACCCAGTTCAACACGATTCGAAGCCGCCAGCATCAGAAATGGCCTCAGGCCGCTTATATCGGATATTTCCAGGCCTATACCAATACGTATGCTCCTGTGGAGCAGCTTCGGGAATATTATGAGGTCATCCTGGAGCAGCCCGGAGTTGTCGGCCTGTCGATCGCTACGCGTCCCGACTGCCTGCCTGATGAGGTCGTCGATTATCTGGCCGAGTTGAACGAGCGCACCTATCTATGGGTGGAGATGGGGCTTCAGACGATCCATGAGTCTACCTCGACCCTTATTAATCGTGCCCATGATACACAGTGTTATCTGGATGCGGTCGCGAAGCTGCGCGCCCGCGGTATCCGCGTCTGCACGCATATTATCTACGGACTGCCTCAAGAGACGCACGAGATGATGCTGGACACCGGCAGAGCCGTAGCCGGCATGGACGTGCAGGGGATCAAGATTCACCTGCTGCATCTGATGCGCAAAACACCGATGGTCAAGCAATACGAGGCAGGCCTGCTGCAATTTCTGGAGCAGGACGAATACATCGGGCTGATCGCTGACACGCTGGAGCTGCTGCCGCCGGGCATGATTGTGCACCGTCTTACTGGAGATGCACCCCGGCAACTGCTGATCGGCCCGATGTGGAGCCTGAACAAATGGGAGGTTCTTAATGGGATTGACAAGGAATTGCGCCGCCGCGAGAGCTGGCAAGGCAAGCGCTGGAGGCAGGTGTAGCGAATGGGACTGCTGTCGGTATTAAGCCTGGCCCACCGCTGGACAGCCGAGCGTGTTCAGCCTGGCGATATCGTCGTCGATGCGACAGCGGGCAACGGCGTCGACACCCTGTTTCTGAGCGAGGCTGCCGGGCCGCGAGGCATGGTGTACGCCTTCGATATACAGCAGCAGGCGCTGGACAATACGAAGGCGCGGCTGGAGCGTGCTGTCCGCGAGGGCAAGCGGCTCGCGCCGGTGCGTCTGCTGCTCCAGAGCCACGATACGCTGCCCGCTGCCCTTCCGGCCGCAGAGCATGGACGACTAGCCGCTGTGCTGTTCAATCTGGGCTATCTGCCAGCGGAGGGAGCCGATCCGGCAGTCATCACCCAGCAGAGCACAACATTGGCGGCGCTTGAGGCTTCGCTGGCATTGCTGCGCCCAGGCGGTCTGCTGTCGATCGTCCTCTACCCCGGACATGCTGGCGGAGGGGACGAATCGGCCGCTGTAGAGCAATGGGCGCAGCAGCTCAATCCGCAGCTTGCACAGGCAGCTATATACCGGATGCTGCAGAAGCCGCTGGCGCCCTATTGGATTGGTATTGAGAAGCGCAAGCAGCTACAGGCGCTCTCTGCGGAAGAAATTACATAGAAGGAGGATACGACGATGGCAATTAAGAAGCTGGAGCATGTGGGCATTATGGTGGCGAATGTGGATGCGTCCGTGAAATTCTATACCGAGGTGTTAGGCATGAAGCATTTGGGCACTATGATGCATACCAATGGTGTCATCAAGCTAGGTTTTCTTGCCTTTGAAGAGGCTGGAGAGACACAGGTGGAGCTGATCGAGGGCTACCCTTCAGAGCTGCCAGCGGAGGGCAAGGTGCATCATATTGCCTTTACGGTGGACAAGCTGGAGGACGAGATAGAGCGCCTGCGAGCGCTTGGCGTCACTGCACGCGACAGCGAGATTACAACCTTGCCTAACGGCAGCCGTTATTTTTTCTTTTATGGCCCAGATGGAGAAATCTTCGAGCTGTTCGAGCCCGCCCAGAACTAAGACAGCTAGGCTACTCTAGTCATGCTGCAACTGTCCCGCAAGCGTAGAGGCTTGGCAAGCTGCCATGCTCGCGCAAAGACGCGGCACGCCAAATAACAACGAATATACAGACACAACTACTAAGGAGAGAAACCAATGACTGTAGCAGCTTATCCATTGCAATTCAAGCCCGAGATGAAAGAACGTGTATGGGGAGGTCGCGCCCTGGAGCAATTCGGCCTGGAGCTTCCGCCCGGAGCGATTGGCGAAGGCTGGATGATCGGTGACCATCCGAATGGAACAACCAAGGTAATCAATGGCGAGCTGGCTGGCCTTGGGCTGGATCAGATTCGCGAGACATACGGCGCTGCCTGGTTTGGCAGTCGCGGATTCTCCGAGAAGAACGGGCGCTTCCCACTGCTGATCAAGCTGCTGGATTGCAACGACGATCTGTCTGTGCAAGTCCACCCGACAGACAGCTATGAGCGACTGCCTGCGGGCGAGCTAGGCAAGACCGAGATGTGGTATATTCTCGCCGCCAAGCCGGATGCGAAGATTATCTACGGCCTGCAGCCGAATATGGACCGTGCGGCGCTGGAGTCAGCGATTCATGAAGGCCGAATTATGGAATGTCTACAGGAGGTGCCCGTCAAGGCTGGAGATGCCTTCTACATTCCGGCTGGCACCGTTCATGCTCTGTGCGCTGGCGTTGTCGTAGCCGAGATTCAGCAGAACTCCGATACGACCTACCGTTTGTACGATTATAATCGGCCCGGACTGGATGGGCAGCTTCGCGAGCTGCATATTGAGGACTCGCTGAATGTGATTGCTTATGAAGGAGCAGGCGCAACCCGGATGGAGACTGGCAATCTTGATGCCGGACAATGGCTGGAGATTGCGCGTTCCCCTTACTTTGTCGTAGAGAAAGGGATTGTGAGCGGGCCATGGGCGCTCTCTACTGCCCCGGAGAGCTTCGTCATACTCGTCATCGCTGAGGGCGAGGGCACGCTGAGCTGGGATGGCGGGAGCCAGGCTGTGAAGGCCGGCGAGTGCTTCCTGCTCCCGGCAACGCTTGGCAGCTACGAGTTGGATGGACAGCTCACCGTGCTGCGCAGCGAATTACCGTAAGGCCAGCACAGGGACACATTCAACCCCTCATCTAACCATTACAAGAAGCCCTTATACTTGTGCTTGTCTCACGCACAAGTATACGGGCTGTATTTCAATATCCCCCACCCTATCCCTCACGACAGAGTTTCCCATCTAGCCCACATGTCTTGTGGATTTAATTCGTAAACTTCGTTTTCTCTGTACATGAATTGATGCATAATAAATTCCCTGCGCACCGTTGCGTAGTCATCATGGAATTGTTTAATAAAATCATTGATTTCCATCTCACTATACTTCCGCCCCTTTTCCAACTGGGACACGAGATGCTCCAACACAATAAGTTTTTTCTTGAGTTGAGCGGGTAGACTCTTCAATCTCCCTTCGGATGTGAAGAAGTTTTTAATGACGGAGTCCTTCATTCGCTTAGAGTCATCATGCATGATGTTCATACCTCCTTTGGCATTAACTCTTCGATAAATCAAATGTTCTGTAGCAGTGGCATTATTCTTGATAAAGTAATGATTTAATGAAAAATAAATCGTGTTTTTGTCCCTTCGCTCGTTAATCAAACTAGCTTTTCGCAGTTTCGTGGCATGATGAGTAATTGTTGCAGGTGCGACTCCTAACCTTTCCGCCAAAACCTGGCCATTCAGTTCTCCATCAGCAAGCAGAATTAATATTTTGATTCGTGTAGGATCTGCCAGAGCCTTATGATAGCTAACCACCTTATCTAATTGCATTCGTTCCACCTTCTTAACTAATTCGACGTATATCTAATTTGATGATCATTAAATCATATGATACTACAATAGGGATTAATTGTAATGTAGATGCTCTGCTACACTATTTTGGGGCAGCCATCACGATGGCAGCGAAAATGGCATGAAAAAAGAGGGGTTCTCCACCCCTCTTCATGTCCTACCAATGCAACGCAATGAGATACAGATTGCTTATGCCGTTATATTACTTCTTTTCTGATACGGCGAAGTAGTTGTCTTCAACGTCCGCAAAGTTGAACACTCTACCCGTTGGAAGCTCCATAATGTCTCCCACCTTGACCTTTTTGTTCTGGAGGTCACTGTATAATGCATCAAACTGATCTGTGTAATACATGATCGACGGAGTTCCAAGGTTCATCTCGGGGTTCATCTTGGCAATGAGCTCCTTATGATGAAAAACAAGGCTTGTTGCCGCACCCTTAGGGGCTACCTCAATCCATCTCATCGGACCGCTGGTCTGATCCGAGATGACCTCGAAGCCGAGCTTCTCCGTCCAGAAGTCTCTGCATGCTTCTTGGTTATTCACGTACAGCATCACTTGACCCAATCTGTTAATCATCATTTAGCACTCCTCGTAAGTAATACGGATATACTGCACATCTCATAGTGACGCCACCTCTTCACTATAAGATGTGTTGGCGTTACCTTCATTATACTTGATGTCTACTTGGCTTTCTATTGTTTGTCAATGTTAACACATGCAAAAACATACTCGTTATGTATTTTACTTCTTGATTGATAAACTCTATTCGAACTATAATTGAAAGCTAATACATTGAATGATATTAGTTGACATTTTATCCTCAATGGAAGGTGGAATAAAAAATGAATCCATTGGAATACAAAGAATTTTATGATAGAGTCGGCAAAATAAACGGTTGGAATTTTAGCAATGTCAAATGCGTTGCTGAAGGAACGAGATGGGATTTGTATCGTGAGGTAACGAAGACCTGCAAGAAATCGGATATTATTCTTGACATTGGTACTGGTGGCGGGGAAGCGATATTATCACTAGCTGAATCTGCACTACTTTTAGTTGGAATTGACCAATCTGCTGGAATGATTGAAACCGCAATTACAAATTCCGTTAAGTCAGGCATACCTAATGTACGTTTCCTCAAGATGGAAGCTGAACTATTGGATTTTCCTGCCGACTTTTTTAATGTAGTCTCGTGTAGACATTCGGAATTTATCGCTAAAGAAGTCGCAAGGGTTTTAGTTAAGGGCGGTACGTTCTTTACTCAGCAAGTTAGCGAAAACGACAAATTAAATATTAAAGAAGCGTTTGGAAGAGGACAGGCATTGGGTACAAAGGCAGGTACATTAAAGCATCAATATATTACTAAATTAAGCGAAGCGGGCTTTAGCGACATTCAGGCATTTGAATTTAATGTTATTGAATATTACCAAACGGCTGAAGACCTTATTTTTTTATTAAAACACACCCCGATAATTCCCAACTTCGGACAGACTGAGGTTGATTTTCAAATACTCCATCAGTTTATTATGGAGAATCAAACCGAGAAGGGGATTAGGACAAATTCGGAACGCTTTATAATCACTGCTAAGTTATAGAGATTATATGTAAAGGGGCTGCTCGAAAAATCAAATGAAATGAAGGGCACGATTCAGCAAAATACAGTCCCTCCAGGAGAAGGTTGTTTTGGACGCATCAGACGGGTTTTGTCCGCTTTTGATGATCTGGATTCTAAGGTAAAAAGCGGACAAAAAACACCTCAAGACAATCTTTTCCGTTCGGTCCTTACTGCTGAATATGTATTCATTTCACGGACTTCCGGACAGCCCCTGAAACTTAAGGTTATAGACGGGAGCTATCCCTTCTATTGGAGTTGTTTAACAAGGATTGGAGTCAAGCTGTCCTTAAAGCTCGCATCACCTAGCTGTCCGACGTTATTTTTCCCCCACGCCCATAGCTTACCGTCTTCCGTAATGGCCACGGCATGGTTATCTCCCATGGCTACCGAGTTCACCTTCCCCAGTCCGCCAATACGTCTTAATAGATGCCCATTCTCAAACTCAGAAAAATTTTTATAGTCGCCTATGTTGTATCCCAAGACCCAGAGAGACCCATCCTTCTTTAGAACGAGCGTACTCAGGCCGGATGTAACAATGGAAGAAACCTCCGATAAACGCTTAATTTTCACGGGTTTATCTACGATTTTGGTATCATCGGGCAGTCCCAGCTTACCTTTGTTGTTCTCTCCCCATCCCCATACAGACCCGTCCTTTTCAATCGCGAAATTTTGCCGCCCAGTCCCCTTTGATAAGGCCACGATATTGGTCAAACCCTCCACCTTATGGGCGACATAATTGGTGTTAACATGAATATTGCGAATCACATAGGTATTGTTTATTTCAAAATACTCATTATACTGCTTATCCGCTTGGACAAATGTCTTCTCTTCTTCATACGCAGTCCATACCCACACTGTCCCATCCTCCTTTAAAATAAGGACAGAGGCATCGCCGTTCCATGAAATATCTTTCGCGTCCGTTATATTCTCAAGCTTATGTAGCCCATTATAGTATACCAAGGGATGCCATACCCACACAGAACCGTCTTTATCGATAGCGGAGAAAACATCTCCTACCGATATCTTCACAATATTATTCAGACCTTCGATCTGTTTCGGTTCAGTAAACACAGAAACGGTTTCATGTATGATTTTGGAGATTACCTCAAAGGTCTTCTCAGACTCCCAAACTGTCCCATCCTTTTTTAAAAAGATTTGTTTATTCCGGTACGATTGAATTTCAGCTACATCCTTTATATGTGGCATAAGCTTCGGAGTATTATCTTCGAGAGTAATCTTACCTTTAATCACATCCCCATTGTCTCCCCATTGCCAGACCGATCCATCCGATGCATGAAGAACACTGTGACTACCGTCTGCAGTAACGGTAGGCTTTACGACCGACTCTGGCGCAGCCAGTGCGGGTACAGACAACGCTAGAGATAGTCCTGCGACCAATAGAACTGACCGCTGAAATTTCGCCAGCTTCCCTGTTAGTGCATTGATTTTCAAACCATTCACTCCATTCCTTAATATTATTTATCCAATATATAGACGGTTTTCCATAGAAATTAGTTGCAGCGAATTAAACATTAGGTAAAAAAGGGGGAGAGAATCAGGGCAACCGATCTTAGAAATAAACGAGCTGAAATACGGCTCTGACTGGTGGTATGAGGAGTTCGATGTAAAGTAGCAGGCATCCGCCTCACTACCTTCCTGCATAAACATGCATATAAAAAGTTGGGTGGAAAACATGGTGTTTTCCAGCCCAACTTTTTTGTTTTAGGTGCTTATTGGTCAACCCCAGCAGTCCACACTCAACAGCATTTAGTGCGGCGAAGCCGATGGCTGGATGCGCGGAATCGCCATCATGAAGGTCTGATTCGCCGGGCCGGCTGTCTTGAGGTCGGGACGGTAGATCATCACCAGCAGCGTATCCCGCTCTGTACTCAGCGTCCCCTCCTGCAGATATTGACCCAGGTCGAACGGCAGCTTCTCCAGCACCGTGTGCTTGTGCAGCTCCTTCTCCGACAGCGCGAGCGCTGCGAATGACGCGGACACCTGCTCTGGCTCCCGCGCCAGCCGTTTCATCCAGTTGCTCCACTCCTCCTTGGCGAGCATGAACTCCCACCATATCTTACGCGGCTTGTAGTTGTGCTGCAGGAAATAATCATACTTCATCAAGCCCAGCACAACTCCTAGATCGAGACGTTCGCGAATCTCAGCTTGCCGGGCGACAGCATCATTAAGGAAGGCAGCCAGCCGAGTGAACAGATCATCCAACTGATGGCCGATCTTCTGCCAGCCCCGTTCCTCCCAATAATCTCCGAAGCGCTGGAAGAAATCAAACGGCGAATCGAATACCCGCTCGATCAGATAGAGCAGCGTATGATCCATGCGATGCGCATTCCAATACTTCTCCAGCACGTCCTCGACCCGCTTGATCCGCACAATATCGTGGAACGGCATCAGATCATTGCCCAATATCTCATAAGGAGCACGATCCATATAGACATAGCCATATTTCTTCGCCTGGATGCGCAGGCCAGTGCCGCGCAGCATCTTCAGGAAGCCGAGCTGCAGCTCCTCCGGGCGCAGTGCGAACACATCATTGAAGGTCTTGCTGAACGTCGCATAATCCTCATGCGGCAGGCCGGCAATGAGATCCAGATGCTGATCGATCTTGCCGCTCTCCTTCACCTTCGTCACGGTACGTGTCAGCTTGGCAAAATTCTGACGTCGCTGCACCGCTTCATTCGTGATGTCATTGGTGGACTGCACCCCGATCTCGAAACGGAAGACGCCTGGCGGCGCATGCTCGGCCAGATAGTCCAGCACCTCCGGTCTCATAATATCCGCCGTAATCTCAAATTGGAAGACGCATCCATTATGATTCTCTATTAGAAAACGGAACATCTCCAGTGCATAGTCACGTTTAATATTGAAGGTTCTGTCTACAAACTTGATCAGCTTCGCTCCCGACTCGATCAGATAGAGTATGTCCGACTTCGTGCGCTCGATGTCGAAGTAGCGAACCCCCACCTCAATACTGGACAAGCAGAACTGGCAACTGAATGGACAGCCACGGCTTGTCTCGAAATAGACCACCCGGTTCGCCAGATGAGGCAGATCCTCCGCGAAGCGATGCGGCGAGGGCAGCTCAGCCAGATTCAGCTTGGGTCGTGGCGGATTCACGATCGGCTCCAGCACACCATTCTTCTCCTTGCGGTAGGCAAGGCCAAACACAAGATGATATTTCTGCGTATCCGACAGCTCTGTCAGCAGATGGTGAAAGGTCTCCTCGCCTTCGCCCACGACGATAAAGTCCACCTCGGGAATCCGGTTCAGCCAGTGCTCGACATCGTAGCTGACCTCAGGACCGCCGAGCACAATGCGTAGCTGTGGCATGATTTTGCGCAGCATGTTAATGACCGTAATCGTCTCTTCAATATTCCAGATATAGCAGGAGAATCCGATGACATCCGGCTGCCTGGCATACAGGTCGGAGACAATATTCATTGGCGGGTCCTTGATCGTATATTCAGCAATATCAATATCGAATTGATGGGCGCTGTACGCCTTGAGACAGCGCAGAGCTAGCGAGGTGTGAATATATTTGGCATTCAGCGTAGACAGCACGACTTTCATTGATTGCAAGCTCCTTCGCTCTGTAAGCTGGATTATTCCTTCTATTGTACCTAATTCGACTAGTAACGTAAACGTACAGCTTGACGAAGGCACGATGAAGACGAACAACTCCTATTTTCTACGATTATAACATGCACAAGGGCCGACCATCAGAGATGGCCGGCCCAGTAAGCTAGGAACGAATATAAATATACCCTTTATCTTTCAGTTGTGCGCGAATGACCGGGTAACGCACCTGCCATTTGCCATCGCTCAGCGAGGTCAGCTCGCTGGAATCGATGCCGCTCGGCTTATAGCCGAAGGTCTGATCGTAATAGATAATGATCTCCAGCTTCTCGCCCTCAGGCAGCAGCGGCTTCAGGTCGCCAAGCGCATTGGCCGCCCAGATGCGGCTGTACTTCGCCATGCTCTCGGCATAGTACATGTAGAACGAAGTTTGAATGTTCGCGGTTATAACCAGCCCATCCGTGCTGTTGCGGGTAACCTTCCAGTCGGTGAGCTCTGCGGTTCCTTCCTCTGCCTGAATACCGCCGAACTCCTTCGCCATCAGCTTGGCGATCTCCTCATCGGACATGCCGCTGAGCGAGGCTGGCAGTCTGGAGGGCATGAAGACAGGCGTCTTATTCGGCGCATTGTCATATTTAGACAGCAAACCATAGATGTTATAGACAGAGATCGCAAAACCGATATCTGCGCTCGTTCCTTCATATTTGGAGGTCGTCAAGCCGATGAGCTCCCCATACTCATCGAACAACCCGCCGCCGGAGCTGCCGTGGTCGATCGGCGTGCTGATCTGGAACGTTTCAATATCTTTGTCCGAATCATAGTAGATATTGCTGATCAGTCCTTCAGTAACAGAATTCTGCACCCCTTGCGGGCTGCCGATCGCATACACCTTATCTCCCTTGTATGCCATCTCGTCGTCTCCGAGGAGGACTGGGTCAATGTTCAATTCCGTCGACGTCTGGATGAGTGCCAGATCAGCCTCCTCATCATAGGCAACGATGCCCTCTACCTTGAGCTTCTTGCCATCCATCGTATATACCGTCGCACTCTTGGCACTGGACATCACATGGTAATTCGTCAGCACGAGCTTCGGCCCGATGACCACCCCGCTGCCCTGAGAGCGATCCGTCTCGATCATCAGCACCTTGTCATCGTTAAAGGCAACGATCTGCCAGCCCTCCGCCTTACTCGCCTCTTGGCTTGCTTGCTGCGCCTCTAACGATGTAATATGAATCGTCCGGCTGGCGTTGTCCCATTTGATCTGCGCCCCGAGCGCCTCGCTGACAAAACGCAGCGGCACCATGGTCGTTCCGCCGATAACCTTGGCCGGTATGTCCAGCTTGGTGGTCTCACCGTTCACGACGGCATTGATCGATCCAATCTTAATGGTAATGACCGTAGAATTTTTCTTCGCAACCACAGTCTGTGTCTGCTCATTCCATGATATATCGGCGCCAAGCGCCTGGAATAGAGATCGCATCGGTACAAGCGTAACACCCTTCTCCTGGCGAGGGCCTGGCTGGAAGGAGACTTGACTTCCATCAATATAGACCTCAATCTCGTTAGTAGCCTTAGCCGAAGTGGCCGCTACGACCTGATTGTCTGGTATTCCCGGTAGTGGAACGACAGCCATGCTGACAGCAAATAGTGACAGTAGCAGCGTCTGTGCTAGTTTCTTCATCGTATGCGCTTCCTCCCAATTATCTCCTGTATTCCCACAGGCCATTCTACCATAGCAACCCCACTCCCTACTAGGTTTATTTTATTTCCAGCCCATCTATTAGCCTTTCTTTAGAAAATCTTTAGAATATAGCAATAAAATAACCTCCCACCAGAAGCACGCGCTTCTCATGGGAGGTTCGGCTGGCGGCTATTACAAACTCCGGCAAGGCCACTGTGCACGAGCACCTAGAATACAGCTGAATTCCCTGCTTCGGTCATCACAATCTGTTACATGGGAACCATGTCAAATCACTTAATTCCAGGCGCGCGGCTGTACCCGTTGCTTTCTTCTTCTGCGGAGCAGCTTGCGAATCCCCTTCTCTTCCTTCTTCTCATCCAGAATTCTCTTCACCCCACGAATCAGGAGCTTCGCTCTCAGCTCATCCTCACGACTCATTTTATGAAGCTCATCAAAAAATAATTGATTCATTCAGATCATCTCCATAGGTATAAAGTTTTACTTTATTGCTCAATGGGCGACTAGGCACACGACAAGGCACATATAGGCTGACTTAGACAATCTTTTCAATAAACCATCGAATATCATCGAATTTTGTTGTTATATCCTTATTTTACACAATCCCTCTGAACAATTCCTATACATCCCAGCTCTTTTGCGACAATTTTACACTTATATTTGCATGGTTCGCAAGAAATAGTTCCAAAGAACTACGAATCTTGTCGATTATTCTGTCCTTTCATCTCTTTTCATACACAGGCAAGCTTTGCATGGCCCACCCTGTACAGGTACAATGAATAGTAAAGGAAGCACATGCTGCCAGAGGCAGTAGGAATGGAGGACGAACAATGCTGTTTATTGATAACAAGGGAATTACAGATCCGACACTGAATCTGGCTATCGAAGAATATGCCTTGCGGAAGCTGCCTATGACAGATAGCTATCTGCTGTTCTATATTAATGAGCCGTCGATCATTATTGGGAAAAATCAGAACACGATTGAGGAGATTAATGCTGAGTATGTCAAAGAGAACAAGCTGCATGTTGTGCGGCGTCTATCTGGGGGCGGAGCCGTCTATCATGATCTTGGCAATCTCAACTTCAGCTTCATCACTGCCGATGACGGCGAATCCTTTCATAACTTTCGCAAATTCACCGAGCCCGTTATTGCTACGCTCAGGCAGTTGGGGGTAGATGCTGAATTGACCGGGCGCAATGACATCCAGGTCGGGGAGCGAAAAATATCCGGCAACGCGCAATTCGCCACCAAAGGGCGGATGTTCAGTCATGGGACACTGCTGTTTAACTCAGAGATGGAGCATGTCGCCTCCGCACTGAAGGTGAAGCCGCTCAAGGTCGCATCCAAGAGCACCAAGTCTGTCCGTGCTCGCGTGGCGAATATTAGCGAATTTTTGACAGAGTCGATGACGATTACAGCATTTCGCGCGCGGATTTTGCAGCATATCATGGAGCTGTCTGGCTCAGATGCCGTTTCGGAGTACAAGCTGACAGACGAGGATTGGGCAGGCATTCATCAACTGGCCGATGAACGCTATCGGAACTGGGATTGGAACTATGGCAGGTCGCCCAAGTTTAATCTGCGCAGCGGGGTCAAGTTCCCTGTGGGGATTATAGAGGCGCTGCTGGATGTGGAGCAGGGCCGGATAGCCGGACTCAAGCTGTATGGCGATTTCTTCGGCGTGAAGGATGTCTCAGAGCTAGAGGAGCTGCTTACTGGCGTTCGTTACGAGGAGAGCGCCGTGGCGGCGGCATTGGAGGGCATCGATCTGACCGGCTACTTCGGCAAGCTGGATCAGGCTGACTTCGTGCGGCTGCTGTTCTCGGCAGATGAGGCGGACAGCATGGAGGCATAACACCTCGCTACAGCATGAATAAGCGGGAAGCTAGGCCGTGAATCCACAGCCTGGCTTCCCGCTTTGTTGAATTAGCCTTTGCTTGCGCCGCCAAAGCTGAAGCCTTTGGACATATGGCGCTGACCGATAATATAGAGGACGACTGCCGGTATCGAGTAGACGACGGAGAAGGCGGCTAGCTTGCCGTACTGTACTACGCCATTCTGACCGAAGTATTGATAGATCGATACAGCAGCCGGCAGCTTATCCGGGCTTTGCAGCAGGATGAAAGGGACGAGGAAGTTGCCCCAGCTTCCAGCGAAGGCATAGATGCCGATCGTGAAGATGCCTGGCAGCATGAGCGGTACGATGATCAACCGCAAGGTTGTCAATACCGAGGCACCATCCACCCATGCTGCTTCCTCCAGCTCGATAGGTACCGAGTCCATGAAGTTCTTCATCATCCAGATGGCGTATGGCAGCGCCGAAGCCGTCAGGAATAGCACCGTGAAGAATAACGAATCCTGGAGCTGGAAGTAGAGGAAAAACTGGTAGACGGGCACCATCACCGCCGTAATCGGCAAGCCTGTCGAGAACAGAATCAGATACATAAAGGAACGCTTGTATCGAAGCTGATAGCGGGACAGCGGATACGAGGCCAGCCCCGATACGATAATAACCAGCAGGGCCTGCCCTACCGCCAGAATCAGACCATTAACGAATGAGCGCTGATTGGACTCGCTGGACAAGGTTGAGATGTAGTTGTCTGCTGTTATCGTTTCTGGCAGCTTCATCGACAATGTCGCTCCGCCGTCAACCGAGGCGATCAGCAGCCATAGCAGCGGAATAAGAAACAGCAGCCCGATCAGCGAAAGAATAATATACGGCAGCGTTCGGTATATCATGAACCGATTGAGCTTCTTCGGCTTCCAAGCTTGGGATTTCACTGTATTGCCTCCTTGTGCCATTAGATTTTCACCTTCAATACGCGCATGTAGATCAGGCTCGCCACGATGCCGATCACAAGCAGCGACAGCGAAATCGCGGTACCGTATCCGAGCTGATAGTTCACGAATGCCTGACGGTACATGTAGATTGGAAGAATCTCGGTGCTGTTGCCCGGACCGCCTCCGGTCAGCGCATAGATCAGGGTGAACGTGCCCAAGGTCTGGAGTGTAATCAGGATCATGTTGGTCAGCACGGAAGGCAAGATCATCGGAATCGTGATGCGCACCAGCTTCTGGAAGCCACTTGCGCCATCCATCATGGCCGATTCCTCCACCTCACGCGGCACATCGCCAAGCGCTGACTGGAAGACCATCATAGAGAATGCTGTACCACGCCAGATATTGGCGACAATGACCGAGACCATAGGGAACGTATACAACCACGCTACAGGCTTCAAACCGAGCGCCTCAATGACCGTATTCAGCGTGCCCGAGTCATTCAGGAACGCGAACCAGACGAACGCGCACACAATCTCAGGTGTAACCCAGCCTGCAATGACGATGGAGCCGATCACGCTGCGGAAGCCGCTGTTGCGCCCGTTCATCAGAATCGCGATCAGGAAGCCCATCACCTGTTGGCCGATGACCGCTGAGAAGATTAAGAAGATGACCGTCTTCACTACCGAATTGCGGAAGTTCGGATCATCAAACATATTTACGAAGTTGGTAAAGCCAATAAATTGGGATTGCGCAGCATTGATCCCGGTTAACGACATATTGGTGAATGCGAAGTAAAACGTTAAAATAGTTGGCACAAAAAAGAAAATCAACAACAGCACCCAGCTCGGCATTAAAAACAGAATCGCTCGCCAGTTTGTTGGTCCTGCCTGTTTCTTTCGCCGCTTCGCAGCTTGAGGTTCAAGCGCGTCCATATGATAAGATTCCTCCTTGCTGAAGGGGCTGGCCGAATGCCGGACTTCCCGGCATTCGGTACCCTAAAATCCAACTTATTGCTTCGAGACGATACGATCAGCGCCTACCGTGCGCTCTACATTTTTGGCATATTCGTTCATGGCTGCCTCTGGTGTCAGTGCACCTGTTGCCACTTTCTCTACAATCTCCTGGGCGACGGAAGTCACTGAAGGATACTCGGCATTTGCCGGACGAACGTGAGTGTAAGTGATGAAGTCGGCTGCTACACCGTACAGCGTCCCTTTTTGACCGGTATATTCGCTATCCTTCGCTACGTCTGTTCGTGGAGTCAGTGCGCCATCGAGAATCGCGAACTTCTTATTATTCTTCTCATTGATCGCCATTTTAATGAATTCGAAGCCGAGCTCCTTCTCAGCGGACTTCTTGGCTACTGCCAATGTCCAGCCGCCCGACATCGATGTGAAGCCTGGCGCTTCGCCATTTTGAGTTGGCATCTTCACGAAGTCATAGACGTCGAGGGCTTCAGGCCATGGCTTGCCCCCGCTCTCTCCCCAGTTGCCTGTCAGCCAGTTGCCATTGAGGACGATCGCGACCTTCTGGTTCGGCATCAGATCCGTCTCCAGCACTTGCCCTGCTTGAGCAGTCAGCACCTGAGACAGCTTCGGCCCCAGATCATTGGAGTAGATGTCATGGATGAAATTCAGCGTATCCAACAGACCTTTTGATTTCACTACCCATTTTCCGTCTTCATACATCTGATCCTGAGTGCCGTACAGCAGCATCTGGAACGTCTGCATCGTGGTCGCTTCTTGACCTGCGGTACCGGTATTCATCCAGAAAGGAATAATGTCCGGTTGTTTTTCCTTGATTGTTCTGGCTGCATCCAGGATGTCATTCCAGCTCTTAGGCTGCCATGGCACCGGCAAGCCTGCTTGCTGGAACAGTTGCTTGTTGTAGTACAGACCGCGAACATCTGTAGAGAAAGGCACACCGTATACTTTGTCGTTCGCTGTTACAGCCGCCTTGATGCCTTCATTAAAGTTTTTCCAGTCATCCCAGGAAGCGACGTTCAGTTCTTCCAGATAGCCTGCTTCGCTATCGGCATTGATCATGAATGAATCCTCAGCCAGCACCTCAGGCGCTGTGCGCTCATCCATCATCAAGAGCGGAATTTTGGTCGCATACTGTGAGCCTTCAATCGCCTGCAGCTCGACTTTAACACCTTTATTGGCTGCTTCGAATTCCTCTTTTACCCCTTTGAGCCATTCTCCCCAGCGATCAGCCTCATTCCATTTACCGTAGGCTACCTTGATCGTCTTCGTCGCTTGTTCGCCAGCACCCCCCGTATTGCCCGTTCCGGTCTCGCCTGGTGTGGCACTGTTGCCGCCACATGCTGATACGACTACAGATAAAGCAACGATCATTGTTCCCAGCCATTTGCTTTTATTACCCATTGTTGAGTCTCCCCTTTGTGTGTAGTTGTTTTCAATTAAAACGGACAGTGACGCTTACTTTAGCTTTGCTGATGGAACCTCATAGCCTAGATGAGTAAGAATCAGCTCGCTGAACAAAGCGTTCGCCCATGAAAACCATTCTCTGGTGTACTGCGTGGAGTCATCTGCGTGAAAGCCTTCATGCAGGAAATCGGTGCCGGCATCCGTCCGCTCCAGTACATCGAGCATCTGCTGCACTTCCTCCTGATCAAGCGATGTCAGGGCTTGCATAGCGAGTGAAATATGCCAAATATAACGTTCAGGCGTATGCGGGCTGCCGATCCCTTCGGCCTCCGCTCCCCGGTAATAATACGGATTGCTGTCGCTTAACACGAAACGGCGTGTATTCAGATAAATCGGGTCATCCGATGTACAGTAGCCCAGATAAGGCAGCGAGAGCAGACTAGGCACGTTGGCGTCATCCATCAGATGGTAATTGCCAGCGCCATCGGTCTCATAGCCATACATTGGGCCGAATTCCTCATGCTCGATGGTAGCGTGGGCATCGATCCCCTGCTTGATCTCCGCCCGCAGCGCATTCGCATCCTCAGCCAACGCTTCATCGCCAAGCACCTCACGCGCAATCTCCGCCATATACCCGAGCACCACCACCGCGAACATATTCGACGGAATCAGATAACCATATGTGCAGGCATCATCGCTTGGACGAAAGCCGGACCAGGTCATGCCGGTATGAACGACCTTGGCTCCCTTGCCCTCCCGAACCAGCGTATCCAGCGGTGGGCAATCGAGCCGTTGGAAGCGATAGTCGG
Source organism: Paenibacillus sp. J5 (assembly GCF_054955055.1). NCBI lineage: Bacteria > Bacillati > Bacillota > Bacilli > Caryophanales > Paenibacillaceae > Paenibacillus > Paenibacillus sp. J5. The sequence continues at coordinate 139,489 of NZ_JBUEDD010000007.1, read as the reverse complement.
ACTTCTCCTCATGATGCTGCTCCGTGCGCCATACTTCCAGTATGAGCTTACAAGCCTGTTGAAATTCAGCATCCAGATGAAATGTATCTCCGGTCGTCTTCCATAACAGATAAGCCAACTGTATCGGATAACAGAGCGAGTCAATCTCATACTTGCGCTCCCATAGCCAGCCGTTCATCTCAGTTAGATCCTGCTGATGGCCTTTGTTGTTCTCACTGTCATTGAAGGCGTTGGCATACGGATCAAGCAAGATGAAGCGGGATTGGCGCTTCACTACGGCGCCTACCAGCTCCGCCATCTGACGATCCTTGCGCGCCAGCAGCAGGTATGGGCGTACTTGCGCTGAAGAGTCGCGCAGCCACATCGCCGGGATGTCGCCGGTAATGATGAAGGTCGTCCCATCCTCAAGCGGCTTGACGGTTGTCGTCAGCGTATTGGCATAACAATTGGCAAACATCCGCGCCAGCTTGGGACGGTGTGACAGCTTGCCAGCCACTTCCTCAATCAGTTCATTGACGGATGCCGGAAGTGAGTTTTGAAGCAGTACCATCGTACATAACCACCTTTATGTTCTCTTGATGATGAAAGGGAATTGTAAAACGCTTTCATTTACTGTATATATATTATTATAACCTTTGATGTTTTGTCAATAACATATTATAAAATATATTTAAATGGTATATAATATCATGACATTTATAAGATGACCTCATCCATACACCTAGCTGCCGGGTACTGGCCCCGTCGATGTTCCCGGAATCAGTTCGGCAAGCAGCGGAATTTTTCCGTGGAGCTGTTCCCCAGCAATCAGCTTGAGTACGCTGTCTACTGCCAGCCGCCCCAGCTCCCGCTGATTCTGCTTCATATGCGTGAAGGAGTAGACCGCCGAGCTGCTGGGCGGACTGTCGAAGCATATTAAGGAGAAGTCCTTCGGAATGCTTCGCCCCAGCTTCTCTACGGCCTCCTTGGCAATCAACGCCATTTCATACTCTAATGCGAAGAAGGCTGTAATCTCGGGTTTGGCTCTTAACAGCCGCTGCACCGTCTCTACATGTAGGGCGAGCATCTGGCGACTCTCTTCCTCTTCCCCCGACCAATCCATATTCGTCACCCAATACGAGCGATCCAGTTGCACACCCAGCTCGGCATGCGCCCGCACAAACCCCTCCATCCGTTCCTCAATCGCGACATTATCCATCACCTTGGATGCCAGCAGCCCAATATGACGGTGACCCAGCGCAAGTAAATACGAGGTGCCGTCATAGGCAGCTTTCAAATTATCGGTACCAATTGCAGTTGTCGATGTGCCCTTCAAATAACGGTCTACAAGGACATGAGGAAATCGACTGATGACAAGCTTTAATATCTCTTCGCTAAAATGTCGTCCCCGCGTAGGATAGATAATCAGCCCGTCCACTCCGAAGCCCTGCAGCATCTGAATCGCTTGCTCCTCAATATCCGGTTGGCTAAAGGACAGCCTCAGCATCAGATGAACGCCGCGGAGCTGTGCCTCGCGCTCCACTGCCTGCAGCATCTCCTTGCCGTATATATCGGAGAAATCCTCCATCACCAGCCCTAGAACAACCTGACCACTCCGCGCTGTTGCAACAGCTTCCGCTTCCGCCTCCACTGCCGGGACCGCTGAATCATCCTGCTGCTCCTTCCTCGTCACAAAAGAGCCTCTGCCTGGCTGACGATGGATCATTCCCTCCTGCACAAGCATATCCAGCGCTTTTTTCGATGTAATCCGGCTCACTCCGAATTCCTCGATTAACTCCTTCTCGGATGGAATACGCTCTCCCACCTGATATTGCCCGGCCAAAATTCGTTCGCGCACAATTCTGTACATTTGCTCATATCGGGGCTGCAACGAAGAATCATTAATCATAATCATTCACCTTTGCTCTGAATTATATTACGGCATACCATTTGCATCCTATGTTTAGGCATTATAATATAATATGTTATATCATTTGTGAAGCAATAAATATTTCGCCAGGTTTCTTTATTATGCCCCAATTTCACGTATTTAACGTAAATGATCATCGCACTCTTTGTAAGATGAGGATTATACAAGCATAAGCGGCTGTCGCCGTCCTTGACGGCTAAGCTTCATTTCGCGTAGAAAAAAACCTCTCCCCATTGCTTCGATGAAGCGATGGGGGAGAGGTCATGGTTGTATGGTCTATTGCGACGCTACGTCCAAGGCGGTTAAGCCGAGGCTAGTATCTTCTGTGCTACACTGATTAGATCAAGGAGATTAATGACGCCGTTCCCGTCGATGTCGAACCGCTTCGCGTGCTCCCAATCCGCATGACTTGCCTCAATGCCGTAATACTTGGCAACCATCCCGAGGTCGCCAACGGAATACCGGCTGTCGCCGTTATAATCTCCCGGATAGCCAGGCCGAACGGAATGTCTAAAGCTTGCCATGGCCGTTGAGAGAGCACGCACCGCCGCTCTAAGCTCCGCGGCTTCCACGCTTCCATTGGCCGCTATGGCTTCAGCCTTGTAGATCGCCTCCATCAGAGCAGCCTTGGCCTCTGTCGGATACTGACCAGGACCGTAGCCCGCTATAGAAGAGGTGTATAGCTCTCGCGCTTCTTTAATCTGTTGCTGCAGTGTAAGGAGGTCGGCTCCGATGATTCGCACCCCTAACGGCGCACCGGGCTGAGCTTGCTGCTCGGCTCCGCTCTTGTCCGCTGCTGTGAAGCGCTCTACCTTGAAGGATGCATTGCCAGGCTGCTGCTCCTTGGCCTTGAAGATCAAGCGGGCCAGATCGCCGCTTTGCGTGAGCGCATGGTCTGCTCTATTAGCTGTCAGCAGCAGTCGCAACTGCGCTGAACCGCCCGTATGGCTAACAACACCATCGGCGCTCAACCCTTGAGCCAGCAGCTCTGTGCGAACATATTCGAACCGATCGCTGTCAAAGCCGATCACCGCATCCATAGCCAAGATACCGTTAATACTATGCTGCGCCTCAACTCCACTCAATCTCAATGTCAGCGCATATTCAGTGGATGACACTGCCTCCCCTGATCCGGTTAAGGCTGCAGCTAGCTTATCACTCGCCTCTATATCGCCAACGGTCACTTCAATGACCGTCTTCATCGCATAATGATAGACCGTAATTATAGCCCTTCCGTCCTTCACAGCAGTTAAATGTCCGCCTCGGCTCACTTGTACGACATCCGGGTTCGAGGAGATGAAGACGGCTTCCGATGTAGCTTCAAGTGAGCTTCCATCCTTGTACACAGACCGGACAGCTAATTGCTCGCTAGCTCCCGGCTGGAGCGCTACCGTTGCTTTGTCCGGCTCCAGTGCAATCGGGAGAGGAACTGGCTTCGTAATGCCCTCCAATGTAGGCACGATCGCCTGGATCGTTCCATCCGGGTTGAACTCCATCTTGTCGATCGCAGTTTCACGATTGGTTCCGTCGCCACCTGGAATTGCAAACCGGTGGTACACCACATAATACTCGTCCTTGTTCGGAATCTTCATCACCGAATGATGCCCGGTTCCCTTTATGCCGAGACTGAGATCCTTCTGCAGCACTGGAGAATTAGCCGCCTTGGTGAACGGTCCCATCGGCGAACTCCCCATGGAGTAGGATACTCTGTAGTTCTCACTGCGCGTATCATCCTCTGAGAACATCAGATAGTACGTGCCGTTGCGCTTGAAGGTGTACACCCCCTCACGAAAATCCGGTGGTGTTATGCGAACAGCCGGCCCATCGAAGCTGATCATATCCTGGTTCAGCTTCTGAACATACAGATTTCCGTTGCCGAAGTACAGATAAGCCTGCCCATCATCATCGATATACACCTGCGGATCTATCGCCTGAATATCGTTATATTGTCCTTTGGCTACGAGCGGCCTGCCCAACACATCCTCGAACGGCCCCGCAGGCGAGCTGGACCTCGCTACACCAATCTCCTGCTTATTACTGAAATAGTAATAATAATAGCCGTCCCGGAAGGTGATCGATGGCGCCCATGCATTCTCCTTGCCCCATTGAAGCTTGGATACATCCAGAATGACGCCTTCATCCTTCCAGGTGAGGAGATCATCCGAGGACAACGTATGAAATTCCTTGCCGCTCCAGCCCGGATAGCCGTCTGTCGTCGGGTAAATATAATATTTGCCGTTGAAGATGGCGACCTCCGGGTCGGCGAACAGACCAGGCACCGGATTATTTACCTTCTTCACGGTCACCGTCCACACCTTGCTGCTGCCGTCCTTGCCTGTCACCGTATATGCCACCGGCGTGCTGAAATCCTGCACACTGCCCGAGGCCGGGCTAATGGATGAATCACTTACAATGGACAGCTCAGGTGCCAGCCGCTCTACGTCCGTATCCAGCCTGACCGGGAGCAGGATCGTACCCGCCGCCCGATTCATAATGGCCTCGCCCTGAAGCTGCGGCAATGATGCTTGGATGACCGCTGTCGGCTCTATGGCCATCGCCTGAATCTCCTGGTTGGAGAGGGCGCGGTTGTAGATGCGAAAATCGTCCAGCTCCCCCTTGAAGTACGGGTCTGGCCACTGAGATTTCCCCAAGTAATTGAGGGTGGTGTTGCCAAGCTGATACGGCAGCAGCGTCATGTCATTCTTGCGAGCCTGCTCGATGCCGTCCAGATAGAGGACAGCCGTAGAGCCAGCTTGTGTAATTGCCACATGGTGCCACTCCCCGCCGCTGACCGCATCACGGCTCAACAGGACGTTGGTTGATCCGCCCTTGCGAATCGCATACACCAGCTTGCCATCATCTGCCTTGGGTGAGAGGAACATATACTCGCTGGTGCCTGTGCCAAAGTCGAACAGACGCTGCCCCGAATTGGCTGCATCGAACTTGAACCAGGCCGATACGGTCACTTCATGAAAGCTGCTCAGCAGCCCATCCGCCAGCTTTACATACCCGTTCGAGCCGTTGAAGCGCAGAGCGCCGCCCTCTTTGCCCGTCACCCACTCCGTTCCGCCATTCAACTGCCCTGGCTGGCTGCCGCCTGCTGAATCGGCAGCGGTGATGCCGTGGCTCTCATCCAGCTTGTACCAATATACCGGCTCATCCTGCGGCTCCGGCTGCTCTGGTACCTCCGGCTGCGCTGACAGCAGCGACTGGTATTCCGATTCCGTAATCGGGATCACGCTGCCGTGGCGCGGACCGAAGCTAAAATCCACCTGGTTGTCGATGTTTGTAAAATTCATCAGATCGGTCGTATAGGATGCCCCATACTTTCCATTCAGGTAATAATCATAGATCAAGATCCATTTGTCCTCATGGAGCAGCTTGAACATCGACGGACCCTCGACTCCGATCGGAACCAGATCTTCCGTCTCGTTCGTATACGGGCCGGCCAGCTTATCCGAGGTTGCGCGCCGAATAGAGGTGAACCCGTGCTTGTAATACATGTAATAGGTGTCCCCGATTTTGTGAATGTCCGCATCAAGCACGTCCTGGCCTGTGCTGGCTTCAAACAATACCTTCGGCTCGGTGGTTGCCTGCTTGAAGTCTTTTGTCCGCACCATCCACATCTTCATCTGCCCCCCGCTCAGACGAGAGGCGTAGTAGATCATATAATCCTGCTGCTGCTCGTCATAGACCGCTTGCGGTGCCCACGTAAAATCTGCATTGGGGATGTCTGTCATGATCGGCATAAGCGTCTGCTCCTTCCAGCCTAGCAGATCCGTAGAGTTCCAGGTGACGATATATTTACTGCTCCAATTATCCGTGCCTAGCAAATAAAAGTAGCCGTCCTCGCCGCGAATAATGAACGGATCGCGGATATGACCCGTGCCGACTGTCGAGCGAACGATGGGTTCATCATTCAGCACCGGCGACCACTTCATACCATCACGACTCACTGCCAGATGTAACGTGTCATCATTGGTTTTGAAATAGGAGAACAGATAGGCTGTATAATCCTCCTGGGCAGCGACAGTGTAGGTAAAGGTCTTGTCCGCCACGGCATTCCCCTTGGTGATAACAGCGGTGAGCGTTACCGTCTTGTTGCCGCTTCCCTTGGCCGGACGCCGCACCTTCCCCTGCAAATCGATGACCGCCTCATCGCTTGAGGACCACGTGATGACCGTACCGCTCGCTCCGCTGGTCGGAAGCTTGAGGTCATGCTTGAGCAATTGCGCATTGCCTCCAGGCTGAAGCGCGGCTAAGTCGTCAGCCACTGCGCCCGCATCTCCGCCGTCAGCCACAACGGTTGCCGTGAAGACTCTTGTGATGCTAGTTCCAGACTCGCCGTAAGCAATCGCTGCTGTCAGCTCGACCTGGATATCTCCCGAGCCATAGGGAGGGCGAGTCACGGCCCCATTAGCATCGATTACTGCTGGAAGACTGCTGCTCCACATAATCGTGCTGCCGTACCTCCCCTGCTTCGGCAGCGTCAGATTTCCCTTAACAGCCGTCAGATCCTGAAGCTGCAGCGCAGCCGCATCCTTCGCAGCGATGCCGGACGCATGCGACTCAAGCAGTGCTTCGAGCTCGGAGGGAGCTAATGCACGGTTGTAGATGCGAAAATCGCTCACCTGTCCCTTGAAATAGGCGTCAGCGCCATACAGCGAACGGCCGATGTAATTGCCCGTCGTCTGCCCCAGGCTGGATGGCTTGAGCGATACATTATTATTGCGGGCAACCTCCTTGCCATCCTCATACATAATGGCGGTCGTGCCGGACAAGACGGCGGCGACATGCTTCCACACTCCTTTGGCTAAGCCCGGCGCGCGTACCACAGCCGCTTCCCCGGACCAGTTGGTGGGTGAGATTGCGAATCTCGCTGTATCGCCAGGCGTGTTCGTCGACATAAACATATAGCCCGTGTTGCTGCTCGAGCCGAATGCATACAGCCAGGACGGGGTCTGAATCGCCGGATCAATCCAGACATAGGCGGACAGGGTCACATCGCCTGTATCCTTCAGAATACCATCAGGCAGCTTCACATAACCGGATTCTCCGCTAAGCGTCAGAGCCCCATCCACGATTCCCTCTGTGCGGCTTGCCCCGCTGGCAGATAAGCTGCCATGATGTCCATGTCCAGAATAATCCGTGACGACCGAACCGCTCCCCTCATTGAAGCGATACCATAACAATAGCTGGTCATTCAACGCTGCCTCTGAGATGCTGTTCTCCCCTGCTTCTGCCCGTGCAGATAATGGAGAAAGCAATAGACTCATAGCTACGAAGCAGCTCAGCAGCAACGAAAACATTCGTTTACTTTCCAACTCATCTCATCCTCTCGTGAATAGCACCGTAATGTAAGCGTTAACATTTACAATTATATTTTTTTACTTAACAGGACTCAATTCAATATTTTACGAATTTATTGGAAATATAAATTCGACCCTACCAGGGTCAAACACTTTGATCAAAGAAGGCGCATAGGTCAATAAGCGTTAGGAAATAGTAATTCTGAGCTGAAAAGGATTTTTTTTCATTCCGACTTTCATTCCGCTGGTTTGAGGAAGGGAGAGAAAGGAGCAATGAATGAGGAATACACGACATAACCGCCCGGACTCCAGTGCCTCGCACCCGTCAGATAGCACGCATACGGCGCAGAACGACCATTGTTCGGTCATTTTCAAGCAACTGGAGCTTAACCGCTCGGAGCTGGAACAGCAATTTGCCGACTGCGCGGATCTGGTCATGGCTTGTTGGAGCTATGGGCCGGGTATGGCCTATCATGCAATGTCTGTCTACTTCGATACTATGGTAGAGCGTCAGCATCGGGATGAAATGAAGCAAACCCTGCAGGATCTGGTTCCGCACCAACTTGGAGCAGCAAGCACCGTCTTGCCAGAGCAGCTATTCCGGTTTCTCGGCAATCATGGCGTCACCTCCAAGCACGCCATCCTGCTACACAGCCTGGAGGAGGCTGTGCAGCATATTACACAGGGAAGTCTGGTCATCTTCTTTGACGGCTGGCAGCATGCCATCAGCTATCAGGCCAGCGATATGATGAAGCGTCAAACCTCCGAGCCCATTACGGAGCCGGTCGTGCAAGGGCCGCATGACAGCACGATTGAAGATCTGCAGACCAATATCGGCATGATTCGCAACCTGCTCCGCTCTCCCAGGCTGAAGCTGGTTACGATGACCGTCGGGGCAGAAAGCCGGCGCTTGCTTGCCTACGCTTATTTAGAGGGAGCTGTAAATCCAGAGGTATTAAGTAAATTTCAAGCTTGCATCCAAGATGTCAAGCAAGAAGAAATAATGGAAATCTCCTATCTGGAGGAATGGATTAGCGAATCGGTCTACTCTCCGTTCCCTCAAGCAAGGTATACCGAACGCCCCGATACGGTCGTCGCCTCGCTGCTGGACGGCAAGATCATCGCACTGGCCAACGGCTCGCCCACCGTATTAATTTGCCCAGGCAACTTTTTTGAATTTCTAACCAGCAGCGAGGATTACTACCAGCGCACGCTGTTTTCCTTACTCATCCGCATCTTGCGTATCGGCGCTTTCTTCATCGCACTGATGCTGCCTAGCACGTATGTAGCGCTATCGACCTTTCATTCCGAGTTGATTCCAACGGTACTGCTGCTAGCCATCCTGGATACGCGTGAGGGAATTCCGTTTCCGGCCTTCATCGAAGCGCTTATGATGGAGATTTTTTTCGAGCTACTTCGCGAAGCTGGTATCCGGCTTCCGCGGCCCATCGGCTCTGCCGTCAGCATCGTCGGTGCGCTCGTGATCGGACAGGCGGCCATCCAAGCGAAGATCGCCTCGCCCGTTATGGTGATCGTCGTTGCGTTAACCGGTATCGCTTCATTTGCCCTCCCACAATATAGCATGGCGATTGCACTTCGTATTTTGCGCTTCCCGCTTATGGTGCTTGGAGCCACATTAGGTGGATTAGGCATCATGATCGGGTTTCTGCTGGCTTTGCTTCATCTGTGCACCCTGCGCTCGCTCGGTCAGCCTTATTTTGCTCCGGCTGCGCCGCTGGATATAAGACAGCTTCGTGATATTGCCATCATGATTCCACGCAAATTACTGATGCGCTCGCCACGCAATCGGCATTTGCACCGAGCAGGGAGAGGGACACAATGAGTAAAGCAGTTGCCAGCCTCTGTATTTCGCTCCTCCTTACATGCTGTATTACAGGCTGTTGGGATAAGGCCGAGCTGATGGAATACGGGTATGTTCAGGCCGTAGCGATCGACCAGAATGAACAGGGCAATATATTGCTGACAACGCTATTTTATAATCCAAGCGGGCATGGAGAGAGCACAGGCATGACCCCCCAGCCAAAGATGGCGATTCCGATTCATACAGAAGCCGGGTCGGTGTACGAGGCGGTACAGGATATTCCGCTTCACTTTGGGCGACGAGCCAAATGGGATCACATGCGCATCATTCTAATCGGGGAGGGGGCGGCTCGCAGTCGACCGATCGGCGAACTGCTCGATTTTTTCTCCAGAAATCACGAACAGCGGGCAACGGTGCTGCTGCTCGTTACCAAAGGGGATGCCAATACGTATATCGAGATCCATCCTTATATTGAATATACGATTGGTCAGCAATTGCGGAAAATCGAAGAGTCCGTCTCCCGCTACTCTGCCAAGACGACCAAAATGCCGCTCTATGAGCTGGCGATTCAGCTCGCTGGAGAAACCTCTGTCGCTATGATTCCACACGCCTATCTGTCCAATAAAGGACAGGATATCGTAGTGGCCGGCATCGCCCTGCTCCATAATCAGCGGCTGACCCGCAATACGGTCTCCCCAGACCTGACACCTTCGCTTATGATGCTCCTTAATCGTTACGATCAGGGGGTCGTCGAGATTCCTTGCACCGCGTCTCCCAAGTCCAAAACCTTGACGAAGGAGTCCTTTGAGGTCATCTCAGCCGCCACCAGAATCAAGCTTGAGGTGCACGACGAGGATGTGACGGCTAAGGTGCGGACCAAGCTCAAGGGCTCAATGAATGAGCTGCACTGTTCCTCTATACAGACGGTAGAGGAGCAACAGAGGATGCGCACACGCATCAGTGACCAGGTATCGAAGGATATGCAGCAAATGATTGCCTTTTTGCAGGAGCGGAAGCTGGATGCTATCGGCATCGGTAATAAGCTATACCGAAAGCACCCTGCCTTGTGGAAGCAGTGGAGGAAGGATTGGGACGAGCGTTTTGCGAAGATGACGTTTGATATTCAGGCCGAAGTGGACATTACAAATCTTGGGTTAAACGCGGGCAAGAGCTTCGGCCAGCAAAAGGAGACAAATGAATGATTGCCAAAGCAATGTTCTTGCTCGTCATTGTCGTCTTCATTCTTGTCTGCGACCGTTCATCGCTGCGCCAGGCTGAACGGCGCACGCTACTGGTCTACAGTCTGCTCTTCCTACCCGCGGCTTATTTGGGTCTACTGTTCGTGACCGAGCTGCCGTGGCCGAATCTGGACGAGCTGCTCCGCTATCTGTTTGGCGGGCTGGCCAATCAATTCGTCACTTTCCTGAAAGGTGGCTAGGGTGTGTCTTCAAATTCCGACGGGTTTGAAGACACGCCCTGAATGATGAAGAACAGGAGGCGGGTCCCCATATGAATCGCGTGAATAATCGTAACAACAGCCCAGAAACCGTCAGCTCCCTGCAGATGGCTTCGCTGTTTCTGACCTTTGTAACCGGATCGGCGATCATCTTTATCCCCGGACAATTGGCCGCAGTGGCAGCCAACGGCGCTTGGATATCCGTTCTGCTCTCCTACGCAGCAGGTGCAATGCTGCTTGCGGCCATCCTGTACTTGTACCGTTGGAGCAGCGGCGAGGGGCTGGTGCTTATTTTACGCCACACGGTCGGCAAGTGGGGCATGTACGCCTTGCTGATCCCGCTTACAGCCGTGCTGTTCTGGCAACTGGCAGCCATCGTAATCGAAATCAGCAGCTTTTTCAAGAGCACCATGCTCAAGGACACACCTTCTCCCGTCATCCAGGGCCTGTTCTTCCTCATCGCAGCCTTATCCGCGCGATCAGGCATTGAAGTCATGTCGAGAATGTTCACGCTGCTGCTCATCTTTATGTTCTTTTTTGCGATGATGGTTATGGTACTGGCAGTGCCGCTGTTTCATCCTGAATATCTGCTTCCGGTGATGCCCGATGGAATCAAGCCGATCCTGCATGGCGCTTATATTTCATATGGCTTCCCCTACGCCGAAATTGTGCTCTTCTCGCTGCTGCTCCCGTATACAAGGCGCAAGGAGGCGGGAAAGCTGGGAGCCTACATGCAGTTGGCCCTGCTCGTCAATGGTACTGCGCTCTGCCTGTCCATCGTCTGTACCCTTATGGTATTGGGGCCATTATCAGGGCATCTCAACTACTCGCTGTTCCAGCTTGCCCGTCTCATCTCCATTCAAGACATATTGGAGCGAGTCGAATCCGTCATCGGTTTCTCTCTCATTATCGGCGTCTATATGAAAGCTGCCATCGTATTGTTTATGATCTGCCATCTATTGTCCGAATGGTTCGGGCTGGATAACTGGCGGCTGCTCGTCTGTCCGGTAGCGCTCATCGGCCTGCTGCTGTCAGCAACGATGTATCCGAATCTTGTCACCTACTTCTCCGATGGCTATACGATTTGGCCTGTCATCGACCATATCAGCTATGTGGGTCCGTTGCTGATCGCCTGTGTCATCTCATGGTTCAAGCGCATGCCTACATAAACCAGGCATGGCGATCCCCGCCACGCCTGGTATGCTGTCATGAACAATTTAGTTGCCATTCTGCGCACGGGTCAGCCTGACTGCTATATACGGCTTTCCGGGCAGCGGGATACGGAAGCTCCCTTCATATTCACCCGCCAGCTCCACAGTCGTCATCTCCCAGGTGTCCAGCACCTCCGCCTTGTAGCGAATGCCTGGCTTCATCGTGAAATTGCGATAGGAGGGGCGATTGAAGCCATAGTAATACAGATAATATTCATTCGGGATTCCAGCGCAAGGGGCATCCCATTCCGAACGAAGCGGATTCAGTCCGCACTCTGGCCCCTGCTCGAGCACTCCACGCAAAAATGCAATGCGCTGTGGGCTTGTTCCATACAGCTTGCCACCCTTCGACCACCATAACACATCCTCGGGATGCAGATACGTCTCGCCATGCCCCACATAGCCGCCACGCACCGCTCCTTCCCAGAAGCGCCGTACCATCTCCTCGCCGGAAATATTGCCCCAGCCCATATCAATATTGCCCTCATAGGCGCATTCATCAATCACAATCGGCTTGCCCCATTGCTTGCGCCACTCGTCCGTATTCTCCGCTGTCCGATAGACATCGATGCGTTGTACACTGCAATGGGTCACCCAGTCGCGGCTATAGTCATAGAAACCGAAGCAATTGTGAATCGATAGGAGATGACCGCATGGGTCATGCTGCTTGATGATGGCAGCAAAGCGCTCCCAATCCTCCTCCTCCTTGGCCCACATCAGATCGTATTCATTGGCCAGCGACCACCATACATTGCGATAAGCTGACAAGCGAGCTGTAATATAGCGCACATAGCGGTCGTCAACCTCCGGCGGCAGCTCCGAGAAGCCCCAACGGTCATACGCATGGAACAAAATCAGATCCGCCTCGATGCCAAGCTGCCCGAGCTGCTCGATCCGCTGCTCCAGATGGCGGAAGAAGGCGGGGTTGAACCTCTCCAGTTCCCAGCCTTCCGCCGGGCTGCCGGCAAACGGATACAGCGCCGGCTCATTCTCATTGAACAGATAGGCCTTGGGGAATACACACATCCGCAGCTTGTTGAACGGTGAAGCCGCCAGCTCCGCCAGCGTCTCTTCCTGCAGCTCCCGGCTCTGATGCGTCCAGGCATAGCAGGTTGTGCCTACTGGCACATAACGGGTTCCATCCTCATAGGCAAAATGAAAGTTATTCACCACTCGCACCGGGCCGTGCGTGCCCTCATCTGCTGCCGTGCATTGAAAGCTACCCTCTATACCGTCAAGTGAACGGCTGTTGCTGCGGGTCACATACCTCCATTGTCCCTCCCGGTCAGGCATAAGCCGGATGCGGTACATCCCGTCCCCATCATAGAAGCCAAGCACCTCCACTTGATGCTCCCCACAGGAAAAGCTCGCCGACAGCTCCACATCTACATAAGGATTTCCATGCTGGGAACCCTGCATGACCAGCTCGAATACCGCCCAACGAACGGTCTCCTCAGGGGCTTGGCACAGCGCTGTGCCTCTGCCGACAGACGATGGCTCGTAGTCCCTTGATGGCGGGGCGCTGACGGCAGTCCCGCGCTCATAGCTTAGTCCCGCAAGCGCATCCAGCACCTGATCCGCCCACTCCGGCGGTCGCTGCTGCGACTGGTTCGACTGCGCATATTGATGAAGCGTATTCATTTTAATAAAGGACAGATAAGAGCTGGCCTCAAGCTCTGGCGCATACTGCAGTAAAATGCGGCGTGCCTGCTCATTAGCCCAGATATATCCAATCTTCGTCTGCTGATTGTATTCCATCGTTACGCCTCCCTCATCTAATAGCCGTGCATGCTTCTGTCTGTCCCGCCTGCCTTGGCGGTACAGATGCTTACCGGCCCCAGCAATCCGCCCGGCTCCTGCTGCATGAATCGGGACAGAAAATCCTTTTGCTGCTTAACCAGCGTGTTGGTAACGTCAATAACAAGCTTATTCCGCCCGACTCGAAGCGCATTTGCAGCCGCATAGCGGTACGGCGAACAGATGGCTGCTCCAAGCGGCACCTCATTCAGCCATACCTCCGCCGTCTCGTACACCTCACCCAGCTCAAGCGCGCAGCCTGACACTGTAGCATCCTCCCAGTCGAATTCCAGTTCATAGCGCATCGTTCCAGAGAAGTCAGGCAGCTTGCCGCGAGCGTTCAGATTGCCAAGCTGCTCGGTCTGTTCGTAGAAGGTAAATACCGGGTAGGCCCCAGCATCCGCAATCGAGATACGCCACAGCCCGGTTAGAGGAATCTGAACCGAGCCGTCACGATCAGGCAGAGCAGCGCGCAGTGGAAGCTTGTCAAGCTGTGTTCCATTCACTACAATCAGCGACTCGTATGGACACAGTGCCAGCTCCAGCTCTAGCGCGCCACTCTCCAGTCGCTGCACGGCGGCCTCATGCAACTCATTCTCAAACGGACGATATACAGCCAGCTCTCCAGCCGCATGTAGCCGCATTCGGGTGCGCAGCTCCTCATAGGGATGCTCGTTAAAGAACATATACACCTCCATATCCGGGTGGACATAGTGGTAGCTGCGCAGATACGGCACCCTGTCAGCGGCTTCTACATCGCCCATTCCACGCTGCCTTACCCTGGTTGCCAGCTCCGACAGCGGCACAATCTCTGCCGAAGTCGACAGTCTGGATCGCAGTGACTCAACACCTCTAGCGGTGCCAGGTACCTCAAGCAGCTCTTTCGGCAGGGCATCGACGAACAGCACCGGAAGCCCCTGCTCTGCCAATTCGACGATACGTTCAGCCACTGCAACAGGAAGACGATGGCACCACGGGATAACCAGGCATTCATAGCTCTCCTGCGCAACCTGCAGCCGCCCCTGCTCCAGTTGTGCCTCCCGCAGCACATCGCAGGGGAGCACATCACAGTCCAGTTGTGCCTGCAGCAGCTCTCTCACCGGCTTCTGGAACGGCATCGCTTCACCCGCCCACTCCGCCTCGGCATGATACAGCACAGCAACTGTCGCCACATGCCGCCCCCCACTGAGCAGATGGCTCACTCGATTCGTATAATGATTCAGCAGCTTGTAATAGCGATACTGCGGGTTATGACCGCGAGCGTAGAAGTGAGGCGGACAATCCTGATCCGGGAACTCCTTTTGCGAGAAGGCATGCGGGACGAAATAATTAATGCCGCGCACAAGCATATGATCCGTAATCCACTTCATCAGCTTCAAGCCCTCGCTCCAGCCGTAGGCGCCAAACACCTCACATAGCGCACGCCCTTGCTTTTTGGGATCAATATGGGCTAGCGAGGAGCCGAGCTTGGCCAGGCCGTAATGATAGAACTCGCTGTCCGTCTCCCCCGCAATCCAGACATGCGGTGTCTCATCAAAGCCGGGAAGCAACTGGTGCAGCACAACATCGATGCCCGCCATATGCTGCCCCCATAACGCACGGAAGAAATGACCGGCCCCGCAGCCGAGCCGGGCATGGGCATTATTGTCCTCGATAACATGCCCGATGTAGTCCACGCCGCGCTCGCGGCACCACCTGCCGATCCGCCCGCTGAAATGCTCGGCATAGAGCGAGCTGACGACATTCATATACACATAGCGAACAGCAGCGGTTTCTTCACCGCCCTCCAGCCAGAGCAGCGGGAGCAGCGTCTTGATCGGAGAGCCGTATTCCCGCTCCAGCAGCTCCAGCATATCGCCCCGCCAAGGCAGCTCCACGCCCACCTTCCCCGTTGCGGAATTAAAATCGTACATTTCCTTATCATTGTAAAACCCCGGCTCATCTGAGAAAAAGCCGGCAAAGGCTCTGCCAAAATCAGCCTTATACCGTTTATAATAGCTTTCATATACCGCATCAATCAAGAGCTGCGTCGATTCGCCAACGAGCGGATTAATGTAGTCCTGCCTCGCTTCATTGCCGCCATGCGGCGTATCGACAACCAGGCACAGCCGCCATAATCCAGGAGGGACATCCCAGTAGAGCACACCGTCCTCGATATGCCCGGTCAGCTCCACCGCCCCGCCTCCCAGACGCCCGCTCGGCTCCCGGGTCATCGCTACCGCTACGATGAGCGTCTCCTCCGGCTGAAGCAGTGTGTTCAGCAGGAAGGATGCGCCATTCGCCGGGCCGATGGCGTCCAGATGGCGCTCTGCAAGGTAACGGCGGCGCAGCGAGGCAGGAGCATCCTTGACCCGCCCTGCAGCGTGGCCTGTCGGGAAGTGGTCATCATCGAACACCCACACCTTCATCCCGCGCGAGCGTGCCTCCTCCATAATCATATCGACATCACGCCACCAGCCGGGCCCCAGTATATCGGGGTGCGGACGGGACTCGATGCAGACCGACCGAATACCGGAGTCGTATATACGCGCCAACTCTGTTCGGATCACTTCCTCAGACTCACCGCGCTGCCAGAGAAACGGGAGCAAGTAATTATCCTCGCTCCCATCCAGCACCTGCCTCAGTCGTTCGCTCATGCCATCAAACTCCCCTCTCCATGTTATTGGCATCGGCACATAGGCCACCGCTCTCAACCTCAGTAAACCATACCCCGCTCATCACATTCATCCTGACACTCTCCTATCTTCATAGATATAGTCTGTACCTAACCCGCACTCGTGCCAACCAAGCACCTGCCCGCCCAGGACATTGAAGCGCTTGGGAGATTGGCATGGGCTAGCCCTTGACCGCCCCGATCGTTATACCTTTGACAAAGTACTTCTGAAAGAACGGATAAGCTACCAGAATCGGCAGGACACCGATTACTGCGATAGCCATCCGTACCGTCGAGCTGGGCAGTGCCGCAAACCCTTGGCTGGCATTCGAGCCCAGACTCCCATTCGATAGGAATTGAATATCGGTTAGAATGCGATTCAATATATTTTGAATGCTGAACAGCTTCGGTTCCGTCAAGTACACGAGCCCATTAAACCAGTCATTCCAGTAGGTGATGGTCTGCAGCAGACCAATCGTCGCGAGAATAGGCAACGAGAGCGGCAGCACAATGGAGCGGAAGGTCTTGAATTCACTTGCGCCATCGATATGAGCCGACTCCAGTACCGGGACAGGGATGGAGGTGATGAAGAAGGTGCGCATCAGCAACACATTGAACCCATTCATCAGCAAGCCGGGAATGATCAGCGCCCAGATCGTATTTTTAATATCCAGATATTGCGTATAGACCAGATAGGTCGGCACCAGCCCCCCATTGAACAGCAGGGTAAAAAAGACGAAGAACGCAAGCGGGTTGCGCAGCGGGATATCGCGCCTAGACAAGGGGTAGGCCAGCATAGAGGTCATCGCCAGACTCGCAACTGTTCCCGCTACCGTCACAAATACGGTCACGCCATACGCTCTAGCAATCTCCGCGGACTGATTCCACAGATAACTGTATGCAGTCAGGCTGAGCTTTTCTGGGAAGAAGGAATAGCCGTTCTGCAAGATCGTCTGTTCATCGGTAAATGAGGAGATGATGAGCAGCACGAAGGGGAGCAAGCATAGAACCGAGATAAGCGACAAAATGAGATGACCGGCAATTTGCCAGACTTTGTTTTCAGTAGTAGCCATCTTTGTGTCCTCCTTCTTAGAACAAGGCGTTATCCTTGTTGATTGTTCTGACAATGTAGTTGGACAGAATCACCAGCATAAACCCGACGACCGATTGATACAGTCCAGCAGCCGAGGACATCCCGATGTCCCCCAGTTGCATCAGTCCGCGATACACATAGGTATCGATGACATTGGTCGTGCTATGCAGCGCCCCGGCATCCATCGGAACCTGAAAGAACAGGCCAAAGTCCGAATAGAAGATGCGCCCGATCGCCAGCAGCGTCATCATCGTAATGACCGGAGAGATCAAGGGCAGCGTTATCGAGCGAATCTGCTGCCATTTGCTGGCGCCATCCAATGTGGCCGCCTCATAGTACTCGTGGTCAATTCCGATGATGGCCGCCAGATAGACCACGCACAGAAACCCGACGCCCTTCCATACATTAACCAGTGTCAGTATATAGGGCCAGAACCGGGACTCGCTGTACCAGGATATGTCGCCCAGACCCAGCATGGGCAACAACGTTTTGTTCATAAAGCCTGTCTCGACACTAAGCATCGAGAAGACGAGATAGCTGACAATGACCATAGAGATCAGATAGGGCAGCAGTACGATGCTCTGATAAAAGCGTGCCATGAGCTTGCTGCGAATTTCATTCAGCAGGATGGCAATGGCGACCGCCACAACCAGATTGAGAATAATGAAGGCTCCGTTATACAGCAATGTATTGCGCGTAATAATGTAAGCATCCGAGGTTTTGAATAGATACTCGAAATTGGCCATTCCCACCCAGTCGCTGCCGAAGATGCCCTGGGCAAAGTTAATGTTCTTGAAGGCGATGATGAGCCCGAACATCGGCAAGTAATTATTCAGCAGCAGATAGAGCAGACCTGGCAGCATCATCAGAAATAGCGGGAGGTAACGCTTGAAGCGGGTCTTTCTCGCTTGACTGGCGGCTGTTCTTGCACTGCGGGCGATCGTGTTCGTATCGGTGTCCCTGATCGTATGAGCCATAGTTGTCCCCTTCCTTCTCACTTCGGCGACGCCGAATGTCTTGTACTCTCATCGTAAGGCATCCGCCCTATGCCGCTCTACCGCTCAGCCGACATCTCATTTGCACTTTTCCGACACGGCTATCGCAAGTCTGACCGCCAATCAGAACAAGCCCTCATCACGTGGATGAAGGCTTGCTGCACGGCGTATTTTCCTTATTATTTGTCCTTCTTGGCTGCCCATTCGTCGAGTTGCTTCTGCTTCTCAGCAATCACCTTGTCGATGCCTGCCGACTTCAGCTTGGAGAGGAATTCCGGCAAGGTCTTGTCCGGGTCAAGCGTCCCCGTCTCCAGTCCCAGCCTGTACTGGTTCATCACATTGGTTAAGGCTGCAATCTCCGTCTTCACTGGCGCCGAGTCGAAGGTAAAGCCCAATGCCAGCGATTTCGTCGCACTCTTGTTGAACTCGTCCGTTTCCTTCCATATATCCGGGTTATCCCCCTCGAACGTGTAGGAGAGGAACTGATTGCCGAACAGCCATCCCGTATTCGGATTATAGCCGCTATTACTAGCGTCCACACCGTCCGGGTAGCGGATGACATTCTCTTGATCGGTCTTCACGTAATGCTTGCCCTCAATTCCCCAATCGAACAGATTAATCAGTGCCTTGTCCGAATACATCAGATTAAGAAATTTCATCGACCGAACCGCATCCTGGGCATTGCGTGGAATCGCCCACATGATGCTCGTTACCGTCTCTGTCTTGGCAACTGACTTTGTCATATCACCCTTCACAATATCCATGCCAGTCATGCGCGATTCCTGCATCTCCACCCCAGGCTTCAGATTCGCTACATAAGCAGCCGTCCGCCCCCCCTTCAACAGATCAGCGATGCCTTCCTTGTTCGTGGCCGCATCCTTGAGTATATAGCCCGCCTGGTACCAGCTACGCACACGCTTGATCAATTGGGCATATTCCGGCGTCTCAAAGTAATTGACGACCTTCAGATTGTCCGCTCCATTGTTCAGCAGCACGCCGAAGCTATCTCCCAGGCTATCGATGGAATACATGTATTCCGCGATTGAACGGCCGGCAACTCCCGGAGAAAGAGGGGCAATATTGGGCTCATTCTCTTTAATCGTCTTCATCATCGCTTCCAGGTCGTCTATGGACTGGATCGCAGTTACATCGATGCGATGCTTGTCTGCCAGATCCTTGCGCATCAGCACGCCGTAATTCAATGCGAGGTCGCGAATGCTCGGCACCGCATATATTTTGCCACCGATTGAGCCCGCACGGATGAAATCATCCCCAACAGCTTCCTTAACGCCCTGACCGTGCTGGTCAAGCAATTCATCCAGCGGCAGTAGCTGCCCCTTCGTAACCTGCGGTCCGAAGCCAAAGGTCGAGCCGGAGCCGGTCACAATCAGATCCAGCTTCTCATTGCTCGTCAGCATCAGATTCATCTGCTGGTTCCAGGAACCGATGCTGATCGGCAGCAGCTTGACCGTTGCATTGATCCTCTCCATCGCGATCTTGCTAATCTCATCCTGCACCAATTGAAGGTCGCCCGGTGTGTTGCCAAATGTAATGTACGCAACCGTCAGTTCAACAGGAGCCTCATCCTTGCTATTGCTGCCGCCCGCCGTCTGTCCGTTGTTCTTGCTGACTTCCCCACTTCCGCCGCAAGCACTGAGCAACATGCTGAGCGCCACGATCCCGCTGAGTACCGCTGTCATCCTTTTCATTGTGGATTCCCCCATTGCCTCTAGAATCGGCTTCGTCCCTTGCAGGGCTCAGAACCTGTCTTTATTGTAGCCAGTGCCGCTAATCGTCACTGCTCCGCAGACGACTTTTCAATCGTTCTTTTCCGACTTTCTGATGTTAGGGGCGGTGGGCATTCGATTGTCGGAATTCCTGAGGATTAACGCCGACATGCTTTTTGAACATCTTGGAAAAGTGCGAGAAGTTGGCATAGCCCACCTGCGCCGCAATCGCACTGACCGCCATGTCTGTTCCGATCAATAAGCTCTTGGCAACGCCCAGCCGCTCCCGAAGTAAATATTCCGAGATGCTAAGCCCCGTCTTCTTCTTGAACAGACGAGTCAGATGATCGGGATTCAAGAAGACATAGCTCGCCAGCTCCTCTCGTGTCAGCTCCTTCTCCCGGTTCGCCTGAATATAGGCGATGACACGATCAACCACCGTCTGTGTCTCCTCGACGGTTCTGGCATAATTCATTGCCTTCGTCACGGCATGCCGCACCCACTCCTCCAGATCCGTCACGGAACGGGCCGCGCGCTGCGACAGCTCGATCGATTCTTCATCCGCAAATAGATGATGCGCCTGAATGCCCTTTAATTGCAGCACATAGTACATCATTTGCAGCAAGTCCTGGTGAAACGTATGCAGTTGCCGCGCATCCAGCGCACCCCCCAGCACCCATTCCTGTAGATGAAGCGAGATGGCCTGCAGGAGCTTGTCACGCGCCCCCTCTTTTAGCAGCACTGCCCATAGGCCAAGATCAGGATGATTCATGGCTGGCTGTGCAGGATGGCTGCCCCCAGGGATCAGCACACGATTAACCAACGCGACATTGTCCCGATCCAGACGCTGCAGCCGTTCCAGCATCGAGGACAACTGAGGAGCCGGTACGGCGCTGCCAATATAACAGCTCAGTTCACAGTAAAAATAGGCATTGCAGGCCATAATAAACCGCGAGCACGCTTCCTGAAGCTGCTGCACCGCTTCTGCCTCGCGTTGCTCCTCTATGGGCAGCAGGGCGACTAGCCTGTCCTTCTCCCATTGAACCAAATGCCCGCATTCGCCATGATGGAGTATCGTCTCCTGGGCTGCGTTGCGAAGTGCGCCCTCCATAATCTTCTCGTCACGCGCAGACCACTTTTTGCCCCAACGCTGAACCGCTATCAGTACAGGCAGATGACGCGCCTGCTCCATATACGGCAGATGACGCTCCTCGGCTGCCTGGCGGATCGCCTCCTCACGCGCCGGAATTGTCTGGTTCATAATCTCCAGCCAGAACCGTTCGGTGAGCAGCGGCTGGTGCTTGAACCAATATTGCCCGTAGCGGCTGAACTGCTGAAGCTGGCTCTCCTTGCTGATCTTGTCGCATGCCCGGCTGATGACCTGCTCCAGTTCCAGATAGGGGATGGGCTTCAGGATATAATCCAGGCTGCCGAGCTGTATCGCTTGCCTCGCATAGTCAAAATCGGCATGGCATGTCAGAAAGACCGACTCTACCCGTGGATGCTCCTCCCGCACCCAGGCCAGCAGCTCCAGTCCGCTTCCCTGCGGCATCTCGATGTCGCACAGCATCAGATCAATGCTCTCACGCATGAGCACTTCCTTGGCCTGCCGAATATTGTAGGCTGTATATACATGACCTACCTTCAGCGTCTTCCAGTCTACTGCTTCCTCGATCGCGCGTACCGCATGAATCTCATCATCTACGATCAGTACCGTATACATCGCTCTTCACTCCTTCTCCATCATCTTCGTTTGCATCTAGCGGCAGATAGATGTGGACGACCGCCCCTCCCGACGGCGCATTAGCGAACTTCAGGGCCGCCCTTCCTTCATAGAGCAGCCGCAGCCGCTCACTGACATTCCAGAGGCCGACATGGTTCCCTTGCTCGCTTACGCGCAGCCGATTCGTGCGAATCTTCTCCAGCACCTCATCACTGAAGCCGCCACCTGTATCCTCAATCCGAATCAACAGCATGGATTCCTGCTCCTGCTCGATCAGATCGGCGCTGATATGAATGTGCAGCGGCTCGTCCAGCGTTACCTCATACTTGATCGTGTTCTCCACAAAGGTCTGTATCGCCAGCGGCGGCAGGCTGGACTGCAGCACGTAGTCCGGCGCATCAATCTGGCTCGTCAGGCTGCCGGGAAAGCGCAGCTCCTGAATGCGCAGATAATTGCGGACATGCTCCAGCTCCTGCTTGAGTGTGACCAGGCTCAGATTGCTGCGGAACATGTAGCGGAAATAATTCACGAGACAGAGTGACAATTCCTGAATCAATCCATAATTTTTCACTTGAGCGAGACTGTACATAATATTAAGCGAGTTCAAGAAGAAATGAGGATTGATCTGCAACTGCAGATGCTGCAGCTCTGCCTTCTGCTTGCTTAGCTGTTCCTCGTATACTTCAATGCGCAGCTTCTGAATGTCAGCCACCATCATATTGAACGTATCGTTAACCAATTGAAATTCCTCAGCGCTAGGCAGCGGCTTGATCCGAACCTCCAGATTTCCTTCACGAACCCGTTTCATCGCATACAGGATGCGGTGAAGCGGACTCAGCACCTGGCGCCTGAACATCCAGAGGCCAAGCGGCAGGATGATAATCGAGCCAATCGCGACAAAGGCGGTCAGTTGCCGTAAATACGGCAGGTTCTCCAATATTTTCTCATCGGGTATAGCGGCGACGAGATGCATCCTTGCCATCGAGGATGCCGAGCCAATCATCAGGTAGCGTGAACTCTTCGCCCCTGTCATATAATAGCGGCTCATGTCCTGATCCAGGCTCAACTGCTTGTCTGCGGCGAAGGCCGCCTCCGTCATCGGTTGCCCGCCTTCCGCTATCAGCAATGAGCGCCCGTCCTCTCCCATATCGATCAGCCCTAATGCAATCGTCAATCGCTGCGCACTGACCCATGCTCCGATGTAAGCATCACCCGATTCGAAAATATGGTACAGATAATAGTCATCATCCAATTGCACAATCGTCCACTTCTTCGTCTGGGTCGCTGCGCGCCCTTCCTGCAATTGTTGCTCCATATATCTTCTTAACTGGCTGCGTTCTTCGAAGGAGCGCCCTGCTTGCGGCACAAGCATAAAATCATCTTCCCGCTTGGCATACACAAAGAAACCGTCAATCGATCGATAGATCGCCAGCGATTGCGACAATGTATTGGATAAGCTGATCTTTGCCATGTAATAGTCCTGCTGTTCACTCGTCGTACCCACAACGAGCAGGTCTGTGTCCACTGCCACCAGACTATTCAGATACTGATCCACATCCTCTAGTCCCCGGTCGATCTGATCCATGTAGAGGGTCAGCATATTGCGGTTCGAATCAGCAACCTGATTGCGTACAACATTAATGGAATAGTAGCTGTTGTACAGCAGCAGCACAATCAATGGCAATGTTACGAGCAGCAGACAGACAAGAACGCGCGTTCTTATCGATTGCCAGGAGAACAGCCGCAGCCCATGCTTCATCAAAAGAAAACGCCTCCATAACTTTGCACCGACGTCCCGGCGACCTATCGTGGTCGCTTCATGTCGTCATGCAAAATCCATAATCGTATGTAAAAGAACCTTATCACGTTCCCCCCTGCCAATTCAATGGAAATCACATCAAGCACAACTGGCTGACGCCGTCCTGAGACCGCCGAGCTTCGCCTGGCGTAACGCCTACAGTTGAGACGACAGCAAAAAGGCGAAGCGCAAGGAAGGCCCCTCACGTTCGCCATCAAGCTATATATCGCGCCTTAGCGCTCGCAGCACATCGACTCTGGTCGCCCTCGCAGCCGGTCTCGCACCAGACAGCAACGCCACACCAAGCGAGATCGTGCAGGAAATCACCGTCAGATACAGCGGAATGACCGAGAAGCGGAAGCCCTCAGGCACCTGCTGTTCCATGAAGGTCTTAATCAAGACAGGCAGTCCCCAGTTGACGGCGATCGACAGCACATAGGCAACGAGCGTACCCACAGCAGCACCCACGACCCCGATCATCGCGCTCTCCAGCAGGAAGATGCGCCGGATAACCTTCGGATGTGCGCCGATTGCCTTCATAATGCCAATATCCTGGGCGCGTTCAGTCACTGCCATCGTCATCGTATTGTAGATGCCGATGGAGGCGATCAGAACGGCGATCGCCCCGACGAATACCAGCCCGATCTGCATAATTGTAAACATCACATTCATTTGCGATAGCTCATCAGCAATCGAATAATTATAGTAGCCCTGCTCTCTTAACTGCTCCGCAATCTTCTTCACCTGCTGCACCTTGTCTGCAATAACCGCCACCTCGGTATAATAGAGCGGCGTATCCAGACCAGGCGGCTCATACGCCTCCTGGTCACCTGTTGCAGGTCTGCGCATCTCCGCCAGCCTCGTGCCCGCAATCTGCTCTAACTGGTCGCGCAGCTCTACGGGCGCATACACGGTTCGATCGAGCTGCCACTCCTTGGCAGGAGCCGCCTTCACACCGCTGATCGTCACCGACACTGCTGTCCGCTCCTGCTTGCCGCCCACATACTGCAGCACGTCGAACTGCAGCGTCTTGCCCACCCAGGCCTCCACTGCGGCCTCATCCGGCATCTCGCTATCCTCATAGCTCTGTCCAAAATTATAGCCCACCAGCACCTCGCTCGCCTGACGCGGCACAGCGCCTGCCGCCAGCTTCAGGCCGGCCTTGCTCTCCTCTGCAAAATCCAGCACCTGCATATTTTCGCTCGGCAATGCTTGGCCGTCGGTGGAATATTCGAACGGTTGTGGAATGAACTGCTTGTACGTGACTGACTTCACATGTTCAATACTGCGCAGGAAGTCGAGATTCTCCCTCGTCAACTGACGATTGACACCATCTTGCTGCTCCTTGCCATAGACAGAGATTGAAGTAACGAGCCGGTCGCCAACCATTCTGTCGACGATGCTCTGTTGCAGTCCGAATCCGACGGACGCCAGCACGGTCAGGAAAGCACAGCCCATCGCCGTCGCCAACACCGTCATGAACAGGCGGGATTTATTCTTCTTCATATTCTGACGGACGAACTGCAGTTGATCCTTAAACCTCATAGATAATTCCTCCCTGTTCCTTACGCGACATGCCGCCAGGCTTCAGTCTTCCATCTGCGAGGGTCACCGTGCGATTCGCAATGGACGCCACCTGCTGGTCATGGGTGATGATGACGAAGGTGGTTCCCCGCTCACGGTTCAATTCATGAATCAGCCCAAGCAATTGCAGCTCATTCTCGCTATCGAGACTGCCCGTCGGCTCGTCTGCCAGTACAATCGGCGGATCGAGCACCAACGCTCGCGCTACCGATACTCGCTGCTGCTGTCCCCCGGATAGCTCACCGGGATAGTGGCTTGCATATTCCTCCAGGTCGACGCGCCTGAGCATCTCCTGTACCTGCTGCTTGCGCCTATGCGGCTCAACTCCCTTTAGTACGAGCGGCAATTCAATATTCTGATAGGCGGTCATACTAGGGATGAGCTGAAAGCTCTGAAACATAAACCCGTATTGCTCCAGGCGGAAATCCGCCCATTCTCCTTCGCTCATGTTAGTCACCGACTTGCCCCTGATCTCAATCTCGCCCTCCGAGGGTCGAATATAGCCAGACATCAGGTTGAGCAAGGTAGACTTGCCCGAGCCGCTGCGACCGACGATCGCGACAATCTCTCCTTTATTGATCGTAAGATCGATATGATGCAGAACCGGAACAATCCTTTCCCTGCCCTTTTTGCCGATATGAAATTGGTGGCTGACCTGCTTCATCTGTATCATTCCTCATCGCCTCCGCTCCGTTATTTGGTATGATAGAGGGGCATGTGGCTCCTGTTCAGAACCATAACCGCACACAACATCTCATCCTGTAGGCTCATTGTATCAACAATCCTATAAGCGGACTTATACAAAATCTAAATGTTTCCTTAAGAAACGTTAACTGTTATTAAGACGCCCAACCATTGCTGACAGAATAAGCTCCATTCTCACCGGGAATATAAAGAAATTTGAAGATTCATATGAACGTGAAACGTATCGTATCCTATATTTTGCAATGGAGGTTCACAGCATGAAACTGGAACGTTGGATGGCGATCCTGATCCTATTGATCAATCGCAAGATGGTGCAGGCCAAGGAGCTGGCGGATCGCTTCGAGGTATCGATACGCACGATCTATCGGGACATCGAAGCGTTAAACCGCGCAGGCATCCCGATCATTACGCTGCAAGGGGCGGGCGGGGGAATCGGAATAGTTGATGGCTACCGACTGGATCGGAATGTACTCACGAATGATGAATTCGCCGCGATTGTTACCGCGCTGCGCAGTTTGTCGACCGCTTATTCCAAGCAGGCGCACAGCCACCTAGTAGAAAAAATCAGCAGTATTCTGCCGGAATCAGACAGTATGGAATTTCAAGCGAAGACGAGTCAACTTATCATCGACCATGCCCCCTGGGGTGGACAGCAGCACCTGGATCAGGAGAAGCAACAACTGCTCAGGCAAGCGATGGAGCAGCAACTCATCGTTGACTTCACCTACCACAAGATCAATGGCGGGCACAGCAGCCGTACCGTTGAGCCGCACACACTGGTGCTCAAGAGTCAGCACTGGTATCTATATGGCTACTGCCTGCAGCGCTCCTCGTTTCGGTTATTCAAGCTGGCGCGCATGTCTGAGCTAGCAATCACCAGCCAGCCGTTCACCCGTCGCGAGCTTCCCAAGGAGCCAGCGCCGTGGGATCAGAATTGGTATCGGGCCGATACGCTGATCGAGCTGAAGCTGCGCTTCTTCCCTGCGGGTCGGCAGGCGGCTATAGAGTTCTTCGGCGTGGATCATCTGCAGCTTCAGGCGGACGGCAGCTCCATCGTTACAGCGAGCTTCCCTGAGGATGGCTGGGTATACCGCTTCATCCTTGGCTTCGGCGAAGAGGTGGAGGTGCTGTCGCCGCCGCATCTAAGGCAGCTCATCCGTGACAAGGCGCTGGCTATAGCCAGCCGCTACAACGGATGAACAGGCCTGACGTACTGATCTGGGAGGTATGAACTGGTTTCGCAGGTTAAAAGATGACAAAAAAATTAAAAATATTCTATTTTTCGCTCTTTTTTTGATACACTTGTATTTTAGAAGGCTCCGAATCGAGCCGGAGGAAATCGTGCAGGGTTGCCAGGCGGTAGATTCGTCTATTGTAAGAGAGACTTTGAGACTTTGAGACTTTGAGACTTTGAGACTTTGAGAAAAAGGAGTGGAGAGCTTGCTTCGTGTAGAGGGCCTGTCCCATGCTTTCAAGAATGGCAGTGAGATCACGCTGGTATTACAGCAGATCGACATTCATGTCGGAAAGGGCGAGATGATTGCGCTGCTGGGCAGCTCGGGATCCGGGAAGTCCACCCTGCTCAATCTGATGGCAGGGCTGATGAAGCCAACCGAGGGGAATATTTACATTGCTGGTCACAATATTGTCAAGATGAACGAGAATAAGCTGGCGGAGTTTCGCCGTAAGCATATCGGCTTTATCTTTCAGGCTTATGAATTGCTGCCTAATCTGACGGTACGGGAAAATATCGAGATGCCGCTCGTGTTTCAATCCGTCCGCCCATCCATCCGCAAGCAAAAGTCCATGCAACTGCTCGAGCAGGTCGGCATCCCGGATAAGGCAGAGATGTTCCCATCCCAGCTATCCGGTGGTCAACAGCAGCGGGTCAGCATCGCCCGTTCGCTCATTACGGAGCCCTCCGTTATTTTTGCTGACGAGCCGACAGGGAACCTGGATACGAAGACGGAGGAAGAGATTCTCGCAATTCTCAAGCGGCTGAACCGGACGATGAACACGACTTTTATCATTGTGACGCATGAACGCGAGATTGCAGAGCAGACGGAGCAGATCATCACGCTCCGCGATGGTAGGCTGGAGACCTCAGGGGACTCGACGTCCAATGAGCCGTCTTCGTCTGCTGCGACACCTACCGCTATGGAAACAGAGGAGGTACAGGCTTGAGAATTAGCGATTTGACCAGACTTTCATGGGATCAGGTGCGTCGCCGCAAGGTGGTCACGATGCTGTGCGCCGCAGGCTTGTCCATTGGCTGCGCTGCTATTATATTAGCTATGAGCATCGGAGAGTCCACCCAGAAGATTGTCGAGTCCGAGCTGAACAACTTCTTGAAGATGGATGAGATTACCGTCATGGCCGATAGCGGCGCTCTGCCCGGGCAGGGCGATACCTCCGACGTTAGCGAGGAGACCCGAAACCGCGGTCTGCTGACCGAGCAGAAGCTGGAAATTATGAGAAACCTGAATCATGTGCAGGCTGTCGCGCCATTCCAGACCCTGAATTACTTCGAGATGGTCACCGCGGACGGCAAGCGTGCCTATGGTGAGGTTATAGCTACGGATCTGTCCCGTCTAGAGGATTTTGGCGAAAAATTTGGACAAGGCCACGCGGATAATACAGATCCTACTGCTGTTGTCCTCAGTTATGGCGCTACGATGGGATGGATGGATGACGAGACGCGGAACAAGCTGTACCAAGCGATGGAGCGTTCCTCCTACGATGCAAGCTCACAGGAGCAATATCGTAAAATAATGGCCGTTCCAACTCCCATGTACCAGGCTTATATACAATTCAATAATAACGATGAGGGCAAGCAGCGAATCAGCAGTCCGTTGCGGGTAGCCGCTGTGCTCAAGAAGCCCAAGGGACGCAGCGATGAGAGCATCGCCCAGGATCGTAAAATCTATGTCTCGCTGGAGACTGCCCAGCAGTTGCGTAGAGAGCTGTACGCCAATGTGACGGAGAGCAACACCACAACCTTCAATTCGGTCAAGGTCAAGGTTGATGACGAGCTCAACGTCAAGCAGGTCGAGGAGCAACTGAAGCGCCTTACCGTAAGCACCAGCTCCAATCTGCTGCAGAAGGAGCGGCTTGAGGAGCAATTTGCGGTATTCAAGGCGATTGCGATCGGTGCGGGGGTATTTATCCTCATCATCGCTTCGATCTCGATTATCGTTGCCATGACGATGTCCACCTACCAGCGACGCCGTCAGATTGGCATTATGAAGGTGCTTGGAGCGAATCTGTCGCAGATCCGC
The DNA here is from genome assembly GCF_054955055.1 of Paenibacillus sp. J5. Lineage (NCBI taxonomy): Bacteria > Bacillati > Bacillota > Bacilli > Caryophanales > Paenibacillaceae > Paenibacillus > Paenibacillus sp. J5. The sequence continues at coordinate 110,429 of NZ_JBUEDD010000007.1, read as the reverse complement.
AACATGTTCATCATCGAAGCAGCGCTTCTTGGTCTGCTTGGAGGGATGCTCGGCATTCTCTTCTCCTACTGGATCGTGTGGGGCATCAATGCGTTAATTGTTTCGCTCAACAACGGGGAGTCGGACATCTCCATCTTCATTCCGTACACGGCGATTCCGGTCGGTCTGGGCTTTGCGGTGATGACAGGCATCATATCCGGGATCTATCCGGCCATCAGCGCCTCACGCACCGATGCCTTGACAGCGATCAAACGGGACTGACACCCTGTGCGAGAGGAACTCGTAGGCCCAGTTCATGTCGGGCTGTGCAGGCAGCAGGCTCCGCCGCTAAGAGCGGTCAATTTATCTGTCTATGAGAGAAGGAGAGCGGGAAATTGAAGAAAAAACTGAAATGGATTATTATTGCCATTATTTTAGCCGGAATCAGCTACATACTCTATTCGATGTCGAAGCCTGCCAGAATTGAGGACCAGGCTATGGAGCAGCAAGCGATAACCTTTGAGGTGACCAGGGAAACGCTGAAACACACGGTGCAGGTCAAGGGAAAATCACTCTATGAGCAGGAGACAGAGATCTACGCGCCATTTAGCTCCAAGGTGACCGAGTGGAAGATCAAGGACGGAGAGCAGATCAAGGAAGGTGAAGTGCTGTTCACGCTCGATCAGACCGAGCTGCAAAGCCAGATTACGCAAGAGGAAGCCGAGCTTCGCAAAGCGGATCTTGAGGCCAAGCTGCAGAGCTATATTACGGAAGTCGAGAGTGAGGCCTCACAAGCCGAATTGACCGAGGAAACGCGCAAAAAACAGTTGGCGAATCGCGAGATCGCCAAGCTGACGAAGGAACTGGAGGACGTCCGCAAGTCCATATCGCGCCAATCGCTCCAGCAGAAGAAGCTGAAGCTGGAGGATTCGCAATATCGTTCACCCGCCTCAGGCATCTTCCTGTTCGATTCGGCAACGAAAAGACCAAAAGCGCTAAGCGATAATCAGTATATCGGCAAAATTGTCGACCTGGACAAGCTGCAATTCACCGCGCTGGTCGGGGAACAAGACGTATTTCGCATCAAGCCGGATATGAAGGTGACCGTGAAGATGAGCGCCATGAAGAATGTGCCTATCTCCGGTACAGTGAAGCATGTCTCCAAGTTCGCCAAGACGGGCACCGATCAGAACAACTTGAATCAGGCGGCCCAATTCGAGGTCATTATCTCTCTGGAGCCCAATGAATATCTAATTGCAGGACTATCGCTGACGGGCGACATCGAAACCAGCCGCAGAGAGAATACGCTGGTATTGTCGTCGATCGCGATCATGCGTGACCAGGATTCCACTTATGTCATGGTGGACAACGGTTCCGGGCAATACGAGCGGCGGGATATTAAGATAGGGCTGGAGACGACCGACAAGACCGAGGTGCTGGAGGGACTCAAGGAAGGCGACCGTGTCGCCCTGCAATAATGACTGAAATCCAGACGGGGATGATCTGTGGGCATAACCGATAAGAGCATAACCCATAACGAAGCATACAAGAGCATGAGCGGATTACAATTCATGATCTTTCTTCCACCAGAGGAACCTGACAGGCTGCTGTCAGGTTCCTCTGTTTATACTGGCATTATAGCAGTCCTAGCTTGCTATACAATCTTATGAGGAGGAAATCATGATGAGTAGCCATGTATGTCAGAGCTGTAGCTGGTCGTTTAGGGAGGATCATGCCGGAACCGAGAAGGATGGTCGGTTGTCGGCACTCTATTGCCGTTACTGTTATGAGGATGGACAGTTCGCCCAAGCTGATCTTAATCTGGAGGGCATGATTGAGTTCTGCGTACCGTTTCTGGTGGAGGAAGGCATGACGGAGGTGGATGCGCGTGCCAAGATGACCGCTGTGCTGCCAGGTCTGAAGCGATGGAGTGGTGAAGTCGGCCACTCTGCTCTCGAGCCGCAGACTATGGAGACAATCCCGGACAATGGAAATTGAAGCCTGGATTCACATCGATGAAGTATACAACGGAGTACGGATTGGCGCGGACATATAGCGGCATCGGTCGGGGAGATGAGGGGCACTCCCCCTCCTTCCCTTGTCTGGCCGTGAGGCATGTCACTACAACGACAGCGTAATCTATTCAGCTAGCTGCACATCGCCTCGCCAGCTCGTTCCATGCCACGGCTTGAATGATGCAAATATCTACGCAGCTCGCCGCGGTAGAGCAGCTCCAGCGCTTCTGAGCGCTCCAGGTCGGCTGGTGTCGTAAGCGATGCGCACTTGGGCACCAGGCTTTGTCCCGTCTGCTCGAACACGGTGGCAACGAATTGCGAGCAAAAGTAAGCATTTTCCCGCTTGATCCGAATGCCGAGCATGATGCCGATTACACCGAGTAAATTGTATTTGTAGCGATGAGGATTCTGCTCGAACTGGCTTACATAGGCGCGCAAGCAGCTATATTCACTCTCGCTCACCTCGCAGCTGAATAACGCGCAGGAGGCCTTGCGAAACAGCTCACTCTGCAGATCCTCCTTGACGAAGCCGCCAACAAATGGATTGCCCGGATGCTTGCGACCGAAGCTGTAAACCTCCTTGAACTCCTCGTCAAAAGCAATCGAGGCATGATTGTGCTCTGCCTTGGTATAGAGCCTGATCATCCGTGTGAACCATGTCCCTGTATCCGATAACAAGATGTATATTCGCTTTGTTCCCATCCCAAACCCCCGCCCGCACTGAAATCTTGATCCGAATCTATCGTATAGATCTATCATAAGGTTTCCTTGCTGGGCAGAAATCGGCCTTATGACCGGATTTTACCTGGACTTAGGTCGGGGTGGCCTGCAGCTCGCGTCGCTACCTCGGTGCTGATCAGGAAGCTTTCGAGCTCATTGGCCAAGGTGAACAGGCTGGCACGACTCTCGAATTCGCTTCGATCCCTCGGCATCGGCAAGCCTTTATGATATTCTCTTATGCCCTTGAGCTGTCTTAGATACTCTCCGCTGTTGTCTAATTTATCGATGTTATGGCCTAGCTGATGCAGAAAATCCCCGATCCGCTCCCCCTGCTCCAGCCGCAGCCCGATCCGCGATACGAGCGGCACCATTCTCTCAATGATTTGGAACTGATGGGACTTTTTGTCCACATAATAGTAAAATGGATTCAATTTCCCTGTCACATTATTCTCCACCTCCAGCACGGCCAGATGACGCGCCCGTTGAAGCAGGTCGCCCAGCTCCAGCAGCTCCTTCCCGTCCCACAGGCTGCTCCCCTCGCGCAGATATTGACCTAGCTCGTGAAAGATCGACGCCATCTTGGCGCTTACCTCACGCTTGAACTGGTCAATCTGCCGATCAAGTCCTGGCATATACAGGTTAACCAGCAGCGCCACACCCAGCCCAACCACGATAATGCCCAGCTCATTGGCGAAGAATGCCAGCGACACATGTCCTCTGACATAGCTGTGCATGATGATGACAGAACTGCTCGCAATACCGTTCTGCAGCCTGAAGCGGACCAGCACCGGAATGAACAGCAGATAGAGCGCCAAGATCGACCACACATGATAGCCAAGCAGCCAGAACAGCACACTGGACATCAGCATGCCGATCAGACAGGCGAAGAAGCGGTCAAGCACAGCAGCAATCGACTGCTTGCGTGTCCGCTGAATGCACAGCAGCGTCAATATGCCCGCCGAGCTGAAATACGATAGCTGCAGCAGCTCCGCAATCAAGATCGAGAGGCAGACCCCCACCGCCGTCTTCACCGTGCGAAAGCCAATCCTCATGGCTGGCTCGCCTCCTGCCGAATATGCGCCTCCAGCTCCTTCATCCCTCGCTCCCGCTGTGTATCCTCATGCTCCATCTTGGCTGCGAGCCGCTGATGCAGCCGATAGACGGTGCCGCCGCGGATGACGCCATCCACCTCTAGCCCCTCAGTCTGCTGGAACGCCCTGACCGCGGCTGCTGTATCCGCATCGTAGATGCCTTCCTGCGCCGCCTTGCCATAACCGAGCACGCTCAGCATCTGCTGTGCTGTCCTGACCTCCTTGCCGTAGTCGCCCTCCTTCAGCTCCAGCTCCATCGACAGCCCTGGCAGCTTCGTATAGTCGGGCAAGGACACCTCGATATCCGGCTTCACGCCCTCCTTATGAATCCAGTTGCCTTCGGGCGTGCGCCATTGCGCTTCCGTCAGCTTGAGCACCGATTCATCCTTGAACTGACGGAACGTCTGCACCACTCCCTTGCCAAAGGTTTTCTTGCCGACCAGCACTGCACCGTTCGCCTGAAGCGCCGCGGCGAGAACTTCGGACGAGCTGGCGCTGTTCTCATCGATAAGCACAACGACAGGCAGCGTCCACTCCTTGCTCTGTTTGGAGCGATGCGTATAGTGGCGATCTTCATTCTTGTATACAACCTGAACAATCGGCTTATCCTTCGGAATAAGGATGCTGGCAATATCAATGGTCTGCATGAGCAGCCCGCCAGGGTTGCCTCTCAGATCGATCAGCAGTCCCTTCATCCCCTGCTGCTCCAACGCATCCACCGCGCGCTGGAACTCCTTGGCGGTACTCTCGCTGAACCTTGAGATCGCAACGATGCCGACACCATCTCCCTGCAGCGAAGAGGAGACGGTAGTTACCGGCACCTCACCGCGGGTGACCTCCAGCTTGACTGTCTCGCCCGCGGCAGGCCGGAGCAGCGTAAGCCTTAGCTTCGTTCCCTCCTCGCCGCGCGTAATACCGACAATATCCTCCAGCTTCTTCCCCGCTACAGCCTCACCATCGATCTCGATGATCCGATCCTCCGCCTGAACACCCGCCTTCTCTGCCGGCGCTCCCTTTATCGTGGAATTGATGATGAATTGCCCCTGCTCCACTCGAATCTCGACACCGATTCCGACGAAGTGATCCTCATAGCGCTGCAGGAAGCTCTTGCCCTGGTCACCGCTGTAATAGACGGAATAGGGGTCGTTCAGCGAGGAGACCATACCCGCTGTAGCGCCCTGAATAAGAGTGTTGCTATTGAATTCGCCCATGTAGTTATTCCGTATTTCATTATACGATTGATTCATGTTGGCAAACGCCGGCTCCTTCAGCATGGGATAACGATAGCCCATCCACCATTGTCCACCGGCAAAACCCGCAGCCCCGGCAATCAGTACGATAAGCAGCATGGTGACGATTCGTTTTTGGCGGCGCGCTGCCGAGCTATATTGCATGTGCATTCTCTCCGTCCTCATTATGTACTCGTAGTATCACTTTATCTTATTCCGTCGCCCGCTTCAAGCCGAAGCCCTTGGAATGGCGGACGCAATCAGGTACAATCAGTCATAGACAACATACGAGGGGAGATTCAATACGATGCCATACAAGCTGATTGCGATTGATGTGGACGACACATTGTTGAATGATCATATAGAGGTGACACCGCGCACCAAGCTGGCGCTCAAGCAAGCGATAGAGGCAGGCGTGACGGTAACGCTGGCGACTGGGCGGATGTTCGCCTCCGCGCAGAAAATTGCACAGCAGATCGAGCTGAATGTGCCGATCATTACGTACCAGGGCTCGATCATCAAGACACTGCTCGATGGGCAGATCATCTACGAGCGCTATGTTCCTGAGGAAGCTGCATTGAAGCTGTATGAATACTGCGAGGCAAAGGGACTGCATTTGCAACTGTACGTGGATGACATCCTGTATGCCAAGGAGGACAATGAGAGGATTCAGGGTTATTCCCGCTTGTCCAACATTCCCTATGTCATCGAGCCTGATTTTGCCTCGCTCGTTCGCAAGCCGCAGATGAAGATGCTCATCATCGATGATCCAGAGGTGCTGGATGCCGCCGCTGCCGAATTAAAGCTGCTGATCGGCGACATTGCACATATTACGAAATCCAAGCCGCACTATCTGGAGATTATGCATAAGGAAGGTACGAAGGGGCATGCGCTGCAATTTTTGGCTGCACATATCGGCTGCGGCATGGAGCAGGTCATCGCAATTGGCGATTCGTGGAACGATCATGAGATGCTGGAGGTGGCCGGTCTTGGCGTCGCTATGGAAAACTCGGTTCAGCCGCTCAAGGAGATTGCGGACTACATTACCGCCTCGAATAACGAGGACGGCGTAGCGCTTGTGGTCGAGAAGTTCGTGCTTGGAGCAGAGCCGTCTTAACAGCCATCGCTTACAGTGCTGTGTTACGACATACTGGGGCTTAACATCAGGGCTCATATCAATCGGAACGTTTCACCTTGATTGACGGTTCGTCTATGAAAAGGCCTACCCTAGACTAGGAAACTTTGGTATAATAATCCCCGTACAACATGACTTGGGTGGGAAAGTATCGCCTCCAGAGCGGGGGTGATGCTCATGCAATTTTCGTTGACGGAAGTGATGATGCTCGGCATGTTTTTGCTCGCGCTACTTACTTACCTGAATAAACGAAAATAACCTGCCCAAGTTTTGCCACTGGGAGCAGGTTATTTTCTTCTGAGTTATGCTCGGAGGTTTCCCATCCAACATGTTGTGCAGGGGGCGACGGCAATCGCCCCTTAATTCTATTGTAAGCATACCATATTCAGGATATACCTTCAAGAAGCTGATGCGTGCAGTTGAGCCTCTACTTGAGCTGACGTAAAATGACGTTCCGCTCTCGCCACTGACCTTTTACTCATAACTGACACTTTTAATACCTTTTATCAAAATAAATTTATTGGATTGAATTCATCAACTCAACGAAATATTGGGATTCCTGAGTCTTATTCAGACGATACCAGGCATCTAATGTCTTGGGAGATAACACACCCAGAGCTTGCAAGACGTGAACAGAAAATTCCAACGGAGCTATTCCAGATGCAGTGATCAATTTCCCGTCAGTTACTACAGGCTCCATTTTGAAATACGCTTCACCCGTGTAAGTGGCGCATATCATTTTAAGGTATTCAAGATCATTGCTTGTATGCGGGCGTGAATTCAGCAATCCTGCCTGGGCAAGCGCTATTGTAGCACCACAAATCGCGGCAACCAATGTACCTTCATTTATACACCTTTGGGCGATTTTTAAGATGGGCTGGTGAATGGCGTCTAGCCATGTCTCTCCACCAGGTAAAATCAATGCATCTGTGCTATCCATGCTGCACTCATCCAGTTTGATGTCAGGCAGTATCTTCAATCCGCCCATTGTCGTTACAGGGGTCTTTTCAGTTCCGACGGTAACTATTTTTGAGGGAGCCAGCCCCTTTTTATAATATCTTCCCGAGTTCAGTTCGGCAGTCAAGTAACCTATTTCCCAGTCTGCCATCGTATCAAACACATAAAGATATACCGTATTCTTCATTTGTTCATTCTCCTTATTTGTAATCAATGATGATCATCATTATAAAACAGCTTCACTGACATCTACTGTCAGTGAAGCTGTTAAAGTCGATAATATTCCACTAACTCCGATGCAACAGCAACAAGCTGTTCCTTTAAGCTCTGTGGTTCGATGACTTGAATGGATTTCCCGTAGGATAGGAGAAAGTAAGGGACATATCTATGAAGTGATTGTTCCTCAAGTAAGAAGATGGCTTGATTCGAAGTCCGCTCCTTCAGATGATGTCCCAAAAACCAATGCAGGCATAAGTCATCCAGTGACTCTGACCTACCTCCGATAACTAACGAAATGATCCCGTCCTTGCCTGCTAAATCAGGCCATAAATTTTGCATAAATACTTCACGGGCCGAAAAGGCTTCGGGTCGCTTGAATGCTAATTGAGTACGCTTGATCTGTAGAATTCGTTCTGCCCGAAAGCTGCGTATCGCTTGCCTTAGGTGGCAAAATGCAACCGTATACCATTTATTGTTCCAGTACACCATTCCATAGGGGTCTATCACTCTATTCCTGGTTTGTTGTTCATGGCCTGAGCGATAATCAATTTCTATAGAGTATTCGCCTTCTACAGCCTGCTCCAGCTCTGCCAATACTGGCTGAATAGAAGGGTCTCCCATGCGGTTTATCACTTCAAATCCAGATAAATGACGGCTAAGTATCCTTTCCTGCTCCTGATTCGAATACCTCTTCAATTTTGATGTCGCATTGCCTAATGCTTCACTCAGAGGGTATCCGGCTTCTTTTGCAAAAACTGCAGCATGAAGGAGTGCCTTTTTTTCTTCAAGATCAAATAGCAGCGGCGCTCTGATAAAATGATTCAGCAAGCTATACCCGCCATTATGACCTGCGTCGGATACGATAGGCACTCCACTGGCACACAGTGCATCTATATACCGATAAACTGTCCTTATACTTATTTCCAACTTTTCGGATATTTGTTTTGCTGTCAATTTCACGCCCGAATTCAGCATCCATAGAATGGCCAGCATATTATCGTTTTTTGGCATAACGAGCCCTCATCCCTTATTGATCCATCTTTTGTCGCCTTTCAATCCTCACCAGCATTCATCGTGACTCGTATCTTTCCTCTTCCTTGATACTGGCGATGCTCATTGGGCGTTCTGCCGGTCATCCTTTTGAAGGTAGTGTAGAAGTGGCTCTTCGTCTGAAAGCCCGAATGTTCTGCGATGTCGGCAATAGGCCAGTCCGTTGTCTCCAGCAGCTTCTTGACCTGCTCGATTCGAGCCTCCAGTATATAATCGGACAGCGTCATGCCGACCACCTCCTTGAATACTTGACGAACATAGCTTGCGGACAGTTGCAGATGGTTGCCGACATCCTCTACAGAGAGCATCGCATCGTGGAGCCTGCTTTTCACATAGTCTCGAATTTCTGCCGCCAGCGCTTCCTTGCGACTGCCATTTTTTCGATTGCCCAGTTGCTGAACGATGTCCTCCAGTCTCCCGCGCAACCATGCCTGCACCTCGTCAAGCGTGCGGAACCGCTCCAGAAATGGCTGAATGCCCATCGGGGTATCGATGAGATCAAACGGCTTGAATGCCTTCATCAAGCCATGAAGCACAATGGTCAGCTCAAACAGGCAGGCAGATCGCGGCAATGTCTGCAGGTGGCGCATCATCGCCTCCAGATTGGCAAGCGCCTTGTCCAGCTCACCTAGACGTACATTCTGAATCATTCCCTCCATGTGCTGCTCGTCGCCGCTTGGCTTGACAATGCCCATATAACGCCTCATGTCTTGTTCCCGAAAGACATGCCCTTTACCTGTAATAAATTTAAGATGTGTCATCTCATACGTATGCTCATACAGCCCCCGGAGATCGCAAGACGCCTCGCCCGGCTCGCTCAGTCCGATGACAACCTGCACGCTGAGCCATAATTCGGTCTGCTCGACAATTCGGTCTATAGCCGCCAGCAGCTCCTCCTCACCGACATCATCATGCCCCAGCAGGATCACGATGTGATCCCCGCCGAAGTCCACACTTTCCGCTGCCCAGCCATTGGCCGTCAAAATCTCCTTGGCGATGTTGCTCATCCCGTACTTGATCAGCTTGCGCGAGCCGAACTGGTCGTATCGCTCCACAAAGGCAGCATAGTGATCGATGCGCAGCACAAGCATGCGCAATTGGCTATACGAGAGCAGCCGGAATCTGGCTTCAATATAATCTCGAACCGGCTCGTTCATCGCCCCGACCATAATCCACCGTTGCAAATATTCGCTGTCAATCACCTCTTGATGAGTACGCAAGGAAAACACCATGTTGTCTACCGTATCGATCAAGGCATCCATACTATGCTGGATCACCTTGTAATCTGCCGGATTGCCGGAGAAGTCGGGCGCCTGCTTGAAGCGCTTGCTGTCCAGCTCCATTCTGAGGCGCGCCGCGAGCTGGCTGAAGGGTCGGTACGAGCGGCGAGAAATCCAATAGAGCAGCAGATTCAACAACGCCAGCAGCAGCAGGGAGGCAAGCAGAATATGCCGCTGCAGACTCACGATCTGCTGCTTGGCTTCTCCTGTCCGGGTGATGTAATACATCGTCCATGGCTGGGAGCCCATAAGCTGCTTGTACACCGACCATTCCTCAGAGTTCAATTGCACGCTTCCGCTCCGCCCATTCGCCTCGGCCTGCACTGCATACGGCAGCAGCTCTCTGGCCTCAGGCGAAGCAACGACGGCATCCCCATGTTCATCTGCTATTGCAACCTCGATACCGGACGACTCGCTGAACTGGAGCAAGGTTTTGCGTAAGGCCTCATTATCCAGCAGCATGACCAGGTATCCATTATACGCATTATTTATTGGCGTAGAGGGCACCACGAGTGCCAGATGCTTGCCCCCGGCAATCTCATGGATGAAGTAGCGCAGTACCTTCGGTCGCTCGTTTCGTATGATTTCCAGCATTCGCTGATCCGCAAATTCCGCCTCCGAACGGATGCCGACATTGGAATCAATAATTTCCTGAGTGTTCGTATTCATTAAGTAGATCGTATGAATAAACGGCTCATTAGCCAGCAGGATCGTCATCGCATTCATCGTGCGCTGCACCAGAAGCGGGTTCTTCTGATCGGAAGCAAGCCACTCCCGAATTAAAGGCGTCTCGTACATGCTCAGGCCGTAGGACTTCAGCCGATCCAGGGCAAATTCCGTACTTTTCAACATTTGGTCGAGCTTGGCGCTTGTGTTGCTGTCAATTTCATTTTGGGCATAAGATGAAAATTTCGTCGAAAGAAACAAGGTATAGGGTACAAAGGCAACCGTGAACAAAATCGATAAAAACAAAAACATTCTCAGATAAGTTTGACTCAGCCGGAATCGCTTCACACGGTCACTCCTTTTTGCTCCTGCATTCTAGTTGAAAAGTTAAAGAGGAAAGCGGAAGAGACGACAAGCGTCTCTCCCGACTCTCCTTCTCTCCTTGGCATTAGGATGTTCAAACCTATTCCAATTCAAACTTTAGCGGCTCCTTATTAAGGATGCCACGGGCGCAAAAGGCCAGCCGAGCCGCATGGGGCAGCGGTATCTCCCGAATCTCGTCTCCAAGCTCCATCACCCGCACATCCGCGGCGTTGAAGGCTGACCAGTGGGGCCATCCCTCTGCGGCCGGCGCTCCCTTAGCGGCGAAGCGGGTCCAATAGGTCGTCATCGCCTCGGCCAGCCGACAATCCTCTCTCTCCCAAGGACGGTCGGTGGAGTGAAGCGTGTGGAATACATAATACAGATCGGCCGAATGAAACGCGCCGTAATACGCTTCATTCCTTCCAGGCGGCTTCCTGGTGAAGTAATACAGATAACAGTTCACATCGCCAGAACGCTGCTGCGCCTCTGCCCAGACCAGCTTGGAGGCCATAAATCTGTCGCTCATATAATTCCGATATGCTTCCGTCGCCTCCTCATCGTTCACGGCCGGATAGAGGCTGAGAAAGACTTCTGCCTCCTCGCCGAATTGGCGATGGGCCATGGATTGGAACGACTCCAGCGTACAGCCTCCAGTGACGAGCGTCGTCATTTCATTCGCGGTTGCGCCCATCAGGAGCGGAACAGGGTGATGCCTGCCCTCCAGCAGCATCGTCAGCGAGTCCTCCTCATGCACCCAGCCGTCGAGCGCAACTGGCAACAGTCCGAGTGCGTTCCGGTATAGCTCGGGATCGCTCATCAACTGCTCGGCGGACTGTGCGCGCAGCTCCGCTATAGAGGCTGCCCCGCGCTGCTGGGCAAACTGCGCACCCTTGGCCTCCACCTCCGCCAGTGTACAGATGGGTCCCAGGAAGATGCTTTGGCAGATGGCCTTGTGGAACAGTCCCTTCGCTAGCGGTGATGCCAGCTTGCTATATACGCTGAAGCAGCCGGCCGATTGCCCGAAGATCGTGACATTGTCAGGGTCGCCGCCGAAGGCAGCAATATTGCGCTGAACCCAGCGAAGCGCCTCTGTCTGATCCAGCAAGCCGTAGTTGCCGGATGAGCCGTGCTCCGATTCCGCCGTCAGCTCGGGATGCGCCAGAAAGCCAAGCACGGACAGGCGGTAATTGACGGTGACTACAACAACCCCGCATAGCGCTAGCGATTCGCCGTCAAAGGAGGGAAGCGAGCCTGATCCTTCGACCAGCCCGCCACCATGAAACCAGACCATGACTGGCCTGCGCTCATCAGACGAAGCGGCGGCGCTCCACACATTCAAGTACAGACAATCCTCGCTCTGCTCCTGCTCCTCCACATAAAACTCCTCATGATAGAACGACCCCGGCTCCGGGATAAACTGCGGGCAGATCGGGCCGAAGCGATCCGCAGGCCGCACCCCTTCCCATGCAGCCGGCGGCTGCGGCGGACGCCAGCGCAAAGCGCCAACGGGCGGAGCCGCATAAGGAATTCCCTTGAATACGGTTACATTGTTATGAACGCCCGGCACACCCTCGAGGTACCCGCTATCGATCTGAACCCTATGCTCCATTGTACTCCTCCTCCAGCTATGGATTGGCTTAGCGCTTCAGAAATGCATCGATTTGCTTTTGCATTTCCTGCTGAATCTTTTTCAGTGTCGGCCCGGCTTCGCTTTTGAAGTTGTCATAGCCCGTCTGCGAATCCATCACCCCATTGAACAATGCCGCATAATATTTATCTTCGATCGTTTTGTATTTGGTCATCTCATTCAATACCGGCTGCGAATCGAACTGGAAGCCTGTGAGAATGTCCTTCTCGAAGTTGTCTGCTTCCTTAATGAAACGGTTAAGCTCAACGACTTCATCCGTCTGGGAAGCATCGAACCTCTCAAACGTCGGATTCCAGATCCACAAGTAAGGGAACCAGGCATAGTCGGCATCCAGTGGCTTGTATTTGTCCTCTCCAATAGCCTCCCAGTTTTTCCCCTTCAGGCCATACGCAAGCAGATCATAATTATCCTTCTCCTGTGTCCAGTTCAAGAACTGGATCGCGCGTTCCTTATGCTTGCTCGTGACCGGAATACTGATAAAATTCCATTGCGAGAAGTTGGTAATATTTTTTTTCGGCGTGCTGTCGAAGAAGGTAACGGCCTCCACCTTGCTGCCTGGCACATTCTTCGCCAATGCCTGCTGAATGTTATCCTTCACGCCGAAATCGTTGACAGGAATAATGGCCGCCTTGCCGCCGCTGAATTCCCCCTCGTAGTCCTTGACGGCCAGTACATCGGGATGGATTACGCCATCCTGGTACATCCTCCGGGCGTTGACGATCCAGTCCCAAACCGTAGGCTCCATCTCATCGAGCAGATTATAGACGATGCCGTCGTTATTTTTATAATACAACATAATGGTCGACATCGCTTGCGTTCTCCGAATCTGTGTATCCTGATCGAAGCGGGAGCGGAAGGACGCCTCCGAGAAAAAGGACGTGGACGGAAGCATCGGCACCAGCCCGGCCTCCTTTTGCTTGACAGCGTAAGCGAATTGCACCAGCTCGTCATACGTCTTGATCGGGCCGATGCCCAGCTTTTCCCGAATATCCTGACGAACCAGATACGTATAGCCGAAGTATTGGGAGGCACCCAGCGGAATACCATACGTTTTGCCGTTCACTTTGTTGCCCTCGAACATCTCGGCCGGACGGGTCGCCAATATATTCGGCCCATACTGCGCCAGCAGCTCATCAAGCGGCTCATAGTAGCCGGAGGCGATATTGGAGTTCATGGACACGAGCGGCGAATCCCAGATCAGATCGATCTCTTCCCCTGAGGCAAGCGCCATCTGCGATTTCTGTACAATATCCGATACCGGAACAAATACGACGTCCAGCTTGACATTAAGCGTATCCTTCATGCGGCTCTCCGCCTCCGCCAGCACCTTATCAAAATCAGCCGGACGGTTGCCCCACATCATGATTTTCAAAGTGACCGGATCAAGCGCCTTACCTGTTTCACCCGCTGTGGAGCCCGAAGGCGCTGAAGGAGCGGGGGTCTCTGTCTTCCCGGAGCTGCCGCTGCATGCAGCGAGTGTTGTTGTCAATACGATCAAGCTTGCCAATCCCGCGAACCATTTATTTTTACGCATACCCTTCACTACCTTTCATGTGTAGTCGTATTGCAAGTCGCTTCAGCCTTTTACACGTTCATCCTTTTACCGCTCCAATCGTTAATCCCTTGACAAAATATTTCTGGACGAACGGATACAAAAACACGATCGGGCCAATCGTCAGACATACCGTCGCGAGCTGTACTCCCTTCACCGGCAATGGCTTGTCAAAGGAAACCGTTCCGCCCTGCAGATAGGACTGCATATTCATATTGGCGATCAACTGGCGAATCATAATTTGCAGCGGATGCAAATGGTAATCGTCAACGAACATGATGGCCAGATACCAGTCGTTCCAATATTGCAGCGCATAAAACAAGGTAATGGTTGCCAAGGCGGGCACCGTCATCGGCCAGATGATACGGAAAAAGGTGGCGATTTCATTGGCGCCGTCGATTTTGGCCGCCTCGTTGACTTCATAAGGTATGGTACGATAGAAGGCGACCAATATAAACGCGAAGAACGGATTAATGAGATAGGGCAATATCATCGCCCACAGCGTATCCTTGAGTCCAAGCCAGATCGCCACCAGCATGTAGAAGCCGACCATCCCCGAACCGAATATCATGGTGAAATAGGTCATGAAGGACAGCACGCGCCCATACTTCGCTTTTCTGTGCGCCATCACATAGGCGAGTGTAGAAGTAAGGAAGATAGCCAATATCGTACCGATGACGGTAATGACCACCGTAACCCCGTAGCTGCTCCACAGTTGTCTGCCCTGAAACAAATACTCGTAGGCATACGAGCTGAATTCCGCCGGAAACAGCATGTACCCTGACGTTTGCAGACTGCTCTCCGAGGCAATGGAATTGATGACAACCATCCAGAAGGGAACACCGCAAAACAATACGAACAATCCGATGAAGGCATATACGATTCCAGAAAATAACCGATCGGAATTCACCATGATCATGCTCCTTTCTAGAATAGTGACGAGTCGCTGTCAATTTTTTTGGCAACCCAGTTGAACAGTACAATTGTAATCAGACCCATAATCGCCTGGTACAGCACAACAGCGCCTGCCATGCTGAAATTGCCGAGCTGTCTGAGCGCCCGGAACGAGAACGTGTCAATCACATCCGTCGTCGGAATCAGAATCGGATTATCTCCTATAATGCCGTAAATCATCCCAAAATCGCCATAGAATATCCTTCCGATTTGCAGCAGCAGCAGAACGACCAGCGTGGGACGCAGCAGCGGCAGCGTAATATGGAGAATCTGCTGGAATCGGCTCGCCCCATCCAGTTTAGCGCTTTCATAATATTCACCGGAAATAGCGGTAATCGCCGAGAAAAAGATAATCGTCACATAACCGGACATTTTCCACACGAATAACATCGTTAAAATGTAGGGCCACAGCTCGGCGTTGCCATACCAGTTGTAGCCCTCTCTTCCAAGACCCGCAAGCAGCTTGTTCAGCACGCCGTCAGAGGTGTTGAACACCGCATACGTCATGAAGCTGACCACGAGCCACGATACAAAGTATGGCAGGAAAATGACCGACTGCGCCAGACGCTTGTACAAGGCATGCCGCAGCTCATTAATAAAAACAGCGAGCACAAGGGCAATACCAAGTGTAAATACAATAAAGAGACTGTTAATAAACAATGTGTTCAGCGTAATATGAAGCCAGTCGTCCGAGCCGAAAAAAAACTTGAAGTTGTCCAGGCCGACCCATTCGCTCCCCCACAGGCCATCGCTCGGTCGAAATCGTTTAAAGGCTACGATGTGGCCGAACATCGGAAGGTAGGCGAATATGAGCAGAAACAATACACCCGGCAAGGCAAGCAAATATAAATGCCGGTTCACCTTGAGCTCCTTATAGATTCCTATTGCAGACACCCCATTTCAGTTTACAGAACACATTATGTTTTCCCGGGATGCCTCCATTCTAGACCGAGTGCGGGGAGGAAAGATAGTTCGTATTCTCACTTTTCAGTTCTCAAATGTCCGTATTGGAGGTTCTTATTCCGACAGTAACATTCAGAACCGGTGTGATTATGCCTCTTCTGCCCCGTTACAGACTATGGCGGAACGTTGCAGCCCTTTATAGTGTCAACAACTCGCAAAAGAACCATTGGTATTCGCTCCGCCAGCAGCAAATACCAATGGTTCTCTTCTATTTATTCCTTCTATTTGTATCAGATGCCCGCCAGCACCTGGTACCAGATGCCTCGGGCTGAATACAGCTTGCTGCGCACCTCGTCCCAGCCGCCCAGATCGTCGATCGTGAATAGTCCTGACGGCTCGATGTACCGCTTGGCCGCCTGCTCCTTCAGATGGTCTGTGACTGGTCGGAAGCCATACTCCATGAACAGCTCCTGCGCCTTGTCGCTGTAGAGAAAGTCTATGAACGCTTCGGCCACCTCGCGAGAGCCGTGCTTGTCGACATTCCGATCGATGATCGCAGCCGGATTCTCGATCAGGATCGTGTCCTCGGGAACGACGATCTGATAGGGCACTCCGTGACGTATACGCGCTAGCAGCTCATTCTCATAGGTCACGATGACATCGCCCACCCCGTACTCGAAGGCTGCCATCGATGCGCGCCCACTCTTGTCGAGCGACTCGACATTGTGGTGAATGCTTGCCAGGAAGCTCTTGGCGAAGGCCGGATCAGGCTTGCCCTGCTGCCGCTCCGAGGCCTTCAGTCCTGCGCCATAGATCGCATTAATATCCCATTGCGCGCCGCCGGAGGTCTTCGGGTTCGGATACAGCACCTTCACCCCCGGCTTGGCGAGGTCTGTCCAGTCCTGAATGTGGAGCGGATTGCCCTCACGAGTGCCGAGGACAACGATCGAGCGTGTGACCATCCCCTTGGTGCCCTTCGCTCGCCAGTCATGTGTAATCATACCAGCCTTCTCCACCTTCTCCATGTCGCCTTCCATCGCCAGCAGCGTCACATCCGCCTCGAAGCCGCCGACAATCGCCCGCGCCTGTGTGCCTGAGGCCTCATACGATTCCTGGAACACAACGGTCTGTCCAGTCTGCTGCTTCCACTCCTCCCTGAACGCAGGCAGCAGCTCCGCAAAGACGTCCTTGACGACAGAATAGGCTCCCACTACCAGCGTAACATCGCCCTTCTCCGCTGCCGGCTGCGCTGGCCCCTCTGAGCCGCCGCCTCCCGTACAGCCCGTCAGCGCCAGCATGACTGCGCCCAGCAGGAGCGCTATGTAAGCCCGAGTCCTTCCCACAGAGCCAGCGCGGCGTCTGCTACCAGGCTGCAATACATGTTCTCGCTCAAGTTTCATTACGGCACACAACACTTTCTGTATCGGTTTGAGCAGCGCGGATTCGCCGCGCCGTACTGTCCAGGCGCAATCGTGTCTGGAGCCTGCGATTGTCTCAAGCTCGGTAACGATTGCGCCTCTCCCTCTAGATATGAATCGGCATCGGGTCTTCCTTCAGCTTGTTCTCCATAATCCAACTGTCCGAGTCGTTGAACAGATAGGCGCGATGAATAAGCACCTGCACCTCTTGCCCAGGCTGCAGCACTTCCTTCTCCAGCGAACGATACGTAATGAGTGTGACCTCGCCCACCTCGACCTCGACCATCCATTCACTGCCGCGGAAATGAATATGCTTGATCCGACCCGGCTCCGTGGCTGAAATGATGGAGAATTCATTGGGTCGCCCCACCTCAATATACTCTGGACGAATAAGCGCCTTCGTGTCCGGCCAGGCAACTGCATCCTCGAAGCCTCTGAGCTTGGCAATATCGGATACAATTGTCGACTCTCCAATAAAGCTGGCGACGAACTGTGTCTGCGGGTTTTTGTATATATCCCATGGAGAGCCCTTCTGCTCCAGCCGTCCCTTATTAATAATCATGATCTCGTCCGCCACCTCGATCGCCTCGTCCTGGTCATGCGTGACGAAGATCGACGTAATGCCCAGACGCTCGATCATATCCTTGAGCCATGTGCGCAGCTCCTGACGAATCTTCGCGTCAATCGCCGCGAACGGTTCATCGAGCAGCAGCAACTGAGGCTCGGGAGCAAGTGCCCTGGCGAACGCGACACGCTGCCGCTGACCGCCGGACAACTGATTCGGATAGCGATGCTCGAAGCCCTTGAGACCTGTCAGCTCCACCAGCGACATCACCCGCTCGCGAATCTGCTCCTTGGATTGCTTCTTCACCTTCAGGCCAAAGGCAATGTTGTCGTAGACCGTCATATGCTTGAACAAGGCATAGTTCTGAAAGACAAAGCCGATCCCGCGCTCTTGCGGCGGCAAGTCATTCACGCGTCTGCCGTGAAAGATGATATCGCCGGAATCAGGCTTCTCCAGCCCTGCAAGCATTCGGAGAATGGACGTTTTCCCGCCGCCGCTCGGCCCCAGGAGACCGATCAGCCGTCCTTTCTGAATATCGAAGCTGACGCCGCGCACGGCATGGAAATCACCGAAATGCTTATTTAAATCTTTCACTTCAATATGCATAAATCAATGCCCCTTTCGCTTTTTGGCCCATTCCATGAGCAGAAGCAATGCAATCGAGATTGCCGCCAGCACTAGCGCCACACTGTTAGCTGCCAGTACATTGAAATTCTCCACATCCTGATAGACCAGCGTCGTAGCGGTCTGCGTCTTGTTCATAATATTTCCCGATACGACCAGTACCGCACCGAATTCCCCCATCGAGCGTGCCACAGTCAACACGACGCCATAGATGACGCCCCAACGGATCGAAGGCCATGTCACCTTCCAGAACGTATACCATGAGTATGCGCCAAGTGTCGATGCCGCCTCCTCCTGCTGCGAGCCGATCTCCTGCAGCACCGGCATCACCTCCCGCACCATCAGCGGGAAGGTAACGAACAGTGTCGCCAGCACCATGCCCGGCAGCGCATAGACGACCTTGAAGCCCGCGGCCTCAAAGAACGTGCCAATGACGGTATTCGGCCCAAGCAGCAGCACTATCATCAAGCCCCCGATGACAGGCGATACCGCAAACGGGAGATCAACCAGACTATTCAGTAATTGCTTCACCCGCGGCCCGAGCCATGGAGCACGCACAAGATAGATCGCCAGCATGACGCCAAACAGCGTATTGATGACGGTGACGATGACGACGATCATACCGGTCATCATCAGCGCATGCAACGACTGCGGGCGTGTAAGCGCCTCTGCGATCCCCTGCCAGCCCTCCGCCCAGGCGCCTGTAAAAATCCGAATCAACGGAATAATAAGCAAAATTGTAAATACAATATAAGTTAATGTAATCCATAGCCTCTTCATTTGCCCGCCCTCCTGGATTGGATGATATTAACCGTCCACAGGATCAGGAAGGACAACGTGAGCAGCAGAATCGACACCGAGGCTGCTCCTTGCGGATTATCACTCTCCACCTCGCCAAAGATGAATACAGAGGCAATCAGCGTCTTGCCTGGAATGTTGCCCGCTACCAGCACCACCGCACCAAACTCGGCCAGCGCTCTGGAGAAGGCCAGCATCCCGCCGCTAATAATGCCTGGCAGCATCGTAGGCAGAATCACTTGCAGGAAGGTCTTCGACTTGGAGGCACCCATCGTATAGGCAGCTTCTTCCTCCGACGGGTCCATCTCCTCCAGCAACGGCTGCACCGCGCGGATGACGAACGGGAACGTCACGAACACCATCGCAATGACAATCGCCGGCTCATGGAACACGATCTCGAAGCCGAGCTTGCCAGCCAGATCGCCGATCAAGCTATTGGGCCCGAGCAGCAGGAGAATCATCAGTCCGCCGACAGCAGTCGGCAATGCGAACGGCAGATCGACCAGACTGTTAAGCAGGCTTCTTCCCCAGAACCGATACCGGATGAGAACCCATCCGATCATTGTACCCGCCAGAACGTTAATCATCGTCGCGACAATAGACAGCCGAACCGTCAGCAGCACGGCCTTCCAGGCCAAGGGGTCGCTAACACTTGCCCAAAAGGTTGCCCAGCCGCCAGAGAGCGATTGAGTATAGATTCCTAATATGGGCAGTACAATTAATACTACGAAGTAAAGCATGACAGTGCTTCTGAAGCCGAAGCCCCACCAGCGGCTGCGAAACATCCCATTCACCGACGTCTAACCCCCCAGATTTTCGGCAGTCCGATCAACCTGCTCCCATTCCAATTCCACATAACAATTCCTATTAATTTACTAGGTATTAATAATGTATCAGACCAATAGCTTGATCGTCAATCCTAAAATAAGAAAAAATAATCAAGTGGATTGGACTTATTGATAATCCAGCTAGAGTGGTGTTCTAATTGGATCGCAATGGATGAGCTGCAAGGAACTTTAGCGGTGCTTAAGCCTCGTCCAGACAAGCTTGCCCTATGCGAGTAAAGAGCTGCCCCCACGCCAAAGAGAGGCTCGGCATAAGCCGAACCCCTCATCGTCAACACTTATCCCATCCCTACATTGCTGGCTGATGCGAGTCTGATTCCACCAGCACATAGCCGAAGTACAATCCCGCTGCACCCAAGATGAAATGAAGCACATGGTCAGACAGACCCAGCGCCATGAGGCCGAACAGATCCTTCACGAAGATGCCGAGCACGGCAAGCACGATAAACCCGATGCCTATCACCTGTGAATAGCGGTACGCATACCCCTCCTGTGAGGAAGCCAGCAGACCCAGCACACCCAGCAACAGATAGATTGTTGTATGCATTACATGCAGATGAAACCAACCCAATAGATGATTGGAGAACAGACCAACGATCCCAAGCAGTACCAATACGATTCCCGACAGCGCAGCAAACCGCCTTACCGCAATCGCCATTACGGACGCCTCCCTCAAGCGCGAGATAGGAGGGGCAATACGCCCCTATACAAGACCCTATTCCGCAATGGTGGGAAACATGCTAGCCTTCCGCAGTAAAATACCGTGTCTCCCCAGAGGAGATGACCGCCTGACCCTGTGTAAAATCCGTCAGCCACGCCATGAAGCGATCCGCCTCCGGCTCCTCCGGCAGACAGGTAATCGTCACCTGGTCGGTAAACTCCGTGCCCAGGATACGCAGGCCGCGCTGATGGAATTCGTTCTCCAGCTTGCCGTACCATGTATAATCGACCTGGGCGAACACCTCACGGTGCAGCACGCGGACAATCGGCTGGGCTGCCTCAATGCCCGCGACCGCTCCGTCCGTATAGGCCCGGATCAAGCCGCCGGCTCCGAGCATGATGCCGCCGAAATACCGCGTTACTACGATGGCGACATTTTTGAGCTGCTGGTTTTTGATGACCTCCAGAATCGGCTTGCCCGCCGTGCCGCTCGGCTCGCCATCATCGGACTGCTTCTGGCACTCGTCCCGTTCGCCTACAATATAGGCCGAGCAGTTATGCGTAGCGTTCCAGTGCTGCTTCTTAATCTCCTCGATGAAGGCGATCGCCTCCTCCTCGCTGGCAACTGGACGCGCATAGCCGATGAAGCGGGACTTCTTGATGACAATCTCCTTGCTGCCGGGCGCAAGCAGTGTCTTGTACCGCTCCAGCTTCATGCCCTGCTCCCCGTAATACGCGCTGTAATCGCTCAACGCGGTCTACAGACGAGCTTCAAGCTCCGCTTTCTCTTTCTCATAGCCCGGCTTGCCCAGCAGCGCGAACATATTTTTCTTATACGCCTCTACGCCCGGCTGATCGAACGGATTAACGCCCAGCAGATAGCCGCTGATGCCGCAGGCCTTCTCGAAGAAGTAGACCAGGTAGCCAAACGTATACGGCGACAGGTCCTTGATGTTTACGATCAGGTTCGGCACATTGCCATCTGTATGCGCCAGTAGCGTGCCCTCGAATGCCTTCTTATTGACAAAGTCCATCGTCTTGCCTTCCAGGAAGTTCAGGCCGTCCAGATCGTCCGGGTCATTGCCAATCGTGATCTGCTCAGCAACCTCGCCTACCTGAATGACAGTCTCCAGCAGGTTGCGGGTTCCCTCCTGAACGAATTGCCCCATAGAGTGCAGGTCGGTGGAGAAGTCGACAGACGCCGGATACAGCCCTTTGTTGTCCTTGCCTTCGCTCTCGCCGAACAACTGCTTCCACCACTCGGATACGAAGTGCAGATTCGGCTCATAGTTGACCAGAATCTCGATCGCTTTGCCCTTGCGGTACAGCGCGTTGCGCGCCGCGGCGTATTGGTAGCTCTCATTCTCGGACAGATTCGGATTGCTGTATTCGACAGCCGCATCCTGCGCGCCCTTCATGATCGCTTCGATGTCGATGCCTGCAACGGCGATCGGCAGCAGGCCGACAGCAGTCAGGACAGAGTAGCGTCCGCCTACGTCGTCCGGGATGATGAAGGACTCATAGCCTTCCTCGGTCGCCAGCTTCTTGAGCGCGCCCTTCGCCTGGTCAGTCGTTGCGTAGATGCGCTTGCGCGCTTCTTCCTTGCCATATTTCTTCTCCAGCTCCGCGCGGAAGATGCGGAACGCAATGGCCGGCTCGGTCGTCGTGCCCGACTTGGAGATAACGTTGATCGACCAGTTCTTGCCCTCTAGCAGTTGCAGCAGATGCGTCACATAGGTCGAGCTGATGTTATTGCCCGCGAAGAACACTTGCGGTGTCTTGCGCTGTCCGCCGTCCAGCACATTGTAGAAGGAATGCGACAGCATCTCGATAGCCGCGCGTGCGCCCAGGTACGAGCCGCCGATGCCGATGACGATCAAAACTTCGGAATCGCTCTGAATCTTCGCAGCCGCCTGTTGAATGCGGGCGAACTCTTCCTTGTCGTACTTGGATGGCAGATCAACCCACCCGAGATAATCCGAGCCGGCTCCTGTTCCATTATGTAATTGCTCGTGCGCCAGGCGCACAGCACCCTCCAAATAGTCAATCTCATGCTGTCCGACAAACGGCAGCGCTTTACTATAATCAAATGATACAGCTTTACTCATTGCTCAAGACCTCCTTCAATTGATTAAAGAGCCTTCGCTCCGCATAACGAAGCCCGTCCCTTTAATTCTAGGACTAGAATAATGGATTTCCGAGTGAATTACAAGGGCATGAGTCGTTATATGATGGCAATTTCCCAAAAGTTCGACAGTGAGGGGATTTGAAATCTTGCGGCTTCCAGCGTATAGTCAAGGATAGACATTTTTATTATTATCGCAGTGACAAAGGAGCATTATTCGAATGAAAAATCGACGTTGGACCTTGTGGCTCAGACGGTTGGGGATCGCCGGACTTGCACTGATCGTGCTGTTCTTTGCGGCAGCCATGGCCTTTCCCTCCCTGCAGCTAACGCAGAAGGCCTGCACCGTGATGCTGCGGGTGAATGCAGAGGCGTTCGCGCTGACTCATCCGTCCCGCGAGCTGAAATTTGACGGCAACGGCAATAGCACGCCGAAGCTGCTGGCTGAGGAGCAGCAGGGCTACGCGGAGCAGGTGCCTGTCCTGATGTACCATTATGTTGTTCCCAAGCAGTACAACAAGGAGCCTGACAATAATTCGATGATTAATCTGGAGAGCTTCGAAGCGGGCATGAAATATCTGCATGATGCCGGTTATTATGCCGCCACGCTGAGCGAGCTGGAAGATTATCTTCACGGCTTCATCCAGCTCCCCAAGAAAAGCGTCGTCATTACCTTCGATGACGGCTATGAGAACAATTATATCTATGCCTACCCCGTCCTGAAAAAATACGGACTAAGGGCGAGTCTGTTCGTCATCGGCAGCCATGTCCAGAAGCAGACCAGCACAAGCTTCGACCCGGCCAAGAGCAGCTATCTGTCACAGGAGCAACTGGATGCTGCCTCCGATGTATTTGATTACTACAGCCATACGTATGATTTGCACAAGAAGGAAGAGACGTTCTGTGGCAAGAAGCTCGCGCTCACGCATGATAGCACCAAGCTGCAGGCCGACATTGCCAAGATGAAGGGACTCGGTTATACAACGCCCTACTTTGCCTACCCCTTCGGAAGCTATGATGACAAGATGATCTATTACTTGAAGGAGAACGGCTACCGCATGGCATTCACTGTCAAGCAAGGCTTCGTCCAGCCGGGCGATTCCCCGCTTGAGCTGAAACGGCTGACGGTCACCTCGTCTACGAACCTGGAGCAACTGCTTGAGACTGGAACGACGGATTAAGGCGAAGGCGCCTGCAAGCCTGCAAGCCCGCATGGATTCCCCCTACAGGAGCTGCCGTGCGGGCTTTTTCTGTCGTTATCGCTCCTGCTCGCCCTTTATAACCACAAATCAGACATATAACACCAACTTTCGACAATTTCTGTGGTACACTACTTTAGAGTCAGCAAGCATGAGTATAAGAGGGGGAAAGGTAATGAGACATTCAACCACTGTCAAGACATCGATCACTCAAAAATTGAAGCAGGCAGTCGCCTGCTCTGCCATTGCCGCACTGGCGCTTGGCGCTGCTCCAGCCTACGTCGCCGGCAATAGCTGGTTCACTGATATACCTGCCAATCATTGGGCATACAAGACGATCCAATGGGCACAGGAAAACCAGATCGTCCAAGGTTATCAGGACGGAACCTTCCGCCCCAACGCCAACGTGTCGGAGCCTGAATTTCTGGCGATGCTGCTGCGAGCCTATCCCGAGATTCAGCTAAGCGCTTCCTCCCCATGGTATGCCCCTTATTACGAGGCTGCAGCGGAGCTGGACTGGCCTGTCGCCGGAGCAGCGACCAAGGCTGCATACACTCGCGGGCAGGTGGCGCAGGTGCTCGCAGCCGCCATGGGGCAACAGCTATCCGTCTATGACTCCATCCAATATCTGCTGGATCACCAGTTAGCAACGGGCAAGACGGAACATTCTGTAGCCGGGTTTAAGGCCTCAGACCCGCTATCACGGGCAGAGGCGCAGACCTTCATCTACCGCCTCAAGCAGTTCTCGCCTAAGCTTGTACACAGCGAGGAGCCTGCCAAGACCACAGCAGGCTGGTCCCTCAACGGCATCCGTCTTGGAGACAGCGAAGCACAGGTGACTGCCTTGCTGGGAAGACCAGACCGCACAGCCGTCTCGGAATATTCATTCCGCTGGTACATCTACACCGGCGATTACACACGTTATGCCCAGATTGGCATCGAGAATGGCAAGGTCGTCGCACTGTACTCCAACGCCGCCGGATGGACATCCGACTCTGGTGTGACGGTTGGCTCAGCCAAAAGCAGCGTAACCTCCCTTGGCAAAGCCGCCGTCTTCGAGGAAAAGGACAAGTGGACGCAATTTACCAACTCCCAGTACAACACGACTGTATTTTTTGACAATCTGAACAGTGGCAAGGTCGACGCGATTCTACTGCTGGGATCGGACGTGAAGACCACCGCTAGCGCCTACGAAGGCACAGCCTCACAAGCGCTGCTCAGCGAGTTCGAGCAGGAGGTTCTTGATGTGACCAACGCCTTCCGAGTCCGCAACGGCGTGAAGCCGCTTGTCTGGAACGATGATCTGGCCAATACGGCGCGCAAGCATAGCACGGATATGGGCACACGCAATTATTTTTCACATTCATCTCCTGAAGGAAATACGGTCAGTGATCGCATGAAGAAGGCCGGTCTGATGTCCAGTCTGCGCAGCTATGGGGAAAATATCGCGGCTGGCTATGATAATGCGTTCGAGGTGGTATCAGGCTGGGTCAACTCCGAGGGGCATCGCGAGAATCTATTGATGAGCAGCTACTCGGCGCTTGGAGTCGGTGCCATCTACAATTCAAACGGCGAATACCGAGTGTACTACACTCAAAATTTCGGCGGCTTCCGCTAAGCCTTCCGCTAAGCTCGCCTGCTGACGGCTTACTGCCCTGCTGGTCGCGGGGCGTTCTCCTAACAAGCGTAAACGGCTGTCGCCGTCCTTGACGGGCTAAGCTTCGTTTCGCGTAGATATAGAAGCTCATATAAGGCAAACTGCACGTATAGATTCTTATATAATTATATACTAAAAAAGAGCTGTCTTTCGCTTCGCTAGCGCATAATTGCGCTTCTGCATTGCGGGACAGCTCTTTTGGGCATGGAGAGAACACTATTCCTGGATGTAGGAGCAGCAGTAATCCGTTACTTGCGTAATCTCCAGCTTGAAGCGGGAATTCGCAGGCACGGTGAACTCGCCCTCGCCTTGGATGTGAATCCACTCGGACTTTCCTGGGAGCAGCACCTTCAGATCGCCCGCCAGAATCTCCATAATTTCCTTCGCATCGGTTCCGAACTCATATTCACCAGGGAGCATGATGCCGAGTGTTTTTTTCGTTCCATCTGCGAACAGCACAGTACGGCTGGTCACTTTGCCGTCGAAATATACATTGGCCTTCTTGACTACAGATACTTGATCAAATTGGGACATGGGTTATGTGTTCTCCTTTGGCGGCCGCTCGGTTACGGCGAATTAAAATGAGGAGGGCTTGCGCCCTCCATCGGTCATGCTGTCTTGCATCTGCAGAGTAAGCCTATTACAGCAGGCCCTTCACTTTGCTGACGACATTCTCCACTGTGAAGCCATACTCCTTGATGACACGGTCGCCAGGAGCGGAAGCCCCGAACGTCGAGATGGCGAGAATAGCGCCTTGGTCGCCCACATATTTCTCCCAGCCGAATGGCGAAGCCATCTCAACAGCCAGGCGAGCCTTCACATCTGGCAACAGAACGGAATCCTTGTACTCCTTGGATTGCTTCTCGAATAGATCCCAGCTCGGCATGCTGATGACGCGTACCTCGATGCCCTCTTGTGCCAGCGCTTCGGCAGAAGCGACTGCCAGTTGCACCTCGGAGCCTGTCGCAATAATCTGCGCCTGCGGCTTGCCGTTTGCAGCGTCGCGGACAACGTAAGCACCACGCTTGATGCCCTCGCGTGCCTGCTCTGCTGTGCCTTCAAGCACAGGCAGGTTCTGACGTGTCAGCACCAGCGCAACCGGGTTAGCCTTGTTCTCCATCGCATAAGCCCATGCTGCGGAAGTTTCGTTCGCATCAGCCGGACGAATAACGGTCAGATCCGGGATAATACGGATCGAAGCCAGTTGCTCGATCGGTTCATGCGTCGGGCCGTCCTCGCCAACTGCGATGCTGTCATGAGTCAGTACATAGACGACAGGCAGCTTCTGGATCGCAGCCAGACGGATGGCAGGACGCAGGTAGTCGGTGAATACGAAGAACGTGCCGCCGTATACCTTCACACCGCTATGCAGCAGCATGCCGTTCATCGCAGCAGCCATCGCAAACTCACGAATACCGAAGTAGATATTGCGGCCGGCGTAGTTACTCGCATTGAACACAGGCAGCCCCTTCAGATGCGTCATCGTCGAGCTCTCCAGGTCAGCAGAGCCGCCCACCAGGCTTGGCAGATTCGCAGCCAGACCGTTCAACGCATTACCGGAAGCAACGCGGGTGGACAGCGGCTTGTCCGCAGGCGTATACTTCGGCAGGTCGCGATCCCAGCCCTCTGGCAGGTCGCCGCGAATAGCCAGCTCGAATTGGGCAGCCAGCTCAGGATAAGCCTGCTTGTAGCTGTCAAACATCGCTGTCCATGCTGCATTGACTTGCTCGCCCTGCGCCTTGATAGCCGCAAAGTGCTCGCGAACCTCAGCAGGAACATAGAAGTCCTCCTCATAGTTCCAGCCGTAGAATTCCTTCGTCAGCTTGGTCTCGTCCGCGCCGAGCGGGGAGCCGTGCGGGCCAGCATGACCGCCCTTGCCGCCCTTGTTCGGGCTGCCGTAGCCGATAACCGTCTTCACCTCGATCAATGTCGGCTTGCCTGTCTCCGCTTGCGCCTCGGCAACAGCCTTGGACAATGCTTCGAGGTCATTGCCGTCCTCGACACGCAGCACTTGCCAGCCATACGACTCAAAGCGCTTCTGTACATTCTCGGAGAAGGAGAGGCTCAGCTCGCCATCAAGAGAGATGTCATTGGAATCATACAGCACAACCAGCTTGCCCAGCTTCAAGTGACCAGCCAGGGAAGCGGCTTCACTCGCTACGCCCTCGGACAAGTCGCCGTCGCCACAGATCGAATACGTAAAGTGATCGATTACATTATAGTTATCTTTGTTATAGACACCAGCCAGGTGCGCTTCAGCCATCGCCATGCCCACAGCCATGGCAACCCCTTGTCCGAGCGGTCCTGTCGTTGCATCAACACCCGCAGTATGTCCAAATTCAGGATGACCTGGAGTTTTGGAGCCCCACTGGCGGAAATTCTTCAGTTCATCCAATGAAAGGTCGTAGCCGGACAGGTGCAGCAGGCTGTATAGCAGCATGGAGCCGTGTCCTGCGGACAGGACGAAACGGTCGCGGTTCACCCAGCTTGGATTGGATGGATTATGTCTCATCGATTTGGCGAACAATTGATAGCCCATAGGAGCGGCTCCCATAGGCATGCCTGGATGTCCGGATTTGGCTTTCTCGATTGCATCAATCGCAAGCGTCCGGATCGTGTCGATCGATAGCTGGTCAATAGACTTGTTTGTAGCTGTCATTGTGTTGCTTCCTCCTATTCCTGATTGCCTAAAGCAAATACGTTCTCGCGCGGCTAGCCCTCCACTGACAGACGGACGAGCCTGGCGCAGCCACAGCACAGAGCCCCGATCAGACCGATTGGAATGAGCGGCTGCAACCCGTGCAATGGATCATTTCTGTTCTCTTTTATCTCTATAGTTTGTTCAGTTCGCGCAGCATAACGGCGCAATGGCTTTAGATATTGTACCATTTGGCAGGACGCTTTGCCATACTAAACAAAAGATAAAAACCGTTGCAACATCCTCTCCCGTGCTACGTATAGAGTGACAAGGCACTTGCCGCTTCCTCATAGAGCATCTCCATTGACTCCGTCATATTCAATTGTCTTATGGGAGCTGACCAGCCGCCCTCATGCCACGGCCTGGCGGCGCCCTAATATGCAATCGCCCATCCTGTAGAAGAATAGCGAAAAAAAAGGTACAATGAAGCTTAAAGAGGTGATCCTATGAATTGGCAGCGCCAGGCTATGATGATCTTACTATCTGTCGCGCTGGCGGTATGTATCATGCCGGTGCCCGCTCATGCCGGCTGGTTTGACCGGATTCGGGACATATATACAGCGCCGGACAAGCTGGAGGAGGTTCAGGAGAGCTATGACAGCCTGATCGGCACGATGCAGCAGCAGCAGGAGGAGCTGGAGGCGGCACGCAAGGAAGCCCTGGAGACAAGCAGCAGGCTAGCTGAGGAGCAGCGGAGATGGATCGAAGAGAACGAGCAACTGGAGAAGCGCAATCGCGAGTTGGCCGAGCGTCTGAGCCAGTTGGAGCTGCAGGAGCAGAACCGTTCCCAACTGCTGCGCAACACGCTGACGGCATCCGCCACGATTGTCGGTGTGCTGGCGCTTGCGTTCATCGGGATGCGCGTGATTCGAATTCTCATCTGGCGTAGAGGGAAGCGAAGCTTCTAGGGTGTGTCTTCAAACTCCGACGGGAGCAGATTTAGCCGATTTTTCGTTCCGGGCAAGGCACGTTCTCGCAGGCGTACCGGGGGTACGTCAAGAGAACGTAACGCAGCACGGGCGAAAAGGCGGTGAACGATATATGTCGCTAACATTCGTATCGAGTAAGGAAGGAGTTGAAGCGGCTTGCAATTCAGCGGTGCTAACGAGCACGTCCAGAGCGGGCATCTGATGGTCAAGCTGGACGAAGAGGATCGCCTGCACGTCCTGCACCCCAATCAGATTCTCGCCTACAAGGGTCATCCCTCCGGCCGCGAGGATCGTCTCATGGATATTAAGGGCGCTTACCGCAAGCGCAGATGGATTCGCTCCAAAATCTCCGGGCCGTCTGAGCTGCTGATTGGCCTTCCCCCTGCCTGCAAGCTGCATGTCGTGCCGATCGAAGCGGACAGTACACTGCTGTTCGACTTCCGCAGCGTGCTCTTCTTCTCGGACGGAATGCTCATGCAGAACCGGCTTCAGTCCTTCAAGCACGCCCTCATTACCAAAGAATGGGTGCGCACCAAATTCACCGGCCCAGGCTATCTTGGGCTGCTCTCCACCGGCTTCATGGAGTCGCTGGAGCTAGATGAGGACATCCCCCTCTATGTGGATGCCAGTTGCCTGCTCGCTTACCCGGAAAAAGCACAGCTCAAGCTTAGTGTGTATGGGAATACGCTCGCCAGCCAGCATATGCGCGTTCAGTGGGAGCTCAAAGGCACAGGCCCGGTGCTGATTCAGACCGGAGCCGCCACCGACCCGCAGTTGGAGAGCCAATTGAAGCAAGACGGCTTCATCCGCCGCACACTGCGCGAGGTGCTTCCATTTGGCGGCGTGTTCATCAAATAACCCGGCTAGCCGCTATATATAGGCGACTGCCGGGTTATTCTTACGCCTCGCTGCAGAGCAGAACAGGTGCGTCCGTTCAGACCTGTTCACCGTTGTTGTACTATTGCTGCTGCATCGGTTGCTGCGGAACAGGCTGGTACAGATGCAGATAGGTTTTGGCCGTATGATCATGCATCGTCGGAATTTGGTACACGCCCTGGCTATTCAACAAGGCGAACAATTCGTAGGCCTGATTGGCGCAGCTTACAGCTCCGTCCAGGATCATCTGGCGAACGTTAGGATCGGCGCATTCCAATGCTGCCTGCATCTGATTTCTGGCGCCATTCTTGTGACAGGACAGCGCATAGCTGGCAATCTGCTCATCGGAGAAGGCTTGCGACCCGTTGCCAAGTTGAACCTGCTGCGAGGCCGGGTGGCGCAGGCCGTACTGGATGTTCTGCGGAGACAGACCAGGCGCCTCATATTGGGCTGGCCCTGCCTGCGCAGCGGAATAGTTGTGGGTGTAGCCTACCAGTTGATTATAGCCCGCCAGCATGAATTGCAGTTGGCGCTCCAGCATTCCGCGTAGCTCCTGGCTCTGACATTGCGAGGCGTAGAAGGACAACTGCTCGATCATGTTCTTTTTCTCTGTCAGCACCTCGTGGGCTTCCAATGTTTCTCTTGCTCCAAACGGCATAGTGATTCTCCTTTACTCAGGTGGGATACGTGCAGCATGATTTGCTGCGTAACCTCTATACCGTAACCAAAAACATCCCCAATTATCTATTCCATATCATGCGCCCTTAGCTTGGCATCTTGGCAAGTATGGCGGATTAGATTCTGCAACACTTTCCCCAGCCTTTTCGTCTGGAAGAAAAGGAGGGAGTTAATTTAATATGAAATATTCTAATCTCTTGTTACTGATCCTTGTTTGCTTCGGATTATCAGCTTGCTCCAACTCAACTAGCTATCAAGAGCAACAAATCCATACAGGCCAAAATATATTGAAGACGTTCGGTGACGAAGACTTAGAACGGATGCAGGAATTTGTAGATCGATTCAACGATAATCGTAGTGATTACGTTATGGCAATCCCGCCTATTATTGATGGTGGATACGCTATTTACGACTTGAAGTCTGATGGTGATATGGTAACCGTCAGAACAGATCGCACGAGGGACATGTATAGTGGTAAGGAATCAACCTTCTCCTGCAGGGGGATGGAGGTTCGTAAAGACGGAAGCAAGCAAATCGTGGTTCTGGACAAGTGTGAAGGGCTCGAAGAAGAAGCCACAGAAGTAGAATTGTTTACTTTCGATCGTAAACTCACACGCTAATTTCCAGCGCCAAAAATCATCAAATACGGTTTATCATTAGGCGGCATCTGACGATGCTGCCTTCTTGCCTTTAAAATCATCGAATTGCTATAAAAATAAAATTATTTTCCTCTTCATTCGCTCCATTCTCCTTTAATCATCCATGTGAAAACATGCTTTATTTATATAAGCTTATTACGAAGCGAAAGCATTTCAAGTGGATAAAATAAATAAAGGAGATTTAATTGTGAACTCAACTACTGCTCGTACAAGAACAGGCGATCCAAATGTGGCGTCTTCCAAGCGTCTTCCGTGGGCCGGATTGTTAGCTTTAGCCATGGCGGGATTCATCTGCATTCTTACGGAAAGCTTGCCTGCTGGATTACTGCCGCAAATTGCCCAGGACCTTGGGGTCACAGAAGCGCTTGCCGGACAATGGGTTACTCTCTATGCGGTTGGCTCTCTTCTGGCCGCCATTCCTTTGACAACGGCTACCCGCGGGTGGAGGCGCCGGCCGCTTCTGCTGCTGTGCATCATCGGCTTTCTTATATTTAACACCATTACCGCGTTATCTTCCGTTTATGTGCTGACGCTTGTCGCGCGTTTCTTCGCGGGTGTCTCGGCAGGTGTTCTATGGGGAATAACGGCCGGTTATGCAAGGCGCATGGTGTCCGATTCGCTGAAAGGAAAAGCAATGGCCGTAGCGATGGTCGGCACCCCGCTGGCATTGGCGCTGGGCGTTCCACTTGGCACTTTTTTCGGAGCCTATACAGGGTGGCGTCTCATTTTCGGTGCGGTATCTTTACTGACTGTAGCTCTTATTGGCTGGGTGCTCTGGAAGGTGCCGGATTATGCCGGTGAGCCTGCCGGTGATCAACTCCCCTTTTACAGGGTTTTCCTGATTCGCGGTGTGCGGCCGATTCTGTTCGTCGTCTTGACATGGGTACTAGCTCATAATATTTTGTACACTTACATTGCACCGTATCTTGCAGAAACCGCGTTTGCTCAGCGAGTGGATTTGGTTCTGCTTATTTTCGGAATTACTTCGGTTGTCGGCATTTGGATGATAGGCCTGCTGATTGGTCGTTTTCTAAGAAGGCTCGTATTAATTAGCATCACGGGATTTGCTTTGGCTTCCGCAGCTTTAGGAGTCGGAATGGATGAACCTGTAATCATCCTTCTTAGCGTTGCGGTGTGGGGGCTTACGTTTGGCGGTGCGGCCACTTTACTGCAGACAGCCATAGCTCAAGCCGGGGGGAAAAGCGCAGATATAGCTCAATCGATGCTGGTCACCGCGTGGAATGTGGCCATCGGCGGCGGCGGGATGATCGGCGGGTTTCTTCTCGAACTGCTTGGAGCCGGATTCCTTCCAGGCTCATTAATCATCCTGCTGATCCCCTCCTTATTTGTAGCTTGGCAAGCTAAAAAGCATGGCTTTCCTTCCTAAAGGAATCCAAGAGTAGATGCAGCATAAGGGGGCTGTCCCAGAAGTCTTAAATGACTTAGGGGCGCCCCTTCTTCATTATCGGCTACAGTTTGCATCACGCCCGACATGCGTTGCCTTACACCTTATTTGGAAATCAGCATGAGTCTCAAGTGATTGCGTTACAAGCAGCAAGTGCGCGAGAAACTCAGGAGCGACGAGGGATACGCCTTATGCGAGCAGATTCGTTTCTCCAATAAGATTCTTATATGCGATCGGTGAAGACATTACGATCAGAGTCGTATAGGTTCCGTATTGATCGCACCGGGTTTCAAACTCCTCCAGCGCCTGGGTTGTTTCCGTAAGGATCTTCAATAAATAATTATGCTCTCCGCTGATCCGATAACATTCCGTGACCTCCGGTGATGAACGACAAAAATCAAGGAAAGGATAACAATTACGAGTTCGAACAAGCATATAGGCTGCGCATTGCTTCCCCACCTTTTGTGATGAAATGACCGTTCGGTATTCCTCGATAACCCCCTTTTCTTCCAAGCGTTTTACACGTTCCGTTACGGCTGGCTGAGACAGTCCCACCAGCTTTCCTAAATCTGTCATTGATAATCTCGCCTGATTCTGTAGATGGAGCAGGATGTCTTTATCGATTTCGTCCAAGAAAATCGCCCCCCTTTCATTTAAAAGTGATCACGGTTAAAAACCTTTAAAATCATCGTTAACTTCTTCATCTAACTTGCTTGTTTTATGTAAGGTAGCTGAAATTATTTATATAATAGACACACTTGCTATAAATAATCAAGTAAATTACAGCAAGAAAGGATGAGAAGTATAGATCTGGAATTTATGCATAAAAGTATCGATGAGGTAATTGACCACACCCTTGAGGAAAAAAGAATCGTGGGTACCGTTGTCCAAATTGCTATAGGCGGACATCTTGTTTACAACAGGTCTGCTGGTTGGGCCGACCGCGAGCAAAAACGGCCAATGCAGGAGAATGCTTTATTTAGATATGCTTCGGTTACCAAGCCGATCGTGTCAACGGCAGCCTTAGTATTAATTGCACAAGGGAGATTGAAGTTAAACGATCTGGTGGAGGAATGGTTACCTGCCTTTCGTCCCAAGCTGCCAAACGGACAATACGCCTCCATCACCATTCACCAACTGATGACACATACCGCCGGCTTAACCTACCGTTTCTTTCAGGAGGAATCAGGAACATATGAGCTGGCCGGGGTATCGGACGGCATGGATCTGG
This sequence comes from Paenibacillus sp. J5, assembly GCF_054955055.1. Lineage (NCBI taxonomy): Bacteria > Bacillati > Bacillota > Bacilli > Caryophanales > Paenibacillaceae > Paenibacillus > Paenibacillus sp. J5. Next base: position 76,301 of record NZ_JBUEDD010000007.1, on the reverse strand, counting down.
CAGGAATTACACTTGAAGAGAATCTGCAAAGACTCGCTTCGGTTCCGCTCCTATATGAGCCAGGGAAAATGTGGAGGTATTCCATCGCAACGGATGTGCTCGGAGCCGTCATCGAAAAGGTTACTGGAATGCCGTTACCTGAGGCTGTACGGATGCTTGTCACTCATCCACTTTCCATGATGGATACGGATTTCAAGGCCGTGGATACGGACAGATTGACCGCGGCTTATGCAGACAGCGTTGGAGAGCCCCGGCGCCTGCACGATTGTGATGCTGTTCCTTTCATAGAGGGGACGGCAGGCTTCCTCCTTTCACCCAACAGGTTTACCGATACGACAGCTTACCCTTCCGGGGGAGCAGGCATGATTGGCAGCGCAGGAGACTTTCTTAAACTGCTGGAGGCTTTGCGGCAGGGAGGAAATCCGATTCTACCAAGGGCCCTTGTCACAGAAATAACAACCAATCAAATTGGCAACCTTGTAATGCCCTATTGGCCGGGAAGAGGCTTTGGACTTGGATTCACGCTGCTTAACGACCCAGTGGGTGCTAATACACCGGAATCGCCTGGAACGTGGCGGATGGGCGGCACCTATGGTCACTCCTGGTTTGTTGATCCGAGTGAGGAGCTTAGTGTTGTAGCGTTCACCAATACGGCACTTGAAGGAATGTCTGGCAGGTTTACAACGGAGCTGTGCGAATCTGTCTACAAGGGGATTCGAGGCGTGAAGGAATAGAGCGATCCAAGGCTTTAACATCGCCCAAATAGAAAAGCGAAGCCTCCGCTTCGCCTTTCTACTTTTTCCTGTATGTCTTGCACAGTCATGTCCTGTACAGTTATCCAGAGCAATCAGTTAAATACAACCGTCTTGTTCTGATGCACAATCACCCTGTCCTCCAGATGCCATTTCACAGCGCGCGCCAATACGATCCGTTCGATCGTGCGGCCAATCCGTTTCAGATGCTCCACATTATCCCGATGGCTTACACGCTGCACATCCTGCTCGATGATCGGCCCGCCATCCAGCTCCTCTGTGACATAGTGGGCGGTAGCGCCGATGATTTTAACCCCACGCTTGTATGCCTGCGCATAAGGGCTGCCCCCGATAAATGCAGGAAGGAAGGAATGATGAATGTTAATAATGCGATTCGGATATTGCTCGATAAATTTCGGCGGTATGATCTGCATGTAGCGCGCCAGCACAATCAGGTCAGCCTTGTCGGATACGAGCTCCAGATGCTTCTTTTCCACCTCTGCCTTGGTGTCCGCCGTAACCGGAACATAATGATAAGGGATGCCGAACGGCTCGACCTCCTTGCGCATATCCTCATGATTGCTGACCACCATGGCAATCTCGGCATCCAGCTCGCCCGACTTCCATTGCCATAGCAGCTCCAGCAAACAATGATCCTCCTTGGAAACAAAGATCGCCAGGCGTTTCTTGCGGCTAGCACGGAATGTGCTCCATTTCATATCGAAGCGGTCGGCTACACGTGTGAAGTCCTCCTGCAGCACCGGCAGCTCCTGATCCATGTTCTGCAGCTCGAATTCAAAACGAATGAAGAACATCCCGCCTTCCGGGTCCATCGTATATTGATCCGATTGAATAATGTTCGCTCCATGCTCATACAGAAAATGCGAGACAGCGGCCACGATGCCCGGGCGGTCAGGGCATGAGATGAGCATGCGCGCACGGTTATTTTTAAGCTGTTGATTCGACTGCGTCATTCCATTACGTCCTTCCATAACTATATTTCCATCCTTGTAGTGTTTGCCGTCTCCAGATGATCCCATGTTGCCCAAGCATGCTGCTTGTCCAGCTTACGCTTCCACGAGCAGCGATTTGCCGGCAAACCAGGCTGTAATCCGCTGATTAACCTCTTCCTCGCTCAGCTCAGGCAAAACCTTATGCTCCAGCACCAGATCATAGAGTCTGTCCATCGGCTCGCGCGGATCGGCCTTTCTCGCCTTGGCATCCTGCTTGAGCAGCTCCCAAGTGCCAAGCACGAAGACACGCGAATCGATCTCCTGCTTGCCGAAGAAATGATGCAACCGCTCCACATGGTCAAAGAACGAGTCGCCGAACCGCTCCATGGCATTGCCGCGCAGCAGGGCAATCTCCGCCTCATACATCGGGCGCTGCGTTTTGCTCTCCTTGCCGATCCACGGGGTCTCCAGAATGAACGGCCGTCCAGCCAGACGCTCATGATGCACGATGCTCTTGATCGTCTCATGCCCAATCCAGCCGGCCCCGATCGGGGCATGGCGGTCCTTGCCTGCGCCCATTGGGTTTTTGGAATCATTAATATGCACAACTGCTACACGATTCAGGCCGACAACATCGTCAAATTTCTGGAGCACGCCATCCAGGTCATGAATCAGATCATACCCCGCATCATGCATATGGCAGGTATCCATACAGACTGTCAATCGGTCATTGTCGCGCACTTTCTCGATAATAGCCGCAAGCTCTTCAAAGCTGCGTCCAATCTCTGTTCCCTTGCCAGCCATCGTCTCCAGGGCGATATTGACGTTCGTCTCCTTGGTACCCTCCAGCACGAGATTCAGCCCCTCGGCGATGCGCGCAATCCCGTACTCGGCATCCTTATCCGTATACGCTCCGGGATGAAGCACAATGTTGCGGACGCCGATGCTTTCTGTGCGACGTATCTCCTCCTGCAAAAAACGCACCGCCAGCTCGAATGTATCTTCCTTATATGAGCCGAGATTCACAATATAGGGAGCATGCACGACGATTTCGCCAATTCCGTGCTGCTGCATAACTTCTTTGCCTTCTGCAATATATAAATCCTCGATCGGCTTGCGTCTTGTATTTTGCGGTGCCCCCGTATAGATCATGAACGAGCTGGAACCGTAAGATATGGCCTCATTTGCCGCTGTGAGCAAGCCTTTATCGGAAAAAGAAACGTGAGAGCCTATTTTCAACATGGGTAGCGCTCCTCTCCTTTGGTTCAAGATATAGGAAGCATTATCTATCATCCTTGGTCTAGCTCTGTCTATCATTTCACAACAAATAATTGCTGTCCATAACAAACAACTGGCAGCTTGCCAGGACGCCATCCCGCTAGTTATGCGGGTTTATGCAACTCGCCAGCATCCGGCAACACTGCATGAGCTCGCTGATGGTCGTCCTTTCTATTTTACAGGGAATATCAAAATAAATCTAGCTCGCCACTTGGCACGCTATATTACGTCGGAAGTCCAGTTAAGCACTCTGGTAACACGAAAAACAGTAATGTCTATCTTCCATTGTCAGAGCTCGACTGAATAAATGGCTTGTGATCGTCTGCCATTCCATCAATCTCCTTCAAAGTAAAATAAGCCGCTCGTATTGAGCGACTCTATGGAACAATCTAAGAAGTTCTGGTATACAACATGACTTGAGTGGGGAAGTATCGCCTCCAGAGCGGAGGTGATGCTCATGCAATTTTCTTTGACAGAAGTAATGATGCTCGGCATGTTTTTGCTCGCGCTGCTTACTTAACTGAATAAAAGAAAATAACCCGCCCAGGTTCGCGCCAGGTGACGGGTTATTTTCTTCTGAGTTATGCTCGGAGGTTTCCCATCCAAAAATGTTGTGCAAGGGGCGACTGCGAATCGCCCCTTACTTCTATTGTAAGCATACCATATTCAGGGTATACCTTCAATATCTCACTTCTTGACGCCGATTTCTCCAAATCAGCTATGTGATAATAGTTCGTATCCATGTACTGCTTTTCCCTAACCCCGTTCAAATCCCTTATATATCAAGGGGAGCTAATGGTATATCGAAATTAATTAAGAAATACGCTATAATTCTTGATGAGGTGATCATCATAATGAATACCGCATCAGACGGGTTTATGTATTTCATTATTTTCTGGGCAGTGGTGCTGCTGGGCTTCATGTCGATTGGCGGCTACTTCATGTTCCGAAAATTTCTCAAGGTTCTGCCCAAGGGGGACGGCAAGTCCAAGCTGGATTGGCAAAATTACTGGGTAGAGCGCAGTCGTCCGCTCTGGACAGACGAATCAAAGCAATTTTTGGACTTGCTGGTGTCGCCGGTGCCGCAGGCATTCCGTGATATAGCCAAACACTCGATTGCGGCCAAGATCGGGGAGCTTGCTGTGGAGAGCGGCGCGACAGCCGTCACCAAGGATCATTGCATCGAAGGGTACATACTCGCGACCCCTCGCCGCGACTATCGCAGTCTGATTTCTTTTTTGGACAAGAACAATATTGATTATACCCCCTACAAGCATCTGCTGTCTTAGACGTCCAAGGAGTAGACTCCCTGTTCTTCGGGCACACAGATCTTCAGGCCTATAAGCTGTGGTTCGACCGACCGCCGTCATGCAGCAATGCACCGATCAAGCTTATGATGAAGCGAGTATGCGACGTTTGTTCTCGGACTAGAGCTAAGGCTTGTCTCTGATATTTAATGAAATTGTGATTGATCTGTAACCTCCGGGGGTATAGTTACGTTATAGAATACAGGAGGTGGTCAGATTGACCTACACGAACAAGAAAAAGAACCGTCCCAAAGCCACAGTAGTGCTGGCTCTTGCGCTGGCTCTTGCTTTGACTGCTACCGCCTGCAGTAGCTCTAAAGGCGACGAGGGGCCCGCTCCGGGTCCGAATTCAAATACAACGACGAATACTGATACAAACAATAGCGAAACAGGAACCCAGGAGCCGAATACGGCTGTGCCTGACAACAACCAACCGGAAGACAACAACAGCACGAACGGACAATCTACCAAGCCGGAACAAACCGAAACCCCGCCAACTGAAGCGCAAGGCTCCGCTCCTGTAGTAGCTGAAGGCCGCTTTAATGGACTTGCCGACAGCCATACAGTGGAGCTGGAGACAGCGTCCGGGGCGGAGGCCTTCCAATTTGATGAGGGGTTAACGGATACGCTGTCCAACCTGGATCAAGGAGATAAGGTCAGATACGTGTTCACCGAGAAAACGATTGAGGGATCTAGTGACAAGCAGCTCTGGATCAACAAAATTGAGAAGGTCGAATAATGAGCAGATTGAGGTGATGGTATGCGTATTGCCGTGACAGGCGGCTCCGGATTTATCGGCAATGCACTCGTTCAATACTTTCTCGACCGGGGAGACGAGGTATGGGTCATAACCCGTTCTACAGGAAGAGTTGAACATAAGCACCCCAAGCTGCATGTCATCTCTTGGGAGGATGTTCAATCCAAGCCGGAGCGGCTAGAGGGCATTCATGCTATCGTCAATCTTGCTGGAGAATCCATCAACCAGCGCTGGACTGAGGATGCCAAGGAGCGAATCATCAAGTCGAGGCTCACAGCAGCGGAGAAGCTGGGCAAGCTGGTTCGTGCCTTGCAGCGCAAACCTGATGTCATCATCAATGCTTCCGGTATATCCACCTATGGATCTTCCGAAACCTCAACATTTGATGAATCAAGCCCCATGGTTACAACTGACTTTCTCTCATCTGTAGTCCACAAATGGGAGGCTGCGGCTGATGCGATCGGAGCCAAGCGCCTGGTTAAGCTGCGAGTTGGGATTGTACTGGGCACCGAAGGCGGAGCCTTCCCCAAGATGGCGCTGCCCTACCGCCTGTTCGCTGGAGGTAGGATGGGCAGCGGCAAGCAATGGCTGTCCTGGATTCATGTCGAAGACATCGTTCGGCTGATTGCATACTGCATCGACAATGACGAGCTTCAAGGGCCAGTTAATGCAACTGCTCCCGAGCCGGTTACCAATGAAGAATTCGGCAAAGCCATAGGACGCGCCATGAAGCGTCCCCACTGGATGCCAGTTCCCGCCTTCATGCTCAAGCTGTTGCTGGGCGAGCTGTCCGCGCTGCTGCTGGAAGGGCAACGTGTTCTCCCGCAACGGGCCATAGATGCCGGATTTCGCTATGAATACCCAACGATTGATGCTGCTATGGATAGCCTTGTCAGCACTTCCTGACAACTTTAGCATCCCTCTCATGCATAGGGGTGCTGGGCTTGCCTTTGCTCCGTCTCATACACCGCGTGCCGCTCTCGGCGCGCGGTGTTGCTATTCTATCCAACTGCCTGGCCGTTATATGTACTCTTCGCCTGCTTAATCGGGATGGCCGCTTCATCCCCTTGCAGCTCATACACCGGCCCATCCAAACCCGCTAGTTGGAGCTTGTCCCCGCTCTTTAGCTGGTACTGCTTGTACGGTACCATCAATTGCCCGTTATAGAAGGTTCCATTGCGCGAACCCAAATCTTTGGCTATAACGGCTCCCTCCTTCTTCACCAGCTCCAAATGGGCTCTTGAGACGCCCTGCTCCATATCCACATATCCTGCATTGTCTGCAGCTCTGCCGATGACCAGCTTGCTCTGCGCCAGCTCCACGACTGATTTCTTATTCTGATATGTCCGATGCAGATAGAATGCGCCGGGCACATTAGCCACAACAGAAGAATGCCGCCCTCCTAGCAGCACAGTCGCATCATCCTGTGCCATATGAGCTCCTTCTGTGCTTGAAGTCTCCAGTTGAGGATTGATAGGCGGAGAATTCCACGTGCCAGCCGCATGCTCTTGCACTGAAGTATAAGCCATATTCGGCTCCTCAGGCTGCAGCTTCCACCTTGTAGACGGATGCTCTGTAGGTAAAATATGCCTCCCCGCAGCAGGGAAATCTACGCTTCTAGCCCCGGCTATGTCTTCAGCCTCCTCGCTCTGTGCATCGTCCATGTCCGTTATAACATGCTCACGCTTGCGCAGCCCCAGATAGAGGAGTGCGGCACTGCCTGCCACGAGCATGCTGATACCGCTACTGATCAGCAGATTAGGCTTACTTGGCTCTTCCAGATAGATCAGACGCCAGACAGCAGCGATCGCCACACATGCGACCAGTATCAGCATAATGTGCACCCGCACTCCTTTGCCGGCCTTACTCGATTCATTCGTACCAGCAATGTCTTCATCCTGCTCCCGAACAGGGCTGGCTGACACTGAGGCTCCTCCTGCTGGCTGCCAAGCCATATCATTCCTCATGACACTTGCAGACATCGTTTCCTTTGCCTCCACGATCTTCTCAGGACGCGGAGCTACAGAGTCCGCTAAGCCAGCCCGGTGAGCACCGGTGGTCTGAACAGCCGTTTGGGGATGGGCTGTATTCCCCTCTGTCATCCCATAAGGCGAGGATACCAGGTCTAGCAATAGCCGACGTAGTTCCGACAGCGAACCGGAGCCAGGATCAAGCTGCTGCAATATATGCTGCAGGGCGGTTCCATCTACATGCTGGATGTGAGTTGCCCAGCGCACAGCCAGACCGAGCAGCCCTTCATGCGAAGATTGCTGCCCTAATGAGCTATCTTGAACAGGAACATATACCAGACCTAGCTCCTGCCAGCTATCTCCGGCAAAAATATAATTTTCATGGAGCACAATCGCCTCAGGACGCAGCATATATAACCTGCAGTTGTCAAGCGTCTCCAGGACACCAAGCAGCAGGGAGCAATAATCCGCCATCGAGAGCGGATGCAGTTGCAGACGATGCGCCAGCATACGCTTGCCGTCAAGCTTATAGTGGAAGGAAATCGCACCGTCGAGCTCCAGCCATTCCAGCTCCAGCAGCCCCGGTACCTTCTCCGCTTGCAGCATTCGCAGTTCCAGTTCATCCAGCCGATCGCGAGTAAGCCGCTCTGGATCGGAGAGCACCATCTCATGCCCCCGGTTCATAGTGAAGTCAATTGCATACTCTCTCATTTCCTCTCCTCCCTCGTACTAAAATGCAAAATACCAGGCTGCAGCCGCACCCGGCGCAGCAGCCAGCATAAATGGAAATGTCATGCCCTGCCTCCATGCCTGGTTCAACCCTGAAGACCATCCGCTCATCCTCAGGACAGGCGGCAGCACAATGTTGACCACCCGTATAAAAAATGGCCGATGAACTGCCAGCAGCACAGCCCCGATCGCACCGGCAATCAAGATGGAATACATCGCCGTATATAACACTGGATAGACCCCGATCCAGGCGCCGAGCGCGGCGAAAAGCTTCACATCTCCAGCCCCGATTCCTCTACATAGATAGAGGACCAGCATCGGCAGCAGCCCTGCTGCCAGTCCAGCCAGAGACTTCACGCTTCCTTCTACGCCGGAGAACACACTCATATAAATGATCGCACTCATAGCACCAGCTACTGTCAGCCAATTCGGTATTCGCATATAACGCAGATCAAACCATAAAGCAAGTGCAATCAGGACGAATGCGGCTCCAGTCTCAGCCATACCCATTATTTCCTCCCCTTTCTGCTGCCATAAGCCGCTATGCTGGCCTCAGCGCTCTTTTAGCCTTTGTTTACTTCAAAGTGGAGCCTGGTCTGCTCGCCATCCTCCGCAGTCACAACCAGTTCCCACACACCCGGAGTTGTATTACCTGACACATGCCACTCCCAACTGATCACGCCGTTCTCATCCGCGGCCATCTTGCCCAAATTTTGCGCCTTGCTCGTCCCGCTCTTGTACTCCACTGTGATACTAAGCGTCTGCCCAGGATCGGTGAGTACAGTAAGTCTGGCCTTCCTGCCTGGGCGGACAGGCGACGGCTCCAGCCCGATGATCTGGACGAAGCCATCGGCAGACTCTCCCGAGCTATCCGCACCTCCGCCTGCAAGCGTATCGTTGATCCACACGCGCTCCACAGCATGCTCGCGGAGAATAATTGGTCTGCCAACGAAGGGGAGACGGATGGGCAGCTCATAACGAACAGTGATTGACAGATATGGACGCTCCGAGCCCTTCTTCAGATCAGGCAGCTCCACATCGCTGACCGTCAGCTTGTCTGCTTGCAGCACAGATGGTTCAGCATACTGGCGCACTAACGGCTCTAGCGCATATCTGGCCGCCCAGTTCGCCGTTGCTTCCCAATTACCAGTCAGCGCAGAGTTAAGCAGCGCTCCTGCTGGATCAGGCAGCCAGTCTGACAACTGTGATGCCGTCGCCTGAATGCCTGCAAGCGGCTTGGATGCCGGCTGCTTCGGAGGTTGCTCATTGTCTGATTGCGTCGCCAGCGCGATCGGATAGATGTAGGCCGCTGTCTGACGCACCGCTTGGGAGGCAGCATCCTGCAGCGCCATCTGCACAGTGGATATATGGATAAAGACGATAAATATGAGCAGCAGGAATAAAAACAAGGGTGCGACAAGCGCTGCCTCCAATGTAATGGATCCTCTGTCATGCAGCAGTCTATGAATAAGACCAGCCAAGGGTTTTGCTTGTCTCATAGCGCCTGCCCACAACCTTTCCTTCAAAAAGTCCTGTTCGCGCAAGCTGTTTCATGATACCTGGCAGAAACCACAGCTTCACCGATGCCGTCACCTCACCAGAGATGCCCGTAGGCATTTGTAGAAGTCGGTAGCCCGTCTTCAGCTCAATCAGCGCCATCATCCTTGATAGCTTGGCTTCGCGACTGCCGTGAACAAGCATAAACACCCGCAAATAATCCTCATAGCGAATTCTAACGGAGGCATACTTGGATAACGGCGTACTGCCTTGATCGACTAGCATCAGCATGTCTTCCATCGCCTTCTCCAGCCCGTATACGACAGCCGCAGCAAGCACCAGCAACGGATGCCCCATGCTTCGGCATTCGATCAGCCCTTCCATCGTTCGGATGGCCAGCCTGACGGCGAAAATTTCCGAGAAGGCCGCTGCAAGGTTAGAGGCGGGGTGATGAAATCCATATACAATATATTCCATATCCTGATTAGAGACCTCCAGCATCGCTTCATTCCCGCTGCCGTCCTCTTGTTGGGCAAAAAATTGTTTCAACTGCTTGGGTTCAAAATGCTGGAAGCGCGCATAGCCGTATTCCCCCAGATAAAATGCCTCCATCAGAGACTCGGCTGATTCTGCCATTCCCGAAAACATGGAATCGAGCGATGAAAGCGAGGACGTAGCCTGTTCTTGCGCTTCTTCCACTTCATTCGCATCCTCCTGCGCCGGATTGCTGCTCTCGTTCAGCCTCATGCTTTCCTCATACCGTTCCCGAAGCTGATCAAATTGCTTCTTCGCCTCTTCCGTACTCGGCAGTTCCTTCATGCCGCCCAGCAGCTTTCGCGCTTCCTTCCACTTCTTATCCGCCTTCTTCTCCTGCTCCTTCCGCTGCTGCTCATCATCTGAGAGATGCTGCAATTTTTGCTCGCGGCTCTGCAGCACGGAGGCTGGCTGAATATAGTTCTGCCTATACGTACCATACACCTGCCTGAGCCTTCGCATCTCATCGCTAAGCGAGTAGGATTCAGCGGCAGAAGGCGCAGCCATCGCTATGCTGACCTTGCTTCTGAATGCTGCCACGGCCTCGCTGACCTTGCCATATTCCTCTGTCTGCTGCCGGATTTCTTGGCGAAACGGTTCGAACCATTCTGAGGGCATAACATATTTATCCAGACCGTTCCTCAGCTCCCGAAGCTCGGCAGTACTTCCTCCTGCTCCGGCAGAAGCTGTTCCCCCGTTCGCATCAAGCTTGCCCAGCGCCTCGTAACCACTGCCCGCTTGCGACTTGTCGGCCTGCTCCACCAGTTGGCGAATCTGTTCATTGATCCGCTCAGCTACATCGACGGCCTGCAATGCCTTACTCTCGCCTGCCTGGTGCTGTCCCATCATCTGGGAATCCGCAGCCTGAAGCTGGTTAATCGTTCTGTATGTAGCCGTCTGATATTGATTAATCGAGATCAGCATATAGTGCACACCCGGACCTTGGATATGTGGCAGACTCTCCAGCATGGATACATAGGAGGGATAGCCGTTAGAGATGGACACGATCCCTTCACGCCCCTCTATAAGGCCAGGCAATGCGGAGGCTTGAACCGTGTTAGCCATCGCACGTTGCAGTTCAAGCGCCTTGGCAAGCTCTCGCGCACGCTGCTCGTACAGCTTGCGCAGCTTTTCCAGCACATCGGCTGTCTTGGCCGCCTCCTGAAGCTGTCCCGACAACGACTTGAAGCGGTTAATCAGCTCCAATGTAAAATCAATCGGTGCTTTATACTTCATTTCCTCCAGCACCTGACGCTCAAATACAGCATGCTTGCCGAGCAACTGAGCTGTATTCAAGTGGGATTCCTCCCGGCGCATATCCAGCCAGCGAATCGCATCCGCCGGCTTCGTGCCGCCAGCCAGTCGTTCATCTACCACATGGTTGAATATTTCCTGACCGTCTGTGCCGCCACGGGCAAATAATCCGTATTGCTCGTACAACTGCTCATCATAAGCGGACAGCACAGAGCGAACCCCTGCCCGTGCTGCCAGCTCTAGCTTCTGATTCGTTGCCGCAATGCGCGCATAATCGATCAGCACCGCGTTGAACAACAGGATAAACGAAGTGATGAGGATAAAAAATACCGATACGCTGCCTCTCTCTCCTCTGCGCATCATCAGCTCCTCCTTACTTGGAGGAGCGCTTGGCAAGTATGCTTGCCGCCTCCTCCCGCTCCTTGCCGTTATTAAATCGCCCTGCATAATAGCGGACGAGGTCCACACTGCGAATGAACTCGACCGGGTCAGCAATCGCGCTGCCCGCCACCCCATAAGGTCTGGAATGGGTGAGCAGCCATTCCAGCGGTTGAATCGAGATCGGGTGAAGAAGCTTGGCCTTCACCCTCCTCCCCCATACCTTGCGCTCCAGCTCCAGCCTGCCCTCGTAGCTTTCGGTCAGCCATGCCGCCCCCGTCCCCAGCTTGCGCTGGACAAGCGAGACTCCCTCTCCCGCTGCGCCTCGTGCTGGCAGCGGCAGAACATTTCCCTGCTCCTTCACCGCCGTAAGCCCCAGCAACGACTCCAGCATATGATCATCCTTGAGCCGCCAATACAAGCTATCGTATTGCCCTGAAGGCGCCAGGCCGGTAGCCGGGCTGCGCTTGCTGTTATCCCAGATGAAGGCTGTCCGTTCGGTCGCCTTGGATGCGGTGTAATAGACGATCGTATTTTGGTAGATATAGAGACTCACAAATAGCGAGGTGATCGTCAACACCAGCAGCAGCGGAAAAATCATCGACGACTCCACTGTGAAGCTGCCTTGCTCGCTTTGCAGCAGTTTGCGCAGGCCAGGATGACTTGTCATTCAAAGATGGTTTGGGCTTTTTCATCTGCTGTTCCCATCAACGACCTTACCATTTTTAATATTTGCTGCTTAAACAACAACGCGACCAGTATAAGCACGGCAATAATCAAAATAACCTCCAGCGTACCCATGCCATCCTCATCGCGCCACAGCTTGACACCAAATTGCTTGATACTGTTCCACATCGTCATCATCTTGCTTCCTCCTCAAAGATCATGCTTCTAAGATTATACATTACAAATTCATCATCATGATTGCCGGCGCGCCGACAAGCACCATCAGCACCAGAAAGATTACGGTCAACGGAAAGACAAGCTTGGACGAGGCCTCCTCGCCCCTCGTTCGCGTCACCGTCTTGCGCTTGTCCCATAACGCATAGGCCAGTTGCTGCAGCGACAGACGAAATCGGTCTCCGCCGCGCCTGTAATTCAGCAGCAGCGAGGTTGTGAACATCGCCACCTCCTGAACCGCGCAGCGTCTGCTGAACGACTCAAGCGCCATATGAAAGGCAACCCCGTTATCCAGTTCGTTGCACATGCGCCCAAGCTCCCCATACAGCGGGTGGTGCTGCTGCTCCAGCTCGCGATCCCGGCAGCGGTACAGCGCTCTGCCCAATGTCTCTCCCGCCCCGATCAGCAGCGTCAGCTTGCTCAGCACCTCCGGCAGCGCCAGCAGAATATCATCCCGCCTGCGCCGCACCTGCTTATCCAATTCCTTGTACCGGGCGATCGGCCAGATCGCAGCGCACAGCGCTCCAATATAGAACACCCCCGGCTCCGTTGCTGCCCAGGCTACTGCCGCGCTCCCCAGTGCCGCCGCATAGCTCACCGCGAGCGCCCCGGCCGCATACTGCTTCGTCGCCTGAACGGTATGACTCGGGCCGCGCAGCACCACTAGTCTGGCGTGCAGCAGGTTGAATATTACCTGCGCCCGACTCCATAGCTGTCCTCGGTCCAATAGCCGAAGCATCGGCAGGGAAAGCCAGTTCAGCCATTGCTCCTGGCTTGCACCGGAGAGCGGAGGCAGCCTGGCCGAAGGTGACGCGCGACGCACCGCTGAATAACATAGCTCCGCCACCCATAGCGACAGGAGCAGCACAGGCACAATGGCAGCCATTATCGATTCCTCCTACATTTTGATGTCAGTGAGCTTGAAGATCCACCAATAGCAACCCAGCAATACAGCCAGCGATACCGTCAGCAGCACGTAGCCGCGGCCTTGATACAATGGCTCCAAGTAATCGGGGGAGGCCAGTCCGAGCAGCGCCAGAAACACGAAGGGGACTGCAATCATGATTCGGCTCTCGAACTTCTTGCGCGCGATCATCACCGCAAGCTCCTGCTGTATCTCCAGCTTCTCGCCAAGCATCTGCGAGGTTTGGCGGATAATCTCGATCAGGTCGCCGCCGGAGCGCTTGCCGATGCAGAATACATCCACGAATTGTGTAATCTCCTCCACCATGGCCCGATCGGCAAAATCCTGCAGGCCAAGCTCCAGCGGCTCCCCATTCTCGAGCCGGAGACGAAGAATGTCCAGCTCTCTGAGCATATCGCTATCCATATCGGCGTAGATAAACTTGAGATCTGCTGGAACAGCCAGCACAGCATTCTCCACGGAGCGCCCAGCCGCAAGGGAGGAGGACAGCGATACAAGCGCCTCCTTGAACTGCTGCTTGAGCTGATTCCGTCTACGCTGCAGCAGATAATGGCGATACAGCCGCGGCATGCGCAGGCCGGCGGCCCCGATTAGCGCCGCAATCCATATAGAATGGTAGAAGATATACCCCGCAGCGAAGCATAGCGCTGACCCGGCGCATATGGCAGCAATTCGTTGGCTCACCGTCAGCTCCAGCTCCGTATAGATGGGCAGCCTGCCACTATCATTCTTCTGTGCTCCACTCTTGCCATTGCTGACTCTAAAGGAAAGCTTCAAGACGCCCACTCCTCCTTGTCCACATCCATACCGGCAGCAGCCAGCTTGTCATTCTGCTGCAGTCGGTTGCCTGTCCAGACCAGCCCGCCTGTCACTTTCCCCTGCTGCTCCCCTTCCTCCTCGAAGCGATAGAGCGGAGACAACTGCACTTCACCCTCCCGGACATCCAATACCTCGCTAATCTCGACTACCTTGCGGCTGCCGTCCCGCAAGCGCGACAGATGCACGATAATATCCAGCGCAGAAGCGATCTGCTGTCGGATCACCGGCAAGGGCAGCTCCGCCGCAGCGAGCACCATCGTCTCCAGACGGCTGATCATGTCTCTTGCTCCATTGGCATGGCCAGTGGACAAGCTGCCCTCATGTCCGGTATTCATCGCCTGTAGCATATCGAGCGCCTCTCCGCCGCGCACCTCGCCGACAATGATGCGGCTTGGCCGCATCCGCAGCGAAGCACGGATCAGCTCGCGAATGGGGATTTCTCCCCGCCCCTCGGTATTCGCGTTGCGCGTCTCCAGCGATACCAGATTGGCGATCCGTGTAATCTGCAGCTCCGCGGAATCCTCGATCGTAATCAACCGCTCATCCGGCGGAATCGCCTGTGACAATGCGTTAAGAAAGGTCGTCTTGCCAGAGCCGGTGCCTCCGCTAATGAACAGGTTGTACTTGGCAGCCACCAGCCTCTCCAGCATCGATGCCGTTCGCTCGTTCAGAGCGCCTACTGCGATCAGATCCGCCATCAGCAGCGGCTTCGCCGGGAACTTGCGGATCGTGAGCGTCGGCCCCTTCAGCGCGATCGGCGGGAGCACGACATGCACCCTGGAGCCGTCGGGCAAGCGCGCATCGACAATCGGGGTGGATTCGTTCACGACGCGATTCACTCCCGCCACGATGGTCTGAATAATATCCTCCAGCCGCTGACGGCTCTCAAAGGAAACGGGGCAACGGCTCATCCGCCCGTGCTGCTCGATGAAGATTTCATCATGTGCGTTAATCATAATCTCCGTCACCGTCGGGTCATCCATCAGCGGCTGCAGCACATCCATCCCGCGGAAGGAATGAAACAGCCTGCGCACGAGCGCCACCTGTTCACTGGAGGTGAGCGGCTGCGCCTGTTCCTTGCACCAGTCGAATACCGTGCGCTCAATGATGCTCATCAGGCTCTGATCCGAGACCGAGCCGCCAAGATCAATCTGCTGCCTGACGCGCTCTCGCAACGAATGCGCCGCTCTCTCCAGCATCCGCCCTCCCTCCTTCCGGCCATAGCCAATGTCTGATGATGCGTTGCACAGTTCCACGATATAATGGCGATTGCAGAAGCTGCAGCGGGTCATGATGGTTCCGCCATTCCGATATATAAGGCAAGGAAATCTCCGTCTCCGCTGTCCCCTCCGCGTGCTGAGCAGCTCCCGGCAGCAGATGCGCCTTACGACCAGGCTGGAGGCTGTACACCTGCAGTGTCCTCAGCTTGTGCTCGATTGCAGCAAAGGCGCCGCCCCAGCGCGACCTCCCATGCTGCAGCATCAGCTCCAGCTTGGCTCGGCTTGTCGCATCGCCCCCAGTGAGCCAGAGCGGCAGATGACTAGCCCCCATCAGCTCGGACGCTACCTCATCCAAGCGTGAATCGAGGTCCAGAATAATCAACTCATACCGACCGGACGACACCAGCTCCGACAGCACAGCTAACGCCAGTCTGGGCGACAGCTTCAGCCGCTCCTCCGGGCTTGCAGCAGGCGCGAAATAATCGATCCCCAGCGCCACATCATGTCTAATGCTGGACGCAAGCTGTCGGCTCGCCTGCTGAGGCTGAGCTTGCAGCACATAGAGCAGACGCGACAGATTCTCCTCGCTATCGCCCTGCTGCTCTTGCAGATAGAGCGACGAGGCATTATAAGGCTCCAGATTGAAGTAGAACACCCGCTTGCCTTGCTCCGCCGCCTCCTTCGCCAGATTGATCGCCAAGGTGGTCTTGCCCATCCCCCCCATCGTGGAAAAGATCGAGAGCACAAGCGCATCGTCTCCACCGCGCCGCTCCATTTCCCTGCCTATACGGCCGATCTGCCGGTTCAACTGCTGCACAAGCTTGGGCAGCGCCTGGTACTGCACGATGCAAGGGAGACCTGCGTCCATCGTGTAGGGAACGAGCAGTACAATCGGCATATCCCTCCCCGTTACATCATCAATCTCCGCCTGAAATTCGGGCTGAATCAGCAGCAGATCAGCCGGATAGCCGCTCTTGATATATTGCCGCAGCGACTGCGGCTTCGTGCAGGCCGTCACCTGCCAGCCGGATGCAGCCGGCGAATCCCGCATATATTCGGCCAGCCGGCGAACATACTCCTGCTCCCTGGCTGCAACGATCAGCGAATAGGTTCTCATGACTCTCTAACCTCCCAAGCATGCAAAAAAAAGCACCACAAACCACGTATTACCTACGTGAGTTTGCGGTGCTTCCGCATACGTACAATTCATATTGAGGATAATCTACCATATTTGAACAAACCCGTCAATTAAAAAATCATAAATCAGGTGAAGGCTCATCTATGTAGCTCATCTATGTAGCGCACCTGTGGCGTTACGACCTGGTATCTCAACAACAGTGTTCTGCCAACAATATCTCGATTCGAGAACAACCGCTGATCCCTGAATTATCGAGAATTATTCCCCAAAGAACAGGGCGATCTCTCGAGCCGCGCTCTCATCCGAGTCCGAGCCATGCACAATATTACTCTCTACATCCAGCGCGAAATCTCCGCGGATCGTTCCCGCCGCGGCCTCCTGCGGATTCGTCTTGCCGATGATCGAGCGAGCATTCTTGACCGCCTGCTTGCCCTCCCATACCATCGCAAATACCGGGCCGGACGTAATAAAGTCTACCAGTTCACCGAAGAAAGGCTTTTCGCGGTGCTCTACATAATGCTGCTCAGCAAGCTCTTGTGAGATATGCAATACCTTGGCCTGCTTCAACTGAAACCCCTTCTGCTCGAAGCGAGCCACGATCTCACCAATTAATCCACGCTTTACTCCATCAGGCTTGACCATTACAAATGTACGATCCATACAACGACCTCCTTGTGTGATGTGGTTTAGACATTTCGCAGCAATGATTTATTGGGCAAATAATGAAGCGACTTAATATAGCGTATGGTGCGGGTTTTGGCCCGCATGACTACAGAATCGGTCTCCGCCCGCTGATCTGGCAAATAGCGGACTCCACCTAGGAACTCCCCCGGCGTAATGCCGGTTGCCGTAAAGATGACATCGTCATCGCCAACCATGTCATTCATCGTCAGCAGTCTGCGCGGGTCCTGCAATCCCATGCCGAGGCAACGCTCGAACTGCTCATCATCCTCCGGCATAAGCCGACCCTGGATTTCTCCGCCCAGGCATTTCAGCGCAGCGGCTGCCAGCACGCCCTCAGGCGCGCCGCCCGAGCCAAGATACAAGTCAATGCCTGTCTCAGGGAAGGCGGGAGCCATCGCGCCAGCCACATCGCCAGCAGACAAAAACTTGATCCGCACCCCGCAGCTACGCAATTCCGTGATGATGCTCTCATGACGGTCGCGATCGAGAATCATCACCGTCAGATCGGACAGCGGCTTGCCGAGCGCAAGCGCTGCCTTTTCTACTGTCGTGCGCACCGGGTCCAGCAGACTCAGCTTGCCTGCAAGCGCAGGGCCGACAGCCAGCTTTTCCATATACATATCTGGAGCGTGCAGCAGCCTGCCCTTGGGAGCAATGGCCAGTACGGACATCGCATTGTTCAGCCCCTTGGCTACAAGCACCGTGCCCTCGAGTGGATCGACAGCCACATCGACCTGCGGCCCTTGCATATTGCCGACCTCTTCCCCGATATAGAGCATCGGCGCCTCGTCCATCTCGCCTTCGCCGATGACGACCGTTCCCCGCATCGATACCGAATCAAACATACGGCGCATTGCCTCCGTCGCCGCGCCATCGGCACTATTCTTATCGCCGCGCCCCATCCAGGGCGCTGACGCCAGCGCAGCCAGTTCCGTAACCCGTACAAGCTCCAGTGCAAGTTCTCTCTCCATCTCAGTTCCCCCTTGTATAGTTGCCAGCTTCGCCTTATCGGGCACATTGTATACGGTATGACTCGCAGCGCAGGTTTAAGAGCGATTCAGCTCGCTCAGCCACGTAGTCACGATGCCTGCGGTTTCCTCGATCGACCGGTCGGTCACATCAATGACCCGAGCCTGAACTCGCTCCATGATCTTGGCCGCATACTCCAGCTCCTGATGGATGCGCTCCAGAGAAGTATATTGGGAGGCGGGCGGCAGCCCCATCGCCTTGAGCCGCTCCTTGCGAATGTTAATCATATGATCCGGCTTCATCGTCAAGCCCACAATCAATCTTCCAGGCTGCGGGTCCAGCTCCTCGGGCACCTTCACCTCCGGTATAATCGGAAAGTTCGCCACCTTGATGCCCTTATGCGCGAGGAAAATGCTCAGCGGCGTCTTCGAGGTGCGGGACACGCCGACCAATACCACCTGGGCCTGCAGCAGGCCGCGGGCATCCTTGCCGTCATCGAACTTGACTGCGAATTCCATCGCTTCGATTCGACGGAAATAATCCTCATCCAGCGCATGAAGCAGGCCGGGCTGGCGCTTGGGATAGCCGTTGAACACATCAATGAAGGTCTGCATCATCGGCCCCATCACATCCACGACGGGTACGCCGCAGCGCAGCGCCTCCTCCTTCATCATCTCGCGCAGCTCAGGCTGCACCAGCGTGAAGGCGATAAACCCGCCCGTCTCCGCCGCTTCCCTGACAATGTGGACAATCTCCTCCTCGGAGCGGATGTGGCCATAACGCTTCAATCTCACCTCGCTCCCTGGAAACTGTCTCATCGTCGCTCTGGCGACCGCCTCTGCCGTTTCCCCAATCGCATCGGAGCAGGCATAGATGGTTTTATATGCTTTCATACGTTTTGATGTCCTCCTATTCCGATGCCGTGACCAGATCCTTCAACAAATGAACGACATTGGTCTTACTTACTGAGCCGACAACCTCCGGCGCGCCCTCGCCAGCGCCCCCGACAATAACGGGCAGGCAGTCGAGCTGATGCACAATCATCTTGCGAATCGCTTCCGTAACCGGATCATCCGGCGAGACGGTAACAATATTCGGGTATCGTGTCATCACCATGCTGACGGGAATAACCGGAGCATTCGGGTTGCCCAGAGTAACCTTGAGCAGATCCTTCGGTGTCACGATGCCGACAAATCGCTTCTGGTCGTTAACCACAATCAATGTATCCGCATCCTCCATGAACAGTGTTACCACGGCATCATGAACGGAGATCGTATCGGCGATATTGACCGGCAGCCCCTGCACCTCGCGCACAAGCTGGGTCTTGAAGCTCTCCAGAGCCACATTATCCTGCCGATATGCGGTACCAAGAAAATAACCGACCTTAGGCTTGGCGTCCAACCATCCCAGCATGACGAGCAAGGACAGATCGGAACGCAGCGTCGGCCTGCTCACCCCAAGCAGCTCGGCCAATTGCTCGCCTGTAATCGGCGCATGCAGCTTCACCAGATCCATGATCTCTAACTGACGCGCAGACAATTCGATAACGCAGCCCTCCTTTCACACAGCACCATACAAATTCACAGCATATTTAAGATGAACTATTGTAATTAATGTATCATATTTATTTTTATCGCACAATATGACGACATAAATAACCGGATTATTGTTCATAAATGTTTTTTTTCAATGCTATAAGATCCGATGATAAATACTCGCGACTCGCGCCAAGGCTCCTCCAACCCAAACAAGCCCAGGAGTTCCTCGCCTCCTGAGCTTGCTTTAAGTCATCCCTATTATTCATTATCTGCCGTGCTTACGGCTGAACCGCCTCTCCAGAACCGTCCGTCATCTCAAGAAATGCCTGCACATCCGCTGTACACCGCCTCACAGCCTCTCCCCAGAATGAAGCATCATCGAGCCGTACCCCCAGATGCGCTGCCGCCAGCTCCTCAACATCCATCCGTCCTGTATCACGCAGCAACTGGATATACCGGTCTGCAAATGCCGGCCCTTCTTCCAGTGCCCGCGCATAGATGCCGTTGCTGAACAGATAGCCGAAGGTGTACGGGAAATTGTAGAACGGCACATCTGTCAGATAAAAATGCAGCTTCGACGCCCAAAAGGTCGGGTGCGTGCTGCCCAGCACACCGCAGAACGCCTGCTGCTGCGCCTGCTCCATCAGCTCATTGAGCTCCGGCACGGACAGCATGCCGCTGCGCCGCTGCTCATAGAATGCCGTCTCGAATAAATAACGCGCATGAATGTTCATGAAGAAAGCGACAGAGCGGCTCAGCTTATCCTCCAGCAGCGCAAGCCTCTCCTGCGGATCTTGCGCCAGCTTGAGCGCTGAATCCGCGACGATCAGCTCTGCAAAGGTCGAGGCGGTCTCCGCCACATTCATTGCATACTCCTGCTGGAGCGGCGGCAGGTCATCCATCACATGCTGGTGATAGGCATGACCCAGCTCATGGGCCAGCGTAGCGACATTATCAGCGGTTCCTGAGAATGTCATGAAGATGCGGGTCTGACGACTCTTGGGGAGCGAGGTGCAGAAGCCGCCCGGTCGCTTGCCGCCCCGATCCTCCGCCTCGATCCAGCCTTCCTCGAAGGCTCTCACTGCGAATTCAGCCATGTCGGGATTGAAGGCGCGGAACCGTTCCACGATGAAGGCCGCCGCCTCCTCATAGGATATCTTGCGCGCCGCAGCGCCGAGCGGCGCCTCCACATCAGGCCAAGCCAGCTTCTCCGTGCCGAGCAGCTCCGCCTTGCGCTTCAGATACTTGATCAGCTCCGGCTTGCCCGCCTCCACCGCCGACCACATCGCATCCAGTGTCGCCTTGCTCATGCGTCCGATTGCCAGCGGCTCCTTCAGCACATCGCTCCAACCGCGCTTGTCATACAGCTTCAGCCGGAAGCCGGCGATCCGATTCAGTCCCTCGGCGCAGAGCTCGGCTTGCTCGCCCCATTCGCGCTCCCACTCCCGAAATGCCGCCTCTCTCATCGCTTTGTCACTGCTCGTCAGCCGATTATGCATCTGCCCTGCCGACAGCCATTGCTCCTGGCCTTGCTCATCGATGCTGGCAAAGCGGGCACGACCTACGATCGTATTATACAGGTCGCCCCAGCCGTGATAACCATCCACCGCCAGCTCGCTAATGAGCGCTTCCTGCTCCGGAGCCAGCTTCTCCTTCGCCAGCTCGCGCCGCTCATTCAGATTATAAGCCAGCTCACTCAGCTCACCCTCGCCCAGCCACGCCTTCCACTGTACATCATCAATGAGGCGCAACTGCGCATCGAAAGCCGACAGCACGCCCGTGAAGGCCGCAGCCAATGATTTCACGCGATCGTTACATCCAACCGCCTTCGTATCCTTCACATCTTGAGCCATCAGACAGGACACATAGGACTCGGACTCACGGAGCCGCAGCAGAATCGACTGCATTTGTGCTGTCCACGACAGCACGATCTCCTTAGACACCTCCTGCTTGCTCGACTCGTCCAGCGAGCCGCCCAGTGCGGCAATATCGCGCTCCAGACCTGTCAGCTCGCTATGGAAGGCCGGAGATTCCGACCCGCCTGCATAGATCGTATCCAGATTCCATCGCATCGGGATCTTCTTCATCAGATATACAGCTCCTCTTCTTCTTTTTCTTCTTCCTTTCTCCTCTTCGGCTTTGCGTAAGCCTCCTTGCTCGACAGACATGCCTCCTCATTTGCGCAAATGATGCAAGCAGTGTATAACATAAATATGTCTCTATTATAATTCAGAACCGGGAGGAAATACGAATGTCCAAGCCATTGCAAATATCGCCCGAGACCGCCATCAAGCTTTCCGAGCAGTTAAAGGTTCCCATCGAGCATCTGATGCATATGCCGCGCCATATTTTGCTGCAGAAGCTCGCTGAGCTCGCTGCCGGGGAGCAAGCTGCGGGCGGGCACAGCCCAGCAGATGCGAACAGCAAAAAAGAGGACCCGACAGCGTGATCCCCTTTGAGAATTGCATTCCATATGAACGCATTATGAATGATCTGTATGTCTCATCCTGTCCCTCCTGCAAGCAGGACAATGTGCTGCTCCCGCTGCGGCCAAGCGACCTTCAGGAGATTCAAGATGGCAAGAAACGGCTGCTCGTCTTCCCCTGCTGCCATTACCGACCTACAATCATCGACGCTGATCAGGACTACCTGCTGGCTAACAGCAGGGTGCCCCGGTAGCTTGGCTCAGGCATGCTGCTGCATCGTTTCCGGCAGCTCGCTCTCATCGAATTGCGAACGCAGCAGTTGCCATTGCTGCCGGGAACGCTGAATCATGGCCCCATCCGTAATCGATTTGTTATGGATGACTCGCGAGAACCATTTCACAGCCTCGGCCGGGTTATCGAGCCTCCGGTGCAGCTCCCCGATGAGATACATCAGCTTCGCATTATTGAGCGAGCCCGTCTCGTTCTCATACACTGCGATGTACGAATCCAGCGCAAACCGCAAAAAGCGCTGCTCCAGCTCTTTCTCCCCTGTATAGCGGTACAGCCAGGCAATATGCTGCAGCAGACCCGAAATAATCCGTTCCTTATCGCCAATCGCCTGGGCGCACAGCAGAGCCAGCTTGTAGCATTCCATAGCCTGCTGGCGTGTCCGCTTGCCGCTGTAGTCGCGCGGCGACCAGTTCGCCCCCAGCTTGGCCAGATAGCTCATCTTCTGCCCCTCCGTCAGCGCCGATGTAGAGTTCTCGGTCGAGGCGAAGCCGCAATACGGGCATACTCTGACTACGTAATAATCCGGGTTGTTGTCATCCTTATAGTAAGAACAAAAATCACTATCCATATGGATCGATTTCTTGAAGCTTGATCTCATCCTTGAGGTTGTAAATGGTGTTTCACAGCAAGCACAGCGGACATGTGTCGTATAAAGCGGGTCTAATGCTTCCATCGAAATAGCCATATTACTCAACCTCGCTTCCAGTATTTATGAAATGATAGGCAGGGCCAGAAAGACGCTCAAGCACATACTCAGCAAGCTCACGCTCAATCCCAATCTCGAGGAGGGCGGCTCCCATACAGCTCAGCCAGGCGTCCGCACGCTCCTCAGTAATCGGGAACGGCATATGACGCGCGCGCATCATCGGGTGACCGTGGGCATCGGAGTATAATTGCGGCCCGCCGAAGAACTGGGTCAAGAACATATATTG
This sequence comes from Paenibacillus sp. J5, assembly GCF_054955055.1. Lineage (NCBI taxonomy): Bacteria > Bacillati > Bacillota > Bacilli > Caryophanales > Paenibacillaceae > Paenibacillus > Paenibacillus sp. J5. The sequence continues at coordinate 53,050 of NZ_JBUEDD010000007.1, read as the reverse complement.
CTTCTCCATCACGGGGTTGATGTCTTCCGGAAATATAGGCCCCAGCAACGGATGAGCCTGAACCCTAGGATAAAAAGCCTGCACCAGCCGGCGGATGACCGCCTCTCCTCCAAGCGCCTCATAGATCGTTGTATTCGGACGTGTCATATTCTCCACCCAGCCTTGTTTTTATTCTATTATAGCACTAATTTCCTAACTCGGCATTACAATCGACCTACGATTTTCTATCATTTCCCCCACACTTCCGTGCATGTGGAACTACAGCACTTCTGCACCTTATGGCAGGCTTGCCGCGTCCACCGCTCTGACGCTAGATGGCATCGGCAGGCTGGTCAATCAGGTGTCTGTGGACATCGTGAAGCAAAATGAAGCAACTGGATGAACAGGAGCAGTTATGCTCATGAATAAAAGGCGCTATCCGGCATTTCGCTGCCTAGCGCCTTCTCTCTTATACCTCTATTACGAGCACATCATACCCAGGCAGCTCCAACGTCCCGTCCAGCTTCACTCCACTCAGCAGATCGACTGCCGGTTTTTTCAGCACCAACTGCGCAGGCTGCTCCGAATAATTCAACAAGAACAGGTACGAGCGACCGTCCGCTGAGCGAATGCCCGCCTCGACGTTAGCAGGCACCTCCAGCCAGTCATCGAACGGTGCGGTCAAGCCCAGCTCATCGATGATCGCATCCACGACCGGCTCGCTATACGCGGCGCCATAGTACCACACTGCCCCTTGCCCTTCTGTCCGCCTCGTAAGCGCAGGCTTGCCGCGGTAATACTCTGTCGCATAGCGTGCCATCACCTCAACAGCAGCGTCCTCCACCTGCAGCACCTCATTGAATCCTACAGCAGCAGTACAAGCTGGCAGTTGACTGCGACTGCCCTCCCATTGCAGCTCCGCAGCGCGCACACTACCCTTGACGAGCGTGAAGTCTTCCACTGTAATGCCGCATAATTCAGCTACAGGCCCAGGGAAGGGCCGCATGTAGCATTGGCCATGGATGTCCTTGTAGCCGGTACGTGCGCCGAACAACAAGGTGCCGCCGCGCTGCACATACTGAGTCAGCAGCTTCGCGGTTTCATCGGTCATAATCGCCGGGTGAGGGTAGATGATGACCTTGTAACGCAGCAGCTCCTCAATCGTCGTCCTCTCCCGCAGAGTGATGACATCCGCTGGGATGTGCCGATACTGGAGCTGCTTGTACCATGAGCGCATGCTCTGCCACTGGAGCGGGCCATGCCATCTGTCCAGTTCTCCATCCCACATGTTGTCATAGCTCTGCATGAGCGCTACCTCCGCCTGGTAGACGGTTCCCGCAAGCAGCGAGCCGACTCTGGCCAACTCCTCCCCGACCTGCGCGACCTCGCGCACTCGCCTGTTGGGCCGATTATGGTAATCGTTAATCCCATGCCAATAAATCTCCGTCCCCATCGTCGTCGTGCGCCAGCGGAAGTAGACCAGCAGATCCGTGCCGTGCAGCACGGACTGATAGGACCATAGCCGAATCTGTCCCGGCCTTGGGGTGCCCATCTCGATCCGGTCAACCCATCCCCCCGGCCCCGATTGCTGCTCCATGACGCAAAAATTCGGAGATATCGAGCGAACATTGGACAGATTCATGCTCCAGACGCGGTCGCCAAGCGGATTCTCCTCCGTCCCGGACGAGAGCGTAGCAAACTGCGGGTAAGAATCATAAGAAAAGAAATCCAGCAGCTCGTCCGTCAGCTTATGGCTGTCCAGATGTCCGAAGGTGCCATTCGTCGTCACCCAATGCTGTGGCGCGAGCTCACGGATAATATCCGCTTGCAGCTTGGCGAAGGAAATCGCATTATCGGAGATGAACCGCTTCTCATCCAGCGCCAGATGCGGGTTGGGCGACGTGCTGACCATCGGTCGTGTCAGATGCACCTGCTCCCAGTCCGTATAGGTCTGGCTCCAGAATACGGTGCCCCACGCTTTATTCAGTTGATCCAGCGTGCCATATCGAGCCTGGAGCCATTGCCGGAACGCCTGATGATCCGCCTCGGCATAGAACTCATTGATCTCACAGTTGAGCTCGTTGTCAATCTGCCAGCCGATCACCGCTGGGTGATCCTTATACGCCTCCACCATATTTCGGACGATGCGCGCGCACAGCTCCCTGTACTTGGGACTGCTGTAGTTGTAATGGCGGCGCATGCCATGCCGATACAAGACGCCCTCTCTGCTCGCATTGAGCACCTCGGGATATCGATGCGTAAGCCAGGCAGGAGGTGTCGCAGTCGGCGTTCCCAGGATGACCTGCAAGCCATATTGATACGCCAAATCCATCACGCGCTGGAAAAATCGGAAATCGAATTGCCCCTCCACCGGCTCCAGCATCGCCCAGGAAAACTCCGCGAGCCGAATGACCGATAGATTCATCTCTCTCATTCGCCGGAAATCATCCGCCCATAGCTCCTCGGGCCAATGCTCCGGGTAGTAGCATACGCCTAAGGTCAACTCTTTCATTTGAATCGAGCTTGCCATCCATTATGCCTCCCTTAACATCCATATCCTCATTGTACCGGAGACAACGCCAGTTGCAACCTCTCTTGGGAGAATACAGTCTTCAGACGTGGATTATATCTGGACAGCCTGCCGGATGCTGCGGATGTAATAGAAGCGGGCAATCAGGAAGTAGATCACCTGAATCACCAGGAAGCTGCCGAGCACTAGCGCTGCCTCGGTAACGAGCGATGACATGAACATATGCTGCAGCGCCGTCAGTGCAACTGCGCCGTGGATGAGCGCCACAGCAACCGGGGCGAAGAAGAGCAGCAGCATCTGTCTCGTAATGACCTGAGACAGCTCGCCTCTGGTCAATCCCAACTTGACAATCATTGCGAATTTTCGCTTGTCATCATCGAGATCCTGGTAAAGCCTGAAATAAAGGAAGCTTCCTGCCGCGACAAAGAAGATCACACCGATGAACAAGCCAATGAAGAGAACGACATTATAGCTGCGCAGCATTTGGTCTTTGTCATAGGCCTTGGCTCCGAATGCATAACTCTTCAATCCTGCCTGTTGCAACTGTTCATTCAGCTCCCGCCCCGCCTTGAGCTCATCCGCATCACGAGGAAGGTTCCAGAAATAATAGCTCTTCATCATCTGCGGCTTATCCAATCGCGCGAAGAAGTCATCAGCAACAATATAGTAGGTCTGATACAACGGAACGACGCCGCTCTTCGTTTCCTCCACGGGCTTCAGGACAGCCCCCTGATGCACCCCTACTGGTTCCAGTGAAGTGATGCTGCCTGTGCTTATGAATGCATTGTTGCGGCGGACTGCAATCGCTTCATCGCCCGTTAGCTCATACATTGTGCTGCCCAATTCCTCGGCAAGCACATTATATGAGGACAGCGGCATCACGATAATAGCCCCTCCTTCGCCGTAATAGCCGATCTCGATGCGGAATTGCTTGTATTCCGGCGCCTCCGTGCCCAGATAGCTGCGGATGGCCTCCACCTCCTGCGACGGCTGCTGTTCTGAAGACAGATATTGCATATCAAATGGCTGACCTTCATCGATTCCCCGCATCATCAGCGCCCCGAAGCAGATCAGTGTGCCGATCGCGGTAAAGGCGACGGTCGAAATAATAGAAATGATGAAAAAGGTGCGCGCATTATCCTTCATTCGATAAGACAGGTCGCTTAAAGTCAGCATATTGGTGCGCCGCCAGAACAAGCGTGTTCTGCGCTTGAGGCTATTAATTACGTATACGCTAAGCTGTGTGAACAAAAAATAGGTGCCGATAATGACGACGACCGTCACCGGGATGAAGGCGATCGTCACTTCAATTCCTTTGGTTATCAACGCAACGACGTAGCCCGCACCTAATAGCAAGGCAGCCAGCAAAGACAGCACAATCGAAGCGCGCGGTTCTGACTTGGGAATACTGGAGCCTTTGATGAGCTCAATGATCTTCTTCCCGCGAATCAGCATCACGGTGGACAGTGAAATGACGCCAAACAGCAGCACGAAGGCGCCTAAGGTAAGCAGGATCGCCTCCTTGGGCCAATAGAACGGCAAGCTCTGATCCAGCTTGAGCATATTTTCCGCCGACAGCAGAATGGCCTTGGCGAATACCAGCCCCAGCGCGATGCCGCCCAGCGTGGAGAACAGGCCGATCAGCAGATTTTCGATGAAAATCATCAGCCTAAGCTGTAGAGTACTCATGCCATGCATGACCAGCAGCCCGAACTCCTTCTGCCGAGACTTCAAGAATGAGCTCATCGAATACAGCACGAAGAAGATCGCGAAGATATAGATGATCGCCTCTGCCGTATGCAGCCCTCTGGCTACCGACTGATTCAGACTTTCCGATGCCAGCGCCGGATGGAAGGCGAACACGGCATAGACGAAAAACACAAGCACCGAAAACATGCTGCTGAAGAAGAAGGCGGCGTACAGTCGCTTGTTGCGCAGTACATTATGGAAGGCGAACTGACGAAAGGTCACTTGCATCACCTCCCAGCAGCGACAGCGTATCGATAATTTTCTGGAAGAAGGCTTGCCGCTGTTCACCGCGATGAATCTCTGCGAACGGCTTGCCATCCTTGATAAAGACAACTCGGGAGCAATAGCTGGCCGCTACGGGGTCATGCGTCACAAGCAGCATCGTCGTCCGATCATGCTTGTTGATGGCCTCCAGCGTCTGCATGACATCGCGTGCTGCCTTGGAATCGAGGTTGCCAGTCGGCTCATCCGCCAGCAGCAGCTTGGGACGATGAATGATTGCCCGCGCGATGGCAGACCGCTGCGCTTGCCCCCCGGATATTTCATAGACGCGCTTATCGACGATCGATTCGATCCCCAGCTTGCGGACGACTGCTGTCAGCCGCTCCTTCATCAGGCTCATATTCGCTCCGTCCAGCGTCAGCGGCAGCACAATATTCTCCGCTACCGTCAGCGTATGGAGCAGATTGAAGTCCTGGAATACGAATCCCAGCTCCCGCCGCCGGAAGCGCGCCAGCTCATTGCGTCCCAGCTTATGCGGGTCGTTCCCGTTAATTAGAATCTCGCCCGATGTAGGCGAATCAATGGTCGCAATCAGATTAAGCAATGTCGTTTTGCCGCTGCCCGAAGGCCCCATGATGCCAACGAACTCTCCTTCATCCACCGATAGATTCAATCCATTTAGTGCCCGGTACGCCAGCTTGGTTCCGTATACTTTGCTGACCTGCTTTACTTGCAGCATTTCCATGACTTCGCGTTCTCCCCTTTGTCTTATTGTCTACCTCTACTGTACAGCTCAAAGGGCCATGCTGCTATCGGTTTGCATTTCATCAATCTTACATCTGTGTAAGATTAGGAATCGAGCTCAATCGACGGGGATTCGTTCATCCGGCTTCCACCCTCCCAGGATGGGAACAGCAGGCGGACTGTGGTGCCCTGACCCGGCGCGGACTCCAGCTCTACCTCATGGTGCAGATGATCGCAGGCTCGCTTCACCAGATACAGCCCCATCCCGGTTGCTTCCCGGTGCCGTCTTCCGTTATCTCCAGTGTAGAAGGGCTCGAACACACGGCGTAGATCGGCGCGGGGGATGCCCTCGCCTTCATCCCGTACTTCCAGTACGGCATGTCCACGTTGCTCGCCAAGTACAAGCTCGACTTTTTTATGCTCTCCTGCAGAATATTTGATCGCATTGGTCAGCAACTGCACGATGATGAACACGAGCCACTTCTCATCGGTTCTCACCAGCAGCGTCTTATCTCCCTTAATCGAGGGATAGACGAGGCTGCGGATGAATAGCCGCTTGCACTCCTGCACGGCCTGGTCGGCAGCAGTGGCCAGCGATACCTGCTTAATATGGAAATCGTGCTCGATGGATTGCAGTCGCGCAGCATATAATACGGTATCCAGTCCGGTGCGCAGACGGTCGAGCTCCTCGCGAATGCTGGCGGTATGCGGCGATGCCGCTTCCTGCTGCAAGGTCAGCTCGATCACGGCAAGCGGCGTCTTCATCTGATGCACCCATTGATTCATAAATAGCCGATGCGTATTTTGTTGCTGCTGCGAATCGGTCAACTGCTGCTGCAAGAGCTGGTATTGTGCGAGCAGCAGCGTCTGCAGCGCCTGCGGAGCGGGAGCTTGTCCGAGCGGCTCCAGCATCTGATCCATCGTAGATGCCGGCTCAGACAAGCGTCTATAATAGTGTCTGTGCGACGCATAATGGAACACCAGATAGACTGCGAACAGAAACAAGCCGAGAAAGATGGCATACAGGGCAACTGCCACGCTGCGGCTGTTGTCCAGCCAGCAGATGAGCAGCACGACACCGATGATAAGCGGTTGAAGCAGCAGCAGCGGAAGATGGTCGCGCAAGAACAGTCTCATCGCTCCAGCTCCCGCCATGAAGGCACGAGTCGGTAGCCTGTACCGCGCAGCGTCTCCACGCCATCGTGAATACCCAGCTCCAGCAGCTTGCGGCGCACGCGGGCGATGTTGACATTGAGCGTATTCTCATCCACATAGCTTTGATCATCCCATAGCTTCTCCAGAATTTCGTCCCGGCTGGCGTACCGGGGTGCATGCATCATCAGCAGCTCGATAATATCCGCCTCCTTCTTCGTAAGCGCAGCGCGGCTGCCGTCCAATTCCAGCTCCAGACGCTCGGGATACAAGAGCAGTCCTTCCAGCTCACAGACCCGCTCCTGCGGCTTCGCGGCATATTCACCATAAGCGCGACGAAGCAAGCTGCGAATTTTGGCCATCACAACCTCGTAATGAAATGGCTTCGTAATATAATCATCTCCACCATTCTCCAGCGCCATCACCTGATCCATCTCCCCTGCACGGGCTGAGATGAACAGAATTGGACAGGTGGACAGCGTGCGAATCTGTCGGCACCAGTAATAGCCATCGAAGCGCGGCAGGTTAATATCGAGCAGCACCATATCTGGCTGAATCTCCTCGAACTGTCTGAGGATTGCACCGAAATCATCCGCCGCGCGTACCCTATAACCGTATCGCTCCAAATAAGAAAGCAGCAACGCTGCCAATTTGGGATCGTCCTCAACAAGCATAATCGTATGCATTCTATTCCCCCACTATTCCTTCACCAACTGTAGACAATGTTCTCTAATTATACCATGAATGAAAGGAAGCACATCAGAAGCCGAGGCTTGCGTAGTGTGCAAGGAGTGGATGGAGAGTATGACATGCATTTGCATTTGAATTGTAATTAAATATTAAAATTTATAAAATTAGGTAATTAGACCGATTGATGTATGTCTGTTAGCAAATTAAACTTAATATGGGTTAATTGAACCTAACGGTTCAGATAAAAGCTTTCACTTGGCCATCTAACCGTGCAGGAATCTAAAGACCCATCGATTTTAAGGAGGTTGATGAATGGATAGACATGAAGCGAGCAACAGATATTTACGCTCACTAGAGTATTATATCTGGATCAGCGAATTAAGTCCGAAGAGAAAACAGGAGTTGTATGCAGCGTATCAACAGCAAATAGAACAACAATTGCATACAGATATTTCCTCAGATCAATTCAAGCAATATCTGGTGGATTTGGGCAATCCAAAGGACGTTGTGAAGAAGGAAATGAAGGGAATCGAGAGCTCTTTATCCCCGACAGCAGGGACATTAAAACGCAGCATGGGTTTTATGCCATTCATCCTGACTATTGGCTGGACACTTAATAATGACCTGTATCAACAAATGGCTGCAGGCCAATTACAACCTTCCTTTTGGCTCCATGCCGGTATCATACTGTTGCTTCTCATCGGTACGACTATAAGCTTTTATAAGTATCGTTTCGACCAGTCTTTCTTCAAGGAGGTTGCCATTACAAACTTTATTGTCTATATGCCTATTTCCTTCATATTTTGCTATATGCTTTTGAACCAATTTTCGATCGGAGCGCTCTTCATTCCGTTTACGCTAATGATCTTCACGACTGGCCTTGCTCTTTATTTTGATTGGAAAAATTCAAGCTTTTTGAGAAAACTCTTTATTCCATAAAATGATAATGAAGGCGGGAGATCTAATGGTAAAAAAAGTGCTATCTGTCCTATTCGTTTTCGTATTTTTACTCGGAACCTTTTCATCAGCGTATGCTCTCGATTCCGCACCTCAGACTCCACCGCCAAGTGAATGTGGTTGCTGTGCTTCAGGAGTAGAAATTACCGACACGACTTTAGATCAAGCCAAACAAGCCTCCGGTTTGGATTCTATTCTAGTTCTTCCTACTGTAGCAGCCAAGGAGTTCATTGCACAACATGTCGTATCCGAAGACTCTTTTGTTTCCTTTCTTGCTCAGCAGAGTATTCTTGTCGAAGGCTTGAAGAATTATAAAGTAATTGAAATTGTCGAAGAGGGAGTAACAAGCTACACGTTTTCCATTGAGACCGATTCAGAGTATGCTTCACTTAGCGGAAAAATAAATGAGCACGGGCAACTTCAATCCCTCCAACTGGTTCAATTGAAGGATAACATGAATATCGATCAGCCAGAAACCATTGGTTTTGAGATCATCGATTCTCAAGAAGGAACTTCTGAAATAAGTTTGCGAGAATTAACTTTGCTTAAACTGAATGCCGTTAGTAAGCTAGGGCAATTCGATGGTGACATAACGACTTTAGACATTGACTGGACATATTGGGGCTGCTCCTTATCAGGGTCTTTGGCCTGTCCTGTTGCCTGCCTTGTATTTGCAGCATTACCGCCCGTTATGGCAGCCTGCAACATAGGCTGTAAAGCTGCTTGGCAATTAGGTCTGTGCTCCAAATCTTAGTCGGCTATGCTTAATTGATTTCTAAGGGGAACCCACCTGCAGGTGTGTCTGCGGGTGGGTTCTTTGTCTTGGGATGACGGGCTCAGATGATTACAAGACGCATAATCGCCCAAGTCTGCTCTCCTCTTACAGTTTTGCGGCTATGGGTGTGTTTGTGGTAGACAAGGGCTTTTATGTTTATGGGGATGGAGGCTATCGCGGCGGCGAAGCACTGTACCGTCATCTACAACTGAGGCCCCCGGCCAAGCAGCAGGAAGAGATGATTGGCAAAGAAGCCTATCGGCAAATTTCCTATGAGATCCTTGATGAATACCCAGGAGACTATATTTTTATTGATTAAGGCGATTTGATTTCTGATATATGGGGGGACAACCAGAGTCTCTGGAACTCACTCGATGCTGTAAAAAACAACCGTGTATTCAAGCTCGATCCCGATCTGTTCTGGGGCAATGACCCCGTCTCACTAGAACTGCAGATTCAGGAAGTCGTGAAAATGCTGACTGGACGTTAACAATCAGACTATCGCTCTTACATGCCACAGGCAAGCATGACGCTGTTAACGGATTGCTTGCCTATTGGTATGTCAGACTTGCAGAAAACTACGTTAGTCAGCCTCAGCTAACATCCTTATAAGAACCAGCGATTAAAAGGATCAATTCCGTCAAAATGAATTTCTCGCGATTATAGATTTCTTTTAATTCCACTGATAGTTTCTTTAATATCGCCTGATCAGAGTTCACTAGAAACTTAATGAATAGGGATGTATGTACTTTCGACATCTCCTCCATCAGACGATATTCTTGAATATATCCCTCTAAGGATTCCGAACGAATGAACTCCCTTTGCCTTAGCCACTCTAAACGTTGAACCATACATTTTTTGTGTTCCCATAGAAAAGTAAAATATCTCACATCCTCAAACTGCAGATGTTCCGTATACATTGTGTCCATGATATGAACCAATTCATGATAGACATTGATCCCGAAAATATCTGTAAAGCAAAAATACTCTCCAATTTTAATGGCTGAATTTTCGGATTTTACATATTCATTAAGCTGTGCCTCTATGTGAGGTAGGTAGGCGATAATAGTATTATTGGGTTGATATTGAAATACCCTTATTCCATTTAACCAATCCTTGGATAAATCTGTATGGTCATGTGCTCTTTGCATCTCTGCAAACGTACATGTACCGTTTATATATTTGCCATTATTGAAAGAACCAGAAATATAAAACACTTCGCTTGCATCGTCATATCCATAAACAAAAATGTCATGCGTATAATTAGACTCCCTCTCAAAAAAGGTAGAGAGACTTAATTGCGATTCGGCTGCAAAAAAATAGACATACTTATCCTCATTAATAGCATTTTTAAGAAAATTAATCATGTCGTTCTTGAGCTCTTGCTTCACAAAATCCCGGCTTATATTGTTCATTATAATGAAGGGACAACGTTCTAGAAAATAGGGGAAGTAAAAGGATAGTCCATTTGGATACAAGGGGTTCATTCTAATAAATAATTGAATAAAATTGGTATTGATCCATGTATCCGTATACTCATTAATCGGTAACATGGATAACACATTGGCATAGATGGGGTATGAAGTGATATGTGGTTCTCTCTTATATAGAACTTTTTTCATAGGCATTTTTCCTTTTCGTATTCCTAGTTTTGTATTCATTCGCGACTTCTAATACTCCATAGTATAGAGGAAAATCAATCAATTCTAATCGTGTATTTATCTTCATATTCATCCTTTGAAACCAGAGCCAAGACAGCGGCCGCACCAGTCACTCAGCGAAGCTGGCTGCTAACCATTTTCACTGAAATACCAACTTTCCTTTAAATGCGCGACTTCCTAACGACCCATTCAGCTACCAATAAATTGATTATAACAGCCAACCATACAGCCAGGCTGTATGACCGTCTCCATATCCGATGCAATCTCACTTGCTTCTTTCGTATCGCACGATACCCATTGATCGTAGTAAGCATCCATAGTGTATTCAGGATTAAAAATCCCACCACACTCGCTACTCCGCCATTGGCATAAAACGCAACATAATAGCCCGGCAAGATATTGAGCAGAATGGAGAGTACATAAATCCGTCCATTCCATCGATGCAGAGCAGGTCGCTTCATCCTAATGCTTAAAGAAAGACCAAGGGGGCCGGTAATTAGAGCAATAATGGCCAAAATAATAGGTATACGAATCATCATAAACCACAGAGCAATACTCGGAAGTTGAATGTCCTTATTCCCAAGAAACACTGTGAAATCAGGATCGACTACAAAGTTTTTAGAGGCCGTATGCAAAACCCACATCAGTGCAATTACAGATAGCGTAACAAGTAAACTCACTCTACTTTTCATTGCCGCCTCCTTGTGATAACGATTATTAATTTCATCTTCTCAAAGCATGAATGTTCTGATATAATAATACCAATATACCAAACATCCTACGTTTAATGATGAGGAGTGATACTTTTGTTAATACAGACTCAACGTTTGACTCTGGTCGAACAGGTCGCTTGCCAAATTCAGGCGAAGATTGAAAACAACGAGTGGCAGGTGGGGATGCGGATTCCGCCTGAGCCCGAACTGATGGCACAACTTCAAGTTAGCCGCAATACCTTAAGGGAAGCAATTCGAGCTCTGACTTATGCAGGGCTGCTGAAGACCAGGCAAGGAGATGGAACGTATGTCTGCTCATCTAGCGTTCTGGGGGCAGTTATCGAGAAGGTCATTCAACATACAGATAGACTTGAGAGCTTGGAAGTTCGATATGCACTGGAAAGAGAAGCGGCAATCCTGGCTGCAGCCAGAAGGCGCGAGGAGGATCTGGATGCCCTTCGCACCTGTCTGGAACAATGTAGACAGGCTGCTGACCTACAAGACCTCAAAGCTTATGCTCACTGGGATGTCGCTTTTCATAAGAGTGTGATTGCCGCTTCACACAACACACTCATGTCAAGTTTGTATAACCATATTTCTGAGGCATTGCAGCACACAATATTAGAAACAACCGACTTGAACAATGAAAAGATTTATTACGACTCACATACGCGGCTCTATCAAGCTATTGTTGAGCAAAATGGTCAGAAAGCTGAAGAAGCTGTTCGCGCCTATATTGAACAAGCTCGCGCCTCACTGAGTTAATACACAATGTTCTCGCTCAAGGACATCTTTGTATACTTGAAAGCCACATCCGGGAGGAAGCCAAATGGATGCACCCAAACCATCACTCGATCAACATCGTACCATCTCCAACAACCAATCTCGTATACCACTGAAGCGCTGGCTCTTAATCATCGGTATTATTATTGTCGCTGCAAACTTGCGTACTCCTCTCACCTCAGTCGGCTCTTTGGTCAGTCTGATTCGAGACGACTTATGGCTCTCAAACACGCTGGCTGGCTTAATCACCACCGTTCCACTCGTTGCCTTTGCTTTGCTGTCTCCCTTTATTCCGAAATTAGGAAGAAGGTATGGGATAGAACGTTCGATTCTGATTTCCCTTATTATATTGACCATCGGCATCATGATTCGCTCGTTATCAGGCGTGGCCACCTTGTATATCGGAACTGCTCTACTAGGGCTTGCGATCACCGTATGTAATGTCTTGCTGCCGAGCCTCATTAAACGCGAATTCCCGAAGCACATGGGTTCGATGACAGGTATTTATTCTGTTTCTATGAATTTATGTGGCGCCATCGCCTCAGGGATCAGCATTCCCCTAGCTGTAGGTGCAGGATTGAGCTGGCAAGGCGCTCTAGGCATATGGGGCGTACTTAGCATGATTTCCATTCTATTTTGGCTGCCACAGCTCAAAGCTTCAGCCAAACCCGTATCGATCGCAAGTAATCAAGCGGGCAAGCAGCCAATGAAGATATGGCGATCTGGGTTAGCATGGCAAGTTACACTCTTTATGGGGATACAATCTATCATCTTCTATGTATTAGTCGCTTGGCTTCCTGAAATCCTCCAAAGTCAGGGCATTGGTTCAAGTCAATCAGGGTGGTATCTCTCCATTCTGATCATGGCTTCCCTTCCCTGTGCCTTTATCGTTCCTATCGTAGCGGGGCGCATGCGTAACCAGTATTTATTAGTCATTATGACATCCGTTTCACTTGTGATCGGCTCACTTGGTCTTGTCTATAGCAGTATCTATTGGTTAGCGATCTGGGTGATAATCCTGGGGCTAGGTGGTGGCTCTGCCTTCGGCTTATCAATGATGTTCTTCGGCCTGCGCACTCGAAACGCCCTCCAGGCAGCTGAACTATCTGCAATGGCACAGTCCATCGGATATTTACTGGCGGCATTAGGTCCGGCATTCATTGGATTTCTACACGATGTCACTCATGGTTGGGGCCTTCCTCTGATGCTGTTGGTTGTTGCGTCTGCACTACTTGGTGTGATTGGTTTGGGTGCAGCCAGAAATCGGTTCGTTGATTCTGGAGACTGTAACAACCAAGCTATAGTTGAGTATAAACGTTCGAAATAATGTGAGAGAATCTTGAGTCTGCGTTCCCATTGGATAACGCGACCACTGATTGTTAAGTCCTGGCGTAAGAATTGGGAGGAGTTATCCACCTTCTTCAAGTAACTCCAGAAATTCGTAAGCTCATTTATACGACGAACATCATCGAAGGCTACCACCGCCAGCTACGTAAGGTGACAAAGGGCAAGAGCATTTTCCTTCCGATGAAGCCTTGCTCAAGATGCTCTATCTCTCTACGATGGATGTTGTTCGCAAATGGACAGGCCGGGTACAGAATTGGGGGACAGATGCTTCTCCAACTCTCCGTCTTCTTTCCAGATCGGGTCGGGCAACATTTAAGCTGAGGGGGAAGTCGCCCCCTCGGGGGCTTTATCGCCTAATTCCGTTTACACAAAATTCTTGACAGACCCGTTGAAAAGTTCAACCGCTAATTTTTAGATTGAGCCCAATTTTAATGGCTGAATTTTCGGATCTTACATATTCATCAAGCTGTGCCTCTATGCGAGGTAAGTAGGTAATAATAGTATCATTGGGTTGATATTGAAATACCCTTATTCCATTTAACCAATCCTTGGATAAATCTGTATGATCATGGGCTCTTTGCGTGAAACTTGAACCCACCTCCATTATTACGCCAATGAATCAACCGACCCACCCTAGATCATAAATAGCGTTCGCAGTTAATAGAAAGCCAACAATGCCAATAACCCAGGCTGTGGTACTTTGGGCGCTTTTTACTAACCATCTATCTAATCTGACAAGAGGTCGCTTCAATGTACGATAAGCGATAAGTCGTCCGATTAGCAGAACAAACGCAGGTACAACCATGACGATACAATAACCGAATAACAGGATGCCGGACATCGGCCATGAAGGCCCCTCAGAAGCTATAAGACCAATCGCCGCCAGGTAGGGGAGCATTGTTGCTAATTCAAGTACGACAGCGGTCAGCGCAAGTCCGATTAGCATAGCGATAGAGCCTTGGCTGGAAACTGAATCGCCCATAACACGATTTCTCCACTTTAAAATACGACCCTCTCCTCTTGCTGCCCGTTCCGCAGCAAGTGCACGCGCTTTTTTCGTATCCATAAGCTGGCTAACCACCATTAACACGATTCCTAAAGTGATTTGCCCATACAGAAATGAATGGGATTCAAGCAATGAACCATATCTGTTTAGAAACGCGTCAGCACTAAACATGATCATTAGACCTGCCAAAAAGTAAAATCCCACAACTGTGGACAAGTAAATAAAAAATCTGCCTACTCGAACACGTTGAGAAGTCATAAGTAGCCAAATGGGTATCAACAGTGTACCGAAACTTGTGGAATCAATTAATGCCAGCACGACAAGGCTTGACAGCAAGGCTGTAAATAACATAATGGTTCCCCCTTTTTTGTATTAAACCGCTTATCTGGAGAAACGCTCCTACGTTCATCCCGGACCCAGACGGAAGGTCTTCTCACAAACGGCCTGCGCCCTATCTCCTCTAGATCTATGATTCGCTACCACTTCACCGTCATAAAGAATGGTACAGCTTATCCAACTGGCATCGTCAGCTTTTTCTGCCTTGACCTGTGTGGAAGTCAGCGGTATAAATGCGTCTTTGGAAACGGCAAATTCCTCTCTATAGGGAACGTCGATGGAATCGAAATAAACGCTTTCTGGAGTCTTACGAGCATTTATGTCTACCTCAAGATCAGTTGCTGAATCGCCATCACTTTCGATGACTACCTCTACAATGATGACATCAGAATCCTTACCCATTTCCTCTTTCGATTCCTCACCCGTCATTCCATCAATCGTGTCCTTTGCTATTCCGCAAGCTGACAACATAAGCAATACACCAATCAGTAAAACCAGGTGCCCCATGTGCTTTTTTATAAACCATGCTTGTCTATTTTTCTTCATGTCGTTCGTCCTCTCTCTGCTTTAGAAAAAAGCTGATCATTTCATCTATATAAGCCATGAATTCGCTATCCATCCCCATCACTACGGGCTCCTCACCATTAGCAGGCCTTATTAGTTCCCAATATTTATCTAATAGCTGTTCATCACCTTCAAATAGCTCTAATGTCTTCTCATACAAATGACCAGCGACGACTTGAGCTTCTGAAGAGTATGGAGATGCCGGCATCATATCGCTTACTTGTTGAAGAATCGCCAAAATTTCTTCCATTCGACTATCATTACTCCCCATAACAGGTAAACGGTTAAGTATGCTCCTTTCCCTTGAAGTTAACGGCAAATCATCACTAAATTCGGCCGGTACCTTACCTTCTATAAGAGGGCGATCATTCAGCGCCTCAATAACCAGTAATAAATCTTTTACACCACTCGTTCCCTTAAGTTGAATGGCATGAATGGTTGATTTAAGATAATACTGTTTACGGCTTAATTCTTCTTTTTTCTGTTCAATAAGCTCTATTTGTTCATTTAAAGAAGCTATCCAATTATCGCTTTCTTTCGTATAGTTTTGATTTTGGAATAGTTCTTTAATTTGTTCTAATGTATAGCCAATCGATTTCAACAACAGAATTTTTTGAAGGTAAAGTACGGCAATCTCGTCGTAATAGCGATACCCGTTTTCTGAAACAAGTGTGGGTTGTAACAATCCAATTTGTTCGTAGTAATAAAGTGTTCTTTTGCTGATACTTGCTTTTTGCGCTAATTCTCCAACTCGTATCATGGTTTACTGCTCCTTCCTCAAAGTCATTATAAACAATAACGTATGCGTTATTGTAAAGCGATTTACTCATAAAATATACCTATGTGCTTAAAAGGGGAGAAATCCACATTTTGCGTGATGCCCGTACAAAAAGCGCCATACTTTCGGACGTGTTTCCAGATCGCGTACAGAAATTTGCTTACTTTCCAGTACTCCAGGCTGCCTCATGATATGTCGGAATACCACATCCCGAATGTCGGAATAGTCGTAGTGGCTGTGAGCGGAAGCAGCTATCATAGGGACAGAGAGAGCCATCCTGATTCTTTCAGACGGGGGAGACAAGAAGATGAAGTCAACAGTGAAGCGTGTGTTAACAGGTGTAATCGGGCTGGCGATCGCGGCCGCCCCGCTCTTGGGCGGCATCGCGGCTTCTGGCGCCGAACGAGCGGCAGCCACGGATTCCGTGCAGCAGTTGGTCGCAGCAGGGCTGATCAAGGGGGACGGCCAGGGGATATCCAGCCGTTACTGGAGCAAGGAAGCGACAAGAGCACAAGCTGCGATGCTGTTCGTCCGGCTGAAGGGTGTCGAGGCGGAGGCGCTGGCGTATGACGGTGCAGCAGCCTTCACTGATGCTGCGGAGGCTGGCAAATATCTCGCGCCGGTCGTGAATTATCTGAAGGCGCACCCGCATCTCGGCTGGATGGCTGAGGATGATCGGTTCGAGCCACAGCGTCAGGTGACCGCGGCCGAATATGCCTCTGTGCTGCTGAAGGCGCTCGGGTATGAAGCAGGAACAGACTACGAGGCGGATGATGTGTTGGCCTATGCCGCTGACAAGGGCATGACGGCGCTGCAGAGGAAGGGAAGCTTGACTAATCTGCAGCTAGCAGAGGCGACCGCCCAAGCGATGCAGGTTCAGCTCAAGTATGAGCAGCGCACGCTGCAAGCGAGCTGGCAAGCTGCTGCGCAGGCCCCTGCCTATGAGGCGAGCACACGCATTACGACTAAGTACGGTGTCCTAGAGGGCGCAGCAGATGAGAAGACGGGCACGCTGCATTGGCTGGGTGTTCCATATGCCGAGCCGCCGATTGGCGAGCTGCGCTGGCAAGTCCCTCAGGAGCCTCAGCGCTGGGAGGGTGTGAAGCAGGCGACCGATTACGCGCCTGTCTGCTTGCAGCTATCCGGCGGCAAGACCGTCGGCAGCGAGGACTGCCTGAATCTGAACATCTGGCGTCCGGCAACGGACAGCTCCAAGCTGCCTGTGCTGTTGTTCGTGCATGGCGGCGGCAATATGACCGGCTCCAGCAAAGAATTCCCAGGGGATGTGCTGGCAGCAGCTACGAACAGCATCGTCATCTCGATCGAGTACCGGCTGGGCGCGATGGGCTTCCTGCACCACCCTGCGCTGCAGTCTGGCGATGCGGTGCGTGACTCCGGCAACTTTGGCCTGCTCGACATCTTCCAGTCCTTGCGCTGGGTGCAGGACAATATTGCCGCACTTGGGGGCGATCCACATAACGTGACACTGTCCGGGCAATCTGCGGGCGGACGTGATGTGATGGCTGCCGTCATCTCCCCGCTTGGCGAGGGACTGTTCCATCGGGCATTCGTGCTGAGCGGCGGTATGACGACAGCCTCAACAGCCGAAGGCGATGCCAAGGCGTCTGCCGCACTGGTCAAGCTTGCTATGGCAGACGGTCACGGTGCCGATGAAGCAGCAGCACGCGCATGGCTGGACAGCCAGACAGCAGCTCAGCTATCGGCCTACATGAGAAGCCTGCCAGCAGACAAGCTGGTCACGGAATTCGGCAGCACGGCGATACGCATGGCACCGTTCCCGCATCTATTCCGGGACGGCACCGTCATCCCGGAGAAGGGCTTCGATGTAATCTCCTCTGGCCAATATGCGAAGGTACCGATGATTCTCGGCAGCACGCAGACAGAGTTCTCCGCCTTTGCCTTCGGCGACCCAGCCTTCTCGTCTGCCATTAATGACGGCTCGCTTCTGAAGGACGAGAGGAAGTCTGCCCAATACGCGGCGGCTGTCTATTATGGAAGCCAGCTCTACAGCAGCTTCAATGTGGAGCGGGCGGCGGAACGGCTAACTGCGGTGAACGACCAGCCGCCAGTCTATGCCTATCGCTTCGCATGGGGAGAGCAGGACGGGGTCATCTCCGCTGACCTGCAGAAGCTGCTGGGCGCAACGCATGGCGCAGATATGGCATTTGTGACGGGGCAAAGCATCGGAATTGCGGCTTATTTCCCGAAAGGGTACTTCAGTGAGGCGAATGCTCGAGGGCGGGCCGAGCTGGTACAGGCGATTCAGGCTTATCTGCAAGGCTTCCTCTATACGGGCCATCCCGGCAGTGTGAACGGAATGACCTGGACGCCATGGCAGGCGCAAGCGGGTGCGCTGCGTATCCTGCGCCTGGATGCTTCGAATGAACAGGCAGATATTGCAATGTCGGAGGAGTATGTGAAGAAGGAAGAGGTGCTTGCCCGCATGGAGCAAGAGCTGGCACAGGATCAGGAGACACTGAAGCTGCTGAAGGATAACGTGTTGGCGGGACGTTTTTTCTGGTAAGGCAGACAGATATTAAGCTTAGGTTGACCATTCCGATACGGAACGATTGACCTTCGTCCAGGCATGTCCTCCAACCGTTCAAGGGGAACCGTTTACCGCCTCTTCGCCCTGTGCTGCGTGGCGTTCCTCTTGACGTACCTCCAGGTACGCCTGAGAGAGCATGCCTTGCCAGAACGGAAGTTCGATAACACTAGGGCGTGTCTGAAAACTCTGAACGGAACAGATCTGGCCGAATTTTCGTTCCAGGCAAGGCGCTTTTTCGCAGGCGTACCGGGGGTACGTCAAGAAAAAGCAACGCAGCATGAGGCGAAAAGGCAGGGAGAGATGCCCTTGAACGGGGAGTTTGAAGACACACCCTGGTTCTATTTCCCTATGCTTGTTCGTTGCACGCTCTAGTTGCGCGTTACATGACTGCCGCAGACAGATGCAAGGCATCCCCTCCAGCATTCCGTTTAGGAGTTCAGGAATCCGCCAAGCTTGCTGCCTGCGGCCTTAACGAGCAGCTCCTTCCACGAGCCGAACTGACTGATGGAACGCACGAAGCTGTCGAGCTTATCTAGCGGCAATTTGTCAAAATCTACAATGCTGCTAACATCGAACCCACTCTTCTCGATGAATTCCTTTACGGTGTTCAAGGTCGTATTGTTTTTGATAAAAGCATCCGTTAAAACCTCATCCAGCTTAATATGGTTCAAGTCCACGCCCAATTTTCCAGCCAAATCATTCAATTTACCAAACATCGCGTTTCCTCCATCCTGTCTATTAGGTATTGATACTATAGCTACCGCACCTGCGGGGCTGCGCGCTGCCTTGGCAGCCGTCACCCCTCAATTATCTTCCAATTCCAATCCTTTAGCAAGCAGATCGACTATATACCTGGCCTAATATGAGCCGCCGCACTGGACCCTTCTCACGATCAAAAAAAGATGCTGTACCCGCACTCGTGCAGGCACAGCATCCCTCATTACCACAATACAGCATCTATGTTCAGTAGCTTCCCCAGTCTTCTTCCGATTCCATGAGGGACTGCCGGATTACATATACAAACAAGCAAACGAGTATGCCAGCGATTAGGCTCATTATCATCACTCCTACACTCGGTATAGTTCTATTGTAGCATATACACTGTAAAAACACATCCGATTTTGCAAGCGTTTTCTAAAATTTTATGCACAATGCCTTGCCCTCATTCCTCCTCCCTGCCAAGGCTTGCCTGAGCTACTGGGCGGGTAAAGCTGTACTCTTGCTTCAGCGTACTTCTCCATCGGGGATAAAGCGGATAAAATGGAGATATTTGTCCCGCAGCGTTCATATAGATGAAGTACATGTCCACTCTCACTCCCACAGATCAGGAGGGCAAGCGATGCTCCGTTACATGCTACATCCGGTTACTCTCGTCTCTGCCGGGGCGCTGGCCTTGACATTGCTGCTGGCCTCGTTCCCGCAAGCTTCACTAACCGCAGCCATACGCGGCATCTCGATCTGGTGGGAGGTGCTATTCCCTGCACTCTTCCCGTTCTTCGTCATCTCCGAGCTGCTGCTCGGCTTCGGCATCGTCCATTTCTTCGGTACGCTGCTTGATCCGTTGATGCGTCCTTTGTTCCGCATTCCCGGCAGCGGCGGCTTCGTGATGACGATGGGCTTCGTCGCCGGCTATCCGATCGGCGCCAGACTGACCGCCCAGCTCTATGAGCAAAAGCTGATCGGCCGCGTCGAAGGAGAACGGCTCGTGGCACTCACGACGAGCTCCGATCCGATCTTCCTCATTGGCGCTGTTGCAGTCGGGTTCTTCCATAACGCGGCGCTCGTTCCTGTGCTCGCATCCGCGCACTATGGCGGCTCTATCCTGATCGGCCTGCTGATGCGCTTCCATGGCCGGAGTGAGCAGGCACCGTCTCCAGCCTCCACCGCCTCCGGCCAGCCACGCCTAACCGCGGCGCTTACCGCCATGCACCGCGCCCGGCTGGCGGACGGCCGCCCGCTTGGGCAGTTGCTGAGCGATGCAATTGCAGCCGCGCTGCGGCTAATGATGGTTGTCGGCGGGCTGGTCGTCTTCTTCTCGGTGATGATGGAGGGGATGACGAGCGCTGGAGCTATTCCCATCCTGGCCTCGCTAGTGCAGACCGTATTCGCGCTGATCGGCTTGCCAGAGGCGCTCAGTCCTGCTGTCATCAACGGATTATTCGAGGTGACGCTCGGAGTGAAGACAGCCGCCTCTGGCTCTGCCCTGCTGATGCATCAGACCGCAATTGCAGCGTGGGTGCTATCGTGGGGAGGACTGTCCGTTCATGCGCAGGTGGTCAGCCTGCTCAGCCGGACAGGGATGCGCTACAAGCCGTTCCTGCTCGCTCGCTTCATCCATGGCTTTATTGCCACGCTGCTCGTCTATGCACTATGGGGCTGGATGGGACCTTCCATGTAACATTCCTTGGATGTAACATTGTATTCCATGCCATTTTCAGCTATCATCATAGATATACATGAAGTAACGGAAGGAGTCTATTCGACTTGAAATATGCTTTATTAGACCGTGGCGACAAGCTTTCCGAGCAGCTTGCAGGGCGGTTTCACCAATTGGCGGCGGACAAGGGCTTCGTACATGATTCCGAATCACCGGAGATGGTCATCTCCATCGGTGGAGACGGGACGTTGCTGCATGCCTTTCATACCTTCTTGCACCGAATTCAGGAGGTCGCCTTCATCGGTGTGCATACGGGTCATCTCGGCTTCTATGCCGACTGGCAAGCCAATGAATTGGACGAATTGGTCGAGCTGATGGCTACCGCCTCGCCCAAGCGTATTCTCTACCCGCTCGCCCAGATTGAGGTCGAGACCTCGGATGGATCAATCAGCTACCTGGCGCTGAACGAGTTCACGCTCAAGGGAGTCGATGGGACGCTGGTGGCGCAGATTAATGTTAATGATGAGATGTTCGAGATGTTCCGGGGAGACGGAATTGTCATCTCGACACCGACTGGCAGTACAGCCTATAACAAGAGTGTCGGCGGCGCGATCATTCATCCCTCCATCCCGTCGCTGCAGATTGCAGAGATTGCTTCGATTAACAATCGGGTATACCGGACGCTCGGCTCTTCGGTCATTCTTCCTCAGCATCATCATTGTGACATTATCTCGCGCAAGGAGCAGCGACTGGTGCTGAACATTGACCATCTGAACATTCAGCGCGATGACATCCAGGCGATTCGCTGCAGCGTCTCCAGCAGCCAGATCTGCTTCGCCAGATACCGTCCGTTCCCATTCTGGAATCGGGTGAGAGAGGCCTTCCTCGGGTATGACCTGACAGAGGGAGAACGCTAATCAATTAAGATGCCGATAAGAATTACCAGTACACAAACAGGTTGGATTATGTTATAGTACCTGTTATTGGCTACTAACGCCTCCATTCATTGGGGCGCATCATAGGAAATCCGCTGACGGCTCCGGGCATCTGTTGCAGATGTACCCCGAGCTCGCGGGAGAGGTTTTTTAGCTACCCTCTATAAAAAACTAAGGAGAGACGGTGTCCTTGGGATGCCGTTTTTTTCTGTACAAAGGAGAATCGAAGCAAGTGAACAAGCGGGATGAAAAAGCAATCGTTGTGTTTAGCGGCGGACAAGACAGCACGACCTGCCTCTTATGGGCAATACAGCGCTATCGAGAGGTCGAGGCGGTCACCTTCAACTACGGGCAGCGCCACAAGCAGGAGCTGGAATGCGCAGCGGAGATCGCCAGCCATTACGGAATCGTCCACCATGTGCTGGACTTGTCTCTGCTGAACCAGCTCGCTCCTAATGCGCTGACACGAGAGGATATTGCGATTGAAGCCACAGAGGGCAGCCTGCCCACAACCTTTGTCGATGGACGCAATCTGCTGTTCCTGTCCTTTGCCGCTGTGCTGGCCAAGCAGCGCGGGGCTCATCACATTATTACAGGCGTCTGTGAGACCGACTTTAGCGGCTATCCGGATTGCAGGGACGTCTTCATCAAATCGCTGAACGTCACGCTCAATCTATCGATGGACTATTTCTTCGTCATCGAGACACCGCTCATGTGGCTGGACAAAGCGGCGACATGGGGGCTGGCCGATGAGCTGGGTGCGCTCGATTACATCCGTGAGCATACCCTAACCTGCTATAACGGCATCATCGGAGATGGCTGCGGAGAATGCCCTGCCTGCAAGCTGCGCAATCAAGGGCTGCAGCGCTACATGCTTGGCAAGTCAGGAGGGGGAGCGCAATGATCCAGCAGCTTTATCCTTCCGTCTCTCATCCCTATTGCTATGAGCTGAACAAGGATGTGCAGTTTGCAGCAGCTCACTATATCCCGAGCGATAAGGCGGGGAAGTGCCGCCAACTGCATGGCCATACCTACTTCGCTAATATTACGATTGCCGGCGACCAACTGGACGCGCTCGGCTTTCTGGTTAACTTTGCAGTGATCAAGCGTCTCATCCATGACCGCTTCGATCATACGCTGCTTAATGAAGATGAACGCTTCAGTGATGAGCCAGCGGGGCCGTTCCCTAGCTCAGAGATGCTGGCTCGGGTCATCGCCGAGCTGGTTCAGGCGCATCTGGACACGCTGCCGCATCAGCCCGTGTGTGTTCAGGTGTATTTGCGGGAGACACCCACCAGCTACGTGATCTATCGTCCCAAGCGCGAGGTGGCGCTATGACTGCACGCTTTCCGGTGATGGAAATCTTCGGGCCTACGATTCAGGGCGAAGGACGGGTTATCGGCCGCAAGACGATGTTCGTGCGCACCGCCGGCTGCGACTATAGCTGTAGCTGGTGCGATTCCGCCTTCACCTGGGACGGTACGGGCAAGGAGGAGATCGAGTGGCTCAGCACCCTGGACATTATGGAACGGCTGCTGCTGCTGGATGCCCGCGGCTGTGGACATGTGACGCTCTCCGGCGGCAATCCGGCGCTACTGAAGCATCTGGGCGAGCTGGTTGACGCGCTGCATCGCCATCAGATAGAGGTTGCGCTCGAGACACAGGGCAGCCGCTGGCAGGAGTGGTTTCTGCAGATCGACCAATTGACGATCTCGCCGAAGCCACCCAGTTCGGGGATGCAGACCGATTGGGGCGTGCTTGACGACCTGATCGGACGACTTGTCTCTAGCTCTCACCCGGATGTGAGTCTTAAAGTGGTTCTATTCGATGAGGCCGACCTGGACTATGCCATCCAGGTGCATCAGCGCTACCCGTCGTTGCCGTTCTATGTACAAGCCGGCAATGACGATCTGAGCGAAGCGGATAACGGCAAGCTGCTGCTGCGCCAGTTAGCTCGTTACGAACAATGGGTTGAACGAATTATGAGCACCCCGCAGTTGCGCCAAGTCAGTGTGCTGCCGCAGCTTCATACCTGGCTATGGGGCAACAAACGCGGCGTCTAGCCTTCGCGGCGGGTTGCGCGGATGTGTATATCTCATATCGATAGACATGTGGTAAGGAAAGGAAAGGAAGGAAACATACATGACCCAAGGAAGAACAAAGCAAGAGCTGGAGGGCATTAGCCTGCTCGGAAATCAGGGGACGGTGTATCCAAGCACCTATTCGCCTGAATTACTGGAGACATTCGAGAATAAGCATCCGAATCGGGATTATATGGTCAAGTTCAATTGTCCAGAGTTCACCAGCCTGTGTCCGATGACGGGGCAGCCTGATTTTGCCGCCATCTATATCTCCTATATTCCAGATCGGCTGATGGTCGAGAGCAAATCGCTCAAGCTGTACCTGTTCAGCTTTCGCAATCACGGCGACTTTCATGAGGATTGCATCAATACCATAATGAACGATCTGATTGCCTTAATGAATCCGCGATACATCGAGATCTGGGGGAAATTCACACCGCGCGGCGGCATCTCGATCGATCCGTATTGCAATTGGGGTCAACCGGGAACCCGATTTGAGGCGATGGCCGAGCATCGGCTCATGAACCATGATCTGTATCCCGAAAATATTAACAACCGTTAGACACACACTCGTTCGCCCCAGCAACGATAGCAGCACATTAACGGCAGCACGCAAGCGCCCACAAGCGTAGATGGTTGCTGCCGCCATTGGGGAGCAAGTCTCGTTTCGCTTACATTCAGATTAGAAGAACATATGAGGTAGAACACTTATAAATTTATGGCTCAACCTAATAATCAGTGCTTGACAGAAAACAGAGCTTAGCGGAGGGGCGGAGAGATTCTGGAGGGGCTTTAACAGCGATCGGATGAACCCTCTGTCCCGTAGCGTCTCATCTCGGCCCAAGTCAAGCACTGTTTTCTGGTTTGAGCCAAATTTATAGAATAAAAAAACCGGCGACCCCTATTGAGGGGTATCGCCGGTTTTTACAGCTTCACGGGATGTCGATGGCTGCTGCTTCATATCCTTAGGCTTGGGCCGACCTTCGCTGTCACCGCGGTCACGCTGGACATCACGAGCCTGCCCCCTGTCCTTTCCCTTGGAGAAGCCGGCAGGCCGCTGCTTATCTCTGCCAAAGCCGCGCGCACTAGCGGTTGAATCCTTGTCAGATGAGGTATTCTTGCCCGGCTGGGACACTCTGTGCTGCCCCCTATCCTGGGTCGCCTCGCGTCTGCCGCTCTCCGTGGCAGATGGCTCGCGACCGGAAGGCTTGACAGCTCCAGCCTCATGAGCAGTCTGCCTGGCAGTCGCCCCGGCGCTTGGCTCACCGGATACTTCTCTTGCAGCGGTATGAGGGGCGGACTTTCCTCGCTCTCGCCCTTCGACTCCACGAGCTTCCTTATTCAAGCTCTTGTGCTGGGATGCGGCATGCTTGTCCGCTTGCTTCGCAGACGGCTGCCCCCCATCTCTACCTCGGGCGCCATAAGAGCCACTGCTCCTTCCGCCGCCTGACACGGAATCAGCAGCAGTATCTCTCATCCTGCTCCTGTTCCGTTGTCCTTGTTCTCTGCCCGCGTCCTTGTGCCCGCCATGCTGCGCCGTATGGTCATTCACGGGCTCCGCTTTATCGGCGGCCGAAGCCTGATCTGGCTTCCTGTCTGCTCCGCCGTGAGAAGGGTCGCGGAGGTTACGGCCAGGGCGTCCGCTCTGGTTCAATTCGCGATCGATTCCTTTAATAGCTACGGATTGTGCTTCCTCGCGCTCAGTTCCTCCGGCGTGTACAGCCGCAGCGACATCGTGCGCTTCCTCTTGCCCATCAGACTGATCTTGCCCAGGCGAAGCTTGAGCTACATCAGACGAATCAGTGTCATGCTGCTCCGCACGCTCAGGCATCTCCTTAGTCAGCACACGCTCGGCTATGCTGTGCTCCAACTGAGGTGATTCCTTCCCGGCTTCGGAAGCCGCCGCATCGTCAGCTTGCAGGGACTCATTAGGCTCTGCCGCGCCGCGAGCCTCCCTGGCGTGATCCTGCCGCGCAGGCAAGGATTCCGCCACGCCATCCTCATCGCCGAGCTGCGTCTCATGCGCCTCATCCTGCAGTTCGTCTCGGGAATGATCTCCGCCGGCACCGTCGCCAGGCTGCTTCTTGGGAGATGGCAGCTTCTGCAGCATGAAGTAGGCACAGCCAAAATTGCAATATTCATTAATATAATCCACGATGGATGAATAACTGGAATCCTTGCCCGCCTTAGGATGCCCATCCTTGAAAAAACCCTTCAGCCGAAGCTGATTATAGCCCCAGTCCCCGATAATATAGTCATATCGTTCCAGCACGTCACTGTATCGGTTGCGGAAAGCTTCGGCATTCCAAGCGTTCTTGTGCTCATATAACAATTCATATGATCTGCCGCTAACTTGAATCAAAGCTTCCCCTCCTTCGTTATTAGGTTGCGGTCTGAGCCTGGGACGCAGACTGAACCTGCTCATGCGCATGGTAGGAGCTGCGTACCAATGGAGCAGACTCGACGTGACTGAAGCCACGAGCCAGTCCCTCCTGCTTCAGCTTGGCGAACTCATCCGGGTGCACATAGCGCTCAATGGCAATATGGCTTTGCGTAGGCTGCAAATATTGACCAAGCGTCAAAATATTGCAATCGACAGCGCGCAGGTCGTCCATCGCCTGCAATATCTCATCCCACTCCTCGCCAAGCCCTAGCATGATGCTGGATTTCGTCGGAATATTCGGCTGCATCTCCTTCGCCCGGCGAAGCAGCTCCAGTGAACGCGCATATTTGGCCTTCGCCCTCACCCGATCAGAGAGACGGGCAACCGTCTCGATATTGTGATTGAGAATATCCGGCTTAGCATCCATCACCGCCTGCAACGCGTCCCAATTGCCAAGAAAATCAGGAATCAGCACTTCTACACTGCACAGCGGCAAGCGCTTGCGAATCGCATGAATCGTCCCTACGAAGATCGACGCGCCTCCATCCTTCAGATCGTCCCGAGCTACCGATGTCACTACACAATGGCGCAATCCCATCTGCTCAGCAGCTTCCGCCACACGCTCCGGCTCCTGCAGATCCAGCTCTGTAGGCATGCCCGTCTTGACTGCGCAGAACCGACAGGCGCGAGTACATGTATCACCAAGAATCATAAAAGTAGCCGTTCTGTTCGCCCAGCACTCATAGATATTCGGGCAACGCGCTTCCTCACAGACGCTATGGAGCGTCTTGGAGCGCATCATTTCTTTCAATTCAGCATAGTTTCCGTCGGTCGTAAGCTTTATACGAAGCCAGTCAGGCTTGGCCAGCGGCTCTCTTTGTTTCGTCTTCATGAAAGGCATACCTGCTTCCTGAGCAAGCGCATGCAGCGCCCGAGTTTTAAATTTCTCTCCCCATTATAACATGAATCGGATAAAATCCAATGAGTTGCAAATGATAACTAACAGCAAGGAGGTGAACCCGACTGAAACTATCCGAATGGCTCGTTCTATTCAGGCAATGGCTGCCAAACAAGCGGCCTGCACGACCTGCACTGCCTGCTCTACCTGCAACTTCCCCCATGGCCAGGATCACTCCTGCACGGCAGTGGCTACAGCGTACAGCCGTGTTGCTTAGCTGTGCGCTGCTGTGTAGCGGAGCTGCTCCCCTGGCTTCTGCAGCAGGTCAAGCCTCGGCAGTGAGAAGCGTACAGGCAACAGCCGAACCATCTGGCAAGCTGTCCGCCAAGGAGCTGCTGAAGCAGCGAAGGGAGCTGCTCGACAGTTGGAGCGCGATCACGGGCATTCCGTGGTTCCGGCTTGCAGCCATCGACCAATACGAGCGCACGCTCAACAAGGCTTTGCCCAAGAAACGAATGGCCACCAGCGATCGTCTAGCCATCTTTATCCCCCATGAACAGTGGGCAGGCCCGCTCAACCCCGACCCGGAGGATAGCATGCCTGTATCGATCCGATACTTTAATGGTGTCGGGGTCGATGGCGATGGCGACGGACTCGCCAGCCGTACTAGCGAGCAGGATGTATTACAGGCCGTGGCGGGACATTATGAGAAGTATGGACCAAGCGACCAGAGCTTTGCACTCGCACTATGGGATTACTACCACAATAGCCGGGCCGTTCAGCGGATACAGCAGTTCGCTAGTTTGTATGAGCGTTATGGACGACTGGAGCTCTTCGATCATGCTTTTCCGCTGCCGATCAGCAGCGACTATTCCTATCGTAGCACCTGGGGCTACAAGCGAGGCTGGGGCGGGCGCAGAATTCATGAAGGAACAGACATCTTTGCCAACTACGGCGTTCCTGTTCGCAGCACCTCCTATGGTGTAGTGGAGATGAAAGGCTGGAACCGTTATGGCGGCTGGCGAGTCGGTATTCGCGACATCGATAACATCTACCATTATTATGCCCACCTGTCCGGCTTTGAGAAAGGGTTGGCAGTCGGCAATATCGTCGAGCCGGGCCAAGTGATTGGCTGGGTTGGCAGCTCCGGATATGGCAAGCCAGGAACCCAGGGCAAATTCCCGCCGCATCTGCATTATGGCATTTACCGCGATCGCGGGTTGATAGAATGGGCATTTGATCCCTACCCGCTGTTGCGCCATTGGGAGCAGAACGAGAACGCACGGCTGCGTAAGAACAGATAGGCTGCCGCCTGTATGTTTCTCACGTTGATGCAGCGCCCTTGTCTCTGGGCGAGGTCTGGCGCCGCTTTGTGTGGATAGGCATCAACAAAAGGACAGGCCTGACGCGAGGCTACTGAAAACGTTGGAGTGTTTCAGTGGCCTCGCCCGCGCCTGTCCTTTATGCAGTTTACTGCTCGCTGTTGTTCCCCGCGCGATACTGCTCCAGCAGCGCACGCAGCTCATCGGATATACGGTTCATATGCTCCGCCGACAGGTTGATTTGCTCCAGCGTCACATGGTGCTCCTCTACAGCCTGCGTTACATTTTTCATCTCGGAGGTCGTTTTCTTGGCAATCTTCTCGGTACGGCGAATCGTATCGGTCAGTTGCTCGGAGCTGGCTGCAATCTCTTCCACCGCCGACGATACCTCCTGCACTTGACCCGCAACCTCTCCAATAGAAATCTGGATGAAGGAGAAGGAATCTCCCGCTTCATTAACCGCCTTATATCCCCCCTCTACTACTTGGGCAACTTGTTCTGTAGAAGCAACCGTCTGCTCTGTTTCCTCCTGAATAAATGCGATTACTTTCGCTACCTGCTTGGCCGATTGTGCAGATTGCTCTGCCAGCTTCCGAACCTCACTGGCGATCACTGAGAAGCCACGACC
This sequence comes from Paenibacillus sp. J5, assembly GCF_054955055.1. NCBI lineage: Bacteria > Bacillati > Bacillota > Bacilli > Caryophanales > Paenibacillaceae > Paenibacillus > Paenibacillus sp. J5. The sequence continues at coordinate 23,871 of NZ_JBUEDD010000007.1, read as the reverse complement.
CTGTTCACCGACTCGTGCAGCCTCTATAGCGGCATTAAGCGCAAGCAGATGCGTCTGATCTGCAATTTCTCGAATAATAGTAATGAAAGATCCAATCTCATGCGAGCTTTCCCGCAGCTTATTCATTCGACCCACCAGCGAAGCGACAGTGGAATGAATCGCATCCATTTGCCCCATTGCTGTCTGTATCGCCTGCTGTCCAGTGGTCGTCTTCACTGAGGTCTCGTTGGCAGCCGTCGCCACTTCATCTGCGCTCTCCGCGATATGATGAATCGCATTGGCGATCTCGACGATCATGCTGGAGCTCAACTCAATCATGGAGGCCTGCTGATCATTCTCTGAGGCGACCTCAATTGTCGTCTCGCGAATCATATCTGAGACGTAGAATGCCATCTCCGTATTGGCTCTGACCTGCTGCACAGCGCCGGCAAGCAAGGTGAAATGCTCTTGCGTCTGCTCAGCCAGTTCGGCACGGCCTTCAGCATCGCCTGTGACAGTAATTGAAGCTGTCCCTGCAACCTCTGCTTGCTCTTGCGCCGTTGCATTCGCTCCTCCCGTTACGACACCGGAACGAACAGCCTGCTTCATTAACCATTGGGCAATATAGTAGGCGGACGGAGCGATCACGGCAACATGGATGACAAGGGCAGCAACAGCGGGTATATTCAGCAGCCAGCAGAGAAGATTGACGGCGATAACGACGCCCGCAAGCATTCCCGCGCCTTGCAAGACAATGAATCGATATGAAGTATGGTTGTTCCCGTTATTGTCTCTCATAGGAGTATCTCCGTTCACCTTCCTAGTGGATTCCAAGAGCAGCCGAAACATCCTGAGCCTCTTCGGCCATCCCTTGCTGACAAAGAAAAAGCCGCCCGCTGCACGATTACAACGGGCGCTTCGTTAACGCCCTAGCTTCTCAGGTACGCTTCCGCATCTTCCAGTTTTTCAAAGGATACGACCACATCTCCAAACATCCGTTTCATTTGCAGCTTGGATACGGCAGAACCGGTGTAATACGCCCACTTGGTCAGCCCCTTCTGAACAGAAAGCTCGCCCAGCGGCCCTAGATCGGACGCTACATCTGGCGTGAACAGCTTGCCTTGGCTAAGATCTGTCAGTCCAGTGAAGCCCGGCTTTACCGTCTCCATCAGCTTGGTGAAATCGTTGATGTACGATTGGACATTTTCCTTCGTAATTTCGGTGACTTTAACTGTGACTCGATTAAGTGCAGCATCATAAATAAGTTCGTACATTATTTTCGCCTCCGCAATTTGTTATAGATGTCTTCGACAAAAGGATATACAATAAATGCCGATTTGTAAAGAAACTTTTGTCTTATTTTGAATGAATTTGTCGAATTGTGTAGATTAGGATGATATAAAATGCACTTTTTTGCAATAATTGAACATTTTATCAATCTCCTGTTGACTCAGCAGTGGCCAATGGAATCCTATTCTTCCCAGAATATAATCCGTCCGGGAGGAGAAAATCTCGAATTGCGTTGCGAATGCGGTCTCTTCCATCCAGCCGTAATGGAGCATAATATTTTCGACAGCAGCCGTATCCCCCGCATCCTCATTGCTCACAGCCAGCTCATCGATGAAGGCATCGAAGGACAGCAGCGCTACCTTCTTGCCTAGCGGATTAGCAGCTATGACCTGACCGATGCTTGCCACATTCGGGTTAGCGAGATGGAACGTCTCATTCACCAGCTCCTGACAGTCCGCCAGCATGAGCACCGCCTTGCTCAGTGCATCCACATAGGTGAAATCAATCTCCAGTCCGTCCATAGGTGCCTTGCCCAGCTCCAGAAACGACTTGATCAGTGTGTAGAAGGCATTGTCCCCGATATTTTCCTGGAATCGGCCAGTCTCTGACTGGAACACAATATTGCCCAGTCGATAGATGCTGGCGCGGAGCCCGCGCTCTCTAGCCGCGACGACCAATCGTTCCGCTTCAAACTTCGTCTTGGCATAATAATTCTCGAACTGCTGGCCTATATCCAGATCATCCTCGCTATAGCACACCTGGCTCCGCCCAGGGACGACCCCCGTAGCCACCCCAAGCGTGGACATATGATGCATATCCTTGCGCTTGCCGGCGAGAGCGAATTCGAGCAGCCTGGCGGTCGCTGTCACATTTTGCAGCTCAAACTCGGCATAATTGCCATAGTGCTTCACATTGGCAGCCGCATGCAGGATGGCATCCGCCTCCTGCTGCAGCACGGCATACTGCGCCGAAGTCAGCCCGAGCCGTTCCTGTGTTATATCTCCAGCATAGACATGGATTCGGCTCTTATGCCGCTCGAACCAGCCCTCTCCAAAGTAGAATGCGCACTTGCTTCTCAGTCTTGCAGTTGCCTGCTCCTCTGAGGAGCCTCGAACAATCGCATGCACAGTCCATGTCTTGGTCTCCATCGCCTCATACAGCAGATGGATGCCCAGATAGCCCGTTGCCCCTGTCAACAGTACATCGCCATAGCCCATCGTCCGCGTGCCATCGAGTCCCTCATAGCGCTTGCCTGCCTGTTCATACGCCGCCCGCTCCTGCGCATGGTTGGCATGCTTGAGCCTCTCTTGGGACTGCTTGACCTGCTCCAGCACCGCCTGCATATGCCCGGACTTCGGCTGCAGTCTGGCAGCCAGCTCAGCAATCGTCTGATACTCAAACAGATCATTCATGCGAATCTCATACTGCTGCTGCAATCTGCCCGCAACCGAGATCGCCTTGAGCGAATGGCCTCCCAGCTCGAAGAAATTATCATGTATGCCGACCTCCGACAGTTGCAGCACCTCGCACCACACCTGAGCAATGGCGTGCTCCGTCTCTGTAGATGGCGGGATGAGCACTTCACTGCGCGCATGCGACGCAGCAGGCTCCGGCAGCGCCTTGCGATCTGTCTTGCCGTTGGGCGTCAGAGGCATCTTGGGCAGTTGTACGAAGTGAGACGGAATCATGTAATCTGGCAGCGATGTGCCGACATGTGCCCGCAGCTCGGATACTGGCAGCTCGCCTGACGCAACAACATATGCGCACAAATATTTGCCTCCCTTGCCATCATCCTTGGCAATAACGATCGTCTCTGTGACGGAGGGATGATTCAGCAGACAGTTCTCCACCTCGCCCAGCTCGATGCGGAAGCCGCGTATTTTGACCTGATGATCCAGCCGACCCAGAAATTCAATCGTCCCCTCATTCGTCCAGCGCGCCAGATCACCGGTCTTGTACATGATGCCGCCGGATACGAACGGATTGGTCACGTAGCGCTCCGCGGTCATTTCTTCATTATTATAGTACCCTCTCCCGACATTATGGCCTGCAATGTACAGCTCTCCAGCGGCCATAACGGGCTGCGGCTGCATCCTCTCATTCACAATATAGATCTGTGTATTGGCGATCGGCCTGCCGATCGGCGGCAGCTCGGGAATATCGCCTGCAGGATCGATCGTATACGCCGTCACAACATGCGTCTCCGAAGGGCCGTAGTGATTATGCAGATAGACACCGCGTAGCCGCAGATGCTCACGGAATTTCTCCGGCACGATTAACTGCTCCCCGGCCGTAATGACATGCTTGACCGACGACGGGAACCGATCGGCATACGCCTTCTCATTCAGTATGAACTTGAGGAAGGATACTGGCATGAACAATATCTCAATCTGCCGCTCCTCGATGACCGTCAGCAGCTCGCCCACATTCATCCGCAGCTCGTTCGTGATCAGATGCAGTGTGCCGCCTGCCGCCAGTGTCGACCAGATCTCCTGCGAGCAGACATCGAAGCTGATCGTCGTGAATTGCAGCACATGACCGCTGTAATCGACATTGGTGTCCTGATACACATAGAAGAGCAGATTGACGATATTGCGATGCTCGATCATGACGCCCTTAGGCTTGCCAGTCGTACCCGAGGTATAGATGACATATAGCAAATCATGCGGCTCGTTCACATGCAGCAGATTGGCGTTCTGCTTGCTATATGCTTCTTCCTGATCAATCAACAGGATCTCGCCGCCGAAGGACAGCTTACCTGCGAGTGCCTCCTGGGTGAGCAGCAGCCGCGTGCGGCTGTTCTCCAGCATATAGGCCACCCGCTCCTGTGGATATTCGGGATCAATCGGTACGTAAGCTCCGCCCGCCTTCAATATTGCCAGCAGCCCTACAACCATCTCCAGCGAGCGCTCGACCATCAGGCCGACGATCTCGTCCCGACCGACTCCTCTACGCCGCAGCGTATGCGCCAGTTGATTGGCCCGCTCATTCAGTTGCCTGTAGGTCAGCGATCTGCAGCCGAATACAAGGGCGGTCTTATCCGGTGTCCGTTCCGCCTGCCGCTCGAACAATTGGTGAATGGTCAACTCCTGCGGATAGGCCGCTGCGGTCGCATTCAGTCCACACACGATCTGGTGGGTGTCCTCTGCACTCAGCAGTGCCAGCTCGCTCAGCAGTCTGTCCGGGTGGATGATGGCATCAGCTAGCAGCCGCACATAGCGGTCGCCAAGCGCCTCCATCTCCTCACGATCAAACAGCGCAGTGCTATATTGCAGGTCAATTCGCAGACCATCTGCCTCCTCGTTCACATCCACCAGCAGATCATACTTGGCGATAGGATGAACATAGCGATGAACCGCTGTCTTAGCTCCCGCAAGCTTGAGCTCTAGCTGCCCTGTATTCTGCATGACGAACAGTGTATCGAACAGCAGATTGCGGCTCGGATCACGCTTGGCATTCAGCGAGCGAACCAGCTCCTCCAGCTCATAATCCTGATGCTCGAAGGTATCCAGCAGCGCCGATCTCACCTCGTTCAGGAATCCTGCGAACGTCTTGCCACGCTCGGGATAGCAGCGAACCGGCAGCGTATTGACCAGCATGCCCACCAGCCTCAGGGCATCCTCATGCATGCGTCCTGCGACAGGAACACCGGTGATAATGTCCTCCTGATTCGTATAGCGGAACAACAGCGTCTGATAAGCGGCGAACAAGACCATGTACAGCGTCGCTCCCCGCTCAGCGGCGAACCGCTTAAGCTGCATTACCGTATCCTTAGGCAATTGCAGGGAGATCGTATCTCCATCATAGCTCAGCTTCGCCGGGCGCTCCTTGGACGAAGGAAGCTGTAGAATCGGCAGCTCTCCAGACAGCGTCCGCGCCCAATATTCGGCGGCATTCGGCCTATATGGCTGGCGCTCCTCGCGGTTGCACCATACCGCATAATCTGAGAATCCAATTCGAAGCTCCGGCAGACTCTCTCCGTTGTACAGGCTGGACAGCTCCTCAAAGAGCAGATTCGCCGAGATGCCGTCGACAATGATATGGTGAACGTCAATCAGCAGCACCCTTCGCTCAGGCGAGAGCCGGAAGAGCCACGCCCGCAACAACGGCGCTGAAGACAGATCGAACGGCTGTATGCACGCGCGAAGGCTGGCATCCAGCTCCTGCTCGGAAACATCCATCTGTAGCAGCTCGAATGGCACATCCGTATGCACTCGCTGAACAATCTCATCCCGCTCCCAGTGCAGGGAGGTCCGCAGCGCGTCATGCCTGGCAATCAGAGCACGCAGCGACTGCTCCAGCCTCTCATGGCTTACCTCGCCATCGATACGGAACACGAATGGCGCATTATACGCCGTACCGACCTGCTCCATCTGCTCGATGAAGTACAGCCTGCGCTGAGCGGGAGCTACCGGATAGACCTCGCTGACCGGCGCTCTGGCGATCGGCTCCATCATTGCCGTGGTCGCCTCCACTTGGGCTCCTCCCGATACAGCCTGCTGGCGAAGCAGCTCCGCGCACAGCCATTCCGCCTGCTCCCTCACCGTGATGCGCTCATACAGCATGGACACCGGCACGCGCATGGCGAGGCTGCGCTCCAGCTTCGTCTGCAGCATCGCCGCCTTCAAGGAGTCTCCTCCGAGCTCGAAGAAGGACTCGCAGGCTCCGATCCCCCCGGCGCCGAGCACCTCCTGCCAGCGAGTAGCCACCATGACCTCCAGCTCACCCTGCGGCTCCTCCTTCGTCTCCAGCTCCCGTTCTCCTGCTGGAGATGGAAGCGGCAGCGCCCGCCTGTCTACCTTGCCGTTGGCTGTGAGCGGCAGCGCCTCTAATTGAAGCAGCTTGGCCGGAATCATATAATTCGGGAGCTGCTCCGCCGCGAAGGCCGCCAGCTCGCTGGCCGCCAGCTCTCTATCCGCTACATAGTAGCCGCATAGATACTTCGCGCCCAAGGCATCCTCACGATCGATTACGATCGTCTCCAAGACAGCCTCATGCTGGAGCAGCCGGTGCTCGATCTCGCCGATCTCGATGCGGAAGCCGCGAATCTTCACCTGATGGTCGATGCGACCGAGAAATTCCACTGTCCCTTGCTCTGTCCACCGAGCCAGGTCGCCTGTACGGTACATTCTGCCGCCTGCGGCAAGCGGGCTAGGAGCGAACTTCTCCGCCGTCATCTCCGGCTGATTCAGATAACCTCGCGCAAGCCCATCGCCAGAGATGCACAGCTCGCCTGGAATGCCAATCGGCTGCAACTGCCCGAAGGCATCCACAATATGGAGCCGCGAGTTGTGAACCGGATAGCCGATCGGAATATTCGAGGACAGCGCCGTGACCGGGTACGCGGTCGTGACCACCGTATTCTCCGTCGGGCCATAGCAATTGTACAGTGTGTAGGTCTGCTTGCGGAACGTCTTGAGCTTGTCTCCTCCAGTCAACAGCACCCTTAGAGATGGCAGCTCACGCTCCATGAATTGCTCACAGAACTGTGTAGGCAAAAATCCGATCGTAATGTCCTGCTCCACACAATATCGCTGGAGCTCCCCGGCATCCAGCCGCAGCTCCTCCGGCAGGAGGTGAATCGCAGCGCCAACGAGCAGATAAGGGAAGATCTCCCATACCGAAGCATCAAAGCCAAAGCCCGCATACTTGATCGCGCGATCCTGGTCGCTTACTTCAAATTCTCTCTGATGCCAGGTACAGAGATTGATGAGCGAACGATGCTCAACCATGACCCCCTTCGGCCTGCCTGTTGAACCTGAGGTATAGATCACATAGGCAAGATCATCCGGCTGTGCCTGCCTGTCCAGCAGATCATCCGCACCCTGCCGAGCTTCGTTCTCCCAAGTGACCGTCCCCTGAGTGGCTGCCCCTGCCTGCACAGCCTCGGCCGCGCATAGAATCTCCCCATCGAACCCGGACAAGCCGTCCCTCGGCATTCCAGGCTCGATGACACACAGCCGTGTACCGCTATCCTGCAGCATGTAAGCGATACGATCGGCAGGATACGCCGGATCAATCGGAAGATACGCCGCCCCCGTCTTCAAGATCGCCAGTACGCCCGTCAGCATCTCCAGTGAAGGCGAGGCCATAATTCCGACGATCTGTCCCGGCTCGGCTCCTCTGCGCCGCAGTTGCCATGCCAGGCATTCCGCCCGCTCATTCAGCTCCTGGTAGGTTAGCCGTTCTCCCCGGCATACTGCTGCCGTAAGATGCGGCGCACGCGCCACCTGCTCCTCGAAGAGTGCATGTACGGTCGTATCGGACGGATACGCCATATCCGTCGAGTTCCAACTGGCAAGCAGCTCACACTCCTCCGCCGTCAGTAGCTCCACATGTCCAAGCGGAAGCTGTGGCGTATGCAGCCACGCCATGATCACATGGCGCAGATGCCCTGCCAGGCGGTGGATAAATGGCTGTGCAAAAAAGGCTGGCGCATATAGCACTTCCAGCTTCCCATCATCATATTGAATAATCAGATCGTATCGATGCTTCAGCTCTTCCGCAGGCACGCCCTTTCCCAGCAGCAGTCCCGTATTCAAGCTAGGCATCTCCCCTCCCAGGCCACATAGCTCTGTGGTCTCCTTCAGGGATAGAGCCGAACGCTCCCTGTCTGCAAGCTCAGCATGAGCCTGCAGCATATGGGTATGTATCGGCGCATTAGCATCTGTATGTATAATAAATGGAACCGTATGTTCTGCCGAACGAATGACTGCAAAAGCCGTCTGCTCCATTCGCAAGTATCTGCTCAGCAGTGCGCTCCAGGCACCACATAAGAGCGATTCATTATTTACCCCTCCCCATTCACAAGCCTCGTGAAGCTGCGCTTTATCCTCCATGAGCCATGAGTCTATGGACTCATGCTTCCATTGCTTATCCTGTGATGCAGCCGAATATAGCCTCAAAATCGAAGGCTCCCCCAGCAAGTCAAGCTCATTTGTCCATTTCGTCCGGTTCCATGCCTTTGCTTCCAACTGGTTCATTTTCATTGCTCCTTTTGAGTGTGTATGAGAGTAGAAGAATGAAAGCAAAAAAATAACTCTACTTGCCGAAAGTAGAGTTACATTTTAAGAAAATGAAGCATTCTTAAGTTCGGCAACTGGCTGGCATAGCGTTCCCGCTGTAGCCCCTGTAGCTTTGCGTCACTACCTTTCGATAGGTTTGCCCTATTCAGTTGTCACATAAAACCATCATATGAGTTACAAGTCCTAATATATCATAGTTGATATAAAAATACATGCATGATTTTGTGAAATTTCGTATACAAAATAGTATAAAAGTAAGTATGTAAAAGCAAAGTTATAGCTAATTATGACTTTTGTCATAGAAAAACATCAATAAACCTTGACCGATATTAGGAGTAAACCTATTAGGGGCCAAGGTTGAATCGTGTCAAAAAAGTGGACTAGCGGGCGTTCTTAATAATGCCCTTCGCTGTCGCAGCCGTAATCCACTTAGGGAATTCATTCAATAACTGATCGTACAGTTGCTCATCCGATACGTTCTCTATATCGTGCAACTGGAAGAAGCCTGCGTTGTCTACGATCCGCCCCTTCATCGTATCTAATTCCTTCAATACTTTAAAATTAGAGGTTCCGATTCCAACAAACTGCCAGAATACAGGCTGGACCGCCGAATTGGCTATGACCTTCCGAATTCTCTTGTCCACTCCACCGTCATTAATAAAAATAATGAAGACCGGGGTATCCCCAGGTTCCTCATCGATATATTTGCGAAGCACATCCTCCATAACGAGCGGCTCGTTATTGCTCCTGAACTTGGAGATCGCCGGGTTATCCAGCACCTCTCTGTTCACATAGCCTGGGAAGTCATGCTCCGTTACCGAAGGCAAGCGGCTGAACTCCGAATCATAGACCCAGACATCCAGTGTCGCATTATCATCAAACTTGCAGGCAACCGCCAGAATGCGTTCCACAACCTGTTGGACGGTTCCCTTCCTGTATAGCTGTATCATTGAGCCTGAGATGTCCAGGACGAGACCTACCCGTGCGACCACGCCGCTCAGTTGCTTCTTTTCTAGTGTAATCTGCACCAGTCGCTTGCGCAGATCAATCGGCGTCTGAGGCGGAGCCTCTTCCTTCAGGGGAACAGGAGTCTCCACCGCTGCTGCTGCTGCAGGCTCTTGACTGCTGCTCTCTTCGACCTCCAGTCCGAAGCTTCTGCATAATGCTTCCAGTCCACCGTAGTAACCGCTCCCGATCGCGTTGAATTTCCATTCTCCGTTGTGCCTGTACAATTCCCCTGCCACGACAGCCGTTTCCTTGGTCAACTCGGCTCCGTATTCATAGCGGTACAGCTCGGCTCTGGTCTGCCCATCTCGGATACTCACATATAGGCCGGACACATCTTGCATCGTATAGCCCAACTGCTCTGCTTCATGAATCGTGACCGTGAAGGCAATCGCTTCAATCTGACTGTCTACACGATCCAGCCATACTGCGATCTGCTCCTTCCCTCCGCGATCGGCATCCGCTGTGTGGTGGACGGAACCGCCCCGTTCCTCAGGATTGCCATAGAAGATAAAATGCTCATCCTGCTCACATCGTCTGCTTGCAGACAGCATGAATGCCGCCGCATCAATGTCCATCGTCTCTTTACCGACCTGCCAGCCAAAGCATATCAGAATGGACGATAATCGTCGCCCCTTCGTAATATCTACCTTCTGTCCCTTGAGCAGCTTCATCGATGTGCCGCCTCCCTATAATAACTAGTCCATCATGGATGAGTCGATCAACCTTCCCTCTGCCGCAGCGCCTCATACAGCAGCACCGTAGTCGCCATAGCAACATTGAGCGATTCGGCCTTGCCGCGCATCGGGATGCGCACGGTCTCGTCCACCAGACGCTCAGCCTCGGGCGACAGTCCCTTCGACTCATTGCCCATGACGAGCCAGGTTGGACCTGTCCAGTCGCAGCCATAGCAGGAGTGCTGTGCCTGCAGACTCGTGCCCAGCAGCCGCATGCCGCGGCGCTTGCCCTCAGGCAACAGCTCTCCCAGATCAGCATGAAGCACAGGCAGATGATACAGCGAGCCCATCGTAGAGCGCACCGTCTTCGGATTGTAGAGGTCGGCGCAGCCTGCCCCCAGCACCACAGCACTCGCACCGACCGCGTCCGCGCTGCGAATGATCGTGCCAACATTTCCCGGATCGCTCACCCCGTCGAGCACGACGACGAGCGCCTGCGAATCATATAAGGTCTCGGTCGAATAGCTCCGCTTGGCTACGACAGCAAATACAGGCGGCGGTGTGGAGGTGCCCGTACATTTGGCCAGGATGGTCGGCACAGCGCTCACCCATTCGCCAGCAGCCGACGACACCGCATCGTCTCTCAGCTCGGCAGGGATGCCTCTCTCCTCATCGAATACGATGCATTCGATCTCGGCACCCGATGCCGCCGCCTCCTGAATCAGATGAACGCCCTCAATGATATACCGGGCGCTGCGATCACGGTGCTTCTTCTCCAGCAGCGCAGCCCACTGCTTGACCTTTGCATTTTGTACGGATGTAATTCGTGTAATCGGTGTATTCATCTATGATCAGCCTTCCGAATAAGCCAGCTCCAGGCTCTTGAGATCTTTATTTTTCCCGACGACCACCAGAATATCTTCCGGTTGAATCAGATCATCGGCATTGGGCGAGATATTCATGGCGGTGCCCTTCTTGATGGCCATGACGTTGCAGCCGAACCTGGCCCGCAGGTTGAGTCCCTTCAAGCTCTTCCCAATCATCCCCTCGGTCGCGAGAATCTCGGCAATACTGTGATCCTCCGACAGCTCGATAAAATCAAGGATGTTCGGCGAGATGAGATGATGCGCGAGCCGCAGCCCCATATCCCGCTCTGGATAGATGATTTTGTCTGCGCCAATCTTATGGAGCACCTTGCCATGCAGCTCATTTTGCGCCTTCACGATGATCCGGGCTACGCCCATATCCTTCAAGATCAGCGTCGTCAATATACTTGCTTGAATGTCCTGTCCAATCGCGACGACAACCACATCAAAGTTGCGAATGCCCAGCGAGCGCATCGCTTCCTCATCGGTTGAATCGGCTGTGACGGCATACGTTACGATGCTCACAATATCCTGGATACGATGCTCGTCCGAATCAATCGCCAGCACCTGAAATCCCATCTCCGAGAGCGACCGGGCAACACTGGAGCCGAATCGTCCCATCCCGATCACTGCAAACTGCTTTTTGCTCACCTGGCCTCACCCGCTCCTTCCTCTTGTGACCATCAACATTATACCAATATTTTAACCCAGCCTCCAGCCGCAACGCTTGATGCCCTGGCTTATGCAAGGCTGCACCAAGCATGAAATCAAGCCATTGCGGTTATATTAAGCGGGACAATTAAAGATGGAGGGATAATTGCATGATGAATCTGGATCTGCGGCAAGCGATCGTTCAACGTGTGCAGCAAAAATCGGATGAGGAGCTGACGGACGTCATCGAAAGCTCAATCGGCAACGATGAACGCACATTGCCTGGACTCGGTGTATTGTTCGAGATCATCTGGCAAGGCCTCGACCCGAATACACAGCACTCGCTCGTTCAGACACTGCAACGCCAGTTACAGACTCAAGGCAGTCAGCAGCCTACCTGATCAAGTCGCCCGAAAGTAGGTATTGCTCTCATACACCGTCGTTCCGTTGACCAAGGTACGCCGTACCATCGGATAGCCGTCGAAGGTCTCGACCAGGATCAGATCAGCCTTTTTGCCAAGCTCCAGTGAACCGACTAGCCGATCAACGCCCAGTGCCTGGGCTGGCTTGAGCGTAGCCATCGCAGTGGCTGCAGCCAGCCCTTGCTCTGTGCCTGCTCTCTCCAGCAGCACAGCTAGCTTGAATACGGCCGCCAGCATCGCAGCGGGATGATAGTCTGAGCATAATACATTCGCTGCTCCGGCAGTAATGGCAGCAGCGGCGCTCATATTTTTATCGTGAGACCCGCCGCGCACCACATTCGGTGCACCTACGCACACATACAGTCCTCGGCTTGTCGCATGTCGCGCAGTTTCCAGATTCATCGGAAATTCGGAGATATTAACACCGAACCGGATGAACTGATCCACGCGCTCCGCGCTGTCATCATCATGAGAGGCCACAGAGATGCCGCGCTCAGCAGCCAGCCTGCCCAGCGCCTCCAGATGCCGCCAGTCCACCTGACGCTGACGCTCCAGCAGATCCGTCACGATCTCCTTCACTTCATATACGTCCACACCCTGATTTTTCATCACATAACGCTCAAATGATCCCTCTTCTTTATACTGCCCTTGACCCGGCGAATGATCCATGAACGACAGATAGTCGATCTTGCCCTCCTGAATATACCGTTCCACGATCGGCAGCCCATCCAGATGGGCGACCTCGTATCGCAGATGAATGCCATGACGGATCATCGCACGGCGGCTGCGGTAAGCATGAATCAGCTCCACCATCTCTGTCAGCAGATGATCCCCGCGCAGACTTAGACCAACGCCAAGAGACAGCGAGTGATACATCGATGTAATGCCATGCACCGGCAGCTTGCGTTCAAATTCGATCAGCGACATCTTCAGCGGAAACAGAGTGTTCGGCCGCGGCTGCACCTCTTTCTCGATGGCATCGCAATGAATGTCGATCAAGCCTGGCAGCACATAGCTGCCCGCCGCATCGATGACCTCGCCCGTACCCGCCCGCAGCGCCTCGGCCGCCAGCTCTCGCTGCTGCGCCCTGTCCTGATCCGCCTCAGCAATGAGCGTTATCATGCCGTCCTCCAGCACAACATCCGCCTCGACCACTCGGTCTGGCAGCACGACCTGACCATTCTGAACCCAACGTCTGCTCATTTCACTCCTCCTGTTCTGCTCCTCATTCAAGGCTGCTTGCACCCGCTTTCCTGACAATATAATGTTATTTTACCCTGTTCCGAGGGAGGAGTACAATGCAAGCAGTACAGATGCCGACAAGTCTTGCGGTCTTCACAAAATAAAGAGCCTGTCCTGCACTCCATAACAGGAGATGCAGGCAGGCCTTCGTCTAGATTGTTATTTCTTCTTCCATACCGTGCCGTCAGCGAATACGACTTTGGTGACGGTTACGTTCTTGATCGTGGTCGTGTTGTCATACAAATAGAGATCTATCGTCCGGGTGGCTGTCCATCCTGGTTCCACCTCGTCATTCGTTGATTGTCCGAGCACTTTGTTCGATCCAACTCCGCTGCGCTTTACTGCTCTTCCTTTGGCATCATAGCAATAAAATTCCGCCTCGAAGCCAACAATGGTCTTTTCCGTTAGATTCGTCAGCTCAATATGCGCTACAGGGTAATTTGAATATTGATCAAGTTGAACATAGGTCTTGTCCACACGCAACGGGACGTTTTTATTCTTCTTCAGCTCCGCCTGCCGGTTAGCTCTGCGCTCCGCCTCATATCGATCTAACCATACAAGAAACTCATCTATGAGTTTCCCTGAATTAAAATGCTCATACACTCTGTCATAGCTTGGAATAACGTATAGCTCCGGATCATCATCCTCATATAGCTGTTGATCCCAGATCGCCGCAGAGTTCAATGCTCTTCCTAGAAAAACATACGTGACTCCTTCAATCTCAATGACCTCGCTAGGTCTGGCGGTAGCGAACTCCAATACGACTTTTTTGCCAGGCAAACTATCCACAGCGTAAAACTTTGTGGAAAATTCGCCATCCAACATCAGTAACAAATCATAGCCTAGCGTAATCGGGCGTTTCCCTGTATTTTTCACATAAGTGTTCGTAATCTCCAGAGGCAAGCCGGTGTAGTAAGGCCCCTTCTCCTCTGCTACGGTCTGGATGCGGATTGCAGTGCTATCTGCCTTCATCGAGGCTCCCAGTGCCTTTACGACGGGACGCAAGGGGATCATAATTCGACCGTTCTCCTCGACTACCACACTGTCTAGCACAATTGTCATCCCGTTCACCATAGCCGAGATTTCCCCCATGATGAAGGTTAACGTGGTCTGGCCTGTACTGCTGATGGCGATGATGCGCTTGTTCGCTTTATCCCATGTGAACTTATAACCGAGCGCCTCTAGCGTTTCTCTCGCAGAGACCAGGGTCGTCTGATGACGTGTGATAGGCTGCTGCGTATACTGAACTTCCTTGCCATCGATGATAATTTTTTTTACCGCATCAGCAGCCAACGATGGTGTCGGCCATTGAATTGTACCGAGCAGCACGAATGCCAACATAATCAACCACATTTTTCTTGCGATTCTCATTTCATGATTCCCCTGTCTATAATGTATAATATATCCTGCAATCTGTTTATTATATCTTGTTGCTTTCCTATAGTAAACTAATAACTTCCATATCATTTACACTATTGCTAGGGATTACATTCCAATGATCAACAACAAAACCCCCGCATTAGCTGCCAGAAGCTCAGCTTGCGAGGGTTCTCAATCATTAAATATATCGTTCCACAGAACGATTAATGTCCCGTCATAAATACATAGCGCGCCACGACCAGAATCGCAAGCAGCCACATCAGCCAGTGAATGCTGTATTTCTCCTTCGTCCGGCCAGACAGATTCGCCACCGCAGCCAGCACCACATAGAACACGATGCCGAACGAAATGCCGTTAGCAATATTGTACGTGAACGGCATGAGTGCAATCGTCAGGAATGATGGCACAGCATAGACCATATCGGAGAAATCAATCTCCTTGATGGATTGCATCATCAGCACGCCGACAATGATCAGCGCTGCGCTTGTTGCAGAGCCTGGAACGAGCGCTACCAGCGGCGCCAGGAAGATCGAGAGCAGGAAGCAGACCCCGGTTGTTACAGCAGTCAGACCTGTACGTCCGCCTTGGGCGATACCAGAGGAGCTCTCCACAAACGCGGTCACGGTGCTTGTTCCGAGCATCGCGCCACCGCTGACGCCAACCGCGTCCACGAGCATCGCTTTGCCGACCTTCTTGCGGCCTTCTTCTTTATTCTTCATGAACCCGGCACGGGTCGCAGTACCAACCAACGTACCGAAGGTATCGAACAGCTCTACGAATGTAAAGGTCAAAATGACCGTAATCAGCCCAACCTCGAACACGCCTGCAAAATCAAAATGCCAGAAGTTCAGCTCGCTGAATTGCGGCGACCAGTTCTTGCCGCTGAGCGTATCAGCTACATTCACGTTGCCGATCAGAATCGCAATCAGTGTTGTCGCCAGTATACCGAACAGGATCGCGCCCGGCACACGCAGCACGAGCAGCACGGCAATAATTAGAATACCAATCACCGTCAACAGCACGCCCTGGTTATGCAGATTGCCAAGACCAATCACAGATTCAAAGCCCATCAGTCCGGTGAACTGCCCTTTCGGCACATCATTGACGGTCTCGATGGAAATCTTCATGATCTCGCTATTCTTCAACCCGATAATGGTAATGAACAGGCCAATACCGACCGTGATTGCATGCTTGAGGCTATCCGGGACAGCAACCAGCAGCATCTGACGAATCTGCGTCACCGTCAGGATAATAAAGATAATACCGGAGATAAAGACCGCCGTCAGTCCCATTGCCGGGGAGATCGGTTGTCCTGTCGCTTGTGAAGATAGAATCGTCGCTGCAAAGTACGCATTCAAGCCCATACCCGGCGCGAGTGCGACCGGAAAGTTAACAAACAATCCCATCAGAATGGTAAACAGGCCCGCAGATAATGCTGTGGCCAAAAATACAGAATCCCAGCTCAGTCCTGTCGGACTTAGAATACTGGGATTGACGGCCAAAATATAGGCCATCGTCATAAATGTCGTCAGTCCCGCCATAATCTCCGTTCTGACATTGGTTCCGTTCTCCTGTAACCGGAAGAAACGATTCATTCCCATACCCCTCCCAAAATGTGTGTGCAAGCAAGCGCGAGCCCGTCCAGCCGCCGAAGCTGCCAGGAGCTGTACTCACGCCAGGAAATAAGGCAATGGCAGCGATGAGCCTGTCCATCCCCTCGACTTCCACAATCAGCCTGCCCTGCGATCAGGGGCAAGCTACGTTACACGGCTGTCTGCATGCGATGACTGATTGGCAGCCTCTGAGCGCAAAACAAAAACAACCCAAGAACAAGCAGGCGGCATCATGCCGCTCGACTCTCTTAGGTTCCGCGTAAAACAGAAATAGTATACGTGCGCATCCGCGCCCGGAAGGACTATTTCCGCTTTTCGTAGCCAGATCATTTACGGTGACCTCGTAGAGACTTCCGGGCCGATTCCCGGAATTATACGAAAAGAGATATTGTATTTTCAAAGCCTATTCTAATGAGCAGCATGGTGTATTGTCAACAAATATTTATGTTTTTCTGCAACCTTCGTCATCCCTTACACCTATCGTCTGCATTAAAGCGTTCACATTCCCTGGCTCACCTTGATGTACTGGGCTCTCCCCATAGACTAGTCAGCCCATAGAAATGACTATAACTCCTCCTGCAGCAGCAGCTTCAACTGTTCGGGATGCATCAATGTGATGACCTTACTGCGAATTACGATATGGCCCTCATCCTGCAGCTCCTGCAGCACCTTCGTGACGGTCTCGCGTGCTGCTCCGACCATCTCCGCGATCTGCTGATGCGTCAGCTTGGCATCGATGCGGATATTCTCTTGCACCGGCGTGCCGTACTCCTGGGCAAAGCGCAGCAGCCGCTTCATAATTCTCGTCTTCACATTGAGGAAGGTCAGATCATAGATCTGCTGATTGGCTCTGCGCAGCCTCTCCATCGAATACTCCAGCAGCAAAAAGGCCAGTCTCGGATGCTGCTCAATCAACAGCTCAAAATCCGCTCGGCGCAGGGCGAACAGCTTGGTCGGAGAAGCCGTCTCCGCGGTGGCTGAACGCACCAGTCCAGGGCGGATAAGGGCCATCTCACCGAAATAATCTCCCTTTTGAAGAACGGCCAATATCACTTTTTTGGAGCCATCAAAGCTATAAATATTCACCGAGCCGGAACGGATGAAGTAAATTTCCTCCCCCTCATCGCCCTCAATAAAGATGATGGAGTTCTTCTTAAAGGTTCTCTCAAACATGTAGGGAACGATACGTTCCAGCACTTCTGGGGAAATATCCTCAAAAAAAGGGATCGTCGTGCGGATCACCTGTGGATCGATAGGCATCGCTTTATTATTCTCCTTCATCTTTACTATGAGCTGCCGCCGCCTGACGCGGCTAGCCAGTCCGCGCCTACTCAGCAATTACAGCCCAGTGAACACATTATACCGTATCCATGCCTCCTACTGCAGTCCTAAGTTGCACAAATTTACAAGCGAGCCCAGAGAGCGCCGCCATAGGCTCCGAAAAGAAAAATCCCAAGAATGCCGTAGGCGAAGCCGCACTTATGCATTCTGGCTTATATATCTAAAAAGGCTAGACGAGAAAAATAGTTTCCGTCCAGCCTTTTCATATCAAGATCGCTTCGATCGCTGCATCCCAGCCAGCCTGTATCTGCGTCCTTGGTATCCCCGCTCGGATCATGACACGGGTACCAATGATCGATTGGGTCAGATAAGAGGCAAGCTGCTCGGCAGACAGCTTGCCTGTCACCGCGCCCTCTCGCTGTCCTTGCTTCAGAACCGGGATTAAGCTTTCATTCATTCCTTGCACCAGCTTGTCAAATTGCACTCTTGCATGCGCAAATTCCGAATCGGTAAGCTCGATGGCGGAATTCACCACCAGACAGCCCGCCGCATCCTCTGTGTCAGATGGATGAAGCAGACGCACCTGCAAATAACGCAACGTCTCCTCTGCGGTGGAGCCATTAGCAAGCATCCCCCGAAATCGCTTCAACGCCTCCTCGCCAAACACGGTTAGCGCCTTCTCAAACAGAGACCTCTTATCCCCAAAGGCACAGTATAAGCTCTGCTTCTTCAGCTTCGTTCGCTGCGTCAAAAGCTCATATGAGGTAGCCTGGTATCCATATTGTCGAAATACATCCATTGCAGCATACAATACCTGATCGTAATCAAATTCTCTTGGTCTGCTCATACGTGCTATGATACCTATTGTTGAATGTGCAGTCAATATCATGCTGCAACGGGTCTGGCGCTCTCTCTGCTCTGCTTATAGCGTCCCCCACCTCTTACATCTGTTTCGCAGCTTTGCCAGCCGCCTCCATCGTTACTTCTCCTAACGTGGGATGGGGATGGATCGTCATCGCCACATCCTCTGCGGTCGCCCCCATCTCGATCGCCAGTGCAAGCTCTGAGATAAGGGTCGATGCCTCCGCGCCCACGATTTGCGCCCCCAGGACGATCCCGCTCCCCTGTTCGGCAATTAATTTGACAAACCCTTCTCCCGCCTTCAGCGCCAAGGCTCTGCCGTTAATCGCGAAGGAGGATTTCCCAACGACCACCGCGATGCCTTGGGCTCTGCATTCCGCTTCAGTTAATCCAACACTCGCCAGCTCCGGTTCAGAAAACACGACCAGCGGAATCGCCTTGTAATCGACGGCAGATGGCTTGCCTGCTATCGCCTCCGCGGCAACCTTGGCCTCATACGAGGCTTTGTGCGCGAGTGCAGGCCCGTGTGTAATATCGCCAATCGCAAATATATGCGGAATCGACGTTCTGCATTGCTCGTCCGTGACGATCATACCTCTGGCCGCAGTCTGTATGCCGATGCGCTCCAGCCCCAGACCGCCATCCGTGTTCGGCCTTCTCCCAACTGTTACGATCGCGTATTGTGCCTGAATGAGCTGCTGTTCATTATGCTTCACATAGTGAAGTGTCAGCCCCTCCTGATCCTGATCAGCCGCGAGGACGCTGGCCTCCGTAATGATCGTGACGCCATCCTCGGACAATTGGCGGACGATAGGAGCCGTTAGCCCCGTCTCAAATCCAGGCAGCACCTGCCCTCCAGCCTCGACAATGGTGACCTTGGCGCCGAACTTGGCATACATCTGTCCCAGCTCCACGCCGATATATCCGCCGCCAACAATGATCAGACTCGCCGGAACCTCGGTGAGCGACAGTGCCTCAGTAGAGGACAAGACTCGTCCGCCGAACGGCACAGCCTGCAGCTCGATCGGGCGCGAGCCCGTGGCCAATATGGCATGACGAAAGGAGATGAGCTGCTCCTCTCCCGCCCGCGTTACGACAGCCGTATGCTCGTCGAGCAAGCTTGCCTCTCCTTGCACCACCGTAACTCCAGCATTCTGGAGCAGAAACCTCACTCCGCCAGCCTGCCTGCTGACAACCGCACTCTTGAACGCCTGGGCCTGCGCAAATGAGGAACTGGCCGTATGAGAGCTCCACTGCCTAACCGACTGATAGCGATGAGACTCGGCAATGAGAGCCTTGGAGGGAATACACCCTACATTCGTACAGACTCCGCCAAGCTCGCCGCGCTCCACCACGACCGTCTTCATTCCTAGCTGTGCAGACCGCACCGCCGCCTCATAACCACCTGGACCCGAGCCAATGACTAATGTATCTGCTGTGAGCTGACTCATTCCCGACACCCCCGATTAATATTATGATGATCATAATATATTATAGTCATCATATTTTGTGCACGTCAATCCCTTCGCCATCAATTGACGATATTAATTATGATGATTATAATATTTTACAACGAAGTGGATGCAGAAAAGAGGGGATTGTGTTGCCTTATCCTGAAGGGCATAAGCTCAAGGTTCGGGGGCGCATCATCGAGAGTGCGGCCAAAGCATTTCGTGCCAACGGCATTCGGGACATCAGTGTTCCATTCATTATGAAAGGTGCGGGACTGACCCACGGGGGATTCTATGCACACTTTGGCAATAAGGATCAGCTCATATCGGAGACATGCCATTATGCGGTCAGCGATACTCTCTCGCTCTTGCAGAAGGCCGCGGAGCAAGCACAGGGAGAATCCAAGGTCGAGACTGTCATCCATTATTATCTGAGCAAGGAGCATCGGGATCATATGGAGATAGGCTGCATCTTCCCTGCCTTGTCCAGTGAGGTGTCCCGAGCCTCTCAAGCGATACGCCGCGTCTACACTAGCGAGCTGCAGCGGATGATTGACTTTCTCTCCGAGCTGGCAGACATCGATACGGCCACGGGCAGTGCATTGCTTGGCATCCTGGTCGGCACCCTGCTGCTTTCCCGCTCGGTCGATGACCCCTTGCTCAGCGACAGCCTCTTAGCGGCGGGAAAACAGCAAGCGATACGGCTCGTGCAGGCCAAGCATTGAATCGTAATCACACCGAGAATACGAGCTCGTCGGCAGACGACATCCAGGCACTCCCTTTTACTTACCCAACCAGGTAAATAGAGGGGAGTGTCTTTGTTGTAGCTTTGCCCGTCAGGGACTGCTGCTGCCGTTTACGCTTGAAATCGAAGAGAGGATACGCTGTGCATATATACGAGGCTTCGATTTCTACGCGAAACGATGCTTTGCCCGTCAGGGACCGCTGCTGCCGTTTACGCTTGCTATATTTGTTTTCTTCTGCTAAGATAACATATATCAAATTGATATATCTAAAAGATATATGTTGGAGGCGTTTAAGCATGATAGAGCATGTCATTGTCGGGATGCTGTTGCAAGGGAAAATGAGCGGCTACGACTTGAAGAAGGTTATCGAGCAGTCGATAGGCGTCTTTTACAAGATAAGCTACGGAAGCCTGTATCCAGCACTAAAGCGGATGACCGAGCGGGGATGGATCATTGAGGAGGAGACGGGAAATAGCAAAAACAAGAAGCTCTACTCCGTGCAGCCGGAGGGAATCCAGTCATTCCATCTATGGTTAAAGGAGCCGCTGCAGGCCAATAAGCGAGAGCATCTGCTCAAGATTTTTTTCTATGATCATCTGGATGAGCCGACAAGACTTCAGCAGTTAGAGGCGTATCAGCGTGGCGTTCAAATGCAGATCGCCCAAATGGAACATGTACAGCAGATCGTATCGGGTGAATTGGAGCACATCGTGAACAAGGAAGACTACTATTATCGCCTTAGTGTGATGGATTACGGCATTCAATTTTTTAAGATGGAAAATCATTGGTTGGAAATGATTAAAAACCGGGGGAGCCTGACATGACAAAAGAACACCGCTTTGCGCCCAAACGCCCTATTCTCATCATTGTCCTGCTGGAGCTTGCCTTAGCCTGCGGGCTGGTAGGAGCAGGCGCCTATATTACCCTGTCGGGACGGACAGACCTGCAGCCTGCATTTGTAGCGTTCGTGCCCTTTACCCTCTTTTTACTGCTCTATTTAAGCCTGGGCAACCGCTGGCGCACCTTTTTCTTCGATGGGCTATCGAGCCTGAGCAGGCGGCAATGGCTGGATTACGCTCCTTTGGCGGCTATTCTAGTTATCGTATGGCTGTCAACACAAGGCATTCAGTTGTCTTCCCTTGCTCAGGTCGGTTATCTGTTTATTTACGCTATATTGGTCGGATTTGTCGAGGAAGTGCTGTATCGGGGAATCATACTGCGTCTGCTGTTGCCGAAAGGGCGCACCGTGGCAGTCCTGGTGTCCAGCCTGCTCTTCGGCTTGACCCATCTCCTGAATGCTGTCGGAGGCCAATCGCTTGCTGACACGCTGGTTCAGATCGTCTACGCCTTCCTGATTGGAGTCGTCCTTGCTCTGCTTGTCTTAAAGCATCGTGCCTTGCCATTAGCTATCCTCTTCCACGCTGCACATAATTTCATTCAATTTGCTGCGAATCGGCCTGCGGAGGGCACCACAGGGTACGATCTATGTATTATGATCCTCCAGGCGGTCTCGGCTCTCATCCTATGGAAATCAGACAAGAACGCAACACGAATTGTAGGCCAAGGAATTAGACTGTAGAGTTAGACGATGGACGCTTAGTGCCAAAGAAAGAAGGGCCTCCGCAAATTGTTTTCACTAATTTGCAGATAGCCCCTCTTCGGATTTAGCCAAGTGTATCTTATTCTATTCCCACTCAATCGTAGCTGGCGGCTTGGATGTCATGTCCCACCTAACGCGGATTCACGTTATCCCCTTCTTGTCCTTTCAGCTTGCGAGCAATGACCGCTAAACGGCCATTTTCCGTTGAGTATTCACATGTTGACAGTACCATCAGCTTATCGCCATATTGAGCGGTCACGCCCGTGTCGTATAGAGCGAGTTGCTTGATATTCTGAACATAGGAATTGAACTCGTCTTGCGTACTTACATTTTCAATCTGGTAGTATTTGAACACGTCGTCCGATTTGCGATAAACCTGTGAGAGAATAACGGCTATAATCTCATACTCTTCCTTTTCGTACAACGTGCTGAACTGGAACGTTGAATGCTCCCTATAGAAGCTTTCCTGTTTATATTTCATTAAATCCTTGAACATCCAACCGCTCTTCATATGATGTCCATGAATCAGTGAAATGCTCGCTCCGTTCACGTCACTATGCGCGTCCAAGAAGGGGAGGCCGCTTGTATTCTCCTTTTTATCGAAATCATGATTGAGATAATAACCCGCATCCTGAAGGTTCTGCATGACCGGGTACTCGATACGAGTTCCGTCAATCTGTAGCCAGCCAACAATGTCCGGGTTCCTCTCATATAGCTTCACAAATTCGGGAAGCATGACCGGCTCATTCGTCTTGGTGGATAAGAGGGAGGGGGACGCATCCCCCTGCTCCTTCCATGCGAGAATCAGCTCTTCCATTTTCTGTTTCTCTTCATAATCCCGTAGGAAAATTTTCGCCAGATTAACGAGTGAAAATAATAACACAAGAAGGGAAATGGCGATAAGAGCTTTTTTAGTTGTAGTCATTGTCTTACCGCCCTTCCGATTATTGAATAAGCTTGTTCTTCTTGTTGCCACGTACACACAGCCCGATTGTAACCAGGGACATCAGCGCCAATGCCATATAGATGAGTGGCGATACACTGTTATCTCCGGTAACCGGAGCATCGTCAAGCTCGCTGTCGACGTGGATCGTTTCATCCGTCCCGTTGTTACCGTTGCCGGCTCCTTCGTTACCGATGCCGGTTCCCCCGTTGTCACTGCCAGCTCCTTCGTTGTCACTACCAGCTCCTTCGTTGTCACTGCCAGCTCCTTCGTTGTTACCGCCAGCTCCTTCGTTGTCACCGCCAGCTCCTTCGTTGTCACCGCCAGCTCCTTCGTTGTCACCGCCAGCTCCTTCGTTGTCACCGCCAGCTCCTTCGTTGTCACCGCCAGCTCCTTCGTTGTCGCCGCCAGCTCCTTCGTTGTCACTGCCAGCTCCTTCGTTGTCGCCGCCGGTTCCTTCGTTGTTACCGCCAGTTCCTTCGTTGTTACCGCCGGTTCCTTCGTTGTTACCGCCAGTTCCTTCGTTGTTACCGCCAGTTCCTTCGTTGTCGCTTCCGCCACTGTTTTCGTTGCTATAACGAATCGGCTTCATCGGCACGTCGTAACGCACAATGTCGTAGTCCACCGAAATTGTAGCGCTTCTGTGGGTATAGTAGCCACTCTTCGTGACGACCAGATAATAATCCGCCTCAGGGAATACCATGTACGCATAGAAGCCGTTCGCGTCGCTATCCTGCTCCGGGCTCTTGTTGTCATGCGGCGGGAAATTCGGTACCGCTGGCAGCGTGACTTCCGTACCCGGCGTCCGGCCTTTATCCCGGTTCCGTTGCGTGTCCGCA
>NZ_JBUEDD010000006.1:0-387086 GCF_054955055.1 Paenibacillus sp. J5 | reverse complement strand
CAACCGCCTATCTTAATGCAAGCTTTTTTTTAAAATCTTTTTTATTTCTTCTTGCTCAGCATTGAAGTCTCTCAAGCGGCGAATATTAATTTACCACATATCGATAAGGTAAGTCAACAGTCGACATGATTTTTTCTAAGATGACGCTCCCCGTACCAAGCAGCGCTTGTGCAGCTACTCATCGCCGCACGCTATACCTGGCACCGGCCGGCCTGTAGACATTCAAGCTATCATCAGACGACTGCCGACAAGCGCAGCTCCAGATCATTGAAGGAACCGTCTGATCCGATAACCGCTACCTCGCGAATGTAACCTTTGGACAGCAGCTTGTTCAGCAGCATATCCAGATCATCCTCAATCCAAGACAGCGACGGATGTGCGCGCAGTTCGTCATAGCTCCACGGCTCCTCCCTGCTGTTCAGTACACGGAATATTAAAGCCGTGCAGGTTTTTAACTTATCCATCATGGCAAACTCGCAGCCTAATAGCACTAGCTTAAGCCGCTGCTCCAACGATTCCGTACTTCCCGTCAACTCCTCATAGAGCTTATGAATACCGGGATGATAACGCCGGATCTGCCGCCACACACTCGCTTTAGGCTTGATTGTTATCTCCGCCAGTTCAATATGCGCCCAATGATGAAGAGCAGCCAGTGTGCTGCTATGGGCGTCAAGCAGGCTCCCGGACTGCATTTCCTCGCGAGCTTGCACATAGGCGTGCGCAAACCCTGCAAATTCAAACAGCAGTCTATGTTCACGCTCCTCCTCGGACGAATCACATCGTGGATGCACCTGTTTCCATACCTCATCGAAATCCAACACCATTTCACCCCGTACCGGGTCACAGCGGACGCCGAGACCCTTATACTATATCTGCAAGCAATCTCCTCGATATTATACTGCTGTCTTCCAAATCGCAGCTCCCATTATATAGCGTTGCCTGCCTGTTTCAGCTATAATGAAATTCTATGGTGTGTTCATGTTCGACACCTTTGTTCCGCTTTCCTGCTTAGCGGTATAGAATTATTCGGAACACCCGCCGCGCTGATCGCGGCCGTAGGTTAACGATGAGGCTTGAAAGTATAGAAAGGATGAAATCTATGTTTTTCAAATCAAGCAAGATTAATGAGTTCCGCCTCTGGGGACTTCTCCTCACCTTGATTGGGATGGGGCTTATGATCTGCGGGACGGCAGGAATCGTCATGTGGGGTCAGGCAGGGAAAATCTTCGCAGGCATCTTTATGGTTATCGGCATGGTGTTCATGATGGGCAGCATGGCCATCTACTTCTGGGCGGGGATGCTCTCCACTAGCGCTGTCATGCTCCAATGTCCCGAGTGCGACCGTCCTACGAAAATGCTAGGCAAGACGGACCGCTGTATGTTTTGCAAAACCAAGCTGACGCTCGATCCGAATCAAGCGACCCACACCCCTCCTAGTGAACCCGCAAGTTAACGAACCCGCCTCTGCTAGGAGGATACACTGCTGAATTCCCCGCCCCGACGGGGGAAATGCTCCCTTACAGAAAGGCTCCCTGCCGCTGATGCAGGGAGCCTTTCTTTTTTATGGCCTGCTCTGCAGCGCCTCATCCAGCACCGGCCAAATGGCAGGCTTCTGGAAGACACGCGCCCACGAGGCGACGCCGCCCAGGTCGTACTTCTTGGCCAGCTCTGCCCGCGCCTTGATAGATACCTCATCCTCCATCCAGATGCGCTTGCGGGCGCCGTCCTCTTGATACTCTATATAATGCTGTCCGGTTGAGGCGTTGAATTCAGGCTGAAGCTGCTTCTCCTCGATCAGCTTGTCCACCGCCTCCATCCCGATCGCCTTGGAAGATACCTTTGTTTTCCCGTCCTCTCCCGCCTGCTCCGTCCATACCCGCGTATAGAGCGGGATGCCCAATATCAGCTTTCGGGACGGTACACCGTCCTCCTCCAAAATACGCTTCACAGATTGCTCCACCCATGGAAGGGAAGCGACCGAGCCGGCTACTGGACTCGAAGCCCAATGCTCATCGTAGGCCATCACCATCATGAAATCGACGACTTTACCCAATGCGGCTCGATCGATAAAGGCCGACCACATCTCGCTGTTTGATTTGGGCGTCACATCCATCGACACAACCAGCCCTTGCTCATGCAGCAGCGGTGTCATCTCCCGCACGAACTGCACCAGATTCTCCTTGTCCTTGGTGTAGACATTCTCAAAATCTATATTAATACCCTGCAGCTTGTAGATTTGAGCATAGGCGATCAATTGCCGAATCATGTTTTGCCTGCTCTCATAGCTGGCCAGCGCCGTGGTTGTCATATCGGGATCAAAGCTGTTGCTGAACAATGCCCACACTTGCATTCCTTTGCCATGTGCCCAATTCACATAGGACTTGTCTGCCTTGCTGCTCAATTGTCCCTTGGCATCCTTCAGGGCAAACCATGTCGGACTGACGACATTAACACCCTCCAGCTCTCCAAGCTTCACCAAATCCGGGTTGCGCGAGTAGACGGCCTCCCATGTCAGGTTGATGCGCTGGCCGTACAGCTTCCAGGCTACAAAAGGCTCCGGCTCCTCCACAGAGGCGGTCGTCTCGATCGCACCCAGTACGACAGCGCTCTTGGCGACATAGCCGATATACCCGGAGGAGGCCTGAACCTTGTACCATCCTTCCTCCTCGCCCCATAGACGCAGCTTCGCTCCACTCTGCAGCGATTCTACGATGGGAGCCTTGATCGTAGGCTGGCTTCTCAGCTCTGTCTCCTGCTTTGCAACACTTCCCGTCTGGATCAGCTCCGCCGCGGCGTGGATCGTTACGATCGAGGACGAAGGCGCATAGTCAAATTGCAGGCCATATAGCTCCTGTAGCGGCTCAAACGGCAAATAAACCGTATCCTCCTGTTTCTCGGCAGCAAAGCTAAGATCAACCTTCTGCTGATTCATCGTCGCCGTCAGCGCATCCGTCTTGAAATGCATAACACTATTAGACGTTGTCAATATAATGGATTCGCTCTCTTCCTCGTAGCGGACCGGCGCGTCTGGCCCTAACAGCTCCTGCACTAGCTTCAACGGCAGCTTAACGCTCTTCCCGCCTTGAGCTACCAATGCTCCGTAGCCTGTAGGCTCTCCTTGGTAGAACAACGGATTGGCCGTGTCGAACACTGGCGTGAGCCGTTCAAAGCTAGGAACGTAATGCTGCCATCCCCAATAGCCACCGCCCGCAACCACACCTATAAAGCATAGAAATAAAAAACCTCCAAACCCGCGCTTTTGCTTCTTCCGCGGTGTCTGCACCCGCATCGTCTCCAACAGCGTTCACTCTCCCTCTGCTTGCGTAAACCAGTTGCCGCTCTAGCAGCGCCTGCTCTCAGACCCGTGTCAAGCCAACATTCAACATCAATCGTTACCTATAAGACTTAGACGAGATAGCACTTCATCACGTTCACTCCTGCCATATCTCTTAGCAGACAAAGACAAAGAATAGGCGCCAGTAGCATCTAAGCGTATGCGGCTTTATCGTCCTTGACTAGCTGGCTACACTAGGTCGTGTCTGAAAACCCGTTCAAGGGCATCTCTCCCCGCCTTTTCGCCCCATGCTGCGTTGCTTTTTCTTGACGTCCCCCCGGTACGCCTGCGAAAAAACGCCTTGCCTGGAACGAAAATTCGGCCAGATCTGTTCCGTTCAGAGTCTTCAGACACGCCCTAAAAAAACGCGCACTAAAGTCGGCCTTCGAGGCTTCCCTTATGTGCGCGTCTTTTGTAAGATACGGTTACTGAACCATGGTTTTGGTGCATTCCTTGCACAAACCGTAAATCTCCATCCGATGACCCTCTACAACAAATCCCGTCTCTTTCGATGCAGCACGCTCGACCTCAAGCAGCGGCGGATAGTCAAAATCAACAATCGTCCCGCATTGCTTGCATATCGCATGATAATGGTCGGACAGATCCGCGTCAAAGCGGCTGGAATCATCGCCGTATGTGAGTTCGCGAACAAGTCCCGCCTCTACAAACAGACGAAGATTGTTGTAAATTGTTGCAACACTCATGCTGGGAAATTTTGGCGATAGCGCCTTGTAAATCTCATCTGCCGTCGGATGAGTCAGCGCATCCATCAAATACGTCAAGATAGCGTGCCGCTGCGGGGTCATCCGGACGCCAGTCATCTTCAATTGTTCCAATGCTTGCTGGACACTAGCACCCATAGCCCTCACGCCTTTCTATAAGCTGATCGGACCCCGCCTCGCTGCAATAGGACTGCTAGGACGGCAATTTCCATTCAACTTATCTTATTTTAGAATTATTATTATTAGCACCATTTTAAGTGTTATGTTTACTGTTTGTCAATGAAAGGCGGGGTCGTGTCCGCAATATATTTCTTCAGGTAAATACTGCTATTGGCATTGACTCGAATATTGTAGCGCCCTTCTCCAAGCGCTCCGCTCACTTTCTTACCGCTCACCTCTAGTGGAAGCTCTGTATAGATTTCGCCGAAGGTGACCGCTCCAAACACCGCATAATCCCCCTGCTCCGGCAGACCTAGCCGAATCTCACCTATGGAGCTGTCCAAATCCCACGGCCCCCCTACTACAGAGCTGGCAGCCTCAATGCTCCCATTCAGTGTATCCGCCTTGACGATGCCAGCGGCCTCATGAATCTCGATCTGCCCATTCTTCGTCTCAGCTTCAACACTGCCTGCGGCATGCTGCACCTGAATCGATCCGTTCACTGTGGATAGGCTCAGATCATCCATCGCACCTGCAACGATGATATTGCCATTATCAATAAGAAGCTTCGAAGCACTGCGCAGCCCCTGCCCCTCGATGCTGCCGCTCTTGACTGTCGCTGACAGCGGCCCTGCGATCTGTTGCAGGTATAAGCGACTGTATGTGGCGTCCACCTCCAGACCACCGTATAACAGCGACCCATCGATTGAGACGGTTCCATTCTGTATTTTCACCTTCATCGCTAGCTGCTGTTCCGGCTCCGTCTTAGCCTGATGACGCTCCTGCTCCTGCTCCTGTGCCTGTTCCTGTCCCTGCTCTATCGAGCCGCTCCCCGCTTCCTCACTAACCGCGAGGCCTCCCCCCTCCTGATCGGCTAATAGGCCGGATTCAGCAGCATTGCCATCTCCAGTACTGGTTGCAGCAGACACTGCATCATCAGTGGACGCTGATGCCTTCTCCAACTCCAACTGGGGCTGCTCCTCTCTCAAGGACTCAGGTTCCCCCTGCGGCTCGGCAGGAGGAGCTTCCTCTACAGCATAGAGAGAGGACGGCAGATATACCGTCATGTTGATCCGCGGCTTCAACTGCTTCTCTCCATATAGCTCGCCTGCCCCCTTAATGAGCAATCGACCGCCCTCCCTGTTCAAGCTGACGCCTGCTGCATCGGCAGCCTGCCGTGCAGCCTCACGGTCGTTCAGGTCAACCCAGACCTCCGATTCCACGCGCACATCCGGCTCGTCTGTGCTTATAACCGTCAGATTGCCGTTCGCATTGACGACCTCGATGAGATGAACCAACTCCTCCGCTGGCTGAAGGCCACCATACAGCGTCTTGCCCTCAAAGCGCTGCCCCTTCTCCTCCGTAAAGCTGCCCTGCTCGTTGTATTCACTCTTGAACTGATCCAACCAGCGGTACGGAATATCGGCCAGTTCAGTGACTGCATAGGAGGTACCCAGGAGCACCACGACGGCGGCCATACCGATCCAATCCATGGATAGCCTCATCTCTTGCTGCCTTCTTCGCACTGCGAATAGCGTAATCTCGATCCCTAGCAGGACGATGCCTACCGGCCACCACTTGGCGATGAAGGCTGCGGAACCGCCGAGAGCCGGCGGGGCTGCCAGCAGATACAGACCGACGGCCAGCAGGCAAGCAGAGGCTGTTCCCCGCCCAAGCCGCGCACGCCCTGCTGCCATGCGCCATGCCAGCCAGATGCCCAGCAGTATGAACGTCACGCCGGGCGCATAGATTCCGGCAGCCTCAAGCCATCCCGTCAGCATAGCTGGCGGGTTCATTAGAATCAGCAGCGCTACTCCGCCCAGCGACAGAGCCATTCCCTGAAGCAGCGTAACCGCTCCGGCAGACTTCTCTTCTGTACATTTTGCAAGCTGCTGCAATGCATCATATACACTATAGAAATAGACCACGGGTACCGTCAGGCCGAGCAGCACCAGCATCAGCAGATGCCTTCCACCCGCCTCATTGGCGTAATAGATCATGGCTGCTACCGCGACAACACTGACCAGCAGCAGATTCAAGCCTCTTGCAGCCCGGCCAAGCAGCATATGGCCGCCTCCGGGGATCAGCAAGGCAAGCAATATCGCAAGCACCCGTCTGCGACGGGATAATGATTGTTCACTCATCTCTCCATCACACTCTCTTTGAATTGCTTTTATTTTACCATAACCTTATCAGGTTGTTGCATAACAGGCAGTCGGAACTGTGCTTGTGACTCTAAATATCAGCGAACAGCACTGATACATGCTCCTATAAATAAAAAAGGCACCCTGCGCAAGCCTTCCGGCTCGTCAGAGTACCTTATCCTTATCCTTTTCCTTTTCCTTATCCGTATCATCATCCTATATCAAGCCAATAAAGGGCTGAACAGGCTGCCCCCGGCATAAACCCACAACTCACGACCAAGCGGGAGGATCGCTCCATGCTCAGGCTGGGGGAGGTGCTGCTTACTTACACAGGGCGACTTACTTGCTCAGGCATTGCTGTAGCAGCTTGTTCACCAGCGCCGGATTCGCCTTGCCGCGAGACTCCTTCATCACCTGGCCGACCAGGAAGCCGATCGCCTTATCCTTGCCTGCTTTGTAGTCCTCGACAGATTGCGGGTTAGCTGCTACCACCTTCTCGACAATGGCCATGATGGCGCCCTCGTCGCTGATTTGTACCAGTCCCTGCTCCTCAACAATCTGCTGCGGCAGCTTGCCGCTCTCCAGCATCGCCTTGAACACAGTCTTGGCGATCTTGCTGCTGATCGTCCCCTTCTCCATCAATCCGATCATCTCGCCGAGGCCCTGCCCTGTAATCTTCACCTGTGACAGCTCCAGATTATTCGCATTGAGATAACCGAGCAGATCGCCCATAATCCAGTTCGATACCGCCTTGGCATCAGCCGTATAGCGCAAGCTTTCCTCGAAGAAATCCGCCAACTGCTTGGAGGCAGTAATGACACCCGCATCATAGGACGGCAGTCCAAATTCGTTCGTGTAGCGTGCTTGACGCGCATCCGGCAGCTCGGGAATCGAGGCGCGCACTCTCGCCTTCCATTCGTCGTCGATGTATAGCTGCACCAGATCCGGGTCCGGGAAGTAGCGGTAGTCATGCGCTTCTTCCTTGCTGCGCATCGAGATCGTCTTCCCTTGCGCCTCATCCCAGCGCCGTGTCTCCTGTACGACCACGCCGCCGCTGTTCAGCACCTCGGCCTGACGCCATTGCTCATATTCGAGGCCACGCTGCACGCCGCGGAATGAGTTCATATTTTTCAGCTCCGTGCGTGTGCCGAACTTCTCCTGTCCATATGGACGAATGCTGATGTTCGCATCACAGCGCAGCGAGCCTTCCTCCATCTTCACATCGGACACATCGCAATAGAGCATGATCGCCTTGAGCTTCTCCAGATAAGCCTTCGCTTCCTCCGGCGTGCGAATGTCCGGCTCGGAGACGATCTCAACGAGCGGGGTGCCAACACGGTTCAGGTCAACCAGCGATGCATAGCCGCCGTCGACATGCGTCAGCTTGCCCGCATCCTCCTCCAGATGGAGGCGGGTGATGCCGATCCGTTTCGTCTTGCCGTCCACCTCGATATCAATCCAGCCATTCTCACCGATCGGCTTGTCATATTGCGAGATTTGATAGGCCTTGGGCGAATCCGGGTAAAAATAATTTTTGCGGTCGAATTTGCTCTCCGTCGCAATCTCGCAGTTAAGCGCCATCGCCGCTTTCATCGCATACTCCACCGCCTGCTTGTTCAGCACCGGCAGCACACCAGGGTGGCCGAGACAGATCGGACACGTATGGGTATTCGGAGCGGCCCCGAAGGCCGCCTTGCAGCCGCAAAAGATTTTGCTGTTGGTGTGCAGCTCTACGTGCACCTCCAGGCCGACTACCGTTTCATATTGAGTCGATTGTGACATCGCTTGGTTCCTCCTGCTTCATGATTTCCGGCGGCTACAGCTGCGGACGCAACGTGTGATGCTCGGTATTTTGTTCATACGCATGCGCTGCGCGCAGCACCGTCGTCTCGTCGAATGCTTTGCCGATAATTTGCAGGCCGACTGGCAGGCCATCCGCCAGGCCGCACGGCACGCTGATCGCCGGTACACCGGCCAGGCTGACCGGAATTGTACAAATATCGTTCAGATACATCGTTAACGGATCATTGACCTGTGCGCCCAGCTTGAAGGCAGGCGTAGGGGCCGTTGGTCCGATAATGACGTCATAGGATTGGAACGCCTCGTCAAAATCCTGCTTGATGAGTGTGCGCACCTTCTGTGCTTTCAAATAGTACGCATCGTAATAGCCGGAGCTGAGCGCGTAGGTGCCCAGCATAATACGGCGCTTCACCTCAGGCCCGAAGCCTTGACTGCGCGATTTGCGGTACAGGTCAAGCAGATTGTCCGGGTTATCCGCCCGCACGCCATAGCGCACGCCATCGAAGCGAGCCAGGTTCGAGGACGCCTCAGAGGAAGCCAGCAGGTAATAGGTCGCAATCGCATACTCTGTATGCGGCAGCGAGATTTCCTCCCAGGTCGCGCCAAGCGATTCATACACCTTCAGCGCTGACAGCACGGCCTCCTTCACTTGCGGGTCAATGCCTTCACCCAGATATTCCTTCGGCACGCCGATGCGAAGTCCCTTGACGTCGCCTGTCAGTGCAGAGGTGTAGTCTGGAATATCTACCTTCGCAGAGGTTGAATCCATCTCATCATAGCCTGCAATCGCCTGCAATACGTAAGCAGAGTCCTCAACATTTTTGGTAATCGGGCCGATCTGATCGAGCGAGGACGCGAAGGCGACAAGTCCGAAGCGCGACACCAGTCCATAGGTTGGCTTCAAGCCGACAACGCCGCAGTAGGACGCTGGCTGGCGAATCGAGCCGCCCGTATCGGAGCCAAGCGCAAAATAGACCTGTCCTGCCGCTACCGACGCTGCCGAGCCGCCGCTGGAGCCACCTGGAACATATTCGGTATTCCACGGATTGCGGGTCGGGTAGTAGCTCGAATTCTCATTGGAGCCGCCCATTGCGAACTCGTCCATATTCAGCTTGCCGATCGTAACGGCCTGCGCAGACTTGAGCTTGCGCGACACCGTCGCATCATAGATCGGATTATAGTTGCTCAGAAATTGGCTAGCACAGGTCGTGAGCAGATTTTCGGTAACGATATTGTCCTTGATGCCCGCAGGCAGTCCGAACAACAGCCCCCGCTCGCTGTCCGCAGCCAGCAGCTTGTCCAGCTCCGCCGCATCGCTGCGAGCTTGCTCTTCATTTAATGTCAGGAACGCCTTGATCGTCGAATCGGTATCTGCAATTCTTTTGTAGGATGCGTCAGTCAGCTCCGCAACGGACACCTCCTTGCGAATCAGCTTGCTATGTACATCCTGCAGGCGCAAATCAAACGGTGATGCCAACAGTAGTTCCTCCCTTCAATATCTCGCTTGTAGCTATTCCAAAACGGCAGGCACGCGGAATTGACCCTCATCCTCATCAGGGGCGTTGCGCATCGCCTTCTCCACCCCGACAGACGGACGGGATACATCCTCGCGCATGACATTGGTGATCGGCTGCACATGGCTGGTTGGCGGAACATTGTCCGTATCAAGCTCGCCTAGCTTCTCCGCGTATTTCAAGATGGCGTTCAACTGACCGGTGAACTGCTCCTTCTCTGCCTCCGACAGCTCAAGCCGGGCAAGCGCAGCGACATGCTCTACATCCTTGATCGTTATGCTCATTTGCTACTCCTCCTTTTCCTACCCTGAACCTCAATGTTCCCATTATAGCCTAGAAGTATGGTGAAAAACTAGCCGTTTGCCCGGCAAAAAAGATAGCCTCCCTTCTCCACCCTCCCGGATGTAGAAAAGAAGCTATCATTATGACTTCCAGCAGCCCTGCCGCATTCACCTGCAGCGCGTCCAGACTCATCCGCCCGCGCCCATGTCTGTTGCAGAGCCATCACTTCTCAGATCCACGCCTTCAAATTAATCTGCTTCACAAAATCCTCCGGCTTGGCCTGCGCCGCCGTCTCCGGCTCGTCTGCCTCACCCTCATCCCCATTCATGATCCGCTTGAATAGCGCCTCATTATGAGTAGCCAGCGCAAAATCAATCAGCGCTTCGCGCTCCACGCGGGCAACCTCATTTTGAATAATCACTTCTTCCAGCTCCAGATCAACGCTCGGCACAAAAAAGTTCTTGTTCACTTGCGGAATGCGCACCACATAGTCAAATGCATTATCTGCATTGCGGTCATACGCAATTATATAGCCATACTCCCCTACAGGGAGGTTCTGTTCGAATTTGTCTCCGATAACGATGACCCTCTGGCCCAGCTTCCACATCGCCATCCGCCCCCTATCCTAGCAGCTCCCTACCACTTTGCCTACCGCATCCTGTAGCTGCACATCAACAATCAGCAGTGAATATAGCTAAAGATGATAGATTATGTATCTATCCTACTAAAAAAAGATAGCGGTGTCCAATCGGTGACGATGATAAATCTGCTCCGTTCATGCGATCATACGGTTCACGATCATACGGTTCAATGCGTTCACGATTCCTAAGTGGATGACTGCTGACTACTCATGTCTGCTGCGTGGCAATATAATCAGTTCTTCCGAGGTGCGCGTCAGCGCTACCGGGCCATCATCTGTAATGAGATACGTATTCTCGATGCCGACGACCCCCTTGCCCGGAAATGTGAACTTAGGCTCCACCGCCAGCACCATTCCCGCAGCGAGCGGCGTGGCGAACCCTGCGGCGAGCACCGGCCATTCGTCGATCTCCAGCCCGATGCCATGGCCGAGGAAGCGAACCTGATCCGCGCCGCAGCCCATAAAATGCGCGCCCAGCCCCGCCTCATCGGCAAGCCGCAGAGCCTGCTCATAGACCGCTTCACAGGATACGCCAGGCCGCAGCATCTGCTCCGTCCTCCTGATGATCGAGACTGCCGTCTCATAGGCCTGGAGCAGCTCCTCCGGCAGTGAGCCGATAACCGCTGTCCGGGTCTGGTCGATCACATAACCGTCGATGCAGCAGCCAATATCGATCAGTATCGGCTCATCCTCTGCCAGCAGCTTGCGGCTGACGCTCTGAGGAGCCGCAGGCCCCAGCCCGCGGCCTCCTGCCGGCCCGTCAAAATAGGACGGCTCGGCGGCAGCCTCGCCCGATCCGACCATGCCCGTCATAATCTCCTGATTATAGCCGCGCATCCGCATGAGGCCGATATGCCCTCTGCGGCGCAGCTCCAGCTCCAGCAGCGCCATCCATTCCAGCTCCTGCATGCCTGCGCGCATAGCAGGCAGCGCGGCGGCGAGCGCCTCATCCACTACCGCTGCGGCGGCGGCGATCCGCTCGACCTCCACATCCGACTTGATCATCCGCAGGCTGCGCATGAGTGGCGAGCCGTCCGTCAGCTTTATATGAGCCGCGCCCGCATTCAGCACTTCGTTCAGCTTCAGATAGAGCTGAGCTGGCAGTACATCCAGCTCCGTCGCAATCCGAAGCTGCTGCCCCCCGCCTAGAAGCTGCGGATAATCGGCTGCAAGCGTGGCCGCAAAGCTGCGGAAGGAGCCTAGCGAAGTGGTTCGCACAGCCGATTCCGCAACGGCCCTGGCGACACTTCTGCGCACATAATAGGTCGGCTCTCCTGCCGCCGGTACCAGCAGATAGCCGGCCTGCATCGAACCGGTCAGATAATACAGGTCTACATTTTGCGTGACGAGATAGGCGTCCAACTGTGCTGCACATAACGACTGCTGCAGCCGTCGAATCCGGCTCTCCGGCTCTGTGAGGCCTGTCAATGGCGCGGGCTCACGGCTCCCCTCTACCTCTTCGCCCTCTCTCTCAACTCGACTTGTATCCAGGCTCCGTTGCTCGTCTGCCATCGCTTCGCACCCTTTCCTCTCTAATTTCCCTCCCTTCATTAGAGCAAGTTTGTGACACCCCGTCAACCTGGCAACAATTCAGCCACCCCCTTAACCTTCCATTCAATCGGCTCCAACACCGTGAACGCACGCGGATAACGGAACAATGCGATAATGACTACGCCTGGCCCTTGAAGCGTCACCTCGAACTGATGCGCCTCCGAACGATAGCGATAGGGAAAGCTGGTGTCTCCATCAATAATATCGAACACCACAATCTCCGGCTCGGCGCTCAGCAGCGAACCGGGCAGCGGCTCCCCTGCTTCATTCAGCCCCAGATTATAGCGCATATAATCTGTAGCCGCTTCTGTTGCCTCCCGCCGATCAATCACAATCCGCCCGCCTGCCAGCTCCTGTGAGTCCAACTGCTGAGCAGCGGCATGAGCAGCCCGGTTCACCGCATGCTTGCTATGGAATAAGGTCTGGATCGCCATCTCCTCATCCAGTTGAAGCACATGAAGCAGCATCCATACCACCATCATGAGCGGTATGAGCAGCAGCTTGTACATCCTGCCCCTCCCTTCGTTCTATCCTTGCAGGCTCACTCTGACGGCCTGCGGCCTGCTGTATCATCCGTCCACTACCGCATATATTCACTCATCTTGAGCCCTCTTGCGCCCATCAGAGAGTCGGGAGACGGCGGCTCCAGGCCGATCAGACGGTCGATCTCCAGCAGCCGCTCATAAGGGTAGCGGATCGTCAGCATCAGCCCCGTGCCACGCTGCAGAGGAGCCTCTGGATTGTCGGCGGGCTGGCCGCTGGTGGAAGCCAGCTCGTAGACGAGCAGCTCCGGCTTCATGCCGAGCTCGGCCAGTCTCGCCCGCGACTGCTCCACCATCGCCTCGCTTATATAGCCACGTTCACCGCTCGCTCCAACCTCCAGCAGATAGTCCACTTCCTTTTGCAGTACCGCCTGTCGGACAATGAACACATGCTTATAGATCGGAGCGAACATGAACCAGCACATCATAGCCGACATCAACACAAATGCTAGCAATGATTTCATGGGTCTGTCTCCTTGATTCTTTTGCTCATCGCTGCCCCGCTATCCCGGATGACATCCTTCCCGTCTTGTCCGCTTCCGTACAGACCGGTATAGAGGGCAAGGGCAGCGACCAGCAGCAGCGTGCTGATCAGCAGGGAACGCATCGCGCTTCTCTTCTCCTTTCTTCCGTTGGCAGCCTGAGTGCCTGCCGGTATACCATCTCCGGCAAGCGACCAGCCCGCCAGCATAGCTACGCATTGCTATGGCGTCATTGCACTGATCTTGGCATTGGCAGCATTGCCCTGGCTCTGAATTTGTGCCTGTGTGCCTGTGCTGCTCTGAGTAATAATGCCGTTGAACAGCAACACGACAACGACCAGCATCATTACCGTCATCAAAATGTTTCTCACCGCCCTCACCTCCTCTCATCGCATTCTTTGCCATCGGGAAGCAGACCTCTCTTGCGCACCAGCTATAGAAGCCAACCTACGAATTCAGCGTCTGAAACAGCTTTTGCGCCTCCTGCACCCACGGGAAAATAAAAATTTGAAACATGTACAAAATCGGCACGCCTGCCAGCACGAACAGCAGGTACGAAGCACTCTCCTTGCGGCTCTCCTTGGCCAGATCCAGCTTCTCCTTGTAATCGTGAATCCTCTCTCGCAGGAGGCGGTAATATTCCTCGCTCTCGTGCAGCCGCAAAGAGTGGATTGTCTCTGTGAAGCTAAGCCCCTCCTCGGTTCCGATACGCTGCTTGAAGCGGTTCATCGCTCCTTCGGCGTCATGATACCATTCACCAAGCAGCCGTTGCAGCTCGCCCCGCAGCACTCTGGCATAAGGAAGGCAGCGCATCAGCTTGGTATGAATATTCAGAGACGAGCCAGCCAGATAGAGCAACTGATTGCTGATCGTATAGATTTCCTTGGTCATCCGCTCTGCTCGCCATTTCTTCATGCTCTCCAGCATCGGCTTATCCACCAGCAGCAGAGCGGAGGCAGCGGCAGCCCCGGAGTAAACCGCAGGCGCCAGCCCATGCCGGTAGCCCAGGATCGCAGCGGCAGGCAGCAGCACCAGCAGCAATTGGCGCACCAGCACATACAGGGCGGGGTCCCACTGGTATCCGATGCCTGCCAGCAGTGCCTCCCGCTCCTTAAATGCGGCTCCCATGCGGCTCAGACCGAGCGCGTTCAGCAATCCCGCCGGCACCTGGTGCCGGGATGCAGTTGAGCCGGTTCCCAGATGCAGCCAGCGGGGCGGGCGCAGCAGCATCGCCCGCAGCAGTGCTCCAATACAGATGACGCCCAGCACATATTGCCCCGCTAACGCTGCCCACATCACATATCTCGCAGCCTCCATCATGCAGACCCCCTTTACATTTTTTTGCGGGATAGATACAGACCCATAATGAAGGACACTACAATCAGTACAGCCGCATTCAGCAGCATATCTCTTCCTTTGGGGTCGAGCACATAGTAATAGTAGGCCTGCTCCGGGTTGTAATGCAGATTAATGCCGACGAATAGCGCAAGGAACAGAATCGGTGTAAAATTTGCAATCCGAATCTCCAGCAGTCGGTTCCTCTCCTGCTGATTGGCTCGCCGAGCCTTGCGCATGTCCGTAATCAGCTCCTTGAGGTTGTCCGTCACCGCATGTCCCTCTGCCAGCGCCACCCGCAAAATTTGCACATAATAATCAGCCCAGACATGCCCAAGCGAGGCCGCAAAGATTCGCAGGCTGGCCTCATCATCTCCTCTGACGGATAGATTGCGGTACAGTTGCTCGAATACGGACTGAATCGGTCCGAGCAGCCGCTTCTCCTCTACTGTCCGCTGGAGCGCGCTGCGAATGTTCCGCTCGCCGGTAATCAGGTAGCATTGATAGAACAGCTCCACCGCCGGCAAAAAATCAAGCTGCGTCTTGAGCTGCCGCTGAGCAAGCGACATGCGCAGCCACAGATACGGAGCCGCTCCCAGCAGCAGGCTGAACAGCACAATTCCCCTTGCACTTTGGAAGAAGACAGCACCGCTTCCAGCTCCAACAATCGTCAATGTCACAGACAGACCTGCGAAGCCCACTGGCTGCAATGGCCAACGCATGGATTCTAGCAGATCCGACAAATGGCGGTAAGGCGTCTCATAACGGGCCAGCCACCTAGCTAGCCTGTTGATCAGCCGTGCATCCTGCCTGTAGGTCAGCCGATCCTGCCGAACCTCCTGATCTGCCATCCTGCGAAACAACAGGTACAACAATGCACAAAGAGCAATGAACAGCAGTGCAGCGGGCAGCCACGGCCCGGCAAGAATTACAGCCGCATTCATGGCCGTCCTCCTCCAGGGAAGCTAGGGGCTTCCCGTCCTGGCAGCTTCATCGCCTCCAGCTCCTCCGGCTTCACCCGTGAGGATGCGTCCCCTGTCTGCTCCGCGAGTGCCAACTGGGCCGCGCTCTTCATCGCTGCCAGCTCCCCCGACACTGTCCAGCTCCCGGACGCCCGCTCATAGCGTACCCAGTCATGAACCTCCGCCTGTCCGTTATGCCAATACAGTCTGCCGATTCTGGCAATGCGCCGCTTGCCGTCTAGCTGACGCATCTCGATGCCGACCTGCGCTACATATTCGGTGATGCGCTTCATTAGCCGTTCCGGGTTCATCGACCGTCCGTCCAGCATGCACATATCGGTGATGGCCTCTGGCACATCCTCCAACGTGTTGGCGTGGACAGTCGTCATACTGCCCGAGTGCCCGCGAGTGCAGGCCCGCACATAGATATTCGCATCGTCATCCCTGATCTCTGCGTGAATGATCCGCTGGGGCGACTGCCGGAGCGCCAGCTTGAACGCTTGCGCCGCGCTATGCTGGCTGTCCTCATCCGTCTCGTATTCCACAATGTTTTTGCTGGGAAAATCACGCCGCAGCCGCATCTCCAGACGGCTTTCAATGGTGATGATGCGTTCCTCGTCCGGCAACTGCGCAATGAGCGACTTGATGAGGTGCGTCTTGCCAGCATTGGTCGGCCCAATAATGACGATGTTCAGGCGCGCTTGCAAAATATGCAGTATCACCTCCAGCACCTGCTCGCTCATCGTCTGCACCTCCGGTCGGCACAGGCTGCTCAGCTCAAAGCGCCGCACAGTGTAGAACCTCAGTGTAAGCGTGGGCTCAGACGTGAAGCCGAAGCCTGTCATCGTCACCCGCGTGCCGTCGGACAGCATCACCTCCGCCCAGCGCTTGCGCGGATTAATGCGGTCATTATTGTAGAGCACCAGATTTTGCTGAATCCGATGTACATCCATAATCGAGTCGAAGGCATAGGCGGAGGGCGCCGCATAGCCGTCCCGCACCTCAAATATGCGCGTCCCGACGACCTGAATCTCCTCCAGCCCTTCCCGACTTTGCAGCACCAGCTCCAGCACATGCAGCCCGATCACCTCGGCGAACAATGCCTCGGCGAGCGTCGGATACGGATGCAGATAGCCTGGAAGCTGATGGATACGCTCACGGATGAGCTTATCCGTAATCATCGCCAGCACCTCCTCCCGCTCCTGCTTAAATCCGAGTACAGCACGGTTGAGCCGTTCATTATGCTGGCGGCGCTCCTCCTCTGAGGAGCCTCTGGGGGCAGCGAGATAACCGCGCACCTCCTCAGCCAGTCGGGCAAAGGTCTGCTCGGGGCCGACCGACAGCCGCGATTGCAAAGGGGTGTCGCTAACCTGCTCAGCGCCAAGCTTGGCTGCATATTCTGTCGGAGAGAAGCGCCCTCCTGCAGCCGCGCCCGTCATACCTCCGCTCCGTTGCGGAGCGCTGCCAGCCTGCGGTACCAAGGCTGCTTCTTCTTCTCGCTCCCGCGCTGCAGCGCGTAGGTGCGGCTGATCAGCTCGGCTGTCGGCTTCATCGCCAGCCGCCCTTGCTTGTCTGAACGCAGCCATTCCTCCAGTCTGCCGCTATCAAGCTGCATCAGCAGCGACTCGTTCATGCGAAGCTGCTCCGCTACAGGAATGCCAATCTCTTTGCGTATATCTCTCACTGGAAATCCTCCATTTCTCCATGGCGGGGATATGATGATC
Organism: Paenibacillus sp. J5; assembly: GCF_054955055.1. Classification (NCBI taxonomy): domain Bacteria; kingdom Bacillati; phylum Bacillota; class Bacilli; order Caryophanales; family Paenibacillaceae; genus Paenibacillus; species Paenibacillus sp. J5. The sequence goes on along the minus strand of NZ_JBUEDD010000006.1, from coordinate 369,895 downwards.
CCTTTATAATCAGTTGGCGCGATGCCAAACAGAGGCGAGACCTGATAAATCCAACGTTTCCCATCCTCTTGAAAGCTCGCTAGCGCCGGCGTTGTCGTCAGTAGTCTCAGACCTGCACGACGCAGGACAGCAATCGTCGCCGCGTTATCCCAATACGCACTCACGTCAGCAACGACTGCGGAGTATGAGCCAAGCCCTATGTCGAGCAGCAGCTCCACCTCCTGCGGCGTAAAATATTCAGCCTGATCCCGCAGCATGTTGCCAAATAACACATGCAGACGGGGGTTGTCCGGAAGCGGATAGAGCGAGCTGGCCAATCTGCCCGGGGTCAAGGCGCCCGACAGCAGCTCAGGACGCAACTGGTCAAGCGTCATTCCCGGACGGTCAATGCCCAGATAGCGGTGCAGCTTGGCACTCTTCAGATTCAGATCCAGATACAATATCCTTCCCTCATGCTCCTCCGCCAGCCGGTAAGCGGCGGCAAATGCTGCGCAGGTCGTTCCGATATTCGGTGTTGTTCCGACAAACCCGATGAGCGGCGCGAGATTCGCTGTCATGGATTCACCTCCCCCTCTGCATTCCTGTCCGGCTCGAAGGACAGCGGGCTGAAGGCAATGACCAGCTTCGCTTCGCCCTCCTTGCACAGACGATCAATCGCCAGCCACTGCTCCTCCGTCAGATTGAGATTGATCGAATCGATCATCGCATTCGCATCCCGTCGCGAGGCATACATCCCCTGCTTGTTCCCGGCCGCCATCGACAGCACATTCGGGTTGGCCGGGTCGTCTACCTCCTGGTTGCCGGAGCTCTTCACGGAAGCCACCGTGACCAATTCGGGGAACATGCGGACAGAGTCCGACGCTGTGCCCGATAGGTACAGAATCACCTTGTCCCCGGCACGAATCCCGTTGGATACGGACAATACATAGTCTCGGGGAATCTGAAAGGTGGCCTCAGCACGCCCCGGAAGCAGCCTGTACGGGCTGATCTTCCAATCCAGAATAGGCTCGCCCGCACCGAGCGGAACGGCGGTCTCCATCCCCAGCGCCAGCGACGGGTCTGTTAACATCTCGCTGCTATAGCCTGAACGCGGGATAGCCGCAACGGTAATCATATCGCCCGTAATTCGTTCCCCTGTGCTAATGAAGCGGGAGGGCACCAGCACTTCGATCATCTCTTGCATCATCATTTGTCTGGCCTGGAACTGGTACATGGCATAGACCAGCAGTGCCGACAGCAGGGCAGCAACAGCTCCAATCCACATATTTCGTCTACGATTCATTACGCCTCCTCAGCAAATCCCCCACGCTAGCAGCCTACGCTTCCTCCTGTAGCACCCTACACACGCAGATATTAGGGGGATAAAGGCAGAAAACGCAAAAAAGAACGCAGCAGGGCAGCACCCGTGCTTGCGTTCTTCGCATAGCGGCAGAATAGTATAGACATTATATATTGCTGTGTTTATATTACCAGCATTTCCATCGTCTGTCTACCCTTTTTTTGTATGTCGATCGTATGATTCAAAACCTCAGCTCCTTCTCTTCACGAACCTTCACTCAAGCATTTGCTATTGTCCGTGCTTATGGTATAGTCTTGTTCAGATATATCGAACATGGAAGGATGGTATGATGGGCAGCTACATTTTATCTATCGATCAAGGCACAACGAGTACGCGCGCCATCTTGTTCGGCAAGGACGGCAAGATCGTCGCCTCTGCTGGACAGGAGATTCGTTCTTACTTCCCCCATTCGGGTTGGGTGGAGCAAGACGCCGAGGAAATATGGGTATCCGTGCTTGGCGTCATGGCCTCCGTACTCTCCAAATCAGGTATCCCCGCCAAGGAAGTAGCCGCAATCGGCGTGACGAATCAGCGGGAATCCACGGTCATCTGGAACAAGCAGACCGGAAGGCCAATTCATCGCTCTATCGTCTGGCAATCCAGACAAACCGCAGATATTTGCGAGGAGCTGAAGCAAGCTGGTCACGAGAAGCTGATCCGGCAAAAGACCGGGCTGCTGATCGATCCTTATTTCTCCGGCACCAAGGCCAAATGGCTGCTCGATCATGTCGAGGGTGCGCGCGAGCTGGCGAAGCAGGGAGACCTGCTGCTGGGCACGATGGATTCATGGCTGATCTGGAAGCTGAGCGGCGGCGCTTGCCATGTCACCGACTACTCCAATGCCTCCAGAACGATGCTGTTCAATATACATGATCTTCGCTGGGATGAGGAATTGCTTGCACTGCTGGATATTCCTTCATCCATGCTGCCGCAGGTGCATTCCTCTTCCCAAGTATACGGCACGACGATTCCGCACCATTTCTTCGGAAGCAGCGTTCCCATCGCAGGCTGTGCAGGCGATCAGATGGCAGCGCTATTCGGACAGACTTGCTTTGAGCAGGGGATGGTCAAAAATACGTATGGAACCGGTTGCTTCATGCTCATGAATACCGGAGAAAAACCGGTCTCATCCCAGCATGGACTGCTGACAACGATTGCCTGGGGAATCGACGGCAAGGTGACCTATGCGCTGGAAGGCAGTGTGTTCGTAGCCGGGTCGGCGGTTCAATGGCTGCGTGACGGCCTGCGTATGATCAAGTCCACCAAGGATAGCGAGACCTATGCTGCGCGTGTCGAATCAACGGAGGGCGTGTATGTCGTTCCGGCCTTCGTCGGCCTGGGGACGCCCTATTGGGACAGCGAGGTGCGGGGCGCCGTGTTCGGCCTTACGCGAGCAACGGAGAAGGAGCATCTGATTCGCGCCACGCTCGAAGCGCTCGCCTATCAGACCAAGGATGTGCTGAAGGTGATGGAGGAGGACTCGGGCATGACGCTGCAGACACTGCGTGTGGATGGAGGCGCGATCGAGAACAGTCTGCTTATGCAATTCCAGAGCGATCTGCTCGGCACTCCGGTTGAGAAGCCTGAGAACCGGGAGACGACTGCGCTCGGGGCGGCCTATCTGGCCGGGCTGGCCGTCGGCATGTGGAAGGATCAGGAGGAAATCTGCAAGCTGTGGACTACCGGCGGCGTCTACGAGCCGTCTGCGGATCGCGAACGCTACGCCCGACTGTATCAAGGTTGGAAGCAAGCTGTTCAGGCCGCGATGGCCTTCAAGGTCTAATAGCGCCTACCGGCATTGACCTCGGTCATAAGAGAAACAACATGTATGCAATGGCAAAAAAAAGCGGATACACCTCTAGCAGGAGATGTATCCGCTTCTGTTTGTTCCTTAACCCTTCAGCTCAGCTTATCCTTCAGGGTCTTCCCATTTTTTGGAATACGCTTTGTTCGTTGCCCAGATCGTGGCCCAGATCAAAAATGCAGTGATAATACCGGCTGCAACCCATACGCCTACAGGCACATCCATTGATTAATCCCTCCTTCATGGACGACATGGACGATTATCTCCGTCTTGTCCAGTTTGCTCGTCCTCTCTATAACCAAGTCCTCCAAAAATAAATGCCGTCGCATGCTCTACAAAAGCTTCATGGGGATGCGGCTCCTCCTGGAGCAAAGCCTGAAATTCCGGCTTCCTGGGACCGAACATCAAGATGCCGAGCACAGACATCAACGTCATGTCAGTGGATTGAAAATGAAACAAGCGCTGCCGCTTCCCTTCCTCCAAGCAATCGCGCAACAGACTCCATAACGGAAAGGTATGCTTTCTGACCGTCCCCATCCGCTCGGACTCCATCATCATCTCCTGACGGATAACATTGTGCAGCTCAGGCTCCCCCAGCCTGAAGGCAGACACCTCATAAATAAGCAGCTTAATGCATTCCACCGGATTCCCCCGTACAGCCTCTATGCGCTGCAGGACTTCCTCGGGAAGAGCCTTCTCGAACATGGCTTGAAACACCTTTTCTTTGCCGCCAAAATGATAGGAGACCAGCGCAACGTTGACCCCCGCCTCCTCGCAGATCTGGCGCACTGTTGTCCGGTCATAGCCATACATAGCGAATAATTTTTTGGCAGACTGCAAAATACGCAGCTTACTGTCCCCTTCAGCGTGTCGCATAGCAGCCCCCCTTTCCGTAATCAAAACAGCGCCCGCCATAGGGGGCTCTTTCACTTCACCACTCTAAATTATGAAGCGTATACAGCGTGAAATCAAGCCTTATCTTGCATGTCGCCCTATTTATGGAAAAAACGCCTGCTCCAGATCGGAGACAGGCGCATCCTTAGCGGGATTGTTCGATAGGCTATGTCTTGCTGCCCTGTCTCGGATTAGAGTGGTGATTAACGCAGGCGTAAGCCAAGACTGTGGGAACTGCTGGTTCGTCAAGACGACGCTGCGCCTCTTGTTGCCGGGTCTTTCCGTATCGCGACTGCTCCGGCGCTCAGCAGCGCCGACACAGCCAAGATGAGCAGCAGAGCAAGCGAGGCAGAGCCAACCCCAGTGCCGCCGAACAGCACATCCATGCTGCCTTCCACAGCATACGTAGCCGGCAGCAACTGACCTAATGTCCCATAAAAATCCGGGAGCAGCTCGCGTGGAATCATCGCGCCCGAGGTGACCAGTTGGGTGGACAGCGTAATAATATTTAGCAGCATGCCCGCCATACCTAACCATAGAATAAATAATTGCGCGACAAACATAAAGCACAGCACGAACAGCAACTGGAAGCTCCAGACGGCCAGGAAGCCCTGTGTCATCTGCCCGCCCAGTGCGTACAGGAGAGAGGAGCCGACCAGCGATACGATAACCGCCGCTGCCACATTCAGCAGGCTGCGTGCGCCGAATCTGTGCCATCTGCCGATCTGTCCACTTACCGCGAGCGCCGACTGCTGGAAATTCATCGCCATAATCATCGAGCCCACATAAGAGGCCAGCACCATCATCATAGGCACCATCTGGTTATTCGTTCCCTGAACAGGATTCGAGATTTCCACGTTAGACACGACACGCTCGGACAACTGGCTGGCAGCGCTGGCTGCCTCCTGCTCCGGCATATGCAGTCTACCCAGCAGTGCCTGCGCGCCGCCCGCGATCGCCTGCTTGTTCGCTGCTGCCGTGATCTGGGCCGAGATGCCGGTCATCATGCTCTTCACCATGGCCGGATTCGATTCATTCACATAATAATCCAGTTGGGCAGGCGCATCCTGGGAAGCCAGCGAGGCTGTGAAGCCCTCTGGAATTCGAACCACCATCTGCAGCTTGCGTTCATCCAACAGTTGCTTCGCTTGCTCAAGCGATGCCGCTTCGTCGATCTGCACCGGAAGCGACTCCTCAAGCTGGCTCGCCATCACGAGGCCCGCCTGCCCTTCATCCTCGTTGATAATGCTAATATGGAACCGGTCGATCCGTTCCGCCACCCCGCTGTAGCCTGTCATCCAGATGACCGAAAATATTAGCTGAAACATAACAGCAGTTACAATGCCTACGATTGTCGTGGGCCTCTTCAAAAATGCTTGCAATGCGCCTGTCATTTCTCAACACCCTTTCACTGTGCATGCCATGGATAGAAGCCTTCCTAATTTGATTGCCCCTTCTTAACTCCAATCAAACAATTGTTTTAAATAATTGTTTTAAATAATTGTTTAAAATACATGTTTAAGTATAGTGGACACTTTTATTCGTTGTCAATAGATGATATTCATCCTGCACCTACTCTACATACAGCTAATAATTTCCACTCAAGTGGACATACTAGCGTTAGCGTTACAGATAAAGGAGGACATGAAGAAATGCACCATATATTTGCCGATCACTCACAACGCTGGCTATCCCCGCTGCTCCTGGCTGCTCTGCTCCTGACTATTCTGCTCTTCCCACCCATTACCCATGCACAGGAACAAGAAAGCAGCCACAAGACGCAGACCGTCCTGAGCCAACAGGGTGGAGGAGTGAAGGGCATCCGGGCGTCAGGCGTTCATTACGAGAACTATATTCGCCTGCTGGTAGAGAAATACGCGCCGCAGTCCAAGCAGCAATGGGAGTCTGTTCTGGCAGAGGGCGCACGGCTGCGCCAGCAGCTCGCCGCGCAGAAGCATCACCGGTCGCACGATCCGAATCATAAGCCGCACCCGGAGAACAATCCGCTCCTTGCTCACAAGCAGGTGTTCCGTCAGTTTCATGATGCCATTGCCTCGCAGGACGCAGGCAAGATTCGTGAAGCCCTTCATGCCTTGCTGCCTGTCCACAAAGAACTGAACGCACAGCTAGCACGGCAGCTCCAGAAGCAGACAGCAGCATAGGACGGCTCTGGCAGTCTCTCTAGCAGCACCCTCAATTTCGATATATCCAGCGGTGCATGGCTGTATAGGCTATACTGAACCGCCAATAGACAAAGCACGCTCCCGCGGTGGGGCGTGCTTTGTCTATATGTGGCCTCTCCCGCCTTATTGGCGTCCCTGGCTCTGTGCGGTTACTTTTTACTTGGAAGCTATTATATAATAGTTTCATTGCACTTTATAGTATGAGCACGTCGAAGGAGAATGGAAATGAATGTAGTCAATATTGAACTGGCGCTGATCGATGAGGACAAGGATCAGCCCCGGTACCAATTTCAGCCGGAGGCGATGGAGGAGCTGATGCGCAGTATCTCAGAGCTGGGTCTTCTATCCCCTATCAAGGTCAGACCGACAGCAGACGGCAGGTATAAGATCATCTATGGCAACCGCCGCTATAAGGCAAGCCAGTTGCTGGGCAAGGCAACCATACCGTGCATCATCTCTGATGCCGTCGACGAGATGGACATCTATCTGGAGCAAGTCGCGGAAAACCTGACGCGCGAGGGCTTCTCCCCGATCGAGGAGGCCGAGGCGTTCCACAAGCTGATGCATGACGGACGGTTTCGCAGCTCGCTCAAGCTGGTATCATCGAAGCTCGGCAAGCCGGAGAGCTATATCAAAAACAAATGCGAGCTGCTCAAATTCGGCCGCAGTGTCAAAAAGCTGATCGTGAGCGGCACGGAAATTCGGCGCAATATGCTGACGGAGGAGCAACTGCTCCCGCTCAAAGATCTGCCGATGGAGCATCGCGATCCACTAGCGCTTATTACTGCGCGCGATGCGCTCCCTGTAAGCGATGTGAAGAAGATCGCCAAGCTGTTCAAGGACAGCTCGATCTCTGACAGCACCAAGGAGAAGCTGCTGCTCAAAAATGGCGATGGCCTCATCGAGACATGGTCCGTCTACGAGCAGAACCGCAAGGAGCGCGCCAGGGTGCAGCGCGAGCAGGCCGAGGAAGCGGCGCGCAGGGCGGCGCAGGCCGAGGCGGCGCAGGCGGCCAAAGCTGCGGCAGCCGCCGAGGCTGCAGAGGCCGCCAAGGCTGCGGCGCGGGCGGCCGGGGGCGGTGACGCCACGGCAGCGCAAGGCGCGGGCGCAGGCGCAGGCGCAGCGGCAGCACGTGCCGCGGGCGCAGGCGCAGCGGCGGAAGCAGGCGGCGCAGCGGCGCAGGCGGCGACGCCTGGCGCGCAGCCCGCGGCCGCAGATAGCGCCAGCAGCCTGGCGGGCGACGCCGCAAGCAGCGGGCAGCGCCCGGCAGCTGCAAGCGCGGCAGCCGCTGCTGGCGCAGGCGCGGCGGCACAAGCGCAGCCCGCCGCGGGAAGCCTGGATGAGCTGCTGAGCGAGCTGCTGGCGCTGTTGCCGCGCCAGCAGGAGCTGACGCAGCAGATTCAGGCGCTTGCCGCCATGCCCGCTGCACGCAGCGCAGCGCTGACCGTTCGCGAGGCCGACGCGGTCATCATGGCGCTGCAGGAGCAAGTGCAACAGTGGCATGCAGTGCGTGAACAGCTCCCTCTTTGGCGTTAACTCTAATAACAGCAACAAGGAGGCTTCAGCCTTGAGCAAACAGACGAACGCTACAGATCACACCGAGGAAAAATCGAAGAATATACAAGAGAATATAGTGGAGCAGCAGCCTCCGGCACAGCTTCAGCACCTCAGGTCACAGGCAGAGCAGTTGTTTCCTATCCCTGAGGACTATGAGCTTGTCATTGAACAATTATTGCCGACCCGGTCCGGGCAGGACAACGAAGCTTTATTCGTCTGGAACATGGCAGGCAATGAACACAACAGCATCTCCGTCACCTTATCTGAGCAAGGCAAGGTGCTGGAGTACTCGCTGGCGGAGGAGGCAGACGAGGCGCCGTCCCTAATGACCAAAGAGCAGCTATGGCAGCTTGCAGAATCATTTGTGGAGCAGCATCATCCGGGTGCGCTGGCGCTCTTCCCCTATCGGGAAGAGAGAATCATTCCTGGCGGCGTGCGATATACTTGCTGCCTCACCGCGATGGGCCTGCCGCTCCCGCGTTCCGGCTGCTTCATCATAGTGCGTGAGTGCGGACGGGTTACAGATTTTAAATACTATGGCCTCGTGGAGCCTCCGCCCATCCCAACGCAGATTCGGCCCGCAGCGTTGCTGCTGGCTAAGCTGCGCCGCCAGTTGCAAGTCAGCCTGCAGCTCCAGCTATTGCATGAATCGGTATACAACGATGGTGACGACCTGCTCCACCTTGTGTATGCGCCTATGCCTGCCTGTCTGTTCTTCCCTGCAGCAGAGGAGTCAGAGGAAGGCACTATGATGGAGCAGCATCCTGTGGAATCCACGGCAGAGCAATATGAGTCATTTGAGATGGAAGCCTGGACAGCGGAGAAGGAAGCAGCGTTGCTGCTGCGGACGCCAGAGGAATGGCTGGGCGTTGACGAGGACAACTTCGCTCGTGTGCGCAGCCTTGACCTGAGTGACGAGGTGCAAGGCGTAGTGTGGCAGCGGCGAGACTTGCATCTCTCGAAGGCAGAGCGGACGCTCGATGCGCTCTTCGAGCAGCGAACGGCGGAGACGGTCAAGGCCAAATTCCACAAGCCTACAGGCAGATTACTCGAATTTATGCGCTTCACTACGCCTGCCCAAGACACTGCTTACGCTCTGAACCGCAACGAGTGTCTGCAACGCGCCTTAGATGCCATTCGTTGCTTCTCGCCGGGCCTGCTCCCTTACCTGCGATTGCTACGTGCAGAGGAGCACAGCTCAGAAGCGCAGGAGCACTTCCAATTCGCAGTCGCTGTGCAGGGCATGCCCGTCTGGGGGGAATACATCTCTATCACCGTGCACCGCTCCACAGGCTCTATAGAGCACTATATGGGCTGCCAGCTTAACCCTGAACAACTGGCAACACTGGACACGCAGCCCGCATTTGCCGCGCAGGAGGCGGTAGAACGTTTTGTCGACGCCATTAAGCTGGAGCTGCAATGGGAGCACAGTTACAATGAGCAGAAGCAACCCATATATAAGCTCGTCTATCGGGCCGTCTGCGCCCTAACAGGCAGAGAAGCCCGTCTGCTTGATGCCCATACCGGCGGACTATACTCCAGCAGAGTAAAGTAGGCCCATTGCCACTCGCGGGCAAGCGAATTCTTCTTCGGCTACAGCCTGAGCATACATATCCTGCGCCGTCTGCTGTCGTTGCAAGAGCGGGATATGGGCACGCCCCCAGGAGCAGGGCTCAGACTCATAAGCGAAATCTCCGCGCCCCAGCGAGATTAGAAGCACGAGCAGCACTTGTACATTCTTCTATATGACGAGCAAAGAGCAGTCCTGCCGAGGCAGGACTGCTCTTTGCTTATCCGATAAGGTAACGATGAGAAACGATAGGCTAAAAGTCGATAAGGCCAACACTGATCTGCAGCGCTTCATCGACCTTACGCATCGTCTCATCATCCAGATGCGTAATTTTGTCTGTTAATCTTTGCTTGTCGATCGTTCTGATCTGCTCCAGCAAGATGACCGAATCTCGGTCAAATTCATGTGTAGCCGCATCAATCTCCACATGTGTCGGGAGTTTGGCCTTCTGAATTTGCGCCGTGATGGCCGCAACGATCACAGTGGGGCTGAATCGATTGCCGATATCATTTTGTATCACAAGAACAGGACGCACTCCTCCCTGCTCCGAGCCAACCACCGGTGACAAGTCAGCAAAAAACACATCGCCTCGTTTTACGATCAAGCTCTACACCCCGCTTACAAGACGGCCGAGCGTGCTGTCGGCATCTTCCTCCGCTTGAAAGGCTTCCGAGGCCATATTCAAGTTGATTTTTGCCATCTCCAGATAACCCCGCTGCATCGATTCCCTGATCTGCCGCTTTTTACGCTCAATCAAATACAGCCTCATGGCCTGCCGGATAAACTCGCTTCGATTCGAATTTTCTCTTGCCACAATTCCGTCCACTTCCTGTAGCAAGTGATCCGGCAAGCTAATCATGATTCTTTTGGTGTTCTGCATATTGGCCACCAACTCGCACCCCCAAAACATTTCCGAAAGACCTATTCCCAGTATTTCGCTAAATGACCCGAATTATACATCCTCTTGTATATCCATCCCAATTACCCGCAACAACAGACAGTTTAGCAGCTAACAGAAGCAACCTGTAGTATAGATGATTTTCAAAACGGCTGTCGCCGACTTTGGTTCTTATAGTTGAAACATATCTATGCACAATAGTATGACAATATGATGGACGATCCAACGTTCAACCGGAATTCCCCTGATCTAATAGTTCGTCCTCGAGACAGAAAATCCTTTTCTCAAGAGCAAAAATTTAAAAGGTAAATCCGACCAGGCAGTCATTGCAAGACGGCAACTCCGCTCAGTGCTCCGAAGTAAGCCGCAGCGCTATATCAGCGCCGCATTATACACGGCTACCGTCTGCCCGCTGCGCACGTAGACACGCGGCACGCGCGCAGCCAGCATGCACGTCACCTCATAATTAATCGTTCCTAGCTGATCCGCCACCTCTTCAACCGTAATGCATCCATCGCCCTGGGTGCCGAACAGCACAACCTCCTCGCCCGCCTGTACAGCAGGCTCTCCGGCATCCATCGCCTCATCCAATGCAATCATCAGTTGATCCATGCAGATCGTCCCGCGCACAGGCACTCTGCGGCCACGCACCAGCACCTGTGCCTTGCCAGTCAGCATCCGGCTGTAGCCATCTGCATAGCCGATCGGCACCGTGCCAATCTGTTCGCTAGCAGCAGCGATATAACGCGTGCCGTAGCTGATGCCCCAGCCTGGGGGAACCTGCTTGACCATGACGACCTCCGAGCGCAACGACATGACGGGCTCGAGCCGCACCTTCTGCTGGTGCACCTCCTCAGACGGATACAACCCATACATGCCAATGCCCAGCCGCAGCATGCCACCGGTCCAGGCAGGCAGATCAATCCCGGCAGCACTGTTGCCTGTGTGCATGATCGGGATGCTCCAGCCGCGAGAAGCAATGTAATCGGTGATCTGTGTGAATCGCTCATGCTGCAGCGCTGCGTAGCTCTTATCCGCCTCGTCTGCACTCGCAAAATGCGTAAACAGCCCCTCCACCTCCAGGCCAGGCGCATTCAGCGCCTGCTCCAGAAAGGACGGCCACGGCTCATGCGGCATGAGGCCAAGGCGCCCCATGCCCGTATCAATCTTAATGTGCACCTTCAAGCGCTTGCGCGAGGATGGCAGCCTGGCCGCAGCCTGCAGCACATCCTCGCGAAACAGTGCAATCGTAATCTCCTGCTCCCGCGCCAGCTCCAATGCCTGCACCGGAACATAGCCCAGTACAAGGATCGGCGCTGTAATACCCGCCTGGCGCAGACTTATTGCCTCATCCAAAAATGCAACGCCCAAATAATCGACTCCACACCGCACGGCTTCTCTGGAAATCTCCACTGCGCCATGACCATAAGCGTTAGCCTTAACCGAGGCCATCAGCCGCGTCCCATCCGGCAAGGCCTTGCGAAAAGCAGCCAGATTGCGAGCAAGCGCGTCCAATGAAATCTCCGCCCGGGTCGGTCGATAGTAACTCATCAACATCCTTCACCTTCTCTTCCGACAAACCCATGTAGACTTTATGTTATACGGTTCGACAAGGACTGTCAATGAACCAGCGGAAGGATCGCTCAGGTACGTATTGGGGTCTTTGGATTCGGCTTCCATGGGACACGCCTAAACGCGCCCGGCGCAGGTTATTTCTCCATCAATTGGACAGATTGGGCAACCTTGACCATCTCTGAATCCGGCAGATTGGCGCTCGTCAGGCGGTACTCCATCCCCTCCGAGATCCAGGTCAGTGTACGCTGCTCCTCCCCAGTAACAAAGCCGATCGTAAAGCCAAGATCGATGGTCGAGCTGGGTACCAATGCCGTTGCTTTATCCTTGGGATGCGTCTGGATAAGGGTATAGTCGTAGGTGCCGCTATAGCGCAGCATGACGCCATTGTTGCCGCCGTAGACGATGTCATCCATATCCTTGAGCGCTACCCCTTCCGGCAGATAGGTCGGCTCCATCAGCACCAGTTCGTCCGCTCCAGCCGACGCTTCGCCGCTGCTCGCCTGCTCCCCGGCTCCCTCCTCGCCGCCTTGCTGCTCGGGCTGCGGCTGCTGCACCTCATCCGGCGTCAGAGCGCCCTCGCTATCGCTCGCTGCGCCATCCTCCGGCTTCACTCCATCTGGCTGCTCGCCTCCCTCCTGTGGCTCGAGCGTGGCTTGCCCTTGCTGTCCCTTGCTATCCTCATACTCGCGAGTGGCCGCCTCCATATTTTTGTTCATATCAAAGGCATTGTCCTCGAAGCTCGTTCCAAATTCAAAGGAATCGAACGTCACCTCGACGACGACGGTGCCGTTGGCATCGCTCACCTGCACGTGATCCGGGCGATAATCTGATTTGCTCAGCCATATTTTTTGCCGGGCAAGCGCACCATTCTGGTAATTGGCCATCACATCGAATACATAGGACTCATTTTCCATCGTGAACTGCCTGGAGTTATCCAGCAGAATGCTCTGCACCAGCGTCTGGTACAGATAGACCTGGCCTTGATTTTTCGGCCAATCGCTCTGGAAGCGGAAGCTTTTGTTCAGGTGCGGGGTAAGGACGAAGACGCCGTCATCGTTGCGCAGCACAATTTGCGAGATGTCCTTCTCCTTGTTCTTCAATGCAATTCGGTAAAATTCAGGCTTCTGATACCATACCTCAACCTGATATTCCAATGGCTGCTGTCCGGTCAGCAGCTTCATTGTCCCTGTTCCTTTGTAGCTCTGCAGATCGCTTACCACTTTTCCCAAGTCCTTGACTACCGATTCAGCATCCTTCGTTCCGCAGCCGGCCAGCAGCAGCGATACAATAACGATAGCAACTGCGATCCATTTGATGCGACGCATGAAGATCATCCCCTTTGGCACAATGTTTTAACAGGCTGATAACATGTCTATGAGGGAACTTGGACGATTATGCGGACGGGTTTGACGAGCATGACAAATTGTGTGGACTGCCCTTCTGCCTCATCGCTATCCAGCGGGCCAACACATGCTACAATTGAACTTCCGCCAAACCGCTTCATCTATGCTATGACAGACTGCGAGGAAGACAGCTTTAGCGCCAGCGTGTACCAGCACGTGGCGCTATGGTGTGTAGCTATTTACTGACGTATGCTCGTGGGAACGCACTGCCAGCCTTAAAAGTCAGTATTCATGAAGATACAGGCTCCAGCATTTTGTTGTTAAATTCAAATCTATGATCACATAATAACTCGATGTCTTCACTCATATGACTCGTCAACAACATGGTGGTTCCGCTTCTTTTCATATCTAAGAGCAAGTTTCTCATCCGCTCTACACCTTGTTTGTCCAAGCCGTTAAACGGCTCATCCAGAATTAATAACTTGGGCTTCTCCATAATTGCTTGTGCGATGGCTAGTCTCTGTCTCATTCCGAGCGAGAATTTTTTGACAGGTTGCTTACTAGCGCTATCCAGCCCTACTGTCTCCAAGACCTTATGAATCTGTTCAGTATGAATATCATTACGAATCGACGCCAGAAACTTCAAGTTGCGATATGCAGAGTAGTCCTCCAAAAAACCAGGCGTTTCGATAATGACACCCGTGCTCTCAGGAAAATCTATATCTTTCCCAATTTTCTTGCCAAAAACCTCCACATTCCCTTCATCTGGTCGGAGAAAACCACAAATGATTTTAAATAAAACCGATTTACCTGAACCATTGTAACCGAGAAAACCGTATATTCTTCCCTCGTGAAGCTCCAGCGTTACGTTTTCAAAAATCAGAGTGCCTTTGAACGTTTTTTTTAGGTTCTCTAATTTAACAGCGATTGGACTCATTTTGTTCTCTCCCATATAATAAATGCTTTCTTTTTCAAGAGGGCAACAACTGCCGTAATGCATAACAAAACATGCAAAATAACAAATTGCCCAATCGGAATAGCATCAGGATTGCTACTGAAAAAATCGATCTGCCCAATAAAGATTTGTGCCCCTAAAGGAAAAGCCAACTGGGGGAAAACAACCTGAAATAGCATAAGGATAATAATGCATAAAAAACCAATTCGGAATCTTCCGCTCCATTGTGTAATGACTAGCTGAAGCATAGTTTGTGTATACGCTCCAATAATTTGTACCAGTAGCACACTCATAAATTTCCCCACTGCCAGCTTCTCAGTCGAGGGCGTGAGCCAGTAAGATAACATGAATAGACTTCCTGTATACAAGACAATAAACAGAATTGTTACCAGAAGTAAAATAGTTATTGCGGACGCTAAGTAAATTCTTGTATTCCTGACCCGCATTAACATCTGAACTGCTGGCGCCCCTAGCAGATGGGAGCTGTAGAGCTCTGTTATTAAACCAATCATCATATATGGACTCATGGCAATGAAAAGTTGTAGGATGCTCATGTCTTGCACGGATCGCCTCCCCAAGGCATCCAATACAGCATCAACCCAACTCAAGCTACTACCATGATCAATCACCAAAAGATAAAAGGAGCCTAATATAACAGACCATACAAGAAAAATAACAAAACGATTAAATATATAGTTCAAGTTATAATTAATGGTCAGGGCAAGAAATCTCCTCATTCGATTTCCACCTCATCGAGCCTATAGATGTTAACTAATACTAAAAAAGTGTAAAAAAGCAATAGTGGAATATGACTTTTCAGCAAAAATAGCCCCCATCCCCCATCACTTATCTCATAAGAATAAATATACCGGGCGCTTATATCTATAAGCCCAATGCCAGGGATAGCGCTCATATTGACCAAGGACTGCGTGAATAAAAAAGTTGCCGTCATAAGAAAAGGAAATAATCGTCCCTTCCACAGAGTACAGAAGGTACTATACACTAACCCGACCCCTAATAATCCTGCAAAATAACGGACAAACCACAATACCATCCCTTGAACAGGGGACAGAGTTGCAGCAAACGAAGTATAAGATAATTCAAGATCGCTGCTTACTTTACTCCATTCACTTGAGTAGTCCCCCCCATGCACTGCGATAGAAATCGTAGATGCAGCACCGAAAACAATAAACACGATAAGGATTGCAGTCAGAAATACGACAATGTAACGGGCAAATAACCAATGTTGCTTAGAGGTTAACCGAGCTGCAATAAATACTCCGAGAGCACCTTCTTGATATATATCTTGTACAATCACAAGAAAGCTTGTTAGAAAGAGCAAAAAATAAACATAAGGATTGGAAAAAACGAAAAAAAACGAATCCCAATGATTAGAATGACTTGGGAGATGCGTCAAACGAATCAAGAAAAATACAGCTAGAATACTAAGCAAAGTAATTCCTAAGAATACCTTGCCACTCCATACCCGAATACAGGTTAACCAAATATAATTGCGCATGTTCACTACCCACTTGTAATCATTCTATGCTTATTGTACTGAACAAGCAGTATGCCTACAGCGACTAAGGACAAATTAAGAAGGATAAAATCAACAATCGTATACGTTGTGCTACTCATAAAATTGTACATATTGGTAATCGCAAACCTCCGGATGTTTTCCATCCCTGAAATTACAAGATCATAAGTTAAATAAACAAAAAACGGAACCGTATATGCCAATATTTTCTTATTAAAAAACATACTCAAGCCCATTGCAAATAAGCCAAAGCTTGCACCAAGAACAAAATGTAACGTCATCTGTAGTAAAATGTATATATCCGGGT
Organism: Paenibacillus sp. J5; assembly: GCF_054955055.1. Classification (NCBI taxonomy): domain Bacteria; kingdom Bacillati; phylum Bacillota; class Bacilli; order Caryophanales; family Paenibacillaceae; genus Paenibacillus; species Paenibacillus sp. J5. The sequence continues at coordinate 353,933 of NZ_JBUEDD010000006.1, read as the reverse complement.
TAGTGAAAAATAGAGAACTGAATAAACCAACAGGATAAAACGTGAAGCTCTCTAAAATTGTATTTTGAGCTAGCGAACTTACCCCGATATAATAGAGAAGCTCTGGAACGAACAAAGAAAAACCTCCCGAAATACAGCTAACATACATTTTACAACGATAGTATCGATTCAAGCCCCCTCGCACAATTGCCAGATAGTGATAGCCTCCGTTTTTTTCGGTAACATAGCTAGCCGTATAAGGTAACACGATCGCAAAAACAAATATAACCTGCATATAAGAAAAGCTCTCTACCCAAATATGATATTTATTGCTGCCAGTCTCCAGTATATATCGTAACCCTTCCGCAGTTAGATCTTCAGCTGTTTTATCAATAAACAGATGAGAGCTAAGCAACTGAGTATATGCGGATAAGAAAAGAAGCACGAGTGAAATTAGAATGACGAACAACATACGAAGATTATAAATCGCCTTGATTAATTCTTGTTTAAACATAGAACTCTCCTAATTAAAGGCACCCTGCTACTGCTATTTATTGCAGCAGCAGGGTGCGCTTGTGAACTATTAATATGAATCAGGATTCCATGAGCCTGTTACATTATATCTGTTGTAAAAGCTACCATCGTCTGTTTGAGCCTTCAAACGGTATTGTTTATTTATTGCCATACCTGTCTGTGTAAAAGACAATTAAATCTTACCATAAATAGTATCTTTTGCATATTAAATTTTAATTGAATTATGTATATTTTATGAACTAAACTTTTGCAGCTTGAAATCGGTATCTAAGCCTTTAGTTAAGTAGAACGGAAATCCAATGCACCAGTTCTCATCTCCACCTATCCTCCCGCCCAACACGTAAAAAACTGGAGCAAGAATAAAGAAATGCATATTGTGAGCGCGGGCGGCTATTCCTCATAATTAAAGCGTATACATTTCTTTTGATTCTCTTGGAAACGGGGGTTTTAGAACATGCTTAACGTACTGCTTGTCGATCCTAACCATCGCACGAGAATTCGCCTGGAGCAGATGCTGGATTGGAAGCGCTGGGGGTTTTGTGTGGACACATCGCTGGAGGATTATACGAAGGCCGATGCCCTGATCAAGCAACAGACATTTTCATTGATCCTTATTCATATTCAGCCCAATTATAGCGCTAGCCTGCAACTATGCCAGCACATTCGCCAGTACAGCCACATGCCGATTGTTCTTGTAGGAGAGACCGCCGACCACCGGCTGCTATACAGAGCACTCGCGTACCAGATCGGCCATTGTGTGTCCTCTCCGCTGGATAAGGACAAGCTAACCTCCACCCTGCTACGGCTGAAGAGCGACCTGGCTGCGGGCGAGGCTTCCAATACCCAGCAACCATCGCAGCACCTACACCAGATGGAATTCCGCAAGCCCTCATCCAACGAGATTATCACCATCATCAAATCCTATGTACAACTGGAGATGCATCGCAATGTCACCCTGAAGAGCATATCCAGCCTGCTTCATTTTAATAGCGCTTACTTAGGTCAACTATTTAAGCAGCATGAGAATATGAGCTTCAACGACTATCTCCTCCAGCAGCGAATGGAGCATGCTAAGCTCCTGCTAGCCAAGACCAATCTGCGCATCTATCAGATCGCCAACAAGGTCGGCTATACCGAGATGGACTGGTTCTACAAAAAGTTCAAGGAATATACCGGCGCCAGCGCCAATGAATACCGCAAGCAGGTCTCAGATTCGGCGTAAGGGACCGCCAGATCAGGTCAGGCTGTCCCGATACTCCTGCGGAGTCATCCCGGTCACTTTCTTGAAGAATCTTGTGAAGGAATGCGCCGCCTCATAGCCGACCCTCAATGCCACATCGCGAACCTTGAACTCCGGCTCCCGAAGCAGCTCCTTCGCTTTTCTGATCCGGCATTTGTCGATATATTCGGACAGGTTAACCCCGCGTTCCTGCTTGAAGAGACGTGACAGGTACGAGGGGTTGAAATAATGAATTTCGGCCAGCTTGACGAGCGACAGCTCCTCGCACAGATGGCTCTCGATGTAATGGCAGATTCGGTCAATGACCAGCTCTGTCCGGTCGCGCGCTTCCAGCTTCTTCAGGCCAAACAGCGCCTTGGCAATCTGCCGCAGATAGCTGAAGCCCTCTCTCATCGAGGCGTGATCGTCCAGACGCATCAGCTTGCCAGCCTCGCTAATCCGCTGGTAATGCCCCAGCCGATTAATATGAGAGAACAGCAGGAGCGCGGCGGCATAATAGCCCTCTACTGCCATCTGTACATTGTCTCCACGATGCAGTACATACTGCTCCAGTTGATCCAGCCCTTCTATAAACTCCTGCTCTCGCCCTCCCTCCAGGTGGGCTTCGAGCTGTGAGGCCCGGTAGCTTAGCATCTGTCCTTCTCTGCCACTCGCCACTTCCTCGGCTTCCACCCGATCCTTGACGATGACGGGAATCCCGTCCCCCAGCTTCATCTGCTGCAGCTTGCGTAACCGCTCATACTGCTCGGTAATGCTGCTCCAGCGGCAGGGACTGCCGCTAAGTGTGAAGGAGATGGGGAGCGCCTGCGAATGGAAGCAAGCCTCCTGTACCATCTCCAGCGTACCCTCCAGATAGCGAATCAGATGCCCGCCCAGCTTATCCTCCACATGGGCAGCCGGCTGCACGAACCAGATCAGGTCGCCGTGCTTGTCCACGATCCCTAGGCTCAGCGTCTGTTCTTTCATATATGAGTCCCAGATCAGCCTGACCGAGCGGAGCCGCTCGCTCTGTTCAATGTAGGAGAGGCCATGGGGGGAGGCCAGCCGCCCGAGGGCAAGGGCTACCGGCGCCTGCGGGTTGAAGGCAATGTTCAGATGAGCAAAGTCATGACCGAGCAGCGTATCGGTAGCTGCGAGCGTATCGCTCTCCAGCAGCATCTGCCGGAAATATTCTCCCTGCGCCAGCAGCTCCAGCGCTTCAAGACGCTCCTTGGACTGATCCAGCCGCTGCCTGATCTGCCGGGAATGATCCAGCTCATCGATGACCTCCTGCACAGTATCCGTTACCTTAGAGTAACCCTCCGTCTTGAGCAGGTAGCGGACGCTGGGCATCTGGATCGCCTGATATGCATAGTGGAACTCGCTGTAGCCTGTCAGGAAAATAATACGGCATCTCGGCCAATAGGCGCGAATCTCCTCACTCAGCTCCAGCCCGCTCATACCAGGCATACGAATATCGGTCAGAATAATATCAATGCGGGTACGCGCCAGCCAGTCGAGCGCCTCCTTAGCAGAGTAGGCCCGGCACACATCCAGCTTGCCTGCCATCATCTGCTGAAACACCTCGTATAAACTGTCCGTAATTATTTCCTCGTCATCCACAATGAGCAGTCTATACATCCTTCGTTCCCCCCTGTAACTGAATTACAATATCGACCCTCAGACCATTCAGACAGCTTCTCGACAGCCACAAGCCGCTGCCCTCGGCGTAGCATAGCTGCAGGCGGCGGTGAATATTAATCATGCCCGTCATCTCATCCGGCAGATCGGGATAGAGCAGCAGCTTCTGCAGCCGCTCAAGCTCCTCAACGCTAAGCTCGCCGCTGTTCTCGACGGTTATGCGCATGCTGGTGGAATCCTGTCCGAAGGTGATCATTAGTTGTCCTTGCTCCGTCGCCTTCTCCAGACTATGCTCATAGGCATTCTCGATGATCGGCTGCAATATGAGACGCGGGACACGTATAGATGCCAACTCAGAGGGCACTTCATCAAATTGCACACGAATGCGGCGCGAGAACCGGAGCTTCTGAATTTCTGTATACATGCGGGAGTGATGAACCTCCTCCTGCAGCGTCACAAAGTCTTCCCCATTGCGGGTAATGAAGCGAAAGTATTCGCCTAGCATCTCGGTAAACTGCTCGATCCGCTCCAGATCACCGGTCTTGCTTAACGAGTGAAGAATAAAAAAGCTGTTATACAGAAAATGAGGATTAATCTGCGACTGCAACTGCTTCAGCTCTGCCCTCTGCATCATCATCTTCTGCTTGAAATCTTGCTCAATCAGACTGTTCAGCTTGCGAAGCATATGATTAAAGCGGTGGAACAGATAGCCGAACTCATCCTTCTGCTCATGCTGAATCGGAATATCCAGCGTTCCCCCCTCCATCCGGCGAAAGCCCTGGACGAGCAACAGCAGCGGCTTATGGATGTACTTGTAGGTTGAATAAGAAAAGATAATAACGGCCGCCAGTGAAGCAACCGCGAACAGCCAGGCCCAACTGTAGAACTTGTTAAGCGGTCGCTTCACCGTCGCCTCAGGCAAATATGTCACAACCGACAATCCCAGCTTCTCCGAATAGGCCTGATCCAGATGATAGTGTTCGCCATTGATCTGCAACGCTTCTGGCTGCTCTCCCAAGGACAAGAGCTCGCTCGCATAGCTCTCATAGATCGGAGTCGCCTTCTCATCGCTCAATAGCACGAAGCCCGTCGATTGCGATAACAGGAAGGACTGGCTCTCCGGGTAGAGCTGGAACTGCTGCAGCGAATGCCTGAGCTTCTCCCGATCCAGCTCAATCTGGACGACGAACAAGGGCTTCTCCTCCTTGCTGGCGCTGAGTCTGACTGCACTGAGATGCAACGTATTGCCCTCCCAGATCAGCCGCTGATCCTCAGCAGCGGTAACCTTGCGGAAATGCTCATATTGCGCCGCATTGAATGCACCCACACCATGTAAAGCGGACACCGTTTTATGTGCACTCCGAACATGCACATAGACATTTTTGATAAATGCGCTGCTATTCTTGAAGGAGGTCAGCCGCTGCCGAATATGGTTCAGGCCCGAGCGTCGCTCCACATTGCTCATCATCTCCCATGTTACAGCCAGCCTCGTCAGCTCATTATCCTCCAGGATATCGTATTGCTGAAGCTCCATCCATTCCATTTCCCGGCTTAAATCCTCCAGATAATAGGCCAGTTGAGTCGTTGTAGCCCGCGATAAATCTTGACTGGCATTATGATAGCTCCAGTTATAGAGATACAGACCCAGCGCAATGATCGGCATAATCACGATCAGATAAATTAACGCGAGCCGGACAAATATCGTGTTGCCCATAGACACTGCGGGAGTCTTAAACAATAGGTCACCTCCATGCTTCAAGCTATCATTGGCCATACGCCTGTTGCAGCATCTTGGATGATGAATAAGGCTATGACCGCTTATTCTCCTCGTACCACTGATTGACTTCTCTGGTCATCCTTTCTCCACCCAAATTATTCCACTCTTCTACAAACTGGTCGAACTCCTCGATCGGATCGCCCAGTATAATGTTGATATAAGCTTCATGCTGTAGATTGCTCAGCATCTCCTGCCGCTCGATCATCGCCTCTGTGATCGGCCCCGCATAGAGGTCATACAGCAGTTGACCATTCTGCTCGTATTGATCCAATATGGAAAATGCCCCGCCGGGACCATAGGTACGCTCCCAGCCCCAACCGGTACTGCTGCCTCCCCCGCTTGAATAATACTGATCCAATTTGTCCTGGATCGCCCGGGCTTCGCCGTTAAGATTGTTGTCATCCCCTGAACGACGATACTGCTCCAGCTCCAGATAAGCCGTCAGATTTTTCTTCGGCGGGTATGGCGTAACCGGGGACAACTGCCATGCAGGATAGGGGGTACTGTAATAGGTATCGTATTCCGCCGTCTTGCCCCAATTTTTCTCCAGATGCAAGTTGAACAGCTTCACGATCGCTTCGGGATGTGGATAGTCCTTTTTCACCGCAAAAAAATGTCCTGTCTGCTGCATCAGAGGAATTTTGGGCGCTTCTCCGCTTACAGACACGATCGGATACGCTCTCCAATCGGCCTGCGGGTCTGCTTCCCGACTAGGCTGAACAAAGAACGAGCCCCACTGTTCACCATACATCATGCCAATCTTGCCCTGGGCGATGAGAGACTTCGCTTTATTGCCATCCTTCCACGCAAATTCAGCGTCTAGCTGCTCCTGACGGTACATGGCCTGCAGAGCCAGTAGCGCCTGCTTGACTTCAGGCTGAATGCCGCCGAAGACCAGTCTCCCGTTGCCATCCTCTACCCATATATTCGGATAAGCGCCATACCCCGCCATAAACCCTTTTATACCGACCACCGGAGACCACAGATAGTCGGCTAACGCCAGTCCATAGCTGTCATGAAGACCGTTATGATCAGGATCTCTTTCTGTAAACGCTTTCGAGATCATCAACACATCCTCCATCGTTTGGGGAGGCTTCAGTCCGAACTTGGTTAACCAATCCGAACGAATCCACAGAAACATCGCTCCTTCAATTGACGATACGGTCTCTGGAATCCCCATCAGCTTGCCATCCATCGTAGCCGCGTCGAACGGGAAGCTGCCCTCCTCGAGCAAGATACGCTTCGTTAGCGGTGTCGCATAGGTATCATAGACCTCTGACAAATCCTGAATCAAGCCCGCATTGGAGAGCTGTCTTAACTGCTCCGCATTAACCCGGATGACATCGGGTAATTGACCCGAAGCCATGGAGACGCCGAATTTCTGCCTGTACATGCTGCCCGCGGCCGTCCAATCATAGGTGATGCGGATGCCCAGCACCTCCTCATAGAGCCGGGTCCAGCGATTCTGCTCTAACGTCTCGCCTGGCAGATGACGGAGCAGCTCCTCCAGATCCTCGCCCGTCTCCCTTACCATCGTGAGCTCTATAGGCGGGTTATGCTTGCTTAAGCCAATCTCGGGATAAAATGAGACGCTATGCTGGGAGAGGGAGGGGTCGGAGTCGGCCAGATTACCTCCCTCCTGACTATCACACTCCAGCAGCACGACGGTCAGCATGGAGGAAATAAGGGTAAGCTTTAGCATGACAGATATGGATCTCCGCACAGTTCAACCTCCTCTTTTCAGTCTGGATTTATCCCTATTATCCTCATAGTGTTCTGGAAAATCAATAAAGTTCTCACGGTTTGCCCCAGATGCTGCAAGCGATACGCATACAGCAGAAAGAGCCGGTCCTCGACCGGCCCTTTCCATTTATACCTTGACGTGGGGCTGCATTTAGATCAGATCGGATTTTTGCAGCAAGCGCTGGACGATCTTGGCCACCTCAGCGCGCGTCATATTCTCCTTCGGCGCCAGCTCGTCACTGCTTCTGCCGGATACGAGACCTGCCTGGATGCAGTCTGCGACCGCTCCCTTCGCCCAGCCTGAGACAGCCGCTGCGTCCGAGAAGGCTGCTAGAGCCTCCGCCTGTTCCTCCGATTGCAATTCGAGGCCTGTCAGCGTCATCGCCTTGGACAGAATCACCATTGCCTGCTCGCGCGTGATGCGGTCAAGCGGACGGAAGGAACCATCTGCAAAGCCATCAATCAGTTGATACGACTTGGCGACTGACACTGCGCTGCTATACCAGTCACTGGACTTGACATCGGTGAATGAAGCCGCTGACCCAGATGGCTGTAGACCGAGCGCCCGTCCCACGATGGCCGCAAACTCTGCGCGGGTGATAGCCGCATCCGGGTTGAACTGGCCGCCATTGCCATTCACGATCAAGCGCGAAGCCAGATCATGAACACTGTCCTGAGCCCAATGCGCCTTCATATCGCCAAACTCCGCTTGATGCTGGATGAGCGCATAGATGCCGCTGCCACTCAAGCTGCTCAGCTTCGCATAGAGCTTTCCATCCTCGTTCACGATCTTCGTCGGTACATGGCGCACCGTTCCATCCTCACCGATCACGACTGCCGTGCTCGCCGCATCCGCTGTGGTATTGCCTGCTAATGGAATCCATAACTCTACATAGCCGTCGATAGCCGGCGCTTCAATCGTCTTCCCGCGATAAGCCGCCGTCAGTCCGAATCGGATCGGCGCTGCAACCAGCTTCGCGGTATGCGCCGCTTGCTTCGCAACAAGCTGCTGTGCTTCGGATAAGCTAGCCATCTCCAGTTGAATTTGAAGCTCCTGCAGCCCTTCCGCTGCACCAAGCTGCTTGGCCAGCGCGTCCAGCGCTAACCGCGCGGCTGGCAGGCGATAGCTACCCTTGGCAGTACGAAGCTCCAATGTTGCTCCGCTATCAGCCATTTTCTGCAGCAATTGACCGTCAAGCTGGCCTACAATGCTATGGCTGTCATCTGCCACTGGGATCGCAATGATCGCTTGCTTGCCATACTTGGCGAGTAATGACGTTACCTTCTCTGTATCCAGTTCAACTTTCGTGACCGTCAGGCCATCTTGTGTGTACGTCGTTGCCTTCCCTGCCTGTTCCGCGACACCATTGATCTGCAGGGCAGCCTCTTGGGTCTGCGGTGTAGCTGGCGTCGATGGTGTCGACGGTGTCGACGGTGTCGACGGATTCGATGGTGTCGATGGGTTCGATGGGTAGTAGCTTCCGCCTCCAGCTCGAACCGTTAACGCCAGCTCGGCTTTCCGCTCGCTGCCGCCGGCCTGCACCGTCAAGATCAGCTTGCCTTCGCCCGCTGCATCTCCTTTGATGGTAACCGTGCTGCTGTCGCCACCCTTCACGATGCTGATTGCACCCTCGGCTGTCCAACGATAGACAGGAGATGTCGCATCCGCAGGGGTCATTGTCGAGCTTACAGTCAACTGCTCATTCACCATCAGCGCTGCTGCCCCGCTTGTGATGGTGACCGATTCCACCGGTACCACGACAGGACCCGTATCCGCCTCGGTGAAGGTCCAGTAATCGAACTTCATCAGATGGGCTGAGCCTGTACCCTTGAATAACATAAATACGTTATGAACCCCTGTTACCCTGCTCACCTCGGTTCGCAGCAGCTCCCAGTCCTCGCCGCTTCCCGCCGGAACCTGCAATGTCCCGATCACTTCTCCAAGCGGGCTGTCCAGCCGCAGCTCGATCGTGCCGCCTGCTGCTCCAGCGATATTCGCTTCGAAGGCAGCGGCGCCTTGGTCGCCAAAGTCGACGCCAGATACCGCCAGCCAATCTCCTGGTTGAATATCGGTCACCTGCAGATTGGTGCTGCCTGACGGATGTCCCGGCTGGCTGGAGACTTCCGTGGCCACGCCTGCATGCCATGCGATGGTCTCCGCCTCAACTCGCTTATATGGATTCAGACTGGCGATCTGTGCGATGCCCTCCATATCCGCCTTGATGTTCTTCATATCGCCGTTGCTATAGAACTCTACCTTGTTAATATGAGTCGAACGATACCCCTTGCCATCACCCAATGCCGCCTTTGCTACAGTCTGGGCATGGTATGTGATGTACCACTGGTTATTGAACTCGAAGATCGCATGATGATTATTACCGCCCACACCGAAGAAAACAGACGGGTTCTTCAGGACTGGAGCAACATAAGTGAACGGCCCCATCGGATTGTCACTGACCATATACGCGATCTCTCCAGGCGGCGGCGTCCCTTCTGGATGCACACCAGAGAAGTTGGAGCAATAGGTATAATAATATTTCCCGTTAAATTTATGAATGCCTGAATCCTCGAACATATACGGTGCATCGATCGTACTTGCCGTCCCTACAGTCTCGATCATATTGTCAGCAAGCTTAATTACTCTTGTCGTATTCGGATGCGCGATCTGCTCAGGCGTTGGACTGTTGCCTCCTGGCAAACCGCCGCCGAAGTAGAGATAGCCTGTGCCGTCATCATCCACCAGCACCGCCGGGTCAAACAGCCACACTACGCCAGCGACCCCTGGGGTCTGGTGAGTGATGAGCGGCTTGCCGATTGGATCTACCCATGGCCCGGTCGGGCTGTCCGCAGTCAGGACGCCGATGCCTCCAGCGCCATTGGCGAAGTACAGGAAGAATTTATCCTGGCCGTTAATGACCTTGTGCGCCGCTGCTGGAGCCCAGGACAGGCTCGCCCACTTGGCGGCTCCATTAGGCCCGGCCATCGGGATCGCGCCGTGATCCGTCCAGTTGACCATATCGGCGGAGGAAATCACGGTAAGTGTATTGATTTTGCCATACGTATTGCCGATGATATTGCCAGCGCTGTCATACTCATAAGCATCGCTGGTCATATAGATGTAGACCCGTCCGTCATACACCATTGCATACGGATCAGCCCCGTATTTATGGGTAATGAGCGGATTGGAATAACCCGGCAGCTTGGCAAGCGCACCTGTCTCCAGCTTCTTCAATTCGATGCTGGACACCGCGCTATGGACATTGTAGACCACATTGCCGCCCTCGACCTGAATATAGTCGGTACGCAGCGTAACCGTCTTGTCCTCCGGCACGAAGCCGTTCACCTTCAGCTTGATGACCGCCAACTGATCCGAGCCATTATGGCTGAAGCCGACACCGTCGCCTGCGATTCGCAGCAGAAGCTGATTACCGGTTACGCTGTAGGTTGCTTCCCCGGCGATATTCTTGCCGTTAAACTCCACGCCCGCAACAGTCAGATGCTTCGGAATATGGAAGGAGGCCTCAACCGACTTGTACGTTCCAGCCGGGAGTGCATCCATACTCACAGGCACCTCCACTGGAGCATTGTGCACGCCGATGATGTTCTTCGCATCACCCAGCTTCGCTTGCAGCGTCGCAGGTGAAGCATCACCCGTCAGCTTATCGCCAATGCGGAAATAATCGACATCCACATAACCGCCCGTCGTAATCGTAGCGTAGTTGAACAAGGCGAAGCGGTAGCCCATAAAATGCGGCAGTGTATAGTGCATCTGCAAAGTATTGCCGATGCGCGTCCAATCTGTACCGTTCAGACTATAGTAGAAATAGCCCTTGTCCGTCCGGTTCTTGAAGTCCGCCTCAGCCTTGAAGTAGACCCGATCCTGTGTCAGCGGGATCGTCGCGGCTTCCACTGCCGTTCCCGAGCTGCCATCTACCATCACGATCGCTTTGGCGTTGCCGGACATCTTGACGCCGACATAACCATATTCCTTCTGGAGCAGAGCCAGACCAACATAATCGCCATTCTTCATGCTGCTGACCTCAACAGCCACGCTCGCAGAGCTTTCCGGGCCGAAGGTTCGTTGGCTCAGCGTATTTCTCGCGTCCAGCAGATTCGTGCTCTTTCTGCCTGTAGTCAGTCGCAGATAACCGGAGCGATCCGTCAAGGACCAGTTGCGATTATCCGGGTTATGATTCCACTGCCAGACAAGCGCTAGATTGGAGCCGTTGTAGTCATACTCTCCCACGGCTGTCTTGTCAGTTCCGCCAGGAGGCGTAGCATCCTCGAACACGACATCATCGACATAGAAATCCATCCAGTCCTTCTCTGGTGTCTGAGCAGACGCCCATGGTGTCTCGATGAAGATCAGCGGTTGATTCAGCACCAGATCCTCTGGAATTGTGTACTTGCCCTCAATTGTGCCCCATTGCCCCTTGGTCATCGTTCCCGAGCCCATGACCTTGATCGTTGTCCAATCACCGTCCTGGAAGGCAATGTTGAATGGCTTCGTGGCTGGCAGCTCATCCCCGCCCGTGTATTTCACCTTCGCCGAGAATTTGTAGACGCCCCCGGCCTTCACCTTGCCGGCGATCACCTGCTGCGGCCCTGCACCGGTTGCTTTGCGGTTACGAACGAGCAGGCTGCTCGTACCGCTATACGCCTCAGCCGATGTCACCTCTACTGTCGCGCCCTCATGCCCTGTCCATGGCTCCGCTCCGTTCTCGAAGTCGCCATTGACCAGCAGGTTCGAGTCAGGCGTCATGTCCGTCAGCGATACCTCGTCCACATAGAAGTCCATCCAGTCCTGCTCCGGTGTCTGATTGGACACCCATGGCGTCTCGATGAAGATCAGAGGCTGATTCAGCACCGCATCCTCCGGGATGGTATACGTGCCCTCAATCGTGCCCCACTCGCCCTTGGTGACGGTACCGGAGCCCATAACCTTGATCGTTGTCCAATCACCATCCTGGAAGGCGATGTTGAATGGCTTCGTGGCTGGCAGTTCATCCCCGCCCGTGTATTTCACCTTCGCCGAAAATTTGTAGACGCCGCCCGCCTTCACTTTTCCGGCAATCACCTGCTGCGGCCCTGCACCGGTTGCCTTGCGGTTATGCACGAGCAGGCTGCTCGTACCGCTATATGCCTCAGTCGATGTCACCTCCACCGCTGCGCCCTCATGCCCTGTCCACGGCTCCGCTCCGTTCTCGAAGCCGCCGTTAACCAGCAGTTCCTTTCCTTGTATCGCTGCCGCAGCCATCAGGCCGGCATCCAGCTCCATCTGCATGGTGTCTGCCTGCACTGACTCCTCCATCGCTCTAGCAACGGTTGGAGGAGATGCCTCAAGAGCGTTCCCGGACGTTCCTATCCGTTGACTCTGCTGATAGAACTCGTCCGAAGCGACATAGAGGCTCTTGGAAGCCGTTCCGATCACAGGCATTTCCAAGGATGTCGGCACCTTGCCATCCACACCGAACACCGGCCAGTTGTCCTCCCATTTCACCGGCACCAGATAAGGGATACGCCCGACCGCTCCGCGGTCGCCGAACAGCAAGCCATACCATTTGCCGTCCTCGGTATCGATCAGACCGCCCTGTGCGATGCCCTCATGCGCCAGTGCAACCTTCCCTGTGTATTCGCCATCGATCGTCGATGCCCGGTGAACGAGCTGGGTGCGCATTCCGCCAGTCGGCCAAGTAATCGTGAACACATAATAGAAGCCATTGATTTTGTGAATATGCGCGCCTTCAGCCTTCAATCCAACATTAGGCCCCGCCACCAGGCTCGCATCAGGAATGATGACTTTATTCATTCCGCCCGGCTTGATCGCGGTTGCATCTGAATTCAGCTCAATGATCTTAATATCGCCACCGCCGTACACCATATAGACTCGCCCGTCATCGTCGAACAAGAGCGACATATCATGATAGACGCCATCCAGCGTAGAGGATCTCCATGGTCCCTGTTCTATATTTTCTGTCTGATAAATATACGTCTTGCCCGTATCATAGGAGGCGAAGGCGACATAATATGTCCCGTCGTGATACCTCAGGCTGCTTGCCCAGGAGCCTTGCCCATAGTTGCTCTTGCCGTTGCGGAGCGTCTGCTCATCGTTATCCGCCAGCAGATCATACACATAGTTGACGATTTCCCAGTTGACCAGATCATAAGACTTCATGATGGGAACACCTGGATTCATGTGCATCGTTGTGCTGGACATGTAATAGGCCTGTCCCACTCTGATAATATCCGGGTCAGGCACATCCGCCCAGATGAGCGGATTCTCCAAGGCTTCGGCCGTCTGCTGCGCAGTCAGCACAGCGCTGGGGATCAAGCCTATAATGAGCGTCCATGCCAGCAATGTAATGGCCATTTTTTTCAACATCCTGTTCCATTCCTCCCTAAACTTCCTTTGGTATATGGGCTTGCATGGATCATTCTATTGAAAACGCAATCATTACTCCATATGATTTTTTATCAGAAAAGTTCTTTATTTTATTTAAAAATATGATAATTATGAAAATTATGTAACTTTAAATTAGCAGACCCATTTAGCCTGCATGTCAAATTTATTGTAGCAAGCGCTTTCTAATTAACAACCTGTCAGATTATAGCTCTTCACATCCTGTTGAACACGCTACTACCAACGGCCATGCGAAGTAGAATCTCTCGTTTGCAGAAAAATAATTCAAAAGACCTATATTTTTAGAGCGTTTACAATGAACTTCGACAAAAAAATACATGTTATAGTATTAATGTACCATTATACTTATCGTTTTTATGAGCTTGTCCATCATTTTTACCTAAAGGAGATGACGTATGAAGAAGAAAAAAATGAAGTTCCCCCAATTGAGAATTTTCAGTATCGCGAACACATTGGCTGTTGTGCTGCTGGTCAACATCATCGTTGTCTTCTCTCTTCTAGGAACGATTCTGTACACCTTCACCTCACAAATGATCAAGTCGCAGCAAGAGACACTGCTGCTGACGAAGACACAAGCTACCGTAGGCGAATTCGACGCCTTCTTCAAGGAAAAGGGCAGCTTAGTCCAGCAGATGGCTACGAATCAGTTGTTCCGCCGCTACATTGAAACCACCGCTTCACCCGAACTTGCACTATCCTCCCCTTACGCAGCAGAGACGCACGCTACACTGGCTGCCATTGTGAAGGCGGAGCCATCTTTTGCTGATGCATGGGTGCTCAGCATCGAGGGCAAGGGCTTCTGGCTCCTGCATAATGGCACGGCATCCAACGCAAAGTTTGATGTCGCCTCACGCCCGTATTATGAACCGATCATGGCTGCCAAGGGACTGTACTTTGCCGAGCCCTACGCTGATGTGAATACGGGGGAGCTGCTCATGGGCATTTTCTACCCCATCACGGGCGATGATGAACAAGTCATTGGCTTTGTCGCTGTCGACATCGCATTTAAAGACATTCCCTCCATCATGAAGAGCTACTCGCTCGGGAGCAGCGGTTATTCGATGCTCGTATCCAGAACGGGGGACATATTGTATCATCCCGATGAGAGCAAGGTGATGAAGGAAAACCTGATGACAATGACTGGCGATCTCGGCGAGCTTGGCACAAAGATTATGGCCGGAGAAACAGGCGTCAGCATGATCGAGGAGCAGGGGGAACGACGCTACATTGGCTACGGTACCAGCGCAGATACCGGTTGGGTGGTCGCCTTGACAGTCAGCGAGCGCGAAGCTTTGGCCGCTCTTGACACCTTTGGCTGGATTGCCAAGGTAGGGTTCATCGCCGCAGCGCTGCTTCTCGTATTGGCCTGCTATATTACACTGCGCTACATATTAAGAGGTATTCCTCAGTTGCTCTCCAGGATCAAGCAGATTGAGGAGGGTGATCTGACCGTTCAATTCGATAGCCGCTCACACAATGAGATCGGACAAATCGGACGCGGGGTCGGCAGTATGGTGCAGCGGCTGTACGGGATGATTCAGATGATAGGCAGTACAGCCCACACGCTGGATCGTTCATCGGAGGAACTGAAATCCATCTCCTCTGCTACAGCATCGACCATGAACGATACAGTCATCGCCATTCATGAGATTGCGAACGCGACCAACTATCAGTCGGGTGAAACCGAGCACATCTACCGCAAGACGGCCGAGCTGTCTGCTCAGATCGACGGCATCGCCCAAGAGGCGCAGTCGATGGTAGAGCGCATGCAGCAGTCCGCGCAGCAGAATGATCAAGCTCTGGCTGTCGTTGAGGCGCTGTCTCAGCGAGCAGAGAGCAACAAGGGGGCGACGCAGGCCATCTCCGCGATTATTCATGAGATAGATCAAAGCCGCACCGAAATATCGGGATTCGTAGAGACGGTGCAGCAGATCGCACAGCAGACCAACCTGCTGGCGCTCAATGCTTCTATTGAAGCGGCACGCGCGGGAGAGCATGGCCGAGGCTTTGCCGTCGTAGCAGCAGAGGTGCGCAAGCTTGCAGAACAGGCCGCTGCAGCGACAGAAGAGATCAGCCGGAAGGTTCGCTTCATCGAAGAGAAGACCAGGCTATCGGTTGAGCACACGGCCACGGGCCTCCATATTGCCGAAGAGAACGCTCAGGCAGCAGAGCACACCCGACAATCCTTCTTCCAATTCAGCAGCGACATCGAGGAGTTGGCCTTGCGCATCCGCCAAATTAGCAGCAGCACATCCGTTATTCATCAGCATAAGGATGAGATCATGCAAGCGCTGGAGGTCATCTCCTCTACGACGGAGGAAAACTCTGCCTCTACAGAGGAGGTAAGCGCCAGCACGCAGGAGCAATTGGACAGTATCGAGAAGGTGGCCGAGCTGTCTGGGCAGCTTAGCGGCATCTCGAAGCAGTTGCAGCAGGAGCTTGGCCGCTTCAGAATCTAGCCAACGGACCGCCCGCCGATTATGCATCCGCTAAGGCGCAAGGAGCGGGCTTGCCCGTCACATTCATAGCGGCTGGCCGCACAGCGGAATCAACAGCGCGGCTCCCGTCAGTCCGGTCCGTCGCCTTGCTGCCTTTCTCACCTCCTGAAATGGTCATTGCACAGCAAAAAAATCGCCCAATTGCCACGTCCGACGGGCATCGGCAGGGAATCCAGCATCCCGGTGCGGCAAACAATATTTAGAGTTTGTACAAATCGCTTTTATGTGCTAGAGTTGCATTGATGAAGTAGCTGTAAACTGCTTCCTTTAGCACGATGGGGTGGTGATAAAATGATTCAGGTGAAAGAATTTGTGGACACAGACTCACGTCTGGCAGAGAAGTCTGCAAATGAGTTTCTGGCTACGCTGGATGAGCATCAGGTAGTTGAAGTTTGCTATGGCAGCTTTATTAAGCAAAATCCGAACCAGCTCAGCTCACAACGCAGCTCGATTCTGGTCGTGTATAGAACGGGCAAAGCATAGCACTATTTTCTCCCCATCATCCGTGAACAGCGAAGATCGTCCCACGACGGTACTGCTGCTCTACGGGGGTGCACTCATGGGATGCTTAGGGTGACGCTTCGCTTACAGACAAACACCGCAGACGGGTCGGCCGCTGCGGTGTTTGTTGTATAGGATCGGTTGGGCCCTGCAACTGGGAGCACTCGCCTTCGAGTCCAGCAGCGCCTACTGTCTGCCCAAGCGCCCGGCTGCCGTCCGCAGCCTGCCCCCGGCGGGCACATGCTCTGCATCTGTAGCTCCAGCAAGGCCAATCACTGGCATATTATTGTACACACACTCATATTGCCCTTCAGGAACAAGATAGGTCTCATGATAGATGCCGACCGCGCCGCTCCCTCTAGATCGCTTATTGAAGCTATGCCACGCGCTTGTATGGAGCATGCTGTTGCGTGCATAGTGCTCCAGCGCTTCAAACGACCGCCAGTACTGTACCACCGTCACTCCCCTCCATGACAGATGAACCGTCGCATGCATAAAGCCCGACTCCGGTTGCTCATACAGCTCCTTGATCATCGGCCCCATCGCCTGTGCGACTGGCAGCCACTTATGAATCGCCCACAGCTTGTTCACCCGCATGCCGATGATAAATACGGCGAAATCTCCCTTGATCTGTGCCGTATAACGCCCGGCAATGACTTCCCCCATCGCGTCCTGCCTCCCCTTCTCTCCCATCGCGTAACGAAGCTATTCCTTCAAGAGCCGCAGATGAGCATCATAGCATGCCTTCACATCGTTTCCCTCATACATGCGGAGCGTCAGGAAGGAGCCATAGAAGATAGTAAACAGCACTTGCACGGCTACCTCCACCTCGATCCCCCTTCTCAGCTCACCTGCCCGCTGCGCCTCGTCCATGGCCTGCCAGAACGCCTCATACATGCTGGGCACAGCAGCGGCCTCCCCCTCCTGCTTGGGAAAGAGCAGCCGAATCTCTGCCCGCTCCAGCGGCGGCATCGCAGGATGTCCCTGCATCCCTGCCAAAAAGGAAATCAAGCTGGGCATGATGCCGGCATGGCTGGCGCTCTCGATGGCTACCTGGTCAAACAGATGCTCAATGGCGGCAAAGCCCTCCAGCCGCTGCGCTCGGATGTCCAGCAGTCGCCGTGTCAGCCAGATGCGCATATAATAGACCAGCACATCATTTTTTTGCGAGAAAAATTTGAAGAAGGTGACACGCGACACCTCGGCCTCCCGGCAAATATCCTCTACCATAACCTCGCTAAAGAGCCGATGCTCAATCAGCTTCAGACTGGCCTCGTAGATCGCTAGCTTGCTGCGCGCCTTCTTCAGCTCTCGCAACGAAATCTCTGCTTCTGGCATCAAACCTTCACCCTCCACAAAAATGAACTTATGTACATATATTAACTCAAGTTAATTATTTTCGCAAACCGAATATAATACTCACTTGGCAATTCGATACTTGTACCCGTTATGTATATTCAAATATTTGAAATGGTAACAATCTTAACTTCATGTTTCAAGCAAACTCGCCTATAATCATAGAGATGAGAAATGCGACAAGCGACTCTACTAAGTCAGTGTGGTGAACAAGATGTCCAAGAGCACCTTCAGCTCAGATGAGCACATTGCCAAACAATATATATGGGTGCGCAAAATACTCGTTGCCTATTGGGTCATTATTGCTGTACATGGGGGAGCACAGTTGCTGTCTTATTGGTTTCTGTCCTATAATGCAACTCCCTGGCATTTTTATATCCATATTCTGCTCCTGCCGACATTGGCAATGGGGGGCATTACCCTGCTTGCTCAGTTTCTTCATCGTCGCTACCACCTCCTCGGCTTCTACAGCCTGTTTATTGCCGGAAGCATCATCTCGCTTACTATCATCTGGCTGAACTACGACATTCGTATCATCACCGGGACGCTGCTGCTCCCTGTCTTCACTTCAGTGATCTTCTTTAACAAACGGCTTACCTTGTTCTCGGCTACTCTTCAACTGCTCGGATTGGGAGTGCTCATGCTGGATTCGAGCTTCAGAGGCTATCTGAGCGGGTTCGACATGGTTGCTATTCCACTCTTTCTGTTGCTCGGCACGTTGCTCACCAATATCATCCGCATCAGCGGTCAGGAGCTGCTGTCGGATCTCCAGTCGACACTGCTAGCCAAGCAGGACCTGATTATCCAAAATGCATTGATGGTCAAGCTCGCCACAACAGATGCGCTGACCCATCTGTACAACCATATCTCCTTTCATGAATATTATCAAAAAGCGATTGAATATGCCGATTCGGTTCCGTTCCATCTGGCTCTGATTGACATTGATAATTTCAAATCCATTAACGATACATACGGGCACCGCACAGGGGACATCATTCTGGCACGCGTAGCCCATATGATTCGGGATCACATCGGCCCCCATGATATTGCTGCCCGTTATGGCGGCGAGGAATTTGCACTGCTGCTGTTCGAGAAATCGTTCGAGGAGGCACATCAGACGGTGGAGCACATTCGCGAGCAGCTCTCGCAGCTTCATCATCACGAGCTGCTTGGCGGGGTCGTTACGGTTAGTATTGGACTTCACAGCTACACTACGCCGCTGAACAAGGAGCAGCTATTTGAGATCGTGGACGGCTATCTGTATGCAGCGAAGCGATCCGGCAAGAACCGCACCGTCACCTCTAATGCTGCCAGCCCGTTGGAAGCCAAGGCGCCTTAATGCACACAATAAAGAGTGCCTCGGGCGCGCACACTCACGCACCCGAGACACTCTGGCTTCCACGCGATATAAACTTCCTTTATTGGCTCCTCGCGCGATCAAGCTCCACACAAGCCATGACGAAGGCTCCCACACCGTGCAGGTCATTCTCGCTGGTCGGGCGCGTCACATAATTCTGATAGTCCCCTGCCGACGTGCCGATACAGATCTTCGGCAGCACAAACTGCCCGTCAGCATCGAACTGCACCGTCTGAATCAGTCCTTCATAGCCCTTGATCGCCGCAGCCAGCGCCTCTTCCCCGGCAACCCCGTACTGCACGGCCTTGGCGATGCCGTACACGAACAAGCTAGAGCCCGAGGTTTCCAGCCAGTTGTCCGGCTGTTCCCCCTTGTCTACGACCTGGTACCATAGCCCGCTCTCTTGATCCTGATAGCGAACCAGCGCCTTCACGAGCGCTCCCAGCTCTGTCAGCAGCGCAGCACGCCCCGGCTCCTCCTGTGGCAGCAGCTCGATGAAGCGAGCCAGCGACAGCACATACCAGCCGAGCGAGCGCGCCCAGAACTCGGGCGAGCAGCCCGTCTGCGGGTTGGCCCACGGCGTCTGCCGCTTCTCATCCCATGCATGATAGAGCAGCCCTGTCGCTTCGTCCTTCATATACTTGCGCATGAGCGACTCCTGATGCAGCACCATCTGCCGCAGGCTGTCGTCGCCGTATGCATTGGCATACTGGAGGGCGAATACACCGCCCATGTACAGCCCATCCAGCCACATCTGATAGGGGTACTTATCCTTATGCCAGTAGCCGCCCTCCGAGGTCATGTTCAGCGTATCGAACAGCCGGCGCAGCTTATCCGCGGCGATCCGATAGCGCATATCGCCTGTGCGCTCCTCCAGCCGGAACAGTAGCAGTCCCGGCTGGATGGCGTCCAGCTCATCGCGTGCATAGTAGAAATTCCCTTGCTCATCGATCAAGCTGTCTACGTAGCCTTGGATATATTCATCATACCTTGTCTTCCATACTTCTCCGGTCAGCAATTCCATGCCGCATAGGAATACCCCTTGATGATAATGCCATCGTCCTGCCGGGGGCAGCTCCTGCGGCATATAGGCCGCCATAATCGCGTCACACGCGGCCTTCGCCCATTCGATGGGTGTTTTTACAGCCGTTTGCATCGTTTACTTCTCTCCTTCCCCATTACCCTTTGATGGAACCGAGCAACGCTCCCTTGGCGAAATGCTTCTGCAGGAACGGATACACGCACAAGATCGGCAAGGTCGCCACGACGATAACGGCCATCTTCACACTCTGGTCGGGAGGAGGCACTTCGCCGTCGAAGGAGGCGCCGGAATCCATACCGCTCGCCAATACAACGATTTGCCGCAGCAGCACCTGAATCGGCCATTTGTAGCTGCTGTCCAAATACAGAATGGCGTGCATATACGTATTCCAGTAAGTAACCGCGTAGAACAGCGACACGGTCGCAATCGCCGGAAGCGATAGCGGCAGTACGATACGGAACAAAATGCCGAAATCATTGCAGCCGTCAATCTTGGCCGACTCCTCCAGCCCTTCAGGGATATTCTGGAAGAAGTTGCGCAAAATGATCAGGTTGAACGCGCTGATCGTCACTGGCAGCACGAGAGAGGCATACGTATCAATCAGCCCCAGCTCCTTGACGACCAGGAAGGTCGGAATCAGACCGCCGCTGAACAGCATCGTGAAGACAACCATGAACATAAAGAATCTTCGTCCATCGAGGTCCTTGCGCGACAATCCATAGGCCATCAGCGAGGTGATGAACATGCTGAACAGTGTCCCGAACAGCGTCACCCCGATTGATACTGTCATCGCTCGAAAGAGCGTATCTGTAGAGAAAATAAATCGGTATGCATCCAAACTCCATTCAGTGGGAATCAGGACGAACTTCTTAATGGCCATCTCGGCGCTGGTCGTGAATGAGCCGGCCAGCACATGCACGAATGGTAGCATGGTGACGATCCCGATGATCGCCAGCAATACATAATTGACTATAGAAAAAGTGCGTCCGGATAAACTGCGATCCTCTACCATTTGCTTTGTTCTCCTTTCGTATGGCGGCTAGGGTGTGTCTTCAAACTCCGACGCTAAAGCTAAAGCCCTAGTACACGCCGTCCTCTCCCATTTTCTTCGCGAGCTTGTTGGCCAGCATGACCAGCACAAGACCGATGAACGATTTGAAGAAGCCGACCGCGGCACTATAGCTGAATTGTCCTTGCTGGAGACCTGCCGTGTACACATACGTATCGATAATTTCCGCCACACTACGGTTCATGGAATTAAGCAATAGGTAGACGTGCTCGAAGCCCAGCTCCAGAACATCACCAATTTTCAGAATCAGCAAAATAATTATGACACTGCGAATCGCAGGCAGCGTAATATGCCACACCTGCCGTAAACGTCCGGCGCCGTCGATGCGCGCCGCCTCATATTGGGTCGGGTCAATCGATGCGATTGCCGCCAAATAAATGATCGTGCCCCAGCCTGCTTCTCTCCAGATCACCTGCATAATATACGTTGGCCTGAACCACTCCGGGCTCAGCAGGAAATTGATTTTATTCATTCCAAGCATACTGACCAGTTCATTAATGATACCGCCGTCCATCGTAAGCATGACATAGCTGATCGAGACAATGATTACCCAGGACATAAAATGGGGAATGTACACCATCGTCTGAATCGTTCTCTTGAAGGCAGATGACCGCACCTCATTCAGCATCAGTGCCAATACAATCGGGATTGGGAAAAAGAAGAGCAGGTTCATCCCGAACAAGATGAGCGTATTGGACAAAATATTCAAAAAGTCCGGCTCGGTAAACAACCGCTTGAAATGCTCGAAGCCCACCCAGTCGCTGCCGCTGATCCCTTTATACGGCTTATAGTTTTGAAAGGATATAATCAAGCCGTACATCGGCAAATATTTAAACACAACGAAATAGAGCAGCCCCGGCAAAATCATAATATAGAGCAGCTTATTTTTCCAAAGCCGTCTTTTTAACTCGCTAGATGATTTGGGAGACCTCGCCGATTGCAGCTTCTTCTCAAGAACGACAGCTTCTTCCATACCCATACTTCCTTTCTGCACCAAAATCTTCGCACATGCTGCAAGCATCACGCGGCCGGAGAACCCGACCCGGCCACGGCCTGCTTGCGTTCATTTATTTTTTGTAAGCTGCGTTGAACTCCTCGATAATCTGGCTTCCGCCGCGGCTCTTCCACGTCTCAATCGCTTGATCGAAGCCGGCCTTATCAATCTGACCATAGATATATTTGTAGGTTGCGTCAGTAATGATGTCTTGCAGTTGCAGCCCCTTCTCGGTATACGTAGCCGAGTCCAGCGGCGCAGTCGGGTCATGAATGGCATGCTGCTCATTGGTGATGATCAGCTCTTCCGCTTTGATCCGCGAAGGCAGGGAATAGTAGCCGTCATATCGACCGTTGGTCTCGACCTCACCGATTACACTATCCTTGAAGCCTTTGACCTCGCGCTCGATCTTATCCTTGTCATCCATTTCCTTGGCCTTGCCGTCGATGACCTCATAGTGCGTGCCCTCGATCCCCCAGAACATCAGGTTGGACGCTTCTGGCGTCATCTGCTTGTCGAAGAAGGCCAGCACCTTTTTCAGCTCCGCTTCATCCTTGATGGCGGATTTAGGGAAGACTACGACATTGTTATAGCCAGGCAGTGCCCAGATTCCGTATTTGCCCGATGGACCTGTGATCAAGCTATTGACATCCGTTACGGCTGTCGGTACGTTCTTGGTCAGATCCTTGTCCAGCGTGCTGACATCCTGCATCGAGCCAATATAGACGCCTGCCTTGCCGCTGGTGAACAGACTAATCTGGTCGGTCTTGCTCGTTGCCGCGAAGTCCTGGTTCATGTAACCAGCCTCGCGAATCTTCTTCATGTAGTCCATCGTCTGGACGTACTCATCGAACATGAACTCTGGCAGCAGTTGTCCATCCTTCTCGCCCCAGTTGTTCGGCGTCTGGAAGTACGAGGACAACGTCTTGAAGGCGCCATAGACGAGATCATTGCGATCCGCCAGCCCTACCGTATTTTTCTGTCCATCGCCATCCGGGTCGTTCTCGGTGAATTGCTTCATCATCTCGAACAGCTCTTCGGTCGTCTTCGGCTCAGGCAAGCCCAGCTTATCTGCCCAGTCCTTGCGGTAGATGACTCCCTGACGCGCCAGCGGGCGACCAATATATAGGGTATACAGCTTGCCATCCACCTTGGTATTGTTCAGCACCTGCTCCTTCAGCTTGCTCAGGTTCTCATACTCGGACAGATACGGTCCAATCTCCCAGAACTCCCCATCACGGATCGCTTCCTTCAAGTTCAGGAAGGTCGCCTGGTTCTTCAGATAGGTCACCTGCGGCAGCGAGCCCGTGGCGAAGGAAGCGTTCAGCTTCTCCTCATAGGTATCAGCCGGGAAGAAGTTGTAGGTCAGCTTCGTATTGGTCAGCTTCTCCAGCTCATTCTTTATCGTATCCGGTGGCGTCTCCGCAATATTTAACGGCAGCATGATCGTAATCTCGGCTGGCGCCTCATTCTCCGAAGCTTCCTCCTTAGTTCCCTCGGAAGCAGCAGGCTTGTTTCCTTCCGTTCCCGTACTTCCAGTATTCGTTGTCTTGCCGCCATCCGAAGAGCATGCTGCCAGCATTAATGTACTGATCATCATGACACTCAGCAGCAGCGGTACCGATTTCTTTTTCATACAGCGTTGACCTCCATTTTTGTAAATTTAAACGCTTGCAAAAGACTGAGGTGCCGAACTGTGCGGCTTCGGCACTCGCGGCTCCATATTCACATCGTAAGGCCGGCTATTCGTTACGTATACAATCATTTGCTCATTCTCACAGGTTAGGAAGCCAATGATCATCTATATCGCGCCCATCTGAGGTGATGATTATTGCCAGACTGTCCAAGTGGGCAACGATGAGCGCAAAAAAGCCCTCCCCATCATCTAGGGGAAGGCTCTGTGGCTGTGCTGTTGCGATAGTAGGCCTCTGTCAGCTCATTAATAATCTGCTCGCCGCCTTGGCGGCGCCATTTCTCCACTTCCTTCTGGAACCCCTCCTCATCGAGCTGGCCCAGAATATAATTGTACGTCGCATCTGTAATGATCTTGTAGAGCACAGCCCCCTTCTCATCCGAGGTCGCCGATTCCAGATTGACAGTCGGGTCTTTGACAATGAACTTTTCATTGTCCTGACTCAACTGCTCCGCCAGCTCCATCAACTGCTCTCCCTCCTGAATCGGCAGCACATTGGGATTGCGCAGATCGGCGATCATCAGCGGACGCAGCGGATTGACCTCATTAACCCTGAGCTGAGCCGCACGCTCGGGCAGGATGACCCCGCTATCTCTAAGCTCATAGTGCCTGCCTTCGTATCCGTAGCGCATCAGATTGCTAATGTCCTTGTCCATCGTCCGGTCAAAAAAAGCCAGGATGGCAAGCAGCTCCTCCTCTGTCTTGATCGCCCGCTTGGAGAACAGATACAGGCCATTATAATTCGGTATCGACCAGACCCTGTACCCCTCCGGCCCTGCTATGCGGTTGACGATAATCAGTTCTGCGTCTGGATGGACGCTCTTCGCCTCCTCCGACAGCCGCTGCGCATCCGTCATACTGCCAATATAGATGCCTGCCTTGCCCGAGATAATCATATTGCGCTGAAGCTGCTTGCTCGTCACAGCAAAATCCTGATTCACCAGCTTCTCTGTGTAGAGGCGCCGCATGAAATTCATCGTCTCTCTGTAAGGCTGTGTCTCAAACTCTGGAATGAGCTCGTTGTTCTCGATCTTCCAGTTATTCGGCGTGCCGAAGTAAGAGCTTAGCGTCTTGAAGGAGCCATAGATGAGATCATTGCGGTCAGCCAGTCCGAACGTGTCGTCCTGCCCGTTGCCATCAGGATCGTCATACGTGAAGCGGCGCATCACCTCGTACAGCTCCTCCAGGTTTTGCGGCACACCCAGTCCAAGCCGATCGAGCCAATCCTTGCGCAGGATGATGCCTTGCCTGGAGGAAGGGCGCTCCGTGTACAACCCGTACAGCTTGCCATTCACCGTCGTCTGATCCAGTATATTCATGTCCAGATGCTTCAGGTTATCGAAATCCTTCAGGTAAGGACCAATCTCCCAAAATTCGCCGGCACGAATTGCGCTCTTCAGCGACAAAAAGTCTGTATGCTTGACAAATGTCGCCTTCTTGAGCGAGTTGGTGGCGAGTGACATGGTCATCTTATCACTGTAAATCTCGTCAGGCACCCACTCAATCTGTAATCTCGTTTCCGTCAGCTCCTCGATGTCGCTCACCAGCTTGCGATCTGGCTGATTCGGAAAATGCAGTGGTGCCATAATGGTGATGAGCGGTCGATCCTGATCAGCGATCGCTGCTGACTTATGCTGATTACTGCAAGCTCCGAGCACGAGCAGCAGTCCAATCAACAGTAATAGTAAAGCAGGTAATCTACGAGCATGTGTCGAAATGAAGTTCATAGTGTTCCTCCCTGGCATAGCTAAAATATCGTCAAAGATCGTCATGATCTGAGCTGATGATTATTGTGGTGCGAGATGATTATTGTACGGATGGAGCCGATTTGAATATAATAGGCAGTACTATCTGCAGAAGGTTGTGATGCTGTCCATGCGCTCTCTAAGCTTCCTAAGCAAAATGACCATATTTGGCTTCATATTAAGTATTATACCAGTAATTTCAATCGGTGTATTTTCCTACGTCACTTCCTCTGAGCAGATTCAAGAGCATGTCAACAAGGGCAAGCTCCAACTGCTCGTGCAAATTAATGCAAATGTAGAGCAAATCCTGCGAACCGTCAATCATACATTGAACCAGGTTGTCAATTCATCCGTGATGAAGCGTGCGTGGAATGAACAGCTTACCGTCAACGACTTCATCTTGTATGACGATCTGCGCAAGGAAATTCGCAACATGCAATCCTTCGACACACGGGTCGAAGATGTTGTGCTGTTGAACCAGGAGCAGGATTGGCTGATCAAAAACTCCGGTATCTATCGCAGCGATACGTACCCGTACCTGGAGCAGCTTCAGCAGCTATCCGAGACAGTCGAGGATTCCTCCTGGGTACTAACGCCCAGTTATTGGTTTTACACGGAAGAAAGCGCTAACAATGCTAACTGTGATTATACTGTGAGTCTCGTAAAAAAGCTACCCACCACCGGGTTTGAAAAACGCGGGCTAGCGCTCGCAAATATACCCACCTGCAACCTGCAGGATATGATTCAGTTCGATACGGACGAGACATCGCTGGTCATGCTGCTGGATGAGCAACAGCGCATCCTCCTCCATCCTGACCGCCTGATGATCGGCAAGCCTGCGAGCGCCGCAGGCCTGGCAAGCAGCGAGGAGCTGAGCGGCAATTCCGGCCAGTTCACAACGATGCTATCCGGGCATATGTATGCTGTTACCTATTATAAGTCTGAGTTCAATGGGTGGATCTATCTTTCTACGATCTCCATCGACAGCCTGACGAAGGAGACGCACAAGATCGGCCGCTACACGCTCTATGTATGCATGGCGCTGCTGCTGGTCTCCATCCTGCTGGCCTGGATCGGGTCACGCCGAATGTACGATCCGATTCAGAAGCTGGTGACGCAAATCACCGAGCTGCTGCCGGAGCAGCATCGCAAGCGCAATAATGAATTTCAGATTATCGGCGATCATGTTCAACAGCTATTCCAGTCCAAATCTCAGTTGGAGCAGGAGGTAAGCCGCCATCTCATGCAGGTGCGGGCCTTCTATCTGATCAAGGCGTATCAAGGGCATGCACGCAAGCGAGAGCTGCGCGAGCAACTGGAGCAGTATGGCTTTGCCCAGCAGTTGCAGCAATGGAGGACGATGGCAGTCATGACGCTGCAGATCGATACGCTGGAGCATACCCACTACGAACAGCAGGATCTGGAGCTGCTGCTGTTTGCCATCCACAATATCATTGAAGAGATGGTCGATAATAGCAAGCGGCTGGTTCCTGTACTCATCGACACGACGATCGTCACGTTGATCGGCAGCTCGGACAGTGAACTGGATTCCTTCAACACGCAGCTCTATAGTATGACAGAGCAGCTTCAGCAGAAGATCATGTCTTATCTGCACCTGCAGGTGAGCATCGGGCTGAGCTTGCCATTTGACTCGATCGAGAACGTGGCGGTTGCCTATCGGGAAGGGCTGGAGGCCTTGAAGCATCGCCTGAAGCTGGGTGAGGGCATTATTATTCAGTATGAGCAGCTTGATTCCGGCAATCATTACTTTCACCTGAGCTATCCGCATCAGATCGAGCTGGAGCTTGTGGATGCCATCAAGCTGGCGGAGGCTGGCAAGGCGCGTGAAGATCTGCACCGCTTCCTTAATTCGATGTTCAAGACGGAGCTGGCGCCACAGGAGTACCAGATTCCGCTGATGCGGCTGCTCAACAACCTGCTGGTTGTCGCGCAGGAATCGCGGATTCATCTGAGCCCGTCGCAGCAAGGCGAGCGCACATTATTCGAGGAGCTGCTGCGGCTGACTACAGGCAGCGAGATTGAAGAATGGTTCTGGGCGCGCATCATCCAGCCGATGGTGTCTATCTTCAGCAACCGGCAAAATGAACAGTATCATAATATTTCAGAGAAAATCATTGAGTGGATTCACCAGCATTATGATACAGACCTGACGCTGGAGGAATGCGCCTCGCGCCTGCATTACAATGCGAACTATCTTAGCAGCGTATTCCGCAAGGAAACCAACTACTCCTTCAGCGAATATTTGTCCGCCTACCGGTTCAATATGGCGAAGAAATGGCTGACCGAGACCGATATGCCAATCAAGGACATCGCCTCGCGCCTGAGATACAACAATTCGCAGAACTTTATCCGCTCCTTCCGCAAGCAGGAGGGCATAACGCCGGGTCAATACCGCGAGAGCCAGAACGCCAAGCTGCGTTAAGTCCCCTCTCCCGCTGCCTCCCGATTCACTATGGGACAGCGGGAATTTTATTCCAATCGATAATTTGCATAATTTCGTTGAAACTTTGCGACAGCAACCATCGTAAATATAGGCATGAGCGACATGCTGTGCCAAACTTCGATAAAAAGACAGTGTTCCGAACGAAATATCCGTTGCTGCAGCCGGATACGCGCGCTGTTTTCATTTATTGTTGATACTGCGCTCACAAAAGAATGCGATAATTGTAGAATAATTGCGGATTTTGCTAGAAATCAATATAATAAATGAGAAGTATAAATTTGGAAAGGAGGAGTATACATCCATGACAATCTCATTGGTAAAAGGTCAAAAGGTTGATCTCACCAAAGGAAATGCCGGATTGACCAAGGTTGTGGTAGGACTGGGCTGGGACCCGGCTGATGCTGGACGAAGCTTCTTCGGCTTCAAGAAGGCCAAGGCCAATATTGACTGCGATGCTTCAGCACTCATGCTCGATGCTCATGGCAAGCTGGTTAGCGACAAGCATCTGATCTGCTTCTATAATCTCAAGAGCCCCTGTCGATCGGTGGTACATACTGGAGACAACATTACAGGGGATGGAGACGGAGACGACGAGCAAATTATTGTCGATCTGAACCGAGTGCCTGCCGAGGTAGAGCGTATTTTGGTTGTTGTCAATATCTATAACTGTGAAGCGCGCCGCCAGGATTTTGGCATGATACAATCCGCTTTTATTCGTGTGTTTGACCCTTCCTCCAATAACGAATTAGTACGCTTCAATCTGACGGATAACTACGCCGGCAAGACGGCCCTGATCACTGGCGAGCTGTACCGCCATCAGGGAGAATGGAAGTTCAATGCAATCGGCGAGGGCACTCACGCCCCGCATATTGATATACTCGCCAGACAATACACCTAATCCTAGAAAAGAGGGACTCACTATGGCAATTAGCTTGCAAAAAGGACAAAAAGTAGACCTGACCAAAACCAACCCCGGCTTGACCAAGGTCGTTATCGGACTGGGCTGGGACACCAACAAGTATGATGGCGGAAAAGACTTCGATCTGGACGCCTCGGCCTTCTTGCTGAACGGCGGAGGGACGGTTGTCTCCGATAACGCATTCGTATTCTATAACAACACCAAGAACGATAACGGCTCTGTCCTGCACACCGGCGACAACCGGACAGGCGAGGGCGAGGGCGATGATGAGCAGATCGTTGTTGATCTGCCGAATGTGCCTGCCAATATCGAGAAAATCTCGATCTGCATTACCATCCATGAAGGCAAGGAACGCGCTCAGAACTTCGGCCAAGTATCCAACGCCTTCGTGCGGATCGTCAATGAGGCAAGCGGCACAGAGCTGATCCGCTACGATCTGGGCGAGGACTTCTCCGTCGAGACGGCGATTGTTGTTGCAGAGTTGTACCGTCATAGCGGCGAATGGAAGTTCAGCGCTGTCGGCAGCGGTTACCAGGACGGACTGGCGGGACTGTGCCGCGACTTTGGCCTGCAAGTCTCTTAATCTGGATATAGAAGGAGAGGAAAGTCTATGACTATCAGTCTTGCCAAGGGCCAGCGCATCGATCTGACCAAGACCAATCCGGGTCTGAAGAAGGTCGTCATCGGGCTGGGCTGGGACATTAACAAGTACAGCAGCGGAGAAGACTATGATCTCGACGCCTCGGCCTTCCTGCTTCATCAGGATGGACGAGCCAAGGGTGCTGAGGATTTCGTCTTCTACAATAATCCCAAGACACCTAACGGCTCTGTCGTTCATACCGGCGACAACCGGACGGGCGAAGGCGAAGGCGACGATGAGCAGATCATCATTGACTTCTCGCTGATCCCGGACTCTATCCAGCGCATCGGCATCACGGTTACCATCCATGATGCGGCAGCGCGCGAGCAGAACTTCGGCCAAGTATCCAATGCTTTCGTTCGGGTGCTGGACGAGCTGTCCGGCCGTGAAATATTGCGTTATGATCTGGGCGAGGATTTCTCCGTAGAGACAGCAGTTGTCATCTGCGAGCTGTATCGCCAAGGGACAGAATGGAAGTTCCAGGCGGTAGGCTCCGGCTTCTCGGGCGGACTTGCGGCGTTATGCCGCAATTATGGCCTGGACGCCAGCTAATATCTCTTTCGCTCCGGTTGCTGCCGCGTGCTCTTGAACAGAAGGCATGGCAGTAACTGGAGCTTTGTATAAGCCTGCAGGTATGGGAGGCCGCCCACCAGCGGCACCAGCCGGCAACACTTGAGAGGTGTGGAACAACATGACAGTATCGTTGATCAAAGGGCAAAAAGCCGATGTAACCAAGGGCAAGCCTGATCTGCACAGCATTATCGTCGGCATGGGCTGGAACAGCGGCGCATCCATCGATATTGATTTTTCCGCGTTCCTCCTGGGCGCTGGCGGCAAGGTCACTCAAGATGAGGATCTGATCTTCTACGGCAATCCGGCAGGCGGAGGCAGCTCCGTCAGACTCTCCACCAGTGAGAAGCGCTGGGGCGGCTCGGATAAGGAGCAGGTCACACTGGAGCATAGAGCGATCCCCCAGCAATACGAGCGCATCGCCTTTACACTAACCATCTATGATGCCGATGCTCGCCGCCAAAGCTTCTCCCAGGTGGATGGGACGTATATTCGCATCATGGACGCCGCCACCGGCGCTGAGCTGCTTCGATTTGAGCTGGGACAGTCCGGTTCCGTGGAGACGGCGATTGTGGTCGGCGAGTTATACCGCTATAACAACGAATGGAAATTTAACGCGATCGGCTCCGGATATACCGGAGGGCTGGGAGCATTATGCAATAGCTTCGGCATTGAGGTGAAGGATGATGCGAGCTCGGCTTCATCGAAGCCACAGCCTGGACAACCACCAGCTCCGCCCGTTCCGCAAGCAGATGCTCCCCCTCCAGCTCCTCCGGTCAGGCAGGAGGCTTCCCCTCCCCCACAGCCTGTCCAGCTTCAGAAGATTGAGCTGAAGAAGCGCGGCGATACGATCAATCTGCAAAAAAATTCAGGCTCGCTGGGAGAATTACTCATTAATCTGAACTGGAATCAGAAGAAATCCTCCGGCTTCTTCGGAAGCAAGCGCATTGATCTCGATCTCGGCTGCTTGTTCGAGATGAAGGATGGACAGAAGGCTGTCATCCAGGCGCTGGGCAATGCCTTCGGCTCGCTTCGCAACCCGCCTTATATTGCGCTAGACGGCGATGACCGCACTGGTTCTGTCTCTACAGGAGAGAATCTGAGGATTAACGGGAGCCATATTTCAGAGATCAAACGAATTCTTGTATTCGCCTTTATCTATGAAGGAGTATCCAAATGGACCGAGGCGGACGGTGTCGTAACGATCAAGCAGAGCCACGGACCGGATATTGTCATTCGACTGGATGAGCCAGACAACCGCAAGCGCATGTGTGGCATCGCCATGATTACCAATGTCCGCGATGAAACCTTCAGCGTGGAGAAGCTCGTCCATTATGTGGAAGGCCATAGACAGCTTGACCAAGCCTACAATTGGGGGCTTAAATGGGTCGCTGGCTCCAAATAGAAGATATACATGGGAAGTTAATTTAGAGGAGGAAGCACCTTGTCGGATTTTTTCCGCAGTTTTATTGAAAACTTCAGCAATTTCTTTGACTGGAACACGATCGTCACGACGTTAAGCGATCCGGTTAGCTGGGGGATTATCGGTACGCTCATTATTCTGGAAGGATTGCTCTCGGCAGATAACGCGCTCGTGCTCGCCGTGATGGTCAAGCATCTTCCAAAAGAGCAGCAGAAGAAGGCATTATTTTACGGTATTTTGGGTGCTTACGTCTTCCGTTTCCTAGCCATCGGTGTCGGAACCTTCCTGGTAAAGATCACCTGGGTGAAGGTCGCTGGCGGACTCTATCTGCTATGGATCGCGCTTAGCAATCTGTTCGACCTTCAGTTCAAGCTGGCGCGAGTCGGCGGCATTCCTCTCCTTCCCTATATCGGCAAGAAGCCTAGTGAGGACGATGAAGTGGTCAACAAGGGCATGGGCTTCTGGCGGACTGTGCTCGCTGTGGAGATGATGGACATCGCATTCAGCATCGACAGCGTATTGGCTGCATTTGGTGTAAGCGAGCAGCTATGGGTACTGTTCCTGGGCGGCATTCTGGGCGTCCTGATGATGCGCGGCGTTGCTCAAGTATTCCTGAGGCTGATTGAGAAGTTCCCTGAGCTGGAGAAAGCAGCCTTCATTCTGATCGTCATTATCGGTGTGAAGATGATCGCTGAGGCGCTGGGCGCGCACATCCCTCATTATCTGTTCTTCTCGCTGCTGATTATCGTGTTTGTCGGCACGATGATTCTGAGCGTAATGAAAAAGAAAAAATCCGAAGACCATACCAAGGGCCATTCGATGTAAACTGCATAACTCTCCTGCACGGAGAGTTATTTTAAATTCGGATCTATCTTTCGCTGCACAACTGATAGACAGGGGATAGCATAATGCGCTACTTTAATTATTTATCCAGGGATGAAGAGGCCGATATTTTTCATTTGCCGCCACAAACCTTTAACAACACCACAGACAAGGAGCATCTGGCGCTGGCTGTCGGTGCCGCGCTGTACATGCCCGCTACGCGCCAGACCATCGCAGAGGATCTGGCCTCCTCCAAGCTGAAGGGGGTCGCCTCGGTCGTGCTTGATCTGGAGGATGCGATAGGCGACGAGCAGGCTGCCGAGGCAGAGCATTCTCTAGTCCTGCAGCTTCATCGACTCGCACTGTTGCTGGAGACCGGCAAGCTGGATAACGAGCATCTGCCGCTCTTATTCATCCGTGTCCGCTCCCCCGAGCAATTGGATCGAATGATAGAGAGCATCGGCTCTTGCATGAAATGGTTGACCGGACTCGTATTTCCCAAATTCAATGCAGAAATCGGTGAGCGCTATCTCCTGAAATTGCAGCGTTATAACGAGCTTAGGCCATTACCGTCGCCTGTGCTCTACGGGATGCCGATTCTGGAAACCTCTGAGGTGCTATACCGCGAATCGCGTCCAGAGACATTGCGCGCCATTAAGCTGCTGCTTGACCGTTATCGGGACTATATACTGAATGTGCGGATTGGAGCGACCGATTTTTCCAGCCTGTTCGGCCTCAGACGAAGCCCGGACATGACCATCTATGATATTCATGTCGTTCGCGATTGCATCACGGATATTGTGAACCAATTCGGCCGAATGGCAGATAATTATGTGCTCTCCGGTGCGGTATGGGAATATTTCTCCCCTACCGGAGCGTCCGATGCCTTCACCGAGGGGCTGATTCGGGAAGTGAAGCTGGACAAGGAGAACGGGCTGGTCGGCAAGACCATCATTCACCCTACCCATATCGGCCCGGTACAGGCCTTGTATGTGGTCACCTTTGAGGAATACGCCGATGCCACAGCGATTATTGCGGGCAATACGGGCTGCCAGGGCGTGCTCAAGAGCCAGCACAACAACAAAATGAATGAAATCAAGCCCCATCTCAATTGGGCAGAACGAATAATGAAGCGATCAACAATATATGGGGTGCTGAATGAACGACAAAACTTCACGGCTCTCCTCGGCACTGCCGGACAGGAGCCGCCACATTTACAACGTATTAGAGGAGTTGGAGGTCACTATTGACGTCCATAGCAATCCGTGCGGCCTGCCGCTCGATGCGTTGTTCCGCATGGCAGCACGCTTGAACAAGAAGCGCAGCTTCCTGTTCGTCAGCCGGGTTCTGGGCAAGCATATCCCCGTGCCGCCAAGTCTGTCTCTGCTCGCTGGAGCGGCACTGGCCTGTCTGTATGGACAACAGCATCGCCAGGTTGAAGAGATTGCCGCAGCGTTCATCGACCCGCATCAAGCGGGCGCGGTCTACCGCCGGATACGGCAGCACAAGCTGACCGTGAAGGAGCCGCTGTTGTTTATCGGCTTTGCCGAGACAGCTACCGCGCTCGGACATAGCATGTATGACATGTTTGACGGGTCGGTACGCTACCTGCATACGACGCGCGAGATGCTAACAAGCCGCGAGCCGGTGATCAGCTTTGAGGAGGAGCATTCCCATGCCACCTCGCATCGCTGCTACCCGCTGGATGCCCAGTTTCTATCCGGTGGGGAGACGGTGGTGCTGGTCGATGACGAGCTCACTACCGGCAAGACCGCATGCAATATCATCTCCAGCCTGCACCAGCGCTGTCCGCGCTCTCGTTATGTCGTCGCAAGTCTGCTCGACTGGCGCTCGGAGGCGGACAAGCAACGCTTTCGCGAGCTGGAGCGCACACTTGGCATCACCATCGAGTGCGTAGCGCTCGTTCAGGGCGAGCTGACTATATCCGGGGCACTCAGCGAGGAACAACTGAAGGCCTTGCTGCCGACTACGCTCAACAGCCTGCCGGACGCTCCGCTAGCCGGACAGGTGCAGCGACATGACATTGGACGCTTCTTCACTCATGCTGAAGCGGATTCCCCCCGTGCTCTCGCTTACTCTATCGGTGCAGCCTTGAATCATCATGAGGCTGGCGCGGCACCCGCCCACAGTTCCCTGCCTCCACAATCGCCCGCTCCCTATCTGCAATGGACAGGCCGATTCGGCCTCGATGCCACCGGTCAGCAGGAGCTGGACGAGCAGTTGGAAGCAGCCGCTGCCTGGCTGCGAGGCTTGCGCCGCGGGGAGCGGCTGCTCTGTATGGGAACGGGAGAGTTTATGTACATTCCGATGCGGATCGCAGCGCTGCTGGGCCAAGGTACGATGTACCAATCCAGTACCCGCAGCCCGGTTCACCCGCTAGCGCACAAGGACTATGCGATTCAGAATGCCTATCGCTATCTGTCCCCTGATGATCCACAAACATTGAATTATATGTACAATATCAGCCCTGGGCAATATGATGAGCTGTTCGTCTTCATGGAGCGAAGCATCGGGGAAGCTCAGGAGGCTCCATTCGTGGAGGCGCTGCGGGCTACACGCATCCCTATGATCCATATCATCTATTGCAGCCGGGAGCCTGACGCGGAGGTGAGCGCATGAACAAGTCGTTGAATGAAGACCGTCCCACTCCCCTCGCCCTTGCACACATGACAGCAAAGACGGCTCCGCTCACTGGCAGCTATTCGGCCGAGGATGTGGAGTTTCTGCTCAAGGATCTGAGCGAGGTCAAGCTGGAGCGACCCACGGAGGATCGCGAGGAGGCATTGCAGTCCGGGGTTCATTATTCCGAGATGCTGCCGGTGGAATATCAGCCATCGGAGTCCTATATCCAGCTCTTTCACCAGACGCTTGCGGCCACGTCGCGCAAGGTCGCGCTCGCCGCGGCTGCCTGCGCTGAGCTGATTATCGCCAAGCGCGGATACAATACGACCATCGCCTCGCTGGCCCGCGCCGGCACACCGATCGGCATCCTGATCAAGCGGTATATCCGGCAGTTGCATGGCCGGGAGCTGCCGCATTATAGCATCTCGATCATCCGTGGCAAGGGAATCGACGAGAATGCCGTCCATTACATGCTGGGCCGCCATCCCGACCATTCGATTCAGTTCGTTGACGGCTGGACTGGCAAGGGTGCCATTCGTCAGGTGCTTACCCGCGCTTGTGCAGATTTCCAGGCGCGCTACGGCATCAGCCTGAACGATGACCTGGCTGTACTCGCTGATCCAGGCTGCTGTGCGGAGACGTATGGAACCCGGGAAGACTTCCTGATCCCGAGCGCTTGCCTCAACTCCACCGTATCCGGTCTGATGAGCCGCACGGTCCTGCGAGCCGACCTCATCGGGCCACAGGACTTCCACGGCGCCAAGTTCTATAAGGAATGGCTGGAGCAGGATGTATCGAATCTGTTCGTTGACCGGATCGCGGCTCACTTCGAGGAGGTGGCGCAGGAGGCTCGGGAGCTGGCTGCCGCCAGACTAGGCGATCCCGCGCAGATGGCGGTGACCTGGCAAGGCATAACCTCTATAAGGCGGCTTCAGGAGGCTTACGGCATCGATGATATGAACCTGGTCAAGCCGGGTGTAGGCGAGACGACACGGGTGCTGCTGCGGCGGGTACCATGGAAGATTCTGATCGATAGAGCCGATAATCCCAATCTGGAGCACATCATGCTGCTGGCTCAGGATCGCGGCGTCGCTGTGGAGATTGACCCGCAGTTGGAATATTCATGCTGTGGCCTGATCAAGAAGCTGAAGGGAGCGGCGAACGAATGATCTTTGCCAGCGATCTCGACCGCACCCTGCTCTACTCGCTCCATGCGCTGGGAGGCTCACTTCCCTCCTACCCGGTCATCGTGGCCGAGCAGGCCGAGGGGCGCGCCATTTCCTATATTAGCCGAACGACGGCTGAGCTGCTCCGTGACCTGGAACGGCAAGCGATAGTATTCATTCCTGTAACGACCCGAACCATCGCGCAATACAGCCGCATTCAATTTTTCGCGACAGAGATGGTTCCCAAGTATGCCATCGTGAGCAACGGCGGCAATGTGCTGATCGAAGGCACGCCCCGGCAGGAATGGACGGAGCATATTCATCAGCAGTTGGCTAACTGCGCCCCTGCTGCGGAAGTGGACAACCTGTTCGAGCGCAGCTTCGCCTCGCCGGACTGGACCGTGAAGCGGACGCATTCCGACGAGCTGTTCTACACCGTGCAGTTGGTACGCGAGCGCTTGCCGGATGGGCTAGACCGTGAGCTGCAGACCGCGCTGCAGCCGTTGAACTGGACGGTGTCGCTGCAAGGACGCAAGCTGTATCTGGTTCCTTCCTGTGTGAACAAAGGGGCTGCACTTCGTTACATTAAGACGCTTACGAGCAGACCGCGAGTGGCAGCGGCTGGCGATTCCCTGCTCGATGAATCACTGTTGGCGGAGGCCAGCTTCGCCCTAGTCCCCAGGCATGGTGAGTTCAAGCAATATTATGGAGATCATTCTCCCTACCCTTATACCGAAGCAGCGGGCATGGATGCCGCTCATGAATTGATTACACGGGCAATGGAGTGGTTCAATACGTATGCATACAATTAACATCTGGTTTAACCGCTGGTTTTCGGTAGCTTATCATTATATGAACATGCTGCGGGACAATCCGGACGGACGACCTGTCCGCCTGTTCGGTACTCATCCTGATCTGGAGCATATGTCCCTTCAGGCCTGCGATGTCAAGGAGGCAGAGCCGGAGGTAACAGGCGAGGCTTACATTGAGTTCTGCCTTGACTTCTGCCGAAGACATCATATTCATGTCTTTATTCCCCGTCTGCATCTGCTCGACATTGCCCGCCATGCGGAGCGGTTCGCTGCGATCGGAACTTCGGTGATGGCTTGTCGTAATATTGACCTGCTGGAGCGCATGATGCATAAGGATCAATTCTACGAGCTGGTGCAGCGCACCGGTGCGGTTCCAGTTCCCGATTATGAGATCGTCAGGGATGCCGCCGGATTCAAGGCCGCCTACACGAAGCTGCAGGAGAAGGGACATCGTGTGTGCATCAAGCCGACCTTGGCTGAGGGAGGCAAGGGCTTCCGCGTGATCGTCGATCACAAGCAGCCGCTCACCGAGCTGTACGATTGGGTCAATCACCGGATGACGTTGGACGAAGCGATGCAGACCTTGTCCTCGGCGGAGCAATTCGAGCCGCTGATGGTTATGGAGCTGCTGCCAGGAGACGAGGTCAGTATTGACTGTGTCGCAACCGCCGAGGGCGAGCTGCTTACGGCGATTCCGCGCCGCAAGCTGCCTGGTCGCGTCTATCTGCTAGAGGATAAGGATGAACTGCTCGCTATCGCGTCACAGGTAGCTGCCAGTTGCCGCATTCCCTATGCGTATAACATTCAAGTAAAGTATAATCAAGCTACAGCCAAGCTGCTAGAGATTAATCCGCGTCTTTCTGGAGGCGCCTATCTGTCCTGTCTGTCTGGTGTCAACCTGCCTTATCTGGCTGTACAAGCCGTGCTCGGCCATGAAGTCGCCAAGCCCTCGCCAGAGCTGGGCATCCGTGTCAGCTATGTGGAGCAGCCTGTGCGACTGCGCAACGTCTAGTCTAGCCAAGCGCCGAGCCTTCCAGCGACGGCCTGTATGGCTGACCTAGGGGGCAGGGGGCAGCATGAGACGAGCAGCATACTCACAGCCAATCTGTGCAACAGTGTATGTCAGGTCACCCGAAGCGGATGGCGGATGGGAGCTTGCGTCGCTCAGATAGCGCGGTCAGGCATGGCAAGCACGGCCGCGAATGAGAGACATCAAGCAGGCAAGCATGTACAGGTGCGACCTCAGCAGAGTAGCCGCAGCCAGCAGGCCGTAACCGGAAGGAGTATTGCGGCCCAAAGGATGCGGCCCAGAGGATGCAGGCAGTGGCTTGGTTGAACGGGAGGTGAACAGAATGCAGCAATACCGAATTCCATTAATCGTCTCGGCAGCAGGCTACCCTGTCTCCTTGCTGCTGCTCCTATGGCTGCCTGTGCCGCTCGTGCTGCTGGCACCCGTGCTATTATCGCTCGTCAGTCTAGGCATAGCGGGCTATATTCACCGTCAGGAGCTTAGAGCCGTGCGGCTTGAGGCGGGAGTGCTTCCGCCAGTGCCCGCATCCGCAAGCTCCTCTGCCCCGCCGCGGGGAACCAGCGAGGCTGCCGGGGCCATCCCGCCCGTAACGGAGGGACACTCCCCCGCTGCGGAACGATCGGCATATGATTCGCCTGCTCCTTCCGCAGAGTGGGAGCCTGCGCTCGAATATATCGCCGTTATCGAGGAGAGCATCATCTCGGAGGGGCAGAAGAACACGCTCGATAACGAGATTGTCGAGAAGACGCTGACACTGCTGGCACGAATCGCAAGGCTGGTGCCTCAACTGCAGGAGCTGAACGACAGCAGCATCAATCATAATATTCAAAGGCTCATATTCAAGGATTTGAACGGAGCTATCAATCCTTTTTTGAAGCTGAGCGGTGAAGCAAAGCGCCGCAACCGCCGTCTGCTGCTCGATGGCATTAAGGATATTAATTCCAAGCTATCCTTGTATGTAGAAACGATGGAGCAGAAGGATCTGCTGGAGCTACAGACTCGAATGGAGCTGATCTCCGAGCGGTACCGGACAACAGATTAACAAGGAGGTTTTATAGATGGCAGCAAATCCTTTGGTTCGCATCAAGGAGGAAGATACGGCCAAGATGGAACACGAGGCGATACAGCTCATGCAGAGAGTATCCGCCGCGGACAGTATGGAGCTTGAACCACTGATGGATCAGATTGGCCGAATGGGTCAAAAAACGATGGAAAAAGCCGGGCAATCGCTGGCGATGCTCGATCGACCGGTCAAGGAGCTGATGTCGGGCAAGCGTGACGAGATTCCTAATAATATATTAAAGCTGCGCAGCGAGATCGAATCGCTCAGCAAGAGCAAGCAGCTTGGCTTCCTGGATCGTATGCTGCGTAAAACAGCGCTCAAAAACTATGTATATAAGTATCAGTCCGTCAGAACGAACGTTGACGCTATCATTCAATCCTTGCGCCACGGGCGCGATACACTGCAAGAGAATGTCGTCTACATGAAGAATCTGAAGAAGTCGTCCATTCAAGAGGTATACAACCTGGAGCTGCGTATTGCTATGGGCAACAAGCTGAAGGCGCTATTCGAGCAGGAGATGGCCAAGCCTGAAAATGCCGACCGCATCACTCATCTGGAGAAAGGGCTCCGCAAGGTCGTTACCCGTGTTCAATCGTTCACCGAGATGATCATGCTATACCAGCAAGCCATTGCGGGCGCCGATATTATTAATGACAATAACGATAAACTCATCGACTCTGTCGATGCCACCATCGATAAGACGCAGCATCTGTTGACCGTATCCGCGATGATTTCCATGGCGCTTGACGACCAGCTCAAGACAATTGATGCCGTCAATTCAGCTAATGCGACACTACAGCATATGTTTGAAGAGAATTCTCGTCTGCTGAAGGAAACGACGCAGAAAACGACCGAGCTGATGGGCAAACCGGGGATGCAGATGGAATCGGTTGACCGCGCGATGAGCGATCTATATACAGCGCTGGATCTGTACGAGCAGTCCAACCGCAGCATTATTCAATCGGCTAACGAGCATACGAAGCGCATGACGGACATTAACCAACAGCTTAGCCAGCGGCTCGGCCTGTCCCAGGGCAATACGGCATCCTTGCCTTCAGCCGAGCAGCCGCTGTCCAGCTTTTTGGAATAATCTGCGCCCCCTCGCATACGAATGATAACGCGAGGCTTGAAGCTCATCCCACCTGAAGGCAGCAGCAAGCTTCGCGTAAGCCGTTCTTGCGGAGGTGCGTATGCTTGGGGGAAATTGCAGCAGCACTGCTCATTGTAACACTGCTGATTATTGCCGCCTCAGAGCGGGCGGATAGCATCATCTGCCCACGCTCAGAGCGTGCGCCCGATTCGGATGGCGAATAGCCCCCGCCGGGCCACTGGCATGGAGGCTTGCTGGATGATCGGGATAATCGAAGCCTGGGAGTGAGGACCTTGCAAGAATTTGAATACGAGCTAAAGACGGACAACTCCATTAATCTGCGATACTATTATGGGGACGAGTGGTTTACCTTCACGCTCTACCACAGCGAGCAGCACTGGATTCTCCATCCTTTTGAGGGCATGCTGATCCGTAATGCCGATATTTGCCGCCTAGTCATGACAGAGCTATTCCAGAACAAACGATTCCAGGTCATGCTCGCCCGCGAGAATATTACCCTGGCTTCCATCCGTTCCTCCGTGGATCTGGAGCGAGAGGACGGCTACATGGGGGTGGATGACCGCTCAGGGGGATCGGAGCATGATGGTGATGAGCTGGATCAGTGGATTCAGTACCATACATGGGATGAGATGGTGCAATTCGAGAAGGACTTGATCGAGGAGCGGCTGACCGTGTACAAGGAGATTCTACGCCGTATGTTCATGCAGGACATGTCCCCTGCCGACGAGGAATTTCGCAATGTCCAGCAGATGATTCGCACCTATGAGGAGGCTCATCAGCAACTGTCCTCTCCAGGAGACTCCTTCTTCGACTTCAACAAGCGCAGATTCTAGGCTGGAGCCACCTGCTCCAGCCTTTCCTATGACGACAGCAATCCTCCCTGAGCATTTTCCGTACTCAAGCATGATGACGATAGTCAATCTCCAGGAAGCGCTCAACTTCTGTCTCCCATCTATCCTGCACGAACTTTACATGAATCGGATGCGCATTATAGGCGTCGTATTCTTCCTGATTGGCAAACTCCATAGCAAACCCGTAATCATAATCATTCTTGGGGCTGACCTGACGGTATACTCGAAAGTGCTTGACAACGGGAATCGCTGTTAGCGCCGCCTCCCCATCTTGCAAGAAGCACTGCTCTTCCTCCGATCCTGCAGGATGCTTCAATGTAAATATAACGGAATGCAATATCCATTCTGCTGACATCGCCTATCCTCTCCTATCTTCGATCTGTGTTCTTTTCCTTAAAAATTATACCAGAGCAAATTCGGATTGTATTCCTTCACTTCCTAAATTCGCCTTCCCCTCATTTATCCAATCGAGGAATGAAATATAAACCTTGGGTAGATACTAAGCCCGTACCATCACAATATGACAACAAAGGAGCACGCTAACCAGTGAATCAGAATCTTTCAAGCCAAATTCAACAATGCGAGCAAATCCTGCACCAACTGATGAACCAGACGCAGCAAGCGAGCCAAAACTATCAGCAATTGCTGCAGCAAGAACAGCAAAATGCCGCTCGCTTGGACGAGCTGGCTGCGCGCGAGCGTCAAGCAGCACAGATCATCCAGCAAGCGCTGCAAGGACACCAGGTAGCTATGCAGCAGATGCAGCAGGCTGTCCAAATCTGCAATCAACTGGAGCGCATCGAGCAATCCCAGATGAGCTATGGCGCGATGAATGCCACCAACCAGAACAGCTATCAGCCAAGAAGCTTCCAATAAAGAGCGACTAATCACTCCTCTTGCGCCCTGTCCCTACAACACCGCATTCAAGGGAGAGGTTCAGCCCGTAGACGGCTCGAAGAGCCAGTGACCCTATCACTGGCTCTTCGTCATACCGGGTGCGCATAGCTGTCTGGGGACATTCTGGATAGCCCCTCACAATCTAATCATCGTAGCGACTTTAATCCTGAAGTCTCCTATGTCGAGCAACCATTGAGGAGTAAAGAATCAGCATTAATACCATTGTGAAAGGAATGGAGCTGGGCTGATAAAGTATCCAGCTCATAGCAACTCCAATAATTAGAATGGATAAAACGAATATGCTGCTCACATAGTTTGGCCTTTTGGAGCGTTTGAAGATATAACGAATAATGAGTACAGCGATAACTGCGTAAAATGATATAAGGGCAAAAATACCTAGTAGTGCAATTGCCATGGGGGGCATATTTGACACACTCCTTCAATAGCTCATTTGACATTAAATAAAAAAATTAATTAATCATAGCTATGCTTACTATAATATACGATAGTATAGCAGCTCTAACAACCAATCTTCATGAATCGTATCCCTCAATCAAAAGGTAACCCCCTGCGTTTCAGATGTAAAACTCAATAATACAGTCTATTGTAGCTGGGCACGCCGCCCGCAAAAAAAACGCCTGATTATAAAAATCAGACGTTCCTCATTAAGCTATGAATCATCAACCTATCAGCCCTTGACAGCACCAGCAGCGATTCCCTTGACGATATGCTTTTGCATAATGATAAAGAAGATGAAGATCGGCACCAATGTAACAATCGTAAGTGTCATGAACATCGGCCAATCAACGGTAAATTCGCCTTTGGCTTTATAAATTTGCAGAACGAGCGTCGACTTGGAGGTGGAGTTCAAAAACAGCATCGGCGCCAAAAAGTCATTCCATATCCACATCGTCTGAAAGATGATACTTGTAATCGTAATGGGTTTAAGCAGCGGAAAGATGATCCGCCAGAAGATGCCCCCTATACTACAACCATCAATGACAGCCGCTTCGGGCAGCTCCCGCGGGATCGACTTCATATAGCCCATCATGAGGAAGAAGACGAACACCGAGCCGCTCATATACAGAATGATCAAGCCATATATTTTGTCGATCAATTGCAGACCACTCATTAGTTGGAATAACGGAATGAGAGTCGCCTGGAACGGAATCATGAATCCGGCGAGCAGATAGAGCATAGCAAACCGTGTGAATCGATTCGTATTGAATACAACCGGGTAGGCCGCCATCGCACCAATCAGTACAATCAACAAGACAGAACAGACGGTGATGGTCAAGCTGTTCCAGAAGCTGAGCAAGATCGAGGTCTCCTCGAACACCTGAACATAGTTGCTAAAGATCCACTTCGAAGGGAGCGCCATCGGGCTCTTCGCGGCATCCTGCATCGTCTTGAACGTGTTGACAATAATCAGATAAAACGGGAAGAATGCAATCAATCCGGCAGGGAGCATGAGCAGGTCTAGAATCCATAACCGTTTATTATAGCTTTTCGTCATTGTAGCCCCTGCTCCCTTCGCTGCATAACTGTAACCTGGAAGATCG
Source organism: Paenibacillus sp. J5 (assembly GCF_054955055.1). Taxonomy (NCBI): domain Bacteria; kingdom Bacillati; phylum Bacillota; class Bacilli; order Caryophanales; family Paenibacillaceae; genus Paenibacillus; species Paenibacillus sp. J5. The sequence continues at coordinate 310,391 of NZ_JBUEDD010000006.1, read as the reverse complement.
CAATCGCTAACACGATGAGGAAAAAGACGATCGACATCGCCGATGCTAGTCCATACTGTGTCTCCGATATTCCCCTTAATACGATAACCTGGGTGATCGAGTACGTCTCATAGCCAGGCCCGCCCTTGGTCAAGGCAAATGGAATCTCGAATACCTTGAGTCCTCCGGTAAGCAGCAGCATCACGCTGACCGTCATCGCAGGCGCGAGGAGTGGAATCGTGATATATCGGATCTGCTGAAAACGGCTCGCCCCATCGATAGAGGCCGCTTCATAATAATCCTTCGGAATGGATTGCAGAAAGGCCAGGTATAACACGGCATGCCACCCTGTTATCGCCCATGTGGCCACAACGATCGTAGACAGCTTCGCCAGTAACGGATCGGACAGCCATGGCTGCGGACCGATGTTAAACAGCTCTCTAAGCACCGTATTCAGTACGCCCGACCCAATCGGCGCCAGGATAAATCCCCAAATATAGGCAAGCAGCAGACCGCTTGGGATGGACGGGAAGAAAAAGATCGCGCGATGAATGTTTCTTGTCAGAAACTTCTGGTCCAAGATCATCGCGAGCGGAATAGCTAACAGCGTAACCAGGATCGCCTTGCCAAACGTAAAAAATAACGTATAGGAAATGGCGGATGTAATCGCATCATCACTAAAAATCCGCGCATAGTTTTTCAAGCCTATAAAGTCATACGCTTCCGTATATCCGTCAAAATTTGTAAAGCTCAAAAAAAACGATTTGATCAGCGGATAGATCGTAAACACGGAGTATATAACCAGAATCGGAAGCAAAAACATTTGAAACTGTAGTTGACGAGCAAATTTAGTCATTATTTGCCTCCTTTGAGACTTTGATTACATCGTTGAGGAGGGAGGGTAGCCGATTTCTATCCCCTCCCCTGTTCATCATTGCCGATTATTTATTTTCCATTTCCTGCAGCTTCTTATCCAATGAAGCCGTTGCTTGCTCCGGTGTGATTTTGTTTACTGCGATATCCTGGATGGAGACAAGGAACTGGTTGCGCAGCGCTTCTTGATGTCTCTCCCACGATACCATCGGCAAGTAAATCTTTCCTGCCATCAGCCCGTCGTTATAGGCCGGGGCATACGCCGGGTGGACTTTGGTTTCATAGCCGTGGGCAGTAATGATGCCGCCTGTACCTTCCTCGAATTTCTTCAGCCCTTCTTGCGTGGACATATACTCCAGGAACAGCAGTGCTGCTTCCTTGTTTTTCGCTTTGCTGTTAACAGCGAAGCCTACACCAGGAGCACCGTTGTAATATTTATTGCCGGGCTCTTTTCCTGGGATCGCCATAATTTCGAACTCAATGTCGGGATTCGTCTTCTCTATGGTGGAGATATTCCAAGGGCCGCCAGGGAACATCGCCACGTTGCCCAGGGAGAACTCGTTCATCACCTGATCGCTTGTCAGACCGATCATGTCTGGCGTCAAAATTTTATTATCGATCAGCCCTTCCTTCCACATCGTTAACACTTCTGTCCAGCCCTCAGCAAATGTTGCCTCGCCCTTGAACAGCTTCTCGTCGAACGCCGGGTCCTTCGACAGGACATTGCTGCCGAACATAGCGGAATGAATAATCGTAATATCATGCATTCTGTCATAGAGTGGAATGATGCCCGCTTCTTTCAGCTTCAAGCAGATTTGGATGAACTCATCCCATGTTTCTGGCAGTTGATTGATGCCGGCCTGTTGGAACAATTGCTTGTTATAGAACAAGCCGCCTGCCCATCCGCTCTGCGTGAAGGCATACGTTCTGCCAGCTTTACTCAGCATCGGTTTGTTGCTGTCCAGCATCACGGACATGAAGGGTTCGTCCGTCAGATCCAGTGCGTAACCGCCATCGATAACCTCATTACGATTCTCTGCGGCGATGATGAAAATATCAGGTGCCGTATTCGACAGCAGCATCGTCTGAAGCTTGGCAATATAATCTTTTACTGGTGGTGCGAATTGAAAGTCGAATGTAATATGCGGATACTTCTCTGTGAAGCCGTCGATGACAGGCTTCATCTCTTTTTCATTGTTCCAGGAAAGAATGCTTAGCTTGACCGGTTTATCTGCACCGTTACCCTTTGTCGCACTGTTGGTCTTGCCTTCATTACCGCCTGTTTGGCCCGTATTGCTGTTACTGCCGCATGCAGCGAGCACTGAAGATAAACAAAGGATCGTGATCAAAAGCATCAGAGACGTTTTCTTCATGTTTGACTAACCCCCATGTAATCTTTTTGTCATAAGCACTTGGTTGTAAGCACTTACATGTAGAGTATAATATGGACTCCATTCAATCTGAATTCATATTGTTGCATCATTTATTGTCAAATGTTGCACGGACAGCCTATCCCATTAATGAGGACGAATTGAGGATGCCCGGTACTCTTTCGGCGTCACGCCGAAATGCTTTTTGAACGCGCGGCTGAAGTGGCTCTCATCCACAAAACCGATTTGCTCCGCAATGTGATTGTTTCTCCAATTGGTGCCGACGAGTAGCTCGGCGGCTTTGTTCATCCGCACCTGGACTACATACGCCCAATAATTCACCCCGAATTCCTGCTTGAACGCACGACTTAGTTGATACTTGTCTATATCGAAGCGGTCTGCCACGGATTGCAAGGATAGATCCTCCCGATAACAGTCTTCTACATACGGCTTCACCCGTCGTACAGCCTCCCGAAGCTTGGAGCCATTCTCCGAAGCAGGTGCTCTTAGCTCTAGCATACTCTCGGTAATTAACTGTGGCAGGAATGCAGCATCCTGGGCAATGGAGCTGATGCCGACAGACAAGGCGTGGGAAGGTGTTAACTCCGCCACCCTTCCCATTACAGCTTCACTACCTTCTCGCAACTGCTCGCTAGACAGATCGTCTCCTCCCCCGACTAGCACCACTTGCTCCTTGCGGCTCTTACAAGACATCATGCAGTAGATGTTGATGTTCGATCGTTCCTGCAGCAGGCCGGAATAATCATACTCCGCTGGTTGACCGTCCTCGAATGTCACAATAGCATACCGTTCAATGGCCAGAAATTCCATGCAGTCTCGCAAGGTCGTGAGCGAATCTGCTTCGATCTGTCCAGCGTATATCGTCCGCTCGAGTTCACTGCGAATCATTTTCTGGGCATCTGATATGCACTCTTGGATCAACTCGCGCAAGGCCTCCCTGAGCAATCCAGCGTCGACTGGCTTTAACAGGTACTGGGAAACATGAAGTCGAAGCGCTTCCCTGGCATATTCGAATTGATCATACGCACTTAAAATAATGGTCCGCGGTATTTTGTCCCTATGTTGTATCCGCTTTAGCGAGTCGATCCCGTTAAGCAGCGGCATATGAATATCCATGATCATCAGATCAGGGCGGAAGGTTTCGATCATGCTGACGGCTTCCTCTCCGTTATATGCATGCTGCACCTTCGTAAATCCTAGCTCCTTCCAATCCATCACTTTATCTAAATATCGATGCAAAGATAATTGATCGTCCACAATAAGCAATTTCACGCTCGCTACCTCCCCATAGCTGTTACATTCTGGGTAATACGACATACACGGTTGTAAATTCCCCTTGCCTGCTCCTGATTTTCAGCCCGTAATCTGGCCCGAATTTCAGACGGATGCGCTGATTGACATTGAATAGACCGATCCCATCCGGCTGAAAGCCTTGCTGGCTCAATTGTCTCGTCAAGTGACGGGTCCTGCTTCTCGATATTCCTTTTCCATTGTCCTGAATAACGATCAGGATTCCTTTCTTGACGCTCATTACCCTAATCGTCATCCTGGCTGACTGCGGATTCTCGCCAAACCCGTGAATCACGACGTTTTCTATGAGGGGCTGCAGGATCAGCTTGATTGTTCTGTACCTGAGGATGGACTCGTCCGGGATCAGAAACTCGATGTCTATGCGATCGTCATATTTTTTGTTCACAATATAGAGATAATCTCTCACATTCTGAATCTCTTGCTCGAGCTCCACCATCTCTTCCGATTGCTTCATGGAATACCTGAGCAGACTGCTCAAGGACAATACCAAATGGTTGGAATCCTCCGTGCTGCCGCAGACGATTTCCGTTTGCAGCAGTTGCAGTGTGTTGAATAGAAAGTGCGGATTGATCTGGGACTGCAGCGTCTTGAGCTCTACCTCCTTCAGTGCAATGTCCGATTGATAATTTTGTTTGACCAGCGTTTCGATCCGAATAACGAGTTCCCTGAATTTGTCGCTTATCACATCCAGCTCGCGATACCTATATTTATTCCTGATGATATAAATATTGTCTTCGCCAATCTTGTCCAATGTGGAGAGCAGTCGTCCAAATGGGCGGGATATTCGGGCGGTGTTCAAGATGGAGATGAGGAGGTTGAGCAGCAAACAAAGATAAATGAAACCGGTTAAATTGGACTTCAGTGATTCGGATTGCCCTCTGATGACGGACATCGGAATCGTCGAGATCATTCTCCAGCCCTGAACGGCGGTCGGGTGGAAGATAACCAGCGTCTCGTTCCCGCCCAGCTCGGTAACGAAGCTTCCTGAATCGCTGTCATAGATAAGCTGGATACCTGAGAAGTCGAGCCTGGTCCCGATGGCACTACGATCCTTGTGGGCGATGATGGTCTGCTCATTATCGATCATGAAGATGCTCTCGTTGTTTTGATAGGAGCTGAATTCAAACATGCCGTTGATCTTGGCCAGGTCCAGGTTAGCAATGACCGCTCCGATCGTTCTATAGGTATAATCTTTAACCGGCAGAGCAATCGATAACGTCGGCTGATTATATCTTGAAATATTATTTTCCAAGTAGTAATCCTGCTTATGGAGACCCAGCGTAATGAATCCTTTGTTGGGCGTATCCGAGATGGCCTGCCTGAACCAGGATTGTTCGGTGAAAGGATAATCCCATCGAAGGGATTGCCTGCCATCCAGGTTGTTGACGTAGCCATTTTTGCCCAATATCAGCACATCACTGACCATCGACTGCAAGGAAGATACGTTAAATGCAACCTCAGCGATATTCCTCTCATGCTGGATGCGCGCCTCGACATCCATTTCCCTGCCTGGATTCATCATGCCGACAACCGAGTAATGGCCCGTTAACAGAACGAGCGGACGGGTCGCTTCTTCCAGATTAAAGCTCAGTCCGCGCGCGGCTTGCTCCATGACCTTGTAGCTGGATTGCGTGACTTCCTTGGTCAGACTCTTCGTTGAGTCCCGGACGGACAGCAATCCCAATAACAATAACAGGAGGATGTTCACAATTAAATAGGAGAACATGATCGTTCGAATGATCGTTTTTTTCGTTAAGGAACTGATCAAGAATCTGACGGCATTGTTCATCATTCTGTCCCTCTTTCAAGCTAATGGTTGGGCTCATCTCTAGAAAAAGAATACCTCCCCCTATCTCCACGTGTTGAGTGCGCCACCAACACCGCAAGATATGGGAAGGTCTTGTTTTGGTTTTATAATATAAAACCATGTTTTAAAATATCGTTGAATCAATGATAGCAAATCCTAATTACGAAGTCCACCCTCTGTGATCACCGCAACTCAACGACTTGTGTCCCTCTATCACGAACTGGTTACCTGTCCTCCGTTGACATGAAGCACCTGCCCCGTTACATAACGCGAGTCGTCAGAGGCCAGATATACAAACGTCGGAGCGACCTCAAATGGCTGGCCTGGCCTGTTAAGTGGCGTATTTGTACCGAAGATGGCATTCTCGTCAGCGGAGAAGCTGGCAGGAATCAAGGGGGTCCAGATCGGCCCAGGCGCAATAGCATTGACGCGTATTCCTTGCCCGGCCAGACTATTCGCCAAAGCGCGTGTAAATCCGACATTGGCCGCCTTGGTCGCCGTATAGTCGATCAGCTTCTTCTCGCCCGCATAAGCAACGACAGATGCCGTGTTGATAATCGAGCTGCCGGCCTGAAGATGAGGCAACGCCGCCCTTGTTGTATAGAAATGAGAATAAATGTTCACCTTGAAGGTGTCGTCAAATTGCTCATCAGTAATATCCAGCAGACTGTTCTGCTGGAACTGGATGCCAACATGATTGCATAGCACATCCAGCCTCCCAAACCGCTCTACGGTGAGGCCAACAATGTCTGCACAGTGCTGCTTGTCGCGCAGATCGCCGGGCAACAGCAGACAGTTGTGCCCCAACTGCTCGATTCTCGCTCGGGTTCTGTTCGCATCTTCATCCTCATCCAGGTAGGCAATCGCAACATCTGCCCCTTCCTTTGCAAATGCGATGGCCGCCGCTGCCCCCATGCCGCTGTCTCCACCCGTTATCAGCGCTACCTTCGACGTTAGTTTTCCGCTCCCCACATAATTCGGATTTTCAACAATAGGCCGCGGAGCCATCAGACGCTCAACGCCTGGCTGGCGCAATTGCCGCTGCTCAGGCACCACGAGCGGAATATCCTCATAGCGCGTAATTTGACCATAATAGGGGACTTGGGGATATGGGGTTAGCACCGAATGCCGCTCGAATTGCTCTTGACAAGCTTCAAGCTCAGCAGCTTGGTCCTTCCTGTTCATAGCTGGCCTCCTGCTCCATTTTTTTCACTATATGGAGATTGGGCTCCAGCCGTGCCTGATCTCTTCCCACTCCGCTTTTTTTCTGTCGGACTGTCTCGCGCCGGGCCGAAGGGACGTAGGCTATGAAAAAGCAAAGGAGAATCCACTACATGCACAATCTGCAATTTTATCCTGAAACACAACTGCTGCTGCTGCCCTCCTCGGACGAGAAGGTTCACTTGCTCTACGATGACAATCGCTATTCCTTCCCTCTTCCGCTCATCGGCCCGCGCCCTCCCTTCTATTACAATCCGCGCTATCGCTTCGAGCTGCCGAGATTGTAGATGGCATAAGGAAACAGGGGGCCCCGCTTTATAAGCGGTAGCCCCCTGTCCCTTCCTGGCACCACGCTGCCAAGCGGCGCTTGGCAGCGATACGTCCATCATTCATCCCACGCCCTATTCAATCGATCACTTCAATCCTTGCCGTTATCCACACTGTAGCGAAGCATCACAATCTGACCCATCTGCTCCATATCGCGCAGGCGGAAGCTGGTCGGGACGGTGCCTTGCGGGAACAGCGGAATACCGCCGCCCAGAACCTTGGGAATCACCGCCAGATGCAGCTCATCCAGCAGCCCCCTCTCCATAACCGAGCGGACAAGCTCACCACCCCCGACGATCCACACATCGCCTCTCGTTGTTGCAGCAAGACTAGGAATCAATCTGTCGAGCGCCTCGTCGGTAAACACGGCATGCTCCGTCCTCTCCCGCCTGGTTGTGGACAACACATAACAGGGCTTGCCTGCATAAGGGAAGGTCTCAGACAATCCGAGCACCGATTCATAGGTTTTGCGCCCCATGACCAGCGCGCCTATCGTCTCGTAAAAATTCGCATAGCCGTTATCCCCGCCGTCTCCCTCAGCCTCCTCCAGCCAGTCCACCGCACCATCCTCGCGGGCAATATATCCATCCAGGCTCATTGCAACATACAAGATAACTTTATTCATTTTCATTTGCTCTCGCTCCCTTCTGCACTGTATAATACCACTTAATCACGACAAATATTGACGTAATTCATCGATTATCTTCAAACAGCATACACAGGGGGAAGAACAAATGAACAAGCGGCAGATGGCGATTATGGCGATCATGGATTCGCGCACCAAGTTTACGGCCAGGGAGCTGGCAGAGCGGTTTCATGTTTCCGTCAGAACGATTCAGCGCGATCTCGATTCCTTGCAGCAGATCGGTTTTCCGCTCTATGCCGAATTGGGAGCGCATGGCGGCTACCGGGTGCTGAAGAACCGGATTTTGCCACCTCTCCAGCTTACACAGCATGAAGCGCTCGGCTTGTTCCTGATGCTGCAGGTCTTAGAGAACATCAGCGATTTTCCGTTCTCCTCTATCCGTGCTCATCTGTCTGACCACTACCTCGCATCATTGCCAGCAGATGTAAAGGATACGGTCGGTGCGCTCCGCGATTATGTCGTCTTTCTGCAGCAGCAGGCGACCCCGCCTTCGCCGTGTACGACCGAGGTGCTGCAGGCCGCGATGGAGCGCAAGGAGTTGTCCTTCGACTACGCTGCTCCGTCAGGGCGTAAGCAGGTGCGGGCTTTCCCGCTAGGCCTGTACCTGGAGCATGGGCTGTGGTACATGCCCGCCAGCAATAGGGGGCGAATCATTCTCTACCGCGTCGACCGAATGGAACGGGCGATGATCAGCGAGACACAGTGCATGGAATTGCCCACGCTGCGCGAGTGGCTGGATAAGCCGGAGTCGCGGCCGGGCAAGCCGGTCGTACTGGAGTTCACATCTTTCGGAGCCCGGCTGGACAACAGCTTCTCCCTGCCGCCCGAGGGCGGCCAGTGGACAGGCCATGTCCCCCCCGAGGAGCTGGACTTTCTCGCACGCAGATTGCTGCAGTACGGCCCGCATGTGAGGGTGGTGGAGCCATGCGAGCTGCGGGACAAGGTGAGAGACCTGCTGCGCCAGGCACTGGATCACTATGAGGACGATTGAGCAAGACACGCTTATTCCATCTTATAATTTTCCTGCGGGGGATTATAGATATACTCGCTATCGATCGCATTCGCCACATAGCGCTTGCCGAATAGCAGATCATATTGCAGCAGACGGAAGTCATTCACTAGAGAAGCAGCCTGATCCGGGATTTTGGAATACAACTTCTCCTGACTATCCGCATAGAGCGGCCCTGTCATCCCCGGAAGCTCCCGCGCCAGACGAGCGCCAAGCGCGAACTGCGCGGGCTTCTTCATCTGCAGGCTATCCAATATAACCGAGCCCAGAAACGTGTTGCTCAGCACAGGATAGACCTGCCTCTCCATCGCCAGATTGCTCCATGTAACGAACGGGACACTGCGCATCCGCTTCCGCTCCTCCAAGGACCAATCTGCTGCCTGAGGACTGGAGATGAGTCCGCCCTGTACATAGACAGAATATTCCGCTCCTAGCATCGGCAGATGATCCCCATAGAACACAATGATGACAGGCTCATTGGACTGCTCAAAATATGCAATCAGTTGCGCCAGGGCGTTGTCCGCATCACGCACGCCTTGAGTATACGTCTCCAATATCTGCCTTGCTTCCTCGGTCAGTTGCCCCTCAACCTGCACCTCATGCTCTTTGTAGCGCTGCTTTGTGTATGGACCATGATTCTGCATCGTAACCGCATAGATGAACATCGGCCGTTCGGATGTCCTCACCTCGTCGATAATATGTTCCGTTACCTCCTTGTCCGAAATATAGAACCCTCTCATTTGTGGATTTTCAAAGCCTGTCTTGCTCCTGAAGCGCTCGAAGCCTAAGGATCGATAGACCCGGTTGCGACTCCAGAACCAGCCATCATACGGATGGATGCCCATACTATAATAACCCTGAGATGCGAAATAAGAGGCCAAGGAGGGCAAGGAATCGCCAATATACTGCTGGTACGGGACTGCGCCCTGTGGCAGCAGACTCATCGATAGACCAGACAACACCTCGAACTCCGCATTGCTGGTTCCTCCACCGAATTGGGGAGACAACAGGTTACCAGAGGTGAACGACTGTTGCAGCTTCCGTACCGTTGGTATCGGGTCCTCACTGAAGGTCACCTCCGGCATCACCGTCGGGTCCCAAAATGCCTCGTTCATAATGAAGATGACATGAGGTCTTGATGGACTTGCCAGGCCGTTATCCATATCTGCTCCATCTGGCTCCATACCATGAGGTGAAGCCTGCTCCTGTGCAATCACTTGGGCGATGCGTGACATCTCCTTATCGCTGTACCCATCTGGACGCTCAATGATGGAATGCTTCACATTCATTATAAAAGCAACCATCAGCCCGTTGTCCGCATAGGTCTTCTCCTGATTCCATACGATTTCTTTATAGCCGAGCTGCCTTGACAGGCTGCCCGCCCACCCTGCCTGTACCCCAACACCGTACACCAGGCAGGCGGCCAGCACACCCAATACGAGCCGCGTCGGCCATGACATCGATAGCTTGGGTACGATCAGGCGCAGCAGGAAGACACCAACGATGCCGAGCAGCAATACGGACAGCTTGGCTGCGCTTGAGAAGCTGGAGATATACGGGAATATATTGAGTCCCTCTTTATTCTGCCGGAGATCCCATGGAAAGAACGGCTCCCCGATGAACTTTAATTTGAAATAACTGATTAATGCCATCAACGTTACCAGCAAGGACATCAGACCGGCCGCCCAGACGATCGGGCCCACGATGGCGTAGAGGAGTGCCAACAAACTGAAGTAGAGCACGTAATTGAATAATGCCACCTGGCTATGATCGGTTAACCATTCGAATGCTCCCGTCAGGGAACCGCGGTGCAATGTCTCCGTCACGATCATCAGACAGAGCGGAAGCAGCAGCAGCAGCGCTGCAATCGTGCCACGCCTTCGCAGTGGGCTTCCCTCCAGCAGGCGGTGCAACACAGCACGCCCCTCAGACATCCGTCTATTAATCATCATGCCGCGTCCCCCCTTCCTTCTCGCTTAGTCGCGAGGCATGCCTCTTCTCCCAGTAATGCTCCGAATATTGGGCATACCGCCGCAGCACATCATCTATGACGAGGAATACCTCTCCATTCTTCAATGCCGACGAGTCCTCGATAACCTCCAGCGTTTCGGCAGACAGCCAGTCTTGATCGACATAATGCTGCACCGTCCAATTGCGCTGATCCACTCCCATGGTAGCAGCTAACATCTGAATCGCCCGCTCCAGTGAGAGCGGAAGCTCCTTCATCTCCTCCTGTCCAAGCCCCTCCACAGCTAAAACAGGATCTCCTGCAAAATGATCAGGGAAAGCGCGTTTCAGCTTGGGCGTATAACCAAGCATGCGCATCACATTGGAATATTCATCCAATTTGAAACCTTCATTATTATAGCCCCCCGTTGCAAGTAGCAGATCGATTGCCGTGAGTAAGCCGCGGGCCGCCCTATGCTGCAGATAGCTCGGTGTATCCACAGCATGCATCTCCAGATCCACACCTTGCTCTACGAGCAACCCGCGGAGCTTGGCCATCGCTTCCCTTGTTTGCGATAGCTCCCGCACCGTAACCCCATCCCGAATCGACATCGCGGCTGCCACTCCCGCCGCTTGCCCCGTCGCCATGCCGAGCGGCACAACACGAGCGCTGCCATGAGCCATGGAATGATAGCTTGCCGAACGGCCAACAACGAGTAACTGATCCACCTGAAGCGGGACGAGCGCACGGAACGGTACACCGTACTGAATCGGCTTCATCAGGATGTATCCGGCATCTTTAGAGCCTGTGCTGTGCAGGTCGACCTGATACGAGCCATACGCTATGGCGTCATAATGATCACGATTCTCCATCAGATCGTAAATCGTCAGATAGTATTCTCCCATGATATGGCGGCTTTCCCGCACATACAGCTCCTCCGCTACACCTGCGTATTCCACCGGCTGGAACTCGGGGACGCTCTGCCTCATGTATTCAATGAAGCGCGGTGCCTCCTGCTTGCCAAGCTCATAAGCTTCTTCACGCGATCTGGAATCTAGTGGATCAACACCGAATATCATCATCGCATTAATCAACGCAGTTCCGTCTGCCTGGCGACCGATATTCAGTGAGCGAACACGTATTCGTTCCGGGTCGGAGGCGACATAGTCTGCTGCCTCAGGAAAGCCCCAGATGGTCGTGCCGAACCGTCCACTGCTCTCTCGCTTGCCGAAGGAATCCCATACGTCATCCGTTATGCCTTGAATCTTAATGACCAGAGTGACCGCCGTCCTCGCTTCCTTATTCCCCATGTCCTCTCGTCCAACCATAAATGGGGCGCCAGCCGCGGCTGCAATATCTGCATCCTGCGTAGCGTCGATAACGACTGGAGCATGATAGCGCTTCACGGTTCCATCCGGGCTGACAGCTTCGATTCCCGTTACCTGCCGCGTCTGCCCCTTGCTCTCCACGATCGGCTTCAGCTCCCCGGCTCGCATGAGCAGTTCGATATTCGGTTCGTTCTTCACCATTCGATAGAACACCTTCGCTGCTGAGCTCGTATCGAAGGAGGTGCCCTCGACCTGATCCAGCCATTCGCTGAATAGCCCTTTATTAAGCACCTTTAAATCAAACGGCAACAACGGCTTGATCGGCGAAAGGTTCAAATCCAGTGTATTCAATCCTCCCAGCGTGAACAAGCCGCCCAGGCGGTCACGATCGCGTCCCTCCACCAACAGCACCTTCATGCCATTGCGCGCGGCAGCAATGGCGGCCATAACCCCCTCCGGGTCTGTACCCGCAACAATCACATTGTATTCTTCATGATCCACAGTTGTATAACGGTCTACGTCCATCGCTTCCAACTGCTCATTTCTCTCCAGCTTCTTCTTGCTCTTCGTATCAGGTCCCAACCATATAATGATTGTACATAATGCAAGGAGTGACATAAACAACAAACCCAGCTTCATCTTCATATATGCTCCAGTTCTCCTTCAATGATGATAATGAATGTATCCCATTGTAGAGAACTGGAATTAACGCCCGCTGTCCGATTGCTTACCAGCATCCTTCAAAACGCCTTAAATATATCTTAATACTTGCTGCACCAATATTCAGATTCTCGCTGCACTGCTTGAGCTCTAATGCAGATTGCGGAATTGCTCGGGCGTCATGCCGACTGTCCTGCGAAACGTAGCGACAAAGTGGCTCACATCCCGAAAGCCTACTTCGCCTGCGATGCGGGCGACGGTGCACGCGCTCCCCCCGATTAGCCGTTCCTTCGCCTTGCGTAGCCGTACATGAATCAAATATCCGTAGGGCGACACGCCAAAGGTCTGATTAAACAAGGTACTTAGGTAGCGTCCCGATATGCCGAGAACAGCCGCTAGATCATCAAGACCAATAGCTGGATTCCCATAGTGCTGCTCCATCCATTCAATAAGCGGCTGTAGCTTCTCCACATTGCGCTGTACCGACGTATTCTGGTGCAGCCGCCCGAATTTGCTCAAGGTGCCCAAGAATCGGTACGCATCGATGGAGGCCTCCAGGCCGAACATATCGACAACTGATTCCAGTCGCTCCAGCATCGACAACAGCAGTGTGCCACAGATGGAATCCCGTTCCCAGCGAAAGAAAGCCGCCTCCTGCATACCGAGCGATGCCAGCATGCTTGGCGCGGCGATCCCGCCGAAGGTAAGATACATCGTCTCCCACCGCGCAGAGGAGGCCGCGTAGCTGTGCGGCACTCCTGGCGGCAGCAGGATGCCGCTATGCTGCGGCAGCGGGATGCTGTGCCCGCCAAGCGACAGCTCCCCCTCCCCTTCCATCGTCTGCAGCCAGTGATAGAGAGGAAACCCCTCTGGACGGCTGATCGGCTCCTGATCGTCATTCAGCCCGATGCTCTCGACGATGATTGGCAACGACTGCTCGGCAGACAGCGAGAAGGCAATCCGCCGATGCGGCCATAGCTGAGTCATACGCTATACCTCCTTGTTTGTGTTCCGTATTTTTATATGGAAGGTCGATAATTTTATATTTATACCGTTTTGTAAAAGGCTTACAATATGACTATATAATTATACCCCAATCTCAATCTATATGGATAAGGATGTGTTCATTCCATGATTAACACAGCATTACCGAAAATCTGGTACGGCGGAGACTATAATCCCGAGCAATGGGGCCCCGAGGAACGGGCAGAGGATGTCCGCATGTTCAAGCTCGCCGGCATCGATGTCGTCACCTTGAACGTTTTCTCCTGGGCTATGACACAGCCTGCCGAGGACATCTATGACTTCAGCGGCCTGGACGCAACGATGGACAGAATGCATCAGAACGGAATCTACGTCTGCCTTGCTACCGGCACCGGTGCGCATCCGGCCTGGATGGCGCGCAAATACCCGGATGTGCTGCGCGTCGACTATCAGGGTCGCAAGCGCGCCTTCGGCGGACGCCATAATTCATGTCCGAGCAGTCCAACGTATCGCCGCTATTCACAAGCGATGGCGGCGAGGCTGGCGGAGCGCTACAAGCATCACCCGGCACTTCTCATCTGGCATGTATCCAACGAATACGGCGGCTATTGCTACTGTAGTGCATGCGCCGTGCAATTCCGCAACTGGCTGCAGCAGCGCTACAGCTCGCTAGAGGCAGTGAACCGCGCATGGAACACCCGCTTCTGGGGTCATACCTTCTACGAATGGGAGGAGATTGTCCCGCCTAACGAGCTAAGCGAGGAATGGAGCGGCAACCGGACCAATTTCCAGGGCATTTCACTCGATTATCGCCGCTTTCAGTCCGACAGTCTGTTAGACTGCTACAAGCTCGAGTATGACGCGCTCAAGGCCCAGACACCGCACATTCCGGTGACTACCAATCTGATGGGACTGTACCCGGAGCTGGATTATTTCAAATGGGCTCAGCATCTGGATGTCGTCTCCTGGGATAACTACCCCTCCCTGGATACCCCCGTCAGCCTGACCGCCATGACCCATGATCTGATGCGCGGCCTCAAGGCCGGGCAGCCATTCATGATTATGGAGCAGACGCCGAGCCAGCAGAACTGGCAGCCCTATAACTCCTTGAAGCGTCCCGGCGTCATGCGCCTATGGAGCTACCAGGGTGTGGCGCGCGGGGCCGATACGGTCATGTTCTTCCAGTTGCGCCGCTCCGTTGGCGCATGCGAGAAGTATCACGGCGCTGTCATCGAGCATGTCGGTCATGAGCACACCCGGGTATTTAGAGAATGTGCTGCGCTAGGAGCCGAGCTGGAGGCACTGGGCGATTCACTGCTGGACGCTCGCGTCCCTGCCAAGGTGGCCATCGTGTTCGATTGGGAGAATCGATGGGCGATTCAACTGTCGAGCGGCCCGTCCATTGCACTCGACTACGTGGCCGAAGTGCACAAATACTACAAGGCCTTATTTGACCAACATATTCAAGTTGACATGATTGGCGTGGAGCAGGATCTGACCGGCTATGATGTGGTAATCGCGCCCGTGCTATACATGGTGAAGCCCGGCTACGCCTCGAAGCTGGAGCAATACGTGAGCGCCGGGGGGGTCTTCCTGACCACCTTCTTCAGCGGCATCGTCAATGAGAACGATCTGGTCACGACAGGCGGCTACCCTGGCGAGCTGCGCAGGCTGCTTGGCATCTGGGCGGAGGAAATCGATGCGTTGCTGCCCGGTCATACGAATGAGATTGTGCTCCAGCAGTCATGGGGTGCACTTGAAGGGCGCTATGAATGCGGCATTCTGTGTGATCTTATCCATGCGGAGGGCGCAGAAGTGCTCGCATCCTACGGCACTGATTTCTATGCGGGCATGCCTGCTGTAACGGTCAACACCTTCGGTCAGGGTAAAGCCTACTATATCGCCTCCAGCCCGGACGAAGCCTTTCTCAGCGGCTTGCTGCGCAATCTGTGTGCAGACAGAGGCATTCGCCCGCTTGTCGAGGCGACTGAAGGTGTGGAAGCGGCTGTACGTGCGAAGGATGGGCACGAGCTGCTGTTTCTGATGAATCACCGTCCAGAGTCTGCCAAGATTATGCTGCAAGAGGGCAGCTATCTGAACATGCTCACTCAGCAGACTGTACAGGGAGAAGTGGAGCTATCTGGCCGAGATGTGCTCATTCTAAAAAAATAACGGAGGTGGCTTCAATGAACAGTCTCACCAAGCGCTGGCTCACCCACGAAGAGCTCGCCTCGATCGTAACCAAGGCATTCGGCAGCATCTCTCTGCTCACGTATGATGAGCTGAAGGAAGGGTTCTACAGCTCGGCGTATGCCCTGTCGCTGAGTGACGGCAGACGTGTCGTATTGAAGGTGGCTCCTCCAGACAACGTGACGCGGATGAGGCATGAGAAGGATATTATGCGTGTCGAGGTTGAGGTCATGCGCATGCTGAAGCAGCAGACGAATCTCCCCTTCCCCGTCATCTATCTGTATGATCGCAGCCTGGACATCATCGATAGTGACTACTTCCTGATGGAGCATCTGAATGGCCAGCCATATCACAAGCTCAAGGACCAGTTGACCGAGGAACAGCAAGCCGCGATCGAGCATCAGCTCGGAACGCTGAACCGCCGTATCAATGCTCTGGAGGGTCCGGCCTTCGGCAGCATCATCTTCCCGGAGAAACAGAGCACAAGCTGGCATAGCGCATTTATGATGATGGCGGAGGATGCCTTGCAAGATTGCGCGGATGCTGCTGTCGAACTTCCGGCGCCTATCGAGACGCTGCGGCAATATTTTGTCGATGGCAGGGAAGCGATGGCGGAGGTGCAGACACCTTCTCTGGTGCACTGGGATCTGTGGAATGGCAATGTGTTTGTCGATGAGCAGACAGGCAGCATCAGCGGACTCATCGATTGTGAGCGGGCCTTCTGGGGAGACCCTCTGATGGAATACTACTTCCGTCCATTCGAGAGCTCTCCCGCTTTCCTGCAGGGCTATGGCCTCCATCCACAGACAACTGCCGAGCGGGAGCGCATGCTGCGATATGATCTGTACCTTTATCTGATCCTGCATGTGGAAGGCGTGTTCCGCGGCTATAATAATCCTGAGCATCAGCAGCGGGCGCTGGAAAATCTGCAGCAGTTCTGGAGTCAAATCTCGCAGCAGACCTGACAGATCGACTCCGCGATCTCGCTGCTTCACTGTCTATGCCAAGCCGTGCGCTCCCCGCTGCTCACGGCCACGCCGTCCGCTTCAGCTCTGGGCATGTATGATGCCCAGGGCTATTGGCGTTCCCGGCCTCTGGCTTCTCTTAGCAGGCGGACAGCCTTCTTATCGCCGGTCATTATGCACCGACCTCCAGCATCAGGCTCATGAGAGATCATGTCGAATGCTCAGGAGAGAGCTTGTCGAATAGCAGACATGAAATCGATGCAGCAATCTGACAAAATTCGCACCCGTAGTGAGGGAGAGCATGTCGAATAGCGATGGAAACGTTGGAGAGCGAAAATGGCGATTGGAGCGCTGGATGCGGATGGAGAGCGAAGAGGGGCAGTTGGAGCGCTGGTTGCGGATGGAGAGCGAAGAGGGGCAGTTGGAGCGCTGGTTGCGGATGGAGAGCGAAAATGGGCAGTTGGAGCGCTGGTTGCGGATGGAGAGCGAAAATGAGCAGTTGGAGCGCTGGTTGCGGATGGAGAGCGAAGAGGGGCAATTGGAGCACTGGTTGCGGATGGAGAGCGAAGAGCGGCAGTTGGAGCGCTGGTCGCGGATGGAGAGCGAAAATGAGCAGTTGGAGCGCTGGTTGCGGATGGAGAGCGAAGAGGGGCGATTGGAGCGCTGGATGAGCGGGGATGGCTTGTCATGGAGCAGATAAGAGGGCGGGATACATAAGAGGGTGCGCGTTCAACTGGCGCTGCCAGTTACGGTGCCATGCTCAGCCAGCGTATCCTTTATGCCCGTGTATTCGTTGTATACTATAGAGACCGATGAATACGGGTGCCGCAATCGTTCGGCTGGCCATAGCCGGATCGCTCGCAGTGCAGCCCCAAGGGCGGAGGAATCGTGGATGACAATAACCCCATATAAGCGTGACCTAGCATGGAACACAATAGAGCCATTGCGTTCTGCCGTACTGTATAAGGAATTGCTGAGCTTTTGCCGAAGATTAACAAGATCCAAGGAGGAAGCCGAAGACCTGGCTCATGACGCCTGGGTACGGGCGCTGAGGCGGCCTGAGGGTGGGGAGAACCATCCTCAACCGATGGCCTATCTCAAGCGGATTGCCAAAAACCGCTGGACTGACCTTGTTCGCCGTCAGTGTCATTATGAGCAGAACGTCGCGCCGTTAATGATGTCCGGCTTCATTCCCACATCGCAGGAGCCAACAGATGCTCCCCACAGCGTGGAGACGGCCGTGAGGCTGCTGGTGAGGACACTATCTCCTGTACAGCGTACCATATTTTTGCTGCGTGATTGCATAGGACTGACAGCCCCGGAGACTGCGGCGTTGCTAAGCACGACAGAGGGCGCTGTCAAGGCAGCGCTGCACCGCGCCCGAGGCGCGCTGGCTAAGAGCATACGGATAACAGAGGAAGCCCCTTGGGAGGAGAGCAATGTCACTGAGCATCATGAAGAGGCAATGCTCGTACTCGCTTATTGCCGGGCACTGCAGGTAGAGGACGTATCGCTCATTGCCAGGCTGATGAACCATCCGCAGCCGGATATGGCGGTGCTGCTCGGCCAGGCTGCGATTTACGCCCACAGAGTCCGCAGATCAGTTGTACCGAAGTCCAGACTGGCGGCATAACCGCGGCTAGCTGGAGCTTGCGAACCCATCGTACATTGGTTCTCTGACCATATTCTGCAACTGTCCAGGAGGAGAAGCCTCATGAATCTGATGCCCTACGTTGTCGAGCAAAGCAGCAAAGGCGAACGAAGCTATGATATTTATTCCCGGCTGCTGAAGGACCGAATCATTATGGTAAGCGGGCAGATACAGGATGAGATGGCGAATTCCATCGTGGCTCAACTGCTGTTTCTCGCTGCTGATGACCCCGAGAGAGATGTTCAGATGTACATTAACTGCCCCGGCGGCTCGGTGACAGCGGGATTTGCCATCTACGATACGATGCAGCATATACAGCCGGATGTATCTACGATCTGCACAGGACTGGCCGCCAGCTTCGGCGCGTTCCTGCTCGCTGGCGGAACCAAAGGCAAGCGCTGCGCACTGCCTAACAGTGAAATTATGATCCACCAGCCACTAGGCGGTGCCCAAGGTCAGGCTGCCGATATTATGATTCATGCCGACTGGATCTTGAAGACGCGCGAGAAGATCAATCTTATTCTGTCCGAGCGTACCGGCCAGCCTGTTCAGAAGGTAGAGCGTGATTCCGACCGCGATTACTTCATGAATGCCCAGGCCGCACTAGACTATGGGCTCATCGACACCATTATTCAGCGAGCCAAGCCATAGCACCACAGGCTGAAGCCACCGATAAAGCTTGCATCCTCCTATAAACTCCAGCATGGAGCAGAGGCCCCTAACAGGCGTCTGCTCTTGCCTTTCCCCTTCCACCGTCTTATTCCTTGAGTCTCAAGCCAACCATTCATATTCCAGACGCACTGCACATATATACTTGTGGTAACGGCTGCAGGGCTGCCTGTTAGCTCGGCTTTGTTGCAAGTGATGTTTAATTGGAGATCGTTTAGGTGAAGGTGTTAGTGGAAGGCTGGTATTCAGCCCAAAAATGGTGCGCAAAAGGAGACAAAATCGCATGAACAATAACCCTTATCGCTATGCCAATGCCTTGGTATTCGCTGCTGTGATCGCCGTCAATGCGCTCGCACAGCTACTCCCGATTAATGGGCTGACAACTGGCGAGCTGTCTGCACGCTACCCCGTGATGATTACTCCCGCTGGCTATGTCTTCTCGATCTGGAGTCTGATCTATCTGCTGCTGGCAGCCTTCATCGTGTACCAGTGGCGCAAGCCAACCCGCAGCCGCGACACTGTTGAGCTAATCGGACCATGGTTCATCCTAAACGGGATGTTGAACATCGCCTGGATATTCGCATGGCATTATGAATATGTGACGGCATCGGTAACCATCATGCTCGCCCTGCTGCTTAGCCTTATCGCTATCTACACCCGAATTCGCCGCTCCACCCAGCCCCCCACAACCGGAGAGAAGCTATGTGTCTATCTGCCCTTCTCCATCTATATGGGCTGGATCAGCGTCGCCACCATCGTCAACATCACGGTATGGCTATATGATAAAGGCTGGGATGGCTTCGGCCTATCCGGTGAAGCCTGGACTGTCATCCTCCTGATCATCGGTACGCTGCTGGCCATCGTAATCGGCTTTACCTTCCATGATCCGGCATATATGCTCGTGTTCACCTGGGCATTTGTCGGGATTGCCGTGAGGCAGCAGGAGGGACCGCCTGTTGTGTACTGGGCGGCACTGATCGCTGCGGCCGCTATCCTCCTGCTCGCACTGCTGCTTCTGCTGACACGTCGCCCCTTCACGGCAGCTTCGCGCCAGCCATAGATAGATGGGCCGAATAAGCAGCTTGCAGAGCACCTAGGTCGTGTCTGAAAACCCGTTCAAGGGCATCTCTTCCCACCTTTCCGCCCCATGCTGCGTTGCCTTTTCTTGACGTACCCCCGGTACGCCTGCGAAAAAGCGCCTTGCCTGGAACGAAAATTCGGCCAGATCTGATCCGTTCAGAGTGTTCAGACACGCCCTAACAAAAAGCCGTCCGACACAGGAGAATGAACCACCTGTGCCGGACGGCTTACTCAGTCTCCGTCCATGCTTGCCCGATATGCTATAACCAGCCTGGCCTTCAGCCTATGGCAACGGTAAAGCTACGGCTCAGCCCTTTCCCTTCAGCACGAATCGTCCCAGATCGTCCTGAAGCTGCTGAGCTATCATGCCTAGTCCCTGCGCCGAATTGTGAATCTCCTCCATGGAGGCCAACTGCTGCTCAGCAGCGGCTGC
The DNA here is from genome assembly GCF_054955055.1 of Paenibacillus sp. J5. NCBI lineage: Bacteria > Bacillati > Bacillota > Bacilli > Caryophanales > Paenibacillaceae > Paenibacillus > Paenibacillus sp. J5. The sequence goes on along the minus strand of NZ_JBUEDD010000006.1, from coordinate 289,919 downwards.
CATCGACTCGGATTCGGACGACGTGCGCGTCGATATATCGGCGACTTCGCCGATCGCGCTGGTCACTTCCTCCATCCCCGCAGAGATCTGCTCCGAGGCCGCCGAAACCTCCTGAATCTGATCATTCACCTGCCGTACAGCCTCGATCATCACACCCAGCGTCTCCGAAGCCCGACTAATGGCTTGCAGCCCCTGCTCCGTCTCCGAATTCATCTGCTGCATCGACTGTACCGTCTCCTGCACCATAGATCGAATGTCCTCTATCAGCTCGGAGATTGTCTGCACCGAATGTCTGGTCTGATCCGCCAGCTTGCCGACCTCCTGAGCGACAACTGCAAAGCCGCGGCCATGCTCGCCCGCACGGGCTGCTTCAATATTGGCATTCAAGGCTAACAGCCGCGTCTGGCGTGCAATGTCCATAATGGCCGTTACGATCTGCCCGATCCTGGTCGAATTCTCGTCCAGCCTTGTAACAATCTCCTCGGATTGAACGGCCGAGGCTTTAATTGTATTCATCTGGCCGACTACACCTTCCAGCTCACTCTCTCCCTCCCTCGCGCTCTGGGAGGCTTTGACAGCCATCTCGGCTGCCTCAGATACCGCCTCGGCGATCCGGTTAATGCCGCCCGCCATCTCGTTCATCACCGTAGCGGTCTCTCTGGCTGCCTGGCTCTGCACCTCCGTGCCCTCCGAGACGCCCTGGATGGAGCCGGAGACCTGCTGCATCGCCATCGTCGATTCCTCCGACACGGCTGTCAGTTCCTGAGCCGAGGCCGCCACCTGCTCAGCCACCTCCTGGTTCCGCCTCAGCAGGTCATTCAATGAATCCCCCATCACGGTGAAGGAGTCGCCCACCTGCTTCAGCTCATCTCGGGTGCTCAGCACAAGCGTCCGCGAGAAATCACCGTTCGCCATAGCTTGCGCTTGCTCCTGCAACTGCTTGACCGTCAGTTTAACATTACGGTAGAACGCCACATAGAACAGAGCGACCAGCAGCAGACAGAATAGTGTAATGCCGACCAGTGTATTGCGGTAGCTCACAAGCACGATCTCACGTTCGCCCAGCATATGATTCAGTTGATTGGGGAGCAGCAAGGAGAACTCGGTTAGCTGTCCAATGAAGGTCACGCTCTCTTCATAATAGACAGCCGAGGATGACTTGATCTCGGACGTGTACAGAATCGCCTCATTCACCTTGTTCGTCAGACTAGCAATGACACTAGAGCTCTTGTCGCCTGCCCCCTTCAGTACATCCGTTAGCTCCGGGTTGTACGTATATGCGTTAGATAACGAACGCTGCATGGCCTGATCGGCTGCAATCAGATTTTCCCTGGCTACGCTTAGCTCCACCCGCTCCGTATCCGTCAGCCGCTTATTAGTCAGCACATCATGACCCGTAGCTTGGAGGGTGTTCGATGCTTTTATAATATCCGGAAATTCTTGAGTGAGAACAAAGACCATATAAATCGAATCAATCTGCGTATCCAGCGACAAGCCTGATTGATCAGCGACAAGGAGCATGTATTGCAGCAGGTCATCAAGCAGCGTCTCGTAGCGGGTGCGGCTCTGGTCGGCAGACAGACTGTCGCGACTGCTCGTGATTGACTGCCAGGATAGAACGATCGACTTCCACGAATCATCCATCCCTTCCAACGCCTTCTGCTGCTGCAGCGCAGTGATCGCAGTGATTGACGCATCAATCTCCTTCGTGAGGCTCTCCTGCTTCTCTCGCAAGCTCTCATTGCCCGCCAGCAACTGCTGAGACACCCCTTGAAGCTTCTGGACATCCAGAATCAGCGGCACAGTCTCCTTCAGATACTCGGTTCCAACATGCTCTCGTTCAGAAACCTGAATCCGGTTATTGACATCCATCAGCCAGATGGTAAACAGGAATACAAGCGGAATACAAAACAGCACGCTCACCAGAATAAACTTCTGGGCATAACGAAGGCGGGAAATCACTGCTGTGAATGGGGCTAATAGTTTGGTACCCATGCCTATACATCATCCTATCTGCATTTCAGAATTGAACAGCTTCTCTATGCCGGCCCTGCCTATAACCTCGCCCTCCCTCCGGCCGTTTCTCATCTGTTTTTTTATACTATAACTATCGGTATATCACCCTATATTTTTTAGGGCAAATACTCGGCTTCCCCCGTAAATTCAAGGAAAAGGCGTACTCCGGGAATGTTAACCGGAATACGCCTTTTTCTTATTTTCCAATAATCGATTAAATTTCCTTGAATGTGTCGATGGACTCCAGATAGGTTGCACGTTTCTCATCCATGCGGTTTTGCAGCGTCCAGAACAAGACCTGATTGAAGCTATTGCTTGTTTCAACGAGAGTGATCACATAGGCAATTTTGATCTTCTCAATCTCGCCCTGCAATTCGAACTGTATCCCCTGTCGGCCATTCACAGTAACCTCCTTCGGCTCCCCGAATGTCCCGTTCTGAATCGTCCCCTTCATATTCTCTGTCACTCGCTCATAGTATTCCTTCAACGTGAAATCTCCGGAGAAGGTATCCTTCGGCTCCGACACTACCATCGCATAGTCCTCGCTCTCCAGCTTCCCCGCCTGGATGGTGGCAACCGGACTTAGCTGTAGCTCCGCCCACTCCTTAGGTACCGAAAGGCTCAGGCTCCCCTCCTCATTAACGAGGGTGTGCCAGTCTCCCTGTGCAGGCTGCTCTGTCTTCGCTTCTTCTTCCGCAGGCTTCTCTTCCTTCTCCTCCTGCTTTGGGGACGCTGTATTCGATTCGGTATTCTGTTGCTCAGCCTGACCGGTCTTTGACCCGTTATTTGCCGCAGCGCCCTGGGTGTCCTCTGCCTTGCCGCTGCAGCCCGCAATCAACAGCATCGCCGCTATAATCACTGCCAATGTTCTCAATAGGTTTGGTTTGGTTTTGTTCACAGTCTTAGTCCTCTCTATCTCTAGCGTAATGTAATATAGCGGAGTGCCAAGGTTTCCACGCCCGCTCCTCCTACTTTTAACCGAAATCAAGCAAATTTCAACACTTTTTATTGAAAACGGTATTCAGGCACTACGCCCTTCCTTTAAATTTGATTACATGGCCCTACACTTATCCGTAAACACCTGTATTTCAAGCAGCCTGCCACACCACTGAGCTTGAGGCCCTATATCAGTTCATCCCCAGAGCGCAGTTCCATAAAAAAACAAACACGCCCTATGCTGCATATCATGGTCTCCAAACCATATCTACAGCACATCGCGTGTTTACGTTTCGTTATCCTGCTCGCCAAGCTCTCATCGGCTGCCGTACTCATGCCTCATGCTTGTAGCTTACATCCAGCAACAACCCTCATCAACGGGCTTTGCCCTGAAATAGCAGCAGTCAGCGCATATGAGCTTCCTGAGAGTCATGCTGCCGGCTCAGTAGAATCCGAGCCGCTGATCCGACTTGAGCCAGGCTCCCTTGCGGCCCTTGTCCAGCTCTTCCTTCATCTCATGCACGAGCTGATCCACCTGAACCGGCTCACCCTCATGCCATTCCAGCGCCGCTGATACATACAGCTCGCTAAGCTGGGCCAGGCTGAAGTCGCGAGTCAACTGCGCCGCCTCGGCAAGCCCCTCCTCGCCTGCGAATTGTCCGAAGCCGCGCTGACGCAGATACTGCTCCCGCAGCTCCTGATCCGGCAGCCCGATCTCATACGCGCGATCGAAGCGGCCAGCACGGTTCATTAACCCCGGATCGATCTTCTCCGGGTAGTTGGTCGTGCCGATCAGGAAGATGCCCTCCTTCGAGGTGGCTCCATCCAGTGTGTTGAGGAAGTAGGAGCGCACCTCCTGCGGCATCGAGTCGATGTCCTCAATGACCAGCACCATCGGCGCCAGCCGCACCGCCGACTTGAACACTTCCTCCACGGACTCGCTGCTCGTATGCTCCGTAATCTGCCAATAAGCGACCGGTCCCGGCACGCTGCCTGCGATCGATTTGACGAGCGTCGTCTTGCCATTGCCCGGCTGCCCATAGAGCAGAATGCCCCGCTTGTACGGAATATCATACGTGCGGTAGAAGCTGCGATCCGCCGCAAAAAACTGATCCAGCGAACGGAAGATTTCCTTCTTCAGCTCACTCTTCAGGACGACCTCGTCCCGCCCGACTCCCCGCGTAATCGGCTCAAGATCGGTCGAGATGCCATGCCGAGTGTCCGTGAACACCGTGACCTGGCGCATATTCTGCTCCCGCTGCCGTACCCGCACGTTGGCGAGGAAGTCCCGCAGCTTGTCGTCCGACACGGCGAACACATAGTCATCGCTGCCAATGCCATGCTCGCGGAAGACAGGGACGCGCGCCAGCGCTACCCCCCACTTCGGATAGACGAATACATTATTGTGGACAGCACGGTGGACGCTGTACTGCGGCTCAGTGCGATCGTCCTCGTACTCGAAGGTTTTTTCCTCCAGCATATCGAAGATGCGGGCCACATGCTCCACGCCGCTGTCTTGCCTGCGCACATCCTCCTCCAGCAGCTTCCAGTATTCCATATTGGGATCGCCGCTCGAATACAGCTCATATCGCACACCGCAATGCCGCAGCAGCGTCTGCGAGATCCCCTCAATCACCCGCGCCACCAGCTCATACCTGTCGATCCGATGAGCCTCTTGCTGCTCATAGCGGTAGATAACCGGCGCCGCTCCCGGCCGGTTCCCTCCCTCTACAGCCTCAGCATGCTTTCGCTCGCGCCGAGACTCTCCTAAGCGCTCCGGCTCCTGCACGGCAGTATGCTGTTCATGCCCAGTGCGAGTTCTCCCCTCCTGCTCCAGCCCCTCGCCTTGCTCCGTCCCTACTGCTGCTGTCCTGACGATCTTCTGCTGAGCCTGCTCCATCGCTATCTTCACTTCGTTAACTGCCTTGTTCTCCAAAATATTATCTGGCTCCTTTCACTGCGGCAAGCGGCTTGCACTGGGCAACCACATCCGCCAGCCCTGCTCCCGTAACACTCTCAATAATATCATCCACGTTCTTATAGGCTTGCGGCGACTCATCGATAATCGAGGCCAGTGACCGCTGATTCACGACAATTTCGTCCGCGCTGCCTACCTTCAGAGCCCGTTCAAACTCCTGTACGCTCACCAGTTGCTTCGTCGCCGAGCGCGACCGGATGCGGCCTGCTCCATGGCAGATTGAGTAATAATTGTCCTCGCCCTGGGGGCGCCCGACCATCAGATAGGAGGACGTGCCCATCGAGCCGGGAATCAGCGCCGGATGACCGGTCGCCATATAGGGCTTCGGATTATCCGGGTGGCCGGGTGGTAGCGCCCTGGTCGCTCCCTTGCGATGGACAAACACTCTTCCGCCTCGGGTGCGCTCTTCCCATGCATAGTTATGCATCAGATCATACAGCGTCCGCATCTCACAGCCTGTGCCCAGCACACTGCGGAACGCTTCACGCACCGCATAGCCGATCAGGTGGCGATTGACGACCGCATAATTCAGCGCCGAGTACATCAGATTCACATATCGCTCTCCGTCAGGATGGTCAAGCGGCGCGAACACCAGCTTCGGGTCAGCCGTCCCCAGCCCGAGCCGTCCCATCGTCCGTCTCATCGGCTCGGTGCACTGCTGGTTGACCGCCGCTCCCCAGGCGCGCGAGCCCGAATGAATCATGACGGCGATCTGACCATCATACAGTCCCCACGCCTCAGCTATCGACCGCTGCGGCTCAGCAATCTCAATTGCCTGAATTTCTACGAAATGATTGCCCCCGCCCAACGTTCCCAACTGACGGTGAGCGCGGTGGATCGCCTGCTCAGGCATCGTACTCAATACCGATTCATCGAAGGCAAACCGGCTGGATTCCACATGAGTGAGCGAGGTCGACCTTTTCGGCGTGTAGCTGTCCGGGATGTATTTGCCTGGCAGGCCATGCAGCCCCTTCGTTACCACATGCTCCAGGCGAATATCCGAGAAATGCCCGCGCGGATGCGACTCCATCGGCAGCAGCTTCTCGATCGCCCGCACCAGCTTGCGCCGCACGTTGACGTCCTGCAGGTCGCGGCTATGCAGATTCGTCAGTTGAACACGCATGCCGCATCCGATGTCGCTGCCGACGATCGATGGCGACACATAGCCATCCTCGCAGCTCCATACCGCTGTCGTGCCGATGCAGGTTCCTACGCCTACATGGACATCCGGTGTATAGCTCATAAATTGAATGTTCGGAATTTGCAGATTGTTATTGGCCATCTCGAAAATCTTATAATCTAAGGATTGAAACAGCTTCGCGCCTGCATAGACCTGCAAGTCACCAGCCGGAAGCTTCACCTCATGAATGTAATTCATAGACATCAATATATCGTTCCTTCCTCGTTAAGCAAGCCAGACGTCTATATACGTCTGAGCTGGCTATTACCTTATTTCGCATAGATAGGACTAAAATCAAAAAAAGCCATAGACTCATCGTCCATGGCATGACCTCCCGCGGTCTTTCGTAAACCGCGGCGTTGCGTAATACACAACTATATCAGCCTCGACTCATAGAGTCTCAGCCTCGATTGATCATGTCGCCCGCTCGGGGCCGATGATTGCTAGGATACAGTATGAAGTTAGATTCAGCGTCATATAACGTGCCAGCATATCGTTCAGCCCCCTCTCATTCATGTTACCCCCATATTAAGGGGAAGCAAGAAAATTTGTCAAGCATTTTCTGGTGATGATAGGGAATGAATGCTAACATATTCCGTCTATTCAGCCGATAAAAGAAGTAAAGATTGACTATGGAAGGAGGAATTATCTATGAAAATCCAACCCATCTCACCGGTCAGCCCTAGTGCACCGTCCGGCGGGCAATCCGGTCAGCATTCTGCGCTGGAGCGACAGATACTGGAGCTGCAAAAGCAGATTGCCAATGTCAAGGAGAGCAAGAAGGAGGCTAAGGCCAAGGCAGAGAAGATCAAGGAGCTGGAGGCTCAAATCTCCGAGCTGCAGACACAGTTGAGCCAGCAGGCCATGAAGGAGCGCCAGAAGGAGCTGGAGGAAGCGCAGCGCAAGATGGCAGAGAAGCTGGAGCGTGAAGCGCGAGAACATGCCGAGCCAGAGCAGGTGCAATTTTCGATGCAAGCGAAAAATTTGATGAAAGCCACCCAATCGTTGAGCGAGGCCGAGACATTGCGCGGCGTTCAATCCCGATTGCCGACACAAGAGGAGCGCGATGCCTTCGCCCCTAAAGTTGCCGCCAAGGCGTATGAGGCTCAGAAGGAGCTCGCCAAGGCCACCGAGGAGCAGAACCGGCATGCGGCTGAAGGGCATAAGCGGGCCGCGGCAGCAGCCGAATCAGAAGACGATGCCGCTAGCACAGGAGCCAGCCGTGGAGACAGCTTGGTCAGCCTCTCTCACGGGGATGCCAGCGCTCCAGTCAATGCCGTAGAGTCCGAGATGACGACCACGCCAGAGGGCAGCATGCTCACGCATGGCGTTCCTGTGCCAGGCGAAGGCTCAGAACTGACCCCTGCCTCACTCCAACAACAGGAGGCCGATGGGCAGACCAAGCCTCCACTGCCCAACAGCTCTCCTTCCATCGACATCAAGGCCTGATCAGGATCGCCAGAGAGTCCCGGCCGGCCTGATCAGGCCGGCTCCCCGGCTGTCTTCTATGCCATGGCCATCATCCCTCCTGCCCCTGCTGATCTGGACAGAGCCGAATCCTCGTTACTTTGTCTCCCCCTCATCCGTTACTGCTACTGCTCGCTGTTGCAGTCCTGCAAGCCTATAGAGGAATTTGAAGTAGAATGTCGAACTATGTACGCATGAATTCACAACGATTACTCTCCCACTATAAAACCTGGATGTTCCTTGCGCTGTTTATCATCGTTTTGTTTGGCCTGCGCGTTGTATGGTATATGGACAATGCGGTAGGAGACCAGCCTATAGCCGAGAATGGCGTTCTGGATGTGCGCCACTGGAAATTCGATAATCAAAATACAATCTACCTCAATGGTCAATGGGAATTCTATCCTAGCCAGTTGCTCGACCGGGACAGCATCCGTGCGGGACAAGGGGGCGAGCCGGTACTGATCAGCGTACCGGGAACCTGGAAGGAAGCGTTGCCTGCTGGCTCAACGGATCATTACGGCTATGGCACCTACAGACTGCGGATATTGCTGGGCGAGCCGATTCATCCAGCCTACCGCATCTGGGTACAACGGATCGAAGCGGCTTCAGTGCTCGAGATCAACGGAGTGACCATGTCACCGATTGGCCGCATCACTGCGGACGAGCAGAGCTATATGCCGGATAACCGCTCCTATACGGATCGCTTTGATTCTGAGGGTGCAGAAGAGGTGGAGCTGATTATTCGCGTAGCCAACTTCGATTCCCCTACCAAGGGCGGTATTATTGAATCGATTCGCTTTGGCACCGAGGCGGCCGTCGATTTTGAACGCATGTACTCGATCGGTTTTCAGATGATTGCCTATGTCATTTTGATGCTCCACGCCCTGTATGCCGGCATTTTATATTTGCTTAATTCGCGAAATAAAGTGTTTCTGGTCTTTTTTCTGCTGCTGTTTTTCGCGGGGCTAACCATCGTATCCGATGATGATTCCTTGCTGCGCCTCTGGCTGTCGCTCAACTATACATGGAGCCTCAAGTTCCGCTTTTTAGCGTACTTGTGGGTAGCTTTCTTCATGGTGCTGTTGACCCGGAGCTTCTCCGCGACGAGAACCACCGGCATCGGCTTTCGGATGTACGCCGCTGCGCTCTGTCTCTATACGTTGTTCCTGTTGGCTAGCCCGATTAATGCTGTGATGTACGCCAATGATACCTTCCGACCTCTGCTGCTGCTGTACCTGCTGCCTACGCTGTGGGTTCTCTATCGCATCGCTTCCATGCTGCGGAGCAATCGGGAGGATGTCATCTTCCTGCTGATCGCCTCAACCAGCATCGTGTCGAGCATTTCTTGGGGGGTTATTACCGGCATCCTTAAACTCTATCCCACCTACTATCCGCTCGACATCATTGGAGCGCTCATCGGTTTCTCCTCCTACTGGTTCAAACGCTACTTCCGCAACACAGAGGAGAACGCCAAGCTCACCGAGCAACTGCAGCAGGCAGATAAGCTGAAGGATCAATTCCTCGCCAACACATCGCATGAATTGCGCACGCCGCTGCATGGGATGCTCAGCATCGCGCAGACGATCGCCGCCAACGAGCAGCAGACCTTGAGCAAGAAGAGCGCTCAGGACCTTGATCTGCTGCTGACCATTGGCCGCAGAATGTCGCATCTGGTGAATGATCTGCTTGACATGGTACTCTTGAAGGATCAACAGATCGTATTGCAACGCGAGCCGCTGCAACTGCAATCCATCGCCTCCGGCGTCGTCGATATGCTGCAGTTCATGGTACGCAGCAAGTCAGTGCGGCTGCAGTTGAACCTATCCGACAAGATGCCGCCTGTCTATGCGGATGAGAAGCGGCTGATGCAAATCTTAATTAATCTGGTACATAATGCGATCAAATTCACGGAGCAAGGCACCATCACCATCGCGGCGGAGATTCAGATGGGGCAGGCGATCATCACTGTCACCGATACAGGGACGGGGATGGATGAGGAAACACAACGCAGAATATTTACTCCGTATGAGCAAGGGGATGAGCATCTGGGCAATAGCAGCGGCATCGGGCTGGGTCTAAGCATATGCAAGCAGTTAGTGGAGCTGCATGGCGGGAGCATCGGCGTCATCTCCAAGCCTGGAGAAGGCTCCTCCTTCTCGTTCCAGTTGCCGCTCTACGATCCCTCCCGTTCGGATGCGCCCAATAGGACAGATACGGTTGCTGCAATTGCCAAGTCGTCTGCGCAGAGCCTCACGAATTCACGGGATACGGGGAGTCACTCGGAGGTATGGCAGCCGATGGCCCATTCCAAGCCGATGATTGCCGCGGGCAACGTGCATATTCTGGCTGTGGACGATGATGCGGTTAACCTGCAGGTACTCGCCAGCATTCTATCTGGCCCCCAGTATTCTATCCATACCGTGCTCTCGGGCAAGGAAGCGCTGGAGCTGCTGCATACAAGACGCTGGGACTTGCTGATCTCCGATGTGATGATGCCGTATATGTCGGGTTATGAGCTGACTAGACAGGTACGGGAGCACTATACGTTATCCGAGTTGCCCGTGCTGCTGCTGACCGCTCGCAGCGCTCCCGAAGACATCTATACCGGTTTCCTTGCCGGGGCCAATGATTACGTCGCCAAGCCTGTCGATGCACTGGAGCTGAAATACCGGGTCTGGGCGCTGACCTCGCTGAAGCAGTCGGTCAGCGACAGTCTCCGTATGGAGGCTGCTTACCTGCAGGCTCAGATACAGCCGCATTTTTTGTTTAATACGTTGAACGCACTCCTCGCTCTAAGCGACCTGGACCCAGAGAGGATGCGATCCCTGGGCGAAGCACTGATTGCCTATCTGCGCATTAGCTTTGATTTTCTGAACTCCGAGCAGCTCGTGCCGCTCTCGCATGAGCTGGAGCTGGTGGAAGCGTACCTGTATATCGAGCAAGAGCGGTTCGAGGATCGGCTCAGCGTCATCTGGCAGGTGGAGCCGGACCTTGAGCTGATGCTTCCGCCGCTCTGCATTCAGCCATTGGTGGAGAATGCCGTCAAGCACGGTCTGCTGCAGCAGGCTCGCGGCGGTACCGTGGTGATCAAGATGACGAGGACGGAGGAAGGAGTACGCGTTGAGGTGCGGGATAACGGCAAGGGCATGGAGCCGGAGTATGCGTTGCATCTGCTGGACCCATCCCAGCGGGGAGCAGGCGGGATTGGCCTGCTCAATACGAACCGAAGGCTGACTCAGCTATACGGCCGGGGGTTGGCCATTCAGAGCAAGCCTGGGGAAGGAACCTCCGTAACGTTCGTCATTCCTCGCACGGAAGCTCCAGCCTAGCGATCAGCCCGCCTCCGCTGCGGGGCAACAGCTCCAGCCTTCCCTGATGCGCCCAGGCGATGCGGGCAACCATCGGAAGTCCCAGTCCATGCCCGCCCGCGGCCAGACGACGGCGCGCCGAGGAGTAGGGCAGGTCGAGCAGCTTGGGCAGCTCCTCCTCCGGGACCCCCCGGCCGCTATCCTCCACAATCAGCTCACAGCGGCCAGGAAGGTCCTGCTTCTTGCAGACAGTAAGAAACAGCTCGCAGCCCTGCGGGTTGTGGCGGATGCTGTTATTCAGCAGATTGGAGATCGCCCGCAGCAGCAGCCGTTCATCTCCCTGGACACGGACACGCTCGTCCATCTCCCGAAGTGAAAGTGAAAAGCGGGCGTCCAGCCCATGATTCAGCAGGTCGGATGCCGCCAGACGTGCCAGGGCAGACAGTCGCAGCGTCTTGATATGGAGCGGCTGCATCTCATACTCCAGCATCGAGACGAGATTGAGGTCACTGACCAGATGACGAAGCTTCTCGCCTTGCTGGCGAATAATCCCGGCCTGCTGACGCTGCTCAGCAGGCACTTCGTCATGCTCCTCCAGCTCGCTTGCATAGCCGAGCACCATCGACAGCGGTGTGCGAATGTCATGCGAGATGCCTGCGATCCAGTTGGACCTTGCTTCATCCCGCTGCTTCAGCGCCAGGCTGCTGGCCTGCAGCTTCTCTGATACGCTGTTGATGCTCTGCGCCAGGTCGCCAAGCACGCCCTTAGGCTCCACATGTACAGGCTCCTCCCTCGATAACGCAAGGATGCCGCGAGCGAGCGGGCGAATCGCCTTGAGCATGCGCATGCCGATCAGCAGCGCCAGCAGCAACCCGATCAGCACATTGCTAAGTAGCAGCAGCAACGCCCGCTGCGGCAGCGTGCTGACCCATTCCACAGGCAGAGCAAGCTGGTACTTTGCCACGCTCGTCTTAGGATAACCGACTATGGTCAGCAGCTCGCCACGCTGCCAGCTAGACACAGGGTAATCCAGCAGATAATGGCGGGAGAAACGGACAGCATCCAGCACACCGTAGCTGCGCGGAATGTCATCCGGCAGTTCATAGTTCGCCACAACCTGCCCGTCGCTGCCCAGCAGCATCATCCACGCCCCATGCTCCTCCAGCAGCCGCTTCCCCTTCGCTCCTAGCCAGTAGAGGGAAGCCGTCGCTGCCTTTTCCCCGGCTTGGCTGCCCTCCTGTTTCTCTCCTATCGCCGTCAAATCCTCTGTTATAGAGCCGCATTTCATGTTCTCGTCTGCCTCATTGCAAATATCCGCTGCCACACGGCGCACCACTTCGTCCTGCGACGGCCTTTGATTCATATTCTTAAAGATCAACCCTGCCAGCAGAGCGATATTCACCACCAGCAGCAGAGCGAACATGAGCAGCGTCATGCTCATAAAGCGCCTCAAGATACGGACAACACCCTCCATTACGATGTCTCCTTCACAATCAGCTTGTAGCCCAGGCCGCGCACGGTCAGCAGATGCTGCGGGCTGGACGCGTCCCGCTCGATCTTCTCGCGAATGCGACGAATATGCACCATCAGTGTATTCTCATAGCTATATGCATCATCGCCCCATACAGCCTGGCACAGCGCATCGGTGGTCACAATCCTGCCCCGATTCTCATAGAGCTTCAACAGCAGGCCCCGCTCCTTGGGTGTGAGCGAGAGCTCGCTTCCTTCCCGCTGGATGGTTGCCTGCTCCAGATCGACGCTGCATGCCCCCAATATAAAACTCGGCAGGCTCTCCGCAACGACTGGAGCATAGACCCGCTTCATGATCGCCATTACACGCAGGAGCAATTCCCTGGGCAAGAAGGGCTTGACCATGTAATCATCCGCCCCCAGGCCAAGCCCCAGAAGGCGATCCTCATCCTCTCCCCTGGCTGACAGGTACAGCACCGGCACGCTGGAGAAGCGGCGAATTGCCGCCAACAGCTCGAAGCCGTCCATGTCTGGAAGCATCACATCCAGAATAACCAGCTCCGGCTTGTCCGTCCGTATGCAAGCCAGAGCCGACGCCCCATCCTGAGCCATATAGATGCGATAGAATCCTTCCTTGCGCAACAAGGCATCCAGCATCTGGCGAAGAGGCGGCTCATCATCGACAACGAGTATTTTTTTGTCCTTTAACATGTCCATATCCATCACCTGTCCCCTATTATACATGAGCAATGCCCACTCCAACTCGCACAGTGGCAGCCAAGCGCCAATTTAAGGTTGGTGTAAGCTAGGCTTCAGCCTCCAGCAAGCTTGAGTCTCTATACTGCATTCATGCAGCTCTCGAAATCGATCCCAGGGCGCTGCCCTTCCGCCTGCCAAGCGGGAGCTGCGAATGAAAGGAGTGAGCTTTCGTGGGGAATGACACCATCGTATCCACCGCCCGGTTGACCAAAGCAGCGACAGGCGGCTATCGGGTGCGCGACCTGAATCTGCGGGTTGGAGAAGGAGAAATCTACGGGTTTCTGGGACCCAATGGAGCTGGCAAATCGACCACGCTCAAAATGCTGCTCGGCCTCGCCAAGCCCACCAGCGGCCAGATTACAATCTTTGGCCAGGAGCTGGCGAAGCATCGCCAACCGATTCTGAGCCGCATTGGTTCTCTGATCGAGTCGCCCTCCTACTACGGACATTTGACCGGACTGGAAAATATGCGGGTGATGCAGCGGCTGCGCGGGGTAGCTGCCAAGCAGATCAGCGAAGCGCTGCGCACCGTTCGCCTGGAGCAGCATCAGCACAAGCGGGTTGACCATTATTCGCTCGGCATGAAGCAGCGGCTCGGTATCGCCATGGCACTGCTTGCCGCGCCGAAGCTGCTTATCCTCGATGAACCGACGAACGGGCTCGACCCCGCAGGAATCGGAGAGATTCGGGAGCTGATCAAGTCGCTCCCTGGTCGCTATGGCATGACCGTGCTCCTATCGAGCCATCTGCTATCGGAGATCGAACAGATCGCTACCTCTGTCGGCATTATTCACCATGGGGAGCTGTTATTTCAGGGCAGCATGGAGGAGCTGCGCGCGATGGGCCAGCCACAGCTCTCGATCAAGACAGAGCATCTGAATGCTGCCTACCGATTGCTCCAATCCAAGGGGATATTCCCGGAGATACGGAACGGACGCTTGTACATCAAGCTGCTCGCCGACGATCTGGCTGCCGGGCTGAACCGGATGCTGGTAGAGAACGGCTTCCCTGTCATCCGCCTTGAGGAGCATGGGCGTAGCCTGGAGGAGCTGTTCCTTGAGCTGACCGGAGGGGAGCGCTCATTATGATGAAGCTGTTGGGGCTCGAGGCCTATAAGCTTCGCCGCAAGCGAATCCTGCTGATGCTGCTCCTGTTCATGGGGGCAGAGCTGGCCTGGATGTTTCTCTCCATGAGCATCTACATGGCGCGCCATGGCGACAGCGCACCCTGGGACAATCTACTCGTCCTGGCCGCCTCCCTGAACGGGCTGTTCCTGCCTATTCTGTGCGCTGTCGTCGTCTCTCGTCTGTGCGATATGGAGCATAAGGGGAATACATGGAGCCTTCTCGCTGCGGCCTCCGTCAAGAGCAGCTCCCTCTATCTGGCCAAATTCATCTGCGCCAATCTTCTCCTGCTGGTCTATACGGTGCTGCAGGCGGCAGCACTTGCTGTCTTCGGCATCGTGAGCCGGCTAGATGGACCGCCGCCCGTCGCGCTGCTGACCGCTCTGGCCGGGGGCACGGCTCTCACCCAGCTTGCAGTCACAGCGGCCCAGCTATGGCTCTCCACCCGGCTTCCCAATCAGTCGTTCGCCTTATGCTTAGGCATGCTGGGCGGCTTTGCCGGCATGACAGCCGGCTTCTTCCCGGCAGCCATTCGCCGCATTCTACCTTGGGCCTACTATACCGAGCTGTCGCCAATCAAGACGGTGTATGACAGCGGCAGCGTTATCTATGAGCTGCAGACTGCCGGGGTCGCGTTGCCCGCAGTTGTACTGCTGATGGCGATCATTATCTATCTAGCCGGGAGCCGCCACGCTTCCCGCCAGGAATATTAAGGAGGGAATCCACTTGCTCCTATCATGTATTGCCGCCGAATGGCTGAAGCTGCGCCGCTCCGGGCTATGGCTGGTGCTGGCAGCCTTGCCGCTGTTCAGCCTGCTGATTGGCTGCGCCAATTATTATTTTAACCGCACGGTGCTCACTAATGGCTGGTACAGCCTCTGGACGCAGGTCAGCCTGTTCTATGGTGAATTTTTCCTGCCGCTGCTTATTGCTATCTGCTGCGCCTATCTGTGCAGGCTGGAGCATATGAATCGCAACTGGAATAGGATGCTGACCGTACCCGTGTCGATTACTGTTCTGTTCATGGCCAAGCTGGTTGTCATCAGCCTGCTGGCTGCTGCCGTACAAGCGCTCATGGCACTGCTCTATCTCGCAGCGGGCCTGGCCTTCGGCCTTAGCTTGCCCCCGCCGCCGGAGCTCTTCGGCTGGATCATGCGCGGATGGATGGCGTCGGTCGTCATCGGAGCTGCCCAATTGATGCTCTCTCTGCGTATTCGCAGCTTTGCTGTGCCGGTGGGCATCGCGCTATGCGCTGTTTTAGCTGGGCTAGGCTTCTACATCGCCAAGGTGGGTCTGCTCTTTCCCTATTCGCTCCTGACGATCGGGATGGGTGTCTTGAATCAGCAAAGCTTGAGCATGGCAGAGCTGAGCGGCTTCACCGTGATGGCCAGCCTGTTCACTCTGTTGTTCTCCTTCCTGGCCATACGGCGGTTGAAACAAACGGACGCGATCTAACACTAATCGACAGCCGGCATGGCTCTTGGGTTCATAGTCAAAGGTCGATCTATCCATCTTATTGTCGAAGAGGTGAATGGAAGCTGGGACATATGCGACTTTAGTTCCATTTGTTGTTTACGTATATGTATATATATGGTATCTTTATCGTGTGTTTGCGTCCCGATCTATACTATACATTAAAGCCGACATTTGGAAGGATGATCACCATGAATCATGCTGGAACGCTGTTCCGTCGCAATCGCTTGCTTGTCATTATAATCTGGGGGATGCTGCTGCTCGGTATCGGCGTAGGCTTTATGACCGGCGCTGAAACCGATGCCATTATTATTCTTGCCCTCGTCGGCTTATTTTGCTGTGCCGGCCCGACCTTTATGATGTACCGCCGTT
This sequence comes from Paenibacillus sp. J5, assembly GCF_054955055.1. Lineage (NCBI taxonomy): Bacteria > Bacillati > Bacillota > Bacilli > Caryophanales > Paenibacillaceae > Paenibacillus > Paenibacillus sp. J5. The sequence goes on along the minus strand of NZ_JBUEDD010000006.1, from coordinate 273,836 downwards.
CTCTGGAAGGGTATGTCATGTATTTTATACCGATTGTCATTACCGTCCTGACGGTGCTATTGATCGTCACGGCGCCGATCATTACGACCTACTTTCTCGTATTTGTCAATCTGGCCATTATGACGCTCTATCATCATTATAGGGCACAATTGTTCGCGACCTTGATTGGTACTGCATTGACGTTGTATTTATTTGTAAGTCCCTATAACGAGGCGGTTTTTGGCAACAACAGTCCGATTACCATTATGCTGTACTTGATGATGATCGCAGCGCCGCTGCTCACCGCCTCCAGATTCAGCCAGCATCTGCAGATGGAGGCTGCCCAGGAGCAGGCCAAGGCGATCAGCGAGAATAGCCGCGCCCAGGACATCATCAGCCGGATTACACAATCGCTCCGTTCACTGAATGATTTCAGCAGCCGCCTCAAGGCCAATGTGACCTCTACCAGCGCTATATCTCAAGAGGTTACTGCTGCTTTCGAGGAGATCTCGACAAGCATCGAGACCCAGACGGACAGCATCTCGGATATTGGCGGGTCGATTCAGGTCGTCGAGCACGCCGTCCATCATCTGGCTACCCGCTCGACAGAGATGAGAGACTTAGCTGACAACGCTGTTCTTCTGACGGGTAGCGGCAATCGCGAGGTGGAGGAACTCACCGCCAAGATGAATTCCGCTCAGCGCATGATTGAGCAATCTGCAGAGCTGATGAAGCAACTGAACGAGGAGAATCAGCACATACGCGACATTGTGATTGCCATTCAGGAAATTACAGCACAGACACAGTTGCTTGCGCTGAATGCTGCGATCGAAGCGGCTCGCGCAGGCGAGCAGGGGGCCGGGTTCGCTGTCGTATCGGGCGAAATCCGCAAGCTGGCAGATTCCTCTCAGAAGTCAACCGAGCAAATTACCCGTATATTGGAGAGCATCCGCATGAAGACCGATCTGGCTGCCGAGCAGGTCATCCAGGGGCGAGGAACGATTCTGGAGAGCCGCGATGCGGCGCAGAAGGTGACGGTTGCTATGCAGACCTTATCCGGCAATGCCAGCCAGATGGACGCGCAGTCTATTCAAGTCGAGACCGCGGCCAATGATCTTCAGCACCAATATGTGCGAATTTCTGAGGAGATGCAGTCGCTTTCCTTACGAACAGAACAAAACATGGCAGCCGTCGAGGAGATGGTCGCCAGCATGACGACCCAGGATGAGCGGATCAATGAGATTAAGGACAGCTTCCTGGAGCTGGACAAGCTGGCAACAGACCTGAATCTCATGACAGAGAAATAGAGAGTGCTAGGGTGTGTCTTACACTCGCTCAGGGGCATCTTTCACCACCTTTTCGCCCCCTGCTGCACAGAAGCCCAAGCGAGCAAGCCCGCCATTCATCGCGAATAGGCGGGCTTGCTGTAAGTCCGAACGCCATCACGCAGCGAGGCACCGCGCGCTGGAGCTTGCGCGGTGCTCCGCTGCGTGATGGAGCTATGGGTATGCCGATGCTTAGAAGCCGGGATAAAATGGCGAGGGTGCGTGGTGAGAATAACCTGCCGTCGACTCTCCTGTTGGAGACGGGCCTGAGCCATAGACATAGGGCGAACCGGCCTGCAATGGCTGTCCGTTCCCATAGCCGGCGCCCGGTATTGCCCCCTGGCCTGGTCGTTGCACCGGATACGGGTAACCATGCGGGATATAACCAGCCTGCGCCATCGTCTGCTGCGGTTGCATGCCTGGAGGGTATACGCCTCCTGCATAGCCCGCCTGGGCATAGTCCCATCCGTAAGGCTCTCGCGGCATATTCGGCTCCTTGTTGGCCGCCTTATTCGCTGTATTCTCCTCCTTGGCCATTAGCTGGCAGCCTGGAGGCGGCCCCAGCAGCAGCGCTTCCTTGATCGGCGCCACCGCCTTCGCATAATCCTCCGCGTCGATGCAATAGGCGCGCTGTGCGACCTCCTTGGGCATAAAGCTCAGGAAATCCGCACCCAGCACCACATCGGGCGTCGGCACATCGAAGATGGTCAGCATATGCGCATCATCCGTATCCGCAATAATCCAGTGAAACCAGCCCTTAGGCAGCAGCGATACTTGACCTGGCTTGAGCTTATAGACCATCAGCTTGCGCGTGAAGGGATTAAATACCGCACTGGTTGCCTCGCCGCTAATCATGTAGACCATCTCATTCGCATTGGGATGCCAATGCGGGACGATCATAATGCCCTTGGACATATGCACATTGAAAAAACCATTGAAGATCGCTGGCAGTTGCGCCGCAAACAGTTGGGTCACCACATTGTTAGGATCTCTCTTGTAGGCAACCTTCTTGGTTGAATCTCCTGCGAGCACCACATTCGGGTCCATCAATACGTCATTGCTCATTGCACTTCTCCTCCTTACAGCCGGGTCATTAGTCTATCCACTGTATGCAAGAAGTGGGCAAATGACACTATTCCCGAGTAAAGTCCCATTCCATGGCGAAGCACAACATGATCCGATGCGGCCACAGCCTTGCCAGCGCACCGGGCACATGCAAACAGGACGCCTGATATGGCGTCCTGTTTGCCTCTCTATTCATGTAAGCGAGCCTAGGCCTCAACGAGTATCTTAACCTGATTCTTCTCCTTCAGCAGCGCCTCGAAGCCCTGCTCCACAACATCCTCCAGCCTGATCCGCTTCGTCACCAGCTTGTCTGCGGCAAATACACCCTTCTCCATCAGGCTGATCACCGACGGGAATACGTTGCGGTAGCCGATAATGCCGTTAATGGTGCGTTCCTTGGTTACGATCAGGTTCGGCTTGATCGATGCTTCCTTCTCAAAGATGCTGACAATCATCATCTCGCCGCCTACCTTGGTCGAGTCGATCGCCTGCTGCAGCACCTGAGGCACACCTGTCACCTCGTAGGAAACGTCAGTGCCGCCATCCGTTCTGGCCATCAGTTCCTTCACCACATCGACCTGCGAGGGATCAAGAATGATCGCTCCCAGCTCCTCCGCCTTCTGCTTGCGCTCCGGCGACAGCTCGACGGCATAGATGTCCGCAGCCCCCGCTGCCTTGAGCGCCTCGATAACGAGCAGTCCGATCGGGCCGGCGCCGAACACGGCCGCCTTGTCGCCCACCTTGAAGCTGCTCTGGCGAACCGCATACAACGCCACAGCAGACGGTTCCACAAGCGCGCCCTGCTCATAGGACATCGTCGCTGGAATTTTATGAACCATGTGTTCAGCCACGACTGTATATTCGGAGAAGCCGCCGCCACCGCCAGCCAGACCATAGAAGCCCATCGTGCTGCACAGGTTGTATTTGCCGGAACGACACGCAGCACATGCTCCGCAATTGAAGATCGGCTCGACCACCGCTTTGTCGCCCACCTTGAAGCGGGTTACACCCTCCCCAATCTCCACAACCTCTCCGGAAAATTCATGCCCCATGACAATCGGCGCCTGCTCGCCCGTAATGGGGTGCGGCGCTGCGCCAGGGATAAAGATGGGCCCTGCTGTATATTCATGAAGGTCGCTGCCACAGATGCCGCACCACTTGACTTTTAGCTTCACTGTGCCCGGTTTAACCGCTGGCTCCTCGATGTCATCCAGTCTCAAGTCCTTCACACCATGCCATCTCAACGCTTTCAACGTATTCATCTCCCTAATTGTGCCTACCAAGCATATTGTGATAAAATGCAGAAAATTGCCAAGCCCAAGCGGCTGCCGCCGTCTTGAGGCGGGGCAACCGGATTTCGCATGATTTTCATCGATTAACAGGAAACGTTTCCGAATAAAAGTATGACACATTATCGACTTATTTGTCAAATTGTCATAATTTTCTGTTCATATCGGAAACATTTCCGTTCTGCAGAGAGGATGTCACAGAACATGACGGAGCACAAGAAAATAACCATTGAAGATGTGGCCAGACATGCGGGCGTCGGGATTGCCACTGTATCCCGCGCCATGAATAACTCACCTGGCATCAGTGAACGCACCAAGCAAAAAATTATGGGTGTAATTGAGGAGCTAGGCTTTGTTCCTAACTCCTCTGCTCAAAGTCTCAAGGTAAGACAGACACGCCAGATCGCGCTGGCCGTGCCGGATATTCGCAATGCCTTCATCCCCGAGATTGCCTGGTCCGTGGAGCAGGTCGCCCGCCAGCATGGCTATCAGGTCGTTCAGATTAACACCTCTGCCCAAGCAAAGCTGGAGCTAGACAGCATCCGCCACTTGAAGAAGCTGCATGTCGATGGCCTGATCATTTTACCCTTAGCCTATCCCAAGGCTCTCCATGACGTGATCGCCAAAAGCAGCCTTCCCATCTCCATCATTAATTATGGCAAGAGGCTTGATGATGGCATTCAAGCCGATCTGGTTAGCCTCGCTACCCAAGAAGGCATGCTCGTGATGGAGCATCTGATCCGCATCGGCCGGACGCGCATCGCTTATGCAGGCGCTGCCAAGGATGTGATCGAGGAGCGCTACTTCGCCTACGAACGGTCGGTTGATCATGTGGACCCTGCGCTCGTCTTCTTCGGCGAGGACTTCTCGATTCAGACCGGCAAGCAGGCCGCCAACTACTTCTGCGGCCTGGAGCATATGCCGGACGCCATCTACGCGGGCAATGATATGATCGCGATCGGCTTAGTGAATCAGTTGACCGCCCTTGGCATCCGCATTCCTGAACAAATCGCCGTAGTCGGAATTGATGACATCTTGTGGTGCACCATTACCGCACCTAAGATCAGTTCGGTCAGCATCATGGGTACCGAGGTAGCTCGCGCAGCGACCGAGCTGCTGCTCAAGCGGATCAAGGAACGCACGAGGGGCTCATACGAGCGTGTCAAATTCCAGCCGCGGCTGATCGTGCGCGAATCCAGCGTTGTGATGGAACGTTAGTCATGCAATAGAACGGTGAATGGTACATTGAACCGCTAGAGTTGCTGATCCGGTACGGGAGTCAGGGTCTCGGCATCCTCTGCTCCGCCTCGAGCTAAAGACACGATCCAGCACACGGCTATAATCGCACCACTCGACGGTAATGCATATGATCGAGCTTGTCCTCCCATGTCAGCTCCTCCGCATACGGATCGCGGTAGTAGACTGCAACCGGCAGATAGCCAAGCGCGACTCCAAGCCCGCCGCAGATGCTGCTGCCGCCATCTCCCCCCTTGCAGATGACCACGCCGTCGGCAGTCGCGGTCAGCTCGGTCTGGTATGGATCGCCCAGAAAATACAGCCCGAATGCGTTCGGCTGCTCCAGATCATACGGGCGGTCTTCCCCTTGCGGACGCTCCTGCAGATCGGAGAGGTCTGAGGAGCCTGAGCCACCCCCCTGTTCCAGGCTCCGACTGTCTTCACTGGACTTCCCCTCATCCACCTGCCGATCCAGCTCGCCAAAATGCCGCACCTTCATCGAATAATCGAAGCTATCTCCCCAGGGGAACAGCGTTCGGCAGCCACCCCCATATACATATTCCCACTCCTCCTCCGTCAGTATGCCGAAGCCCTCCTCCAGTTCACTGGCCGCCCACTCCTCATAGCTGTCGCTGCTGTCGAACAACTCTACTCGTATACTCTCTCCCGCCCGGAGCAGGCGAAATGACTGGTACTGCTCATAAGTGCTATACGTTGTCTGCTTGAAGCTCTCCAGCTCCTCGAGCACATCGTCATCCTCCTCCGGGTCCAGCTCCTCCAGTGTAACCTCGTACCAGCCCGCTGGCCTGGTGCGGCGTTCGATGAGCAGCGGACGAATCTCCACCTCCCGAACAGGCGACATCTGCTCACGCAGCAGCTTCGCCAGCTCCTCCGGCACCCTACCAGCCTCCTCCATTCCCTCCTGCATATCCATAAGCGTTGCATCATCTGGCCCTGCGCTCCAGTCCGCCCACCCGAGTGTTACCTGGTCGCCAGGAATGAAGACGAACTCGCAGCCCTTATATTCAAATATTCCCGTCTCCACGATGCGCCCATAACGCTCGAACCGTTCCATCCGCAGGAAGGCGAACCCTGCAGGCAGCCTGTCTTGCAGCGCTCGCAGTGCTTGTTCCTTATCCGTCCATCCTAACCGTTCCCACTCCTGTCGCCCCCACTGCTTCATCCGTCTCTACCCCTCTCCAGTTTGCACCAGTGTGTTTGCTTCTTCGCCCGTAATCTGCTTCCCAACCCTCCACTGTCTGGCGCCTTTCATCCAGTGTAGCTCCCGGATGCTAACGGCTCAATGAGGCGTGAGTCCTTATGTGCAGATAGGAAAAGGCGGCTAGCCATGAACTGGACAGCCGCGGATTAGCAGATGGGGAAGGTGGATGCTTACTTATCTACAGGAATTGATATTTTCTTATTGTACGCTTTAATATACTGGTAACCGTCCACCAGCAGGAATTCCGGCTTGTCCGTCGTGTCAAATGAATAGGTCTGCTCCCACATTATATTCCCGTTCTTCAGGTCCCATGGGCGTTCTTTGGAAATTGAAGATACAGGTACGATATTGCCGCCTGCCTGTACGGATAAATGATCCGTGTCCAGGAAAGTAAACTTTTTTCTGGCAATGACGACATCATAGCCTGTTTCACTTTTTGTAACGCTCCGAATCCATAACTTCTCATCACCGACTTTAATGGATCGATCGGAAGGTGACGCAAGCGAGATCGGCTCGTTGATTTTGTGGTATCCTTCAGAGTTTTTAAACACAAGCTCAATGGACTGAATAGGGTTCGTTGGGAACGGCTCATATTTAATGACAAAGCCGGTGCCACTCCACACAGAACTTGTCATTGCCACCTCTACCCCGTTCACATAAAGCATGGTTTTACCAGGGAATCTCGGCGTCTCCTCAAGTTCATAACGCCCCTTCACCACGGTTGAGGTCGGCGAAGCCGTCATGGAGTCAAAGTGAATCCTTCCTTTATCGACCGTGATGAATTGTGAAATGTCTTGCTTCACGATGCTCTTCATTGCGATGCTCGCATCAAAATGAAAGGAGATTGAACAGGCTATCTTCTCTCCATGATCTGGATAATCCACGAAAGAAAGGGTCAAGGTGCGAGAGAAAGGACTAACCGATTCAAATTCAGCAACTCCCACATACTGATCCTTTTTATTGCTGTCCTCGCGGTACCCTCCAAGCCATTTGGAATCGGTCAAGATTCCCTTCACTCGTTCAAAATGATAACTTCTATACTCAGTGACCGCAGGTCGATTATCAATCGTGTAATAGATGCGAAACACATTATCATCTGCTATTACACCATTAATGGTAAATACGGCTCCATCCTGAAGCGTTATACTTTTGTTGATCTTTTGTCCAAGCCCCTGCTCCATGACTTCAGAGAAGCTAAGAGAGTTTATACTGAGTTTGTTCAAGTAATAAGCAAAGGCAGGATACTCATACACGCCGATCATTAGAATGAGTGCTGCAGCCGTCGATAATATCCATGCCGCCGCCTTATTCGTTCTTTTGTTCAAGGGAGCACGCTGCAGCGCATCCCGAAGTCTGCCTTCAAGCTCTAACGGAGCCTGTATTCGGTTTGACACTTGTTTATACTCCTCCAGTTTCTCCTCGATCGTTTTCATAACGATCACCTCCGATCATGGTCTTCAGTTTTTGTATGCCCTGAGAAATTCTTGATTTAATCGTTCCGAGCGGCGCACCGGTCATCTCCGCAATCGTCTGATAGGCAAGATCGTGAACATATCGAAGCTCGATTGCTTCCCTCTGCTGTGCGTTCAGATGGGATAGCAGCACCTGCATGTTGATCTCAGATTCTGTATCACGATAGGGATTATCATCTGTACATGCAGAGGGTTCCCGCTCGTCCTCCAGTGGAAGAAATCGCTTCTTTTTGCGGAGCATGGCCTTACAGCGATTGACGAGAATGGTTTTGCTCCAACTGTAAAATGCTTCGCCCTTCTGCAATTGATGAATCTTTTCGTACAGCGTGACAATCATGTCTTCCATCGCATCCATGGCATCATGCTCGTTCCCCATGTAGGCGTAGGCCAGGCGATAATAAGCGTCTTGATCGGTCATGATGAGTTGCAATAATGCTTCCTTGTTGCCTTTTTTGGCTTGCTTGACCAACTGGCTTACGTTCATGTTCTCTCCCCTTTTCATAGATAAGAGATCGCAGAGACTATAATAGTTCATTTTGTACAAAAAAAGTTTGTTGAACCAACTCCAATTTATCTGTTGCCAAAATCAATCGCCTTTGCTATGATGAAAAAAATGAAATGTAAGCGCATTAATTTACGGTAAAATTACAACGTTGTAATTTTAAGTCCCCGTGCTTGAGTAATCTACATCCTTCTTCCCAATCTTTTTATATTGCGGTTATGATCAAGTCTTACCCTTCTATATTGATCAACGGAACACTGTTCTTCACCCAAAATTTCAAACGTTGTAAATTATATTTCATAAGGAGTCGATATGAAGTGAAGCATCGATTGTCAACACTCTCCAGACTGATTCGACGGGATAAATATTTGCTGCTCATGTTCGCCCCGATTTTTGTGTACTACGTCGTATTTCTGTATGTCCCCATGCCGGGCATGCTGCTTGCCTTCCGCGATTTCATGCCGGGCCAGGGTGTGTTCAGCGGTGAATGGGTAGGGCTGCAATGGTTTGATCAGTTTGTGAACTCAATCTATTTCTGGCGGCTGCTGCGCAATACGTTCCTGCTCGCGTTCCTCCCGCTGCTGTTCGGCTTCTCTATTCCGATCCTGTTCGCGATCTGCATCGTCGAGATCAAGAACAGCGTGTTCAAGCGCTTTGCCCAGACCGTCACCTATCTGCCGCACTTCATCTCGACCGTCGTCGTGGCAGGCATGATCGTGAACTTCCTCTCTCCGACAGACGGCATCGTCAATACGCTGCTGGCGAAGCTGGGCATGAATCCTGTCAACTTCATGATGGAGCCGGGCTGGTTTCGCACGATCTTCACCAGCTCCGACATCTGGCAAAGCTTCGGCTTCAACTCCATCATCTACATCGCCGCTATTATGGCGATCGACACCGAGATGTACGATTCGGGCAAGATTGACGGCGTGAACAAGTTTCAGGAGCTATGGCATCTGACGCTGCCAAGCATCAAGCCGACGATCGTCATCCTGCTGCTGCTCTCGCTAGGCGGCATTATGAATGTCGGCTTCGAGAAGGTCTACCTGCTCTACAATCCGGCAACCTACGACACGGCCGATGTGCTCTCGACCTATGTGTACCGGATGGGGATTATCGGGCAGAACTACGGCTTTGCTACCGCCGTCGGACTATTCAACTCCGTGGTCACCTTTATCCTTGTACTCACAGCGAATACATTAACGCGGCGGCTTACGAAGATGTCCTTGTGGTAAGCGCCCCCATCCCATTTTGCTCTATCATCCAGCCAAAGGAGAGCTGCTCGTTATGAAGACTTCCACAAGCGATCGTTCCTTTTACTTGCTTGTTCACCTGTTCACCCTGATCGCTGTACTGGTCACCCTCTACCCCTTCCTGTACGTCGTCAGTGTGTCGTTCAGCTCGGTGGACGCCATCGAGAAGCAGAGAGTATTTTTCTATCCGGTCGAATTCACATTATCAGGGTACAAGATGGTGCTGCAATACCGCGAGCTATGGGTGTCCTTCTACAATACAGCCTGGTACACCATCGTCGGCACACTGCTTAATATTGTAGCAACCTGCATGGCGGCCTTCCCGCTCTCGCGTGCACAATTTTTTCTGCGGAGGAAGCTGAACTTCTTCATTGCCTTCACCATGTACTTCTCCGGCGGCCTCATCCCGGCTTACATGCTCATTACCTCGCTCGGGCTGTACAACAGCCGCTGGGTCATGGTGCTGCCGATCCTGGTCATTACCTTTAACGTCATGATCTGCCGCTCGGCCTTTGAGAGCATTCCGAATGAAATCTTCGAGAGCGCGAGCATCGATGGCGCCAACGAGCTGACGATGCTGTATCGTCTTGCCGTCCCGATTATTAAGCCGACACTAGCTGTTCTGACGCTCTACTATGCCGTCTACCACTGGAACAATTTCTTTACCGCCCTGCTCTATCTGGGCAAGCAGGATCTGCAGCCGCTCCAGATGTTTCTGCGACGAGTGCTCATTATGGCCTCGCCGGAGGTCATGCAGAAGATGGGCGGCGCCATGACCAGCAATGCGCTAGCCGTATCCTCGTTGCAGGTTCGGTATGTATCGATCGTCGTCAGTATCCTGCCGATCATCACCATTTACCCTTTTATCCAACGGTACTTCGTCAAGGGCATTACCCTCGGAGCCGTGAAAGGATAGATTGCACGACCAACTGTTCATAACTAAGGGAGGAACAAACTGATGAAGATTACAGGGGCAAGCAAGATCGCATTGACCGCATGGCTCGCCGTGAGCCTGGCCGGGTGCTCCGGCGGAGCAGGAACGACAGCAGGCAACGGCAACAGTGCCGCGCCGGAAGGCGAATCGCAATCGACCTACACCTATACAGGCTCGGGGCCGGTTACCGATCAGAAGGACGCGAGGCTGTCCATCCTGGCGACCAACGCCTGGACAACTAACGTCGATCTGTCCACCGCTGCCATCGTCAAGCAGGTCGAGAGCAATGCCGGCGTGAGTGTGGATTGGGACTTGATCCCGCCGCAGAACTATGCCGATGCAGTCAGCCCGCGGCTCGCTGCCGGGATGGATCTGCCGGACATCGTGTACTTGCCGGATCAGGATCAACTGATGAAATATATTAAAAGCGGCTTGTTCCTGTCTCTCGACGAGTTGTATGATAAGTATGGAGTCAATCTGAAGAAAATCTATGAGAAATCTCCAGCGATCAAGGCAAGTCTGACGACACCGGACGGCAAAATGTATTACGTGCCGCAGCAGACGCTTACCCGCAACTATATGCCATTATTTATGATCAATCAGCGCTGGCTCAGCAAGCTGAAGCTGCAGGAGCCGACCACTCTGGACGAATTCACCGAGATGCTGCGCAAATTCAAGTCAGAGGACCCGAACGGCAATGGCAAGGCCGACGAAATCCCGCTGTCCATGGAAGCCAAGTTCGTCCCGATGGCGTTCGGCCCGGCATTTGGTCTGGATCTGTCCAATAACTTCTATGCCGATGATCAGGGCAAGGTGCATTTCAGCTATTATGAGCCAGCATACAAGGACTATCTCACTTACTTGAACGGGCTGTACAAGGAAGGGCTGCTGACTGTTGACTACGCGAGCACCACGGCAGACCAGGTGACCTCTCGCATCTCGCAGGATGTAACCGGAGCCACCTTTAATTTTAGCTGGTACCAATCGATGGTCTACAGCCCGCTGTTCGCCGACTATGATCCGAGCGAGCCGATCTTCAAGGGCATTCCGCCGCTCAAGGGGCCTTACGGTGACGCATTCTACATTGGCCGGACACCGGTCAGCGGCATCTTCGGCATCTCCAAGAATAGCAAAAATCCGGAGCTCGCCTTCAAGTTTCTCGATTACGGGGTAAGCGAGGAGGCGCAGACCTTGTACACCTGGGGTATTAAGGACGACACCTACACCGAGCAGAACGGCGTGAAGACATTTACAGAGAACGGCAAGAACAATGAATATATTCAGAAGCTGGGCATTGGCCCGGTCAATCTGCCGAACATTCAATCGACAGATGCGGCCGATGCTACTGTAGCGCCTTGGCACGCCAAGCTGGACAAGGAATTCGAGCAATACGTGCGCGAGCCATTCCCGTTCGTATACGCGCTGTCGGATGAGGCATCCATCGAGAGCACCACGATGCCAGACGTAACCACGTATGTGCAAGAGATGAACTTCAAGTTCATTAGCGGCGAGGCGCCGCTCGACAAGTTCGACAGCTATATTCAGACGCTGAAGAGCATGAACATCGAACAGGTCATCGCCGGAAGACAAGCGCAGTATGACCGGTACATGGCCGCACAAAAATAAGCTTGCTGTGAGGGGTTAATGACGCTTGATAACCATTAAAGACATTGCCAAATTGGCCGGGGTCAGCTACAGCACCGTATCCAAGGCGCTGAACGGCGACCCCCGCATCAAACACGAGACGAGGCAGAAGGTGCTGCAGATTGCAGAGAAGCATCAGTACCGCAAAAACATTCTGGCCAGCCAGCTCTCGACAGGCCGCAGCAATATTATCGGGTTCGTGCTGGATGAGCTGAGCAATCCACTGTTCGCCACCATCTCGGGTAACTTGCACGCAGAATTGAAAAAGCGCGGCTACCAGATGATACTCGTTGTCGCAGATGATGGTCTGGACGTCTTCAGCCAGTTGCGTGTGGATGGGTGCATTCTGTGGGATTACGCGCTCGATAACCGTGAGGCATTCTGGAAGCGATATTCCACCCTGAGTATGCCCTGCTTCGTGCTCGGTACAGATGAGACGCCTAACTCGCCCTATATTAAGATCGACCGCAAGGAAGGCATCTATATGGCCGTAAAGCATCTTCAGGAGCAGGGTCATCAGCGAATCGGCTTCATCGGCAACTCGCAGCTTGTGAAGCTGGAGGGCTACCGCGAGGCGCTACAGCGGACAGGGCTGGCGTTCAATCCGGCTCACGTGCTGCCCGCGCACTCCTCCTGGGAGGATGGCTACTTCGCCATCCGCAATTACAGCTTTGATGCCGATTCGCCGACCGCATTCATCGGCTTGAACAACCTCGTCACCCGCGGAGCGCTGCGAGCCTTGCTTGAGGCCGGACAGCTTGTGCCGCAGGATATCTCGCTGATCGGCTACGATGATCTCCCGGACATGCAATATGCGGAGGTAGCGCTGACGACCATCGGCCCTCCGCTAGACGAATTGGCTGCTCAGGCAGCCGAGCTGATTGTGGCGCTCATTCGGGATGAGGAAGTCGACTATCCGGTTGTCATCCAGCCCAAGCTGTACCACCGCAGCTCTGTCGGATTATGCCGCGGGTGAGCTGGCTGGGTAATGCTTGATGGCGATGAACAGCACTCCTATACAGGTGCGTTCAGCCTGCAAAGTATTGAATAGAAACAGTTAGCAGCAGTTAGCAGCAGCTAGCACATCCAGTAGAATCAAGCAGCATCCGTGCTGCCAGGAGCAATCGACCACAGGGATATGTTTTCTATAGAGATTGGAGCGAACTTAACGATGAGCAAGCAAGCAGAGAGGACATGCCGGTTGACTGTGGCATGGGACGGAAGCGGGGATTACCGGACGATTCAGGCCGCACTGGATGCGATTCCTGCGGATACGGATCAGCGGTTCACGATCGCAATTCGAGCTGGCGTGTATGAGGAGAAGCTGACGATTGACAAGCAAGGGGTGCGGCTCGTAGGCGAAGGCGCGGACAAGACCGTCATTACGTATCACGACCATGCCTTGAAAACCTTCCCTAATGGCGAGCTATATCATACCTTCCATTCCTACACCGCCATCATTGTGGCAGACGATGTGACGGCAGAGGATCTCTCCTTCGTCAATACAGCGGGCCCTGGAGCACAGGTTGGACAGGCGCTCGCCATGTATGCGGACGGAGACCGCACTGTCTTTCGGCGTTGCCGCTTCGTCGGCCATCAGGATACGATCTTCACCGGCCCCCTCCCCGAGCGCCCCATCGACCGCAGCTACTTCGGCGGCCCGCGCGACGGTCTGGAGCGCCGCAAGCTGCGCCAGTATTACGAGGATTGCTATATTGAGGGAGACGTTGATTTTATATTCGGCTCGGCGACGGCTGTCTTTCACCGTTGCGAGATCTACTCCAAGAATAGGCTGTCCGGTGACGAGGCGGCCGCCGGAGCGGTTAACGGCTGGATGACCGCAGCCTCCACTCCCCCGGATGTGCGGTTCGGCTATGTGTTCATCCAATGCAGGCTGACCGGCGATGCTCCGCCCGGGTCAGTATATCTTGGCAGACCTTGGCGCAATGATGCGAAGGTATGCTTCCTTCATTGCTGGATGGATGCCCATGTGCACGCTGAGGGCTGGCACAACTGGGACAAGAAGGAGGCGGAGGCAACCGCCGTATTTGCCGAATACAATAGCTCCGGCCCCGGACAACCGCAAGGCGAGCGCCGTGTGGCTTGGGCCAGAGCGCTGAGTGCCAAGGAGGCTGCTGAGTACGAGCCGAATCGTGTGCTGTCGGGCAGTGATGGCTGGGCGCCGCATGTCCCTGTCCCTGGAAGCAACCATATATGACCCCCTGACCTTAACGACGAATAGGGCAGCCAAGCGGCTGCCCTATTCTGTCCTTCAATCGCCGTGCTCCCCATCTCCCTGACGCTCTCCAATCCGTCACCCCAGCGGACACATGACTGGATAAGATGATACCACTCGTCGGCTGTTCGTTGCTGCGGGTGACTCTCCATAAGGCGGCTTCACTCCATATGCTCCATATGCTCCATATGCCTACGCTACACTGCCAGCTATATAGGCTGTCTGGAATCCGCCGCTAGCACGCGATACTGCTTCGCCTCGCCAGATGAGCCGCAGCCGCCGATCTCCACCGTCTTCCAGGTCTGGACAATAGCGTTATACTGCTGCAGCTTCTGCTCCCCGGCCGGGGCATATTCAATCCGCACTCGTACCTCGTCCGCTTCGCCCATCTCCTGACTCGCCTGCTTCACATAGCGATCCCATTCCCAGCCGAAGGAGGCGAGCAGCTCGCGCTCCGCCACCTGCTCCACGCCCTGTATCATGCTCCAGCCGCGGTAATGACGGTACAGCTCGGCAGCCGGCTTATGACGCTGCACCAGAATATCCAGTTGCTCCTGCTGCATATTGGCCCAGTATCGGCCCGCCGGGAACTCGATGAGCGTCGGGGCATAGCGATGCCCTCCGAAGTGGGTCGTGCACCAGACCCGCACATCGTCCCGCTGTCCATACTGCTGCTGTACATATTCATAGGCAGGATAGCCGAAGCGCCCGCAGCAGGCATCATGCTCGCCATGCGCGCAGACGAACAGCTCGCGGCGTCCCGCTACCGGCACTTCCAGCCATTGGGAATACGCGTCCAGCCTTCCAGGATTCACCTCAGAGCCGATAAGGGCGTCCGCCAGGCTCTCAACCTGGTTATATGGCACCACATAGCTTGCCAGCTCGAAGCCAGAGCACGGGTAACCCGGATGCTGCATGTAGAACAGACGCACCATCCCTTCCGGGGAGCGCTTCTGCGGGCAATACATCGCCAGCGGCTTCGCCACCCTCCCCTCCTTGGCATGATGCTTGATGATCTGCATCAGCCCCTCAGGATACCGGGCATTCAGCTCTGCCGCAGCAGGCCACGGCATCGGCAGCTCGATGAACAGATAGCGCTTGTGCATTGTACCCGAACCGATCGGGTCCTCTCCTTGAGCCTGAGAGATAAGCGAGCAGAGCTGCGCGTTGTCTTCCATGTCATTCATACTCTTCTTCCTCCATTGATGTATGTCGGTCATCGTTCCAGCCTGCTTGCGTTCACACTGTCCTTCTCCAGCTATTATAGCACGTGAACGCACCCATCCGCCCCCCTGTTTCCGCCACTTTGCCAGACTGTCGAGGCAATTGGAACAGTTGAGCCTGGCTGCACACCCCTCTATCCTGCCTCCGCTTCAGGATGTCAGCACATGGCTGGAACGCTGGCACACATAAAACAGGCAGCGAGCCTGTTGCTCGCTGCCTGATCCATCGCAGCCGCACCGATGTCATCAGTGCTGCCGATGACCTGCGGTCTATTTCGCCGTATATCCTCCATCCACCGGAATGCCGGCGCCCGTAATGGCGCTGGACTCGTCCGAGGCGAGGAACAACGCCGCATGGGCGATCTCGACTGGCATGATTGTGCGCCCGATCGGATGAATGTCATCGATCGACTTGAGCACCTCCTCCCGCCCGCCGAACAGCTCGGCATGGCGGTCGTTGAAGGCGGTGTCCACCCAGCCCGGACAGATGCAATTGACCCGAATGCGGTCGACGGCGCAATCGAGCGCCATCGCCTTGGTCAGCATCAGAATCGCCCCCTTCGAGGACACATAAGCGGCCAGGCGCGGCTCGGCGACGTAGCTATTGGCCGAGCCCATATTGATGATGGCGCCCCCGCCCTTTTCTCTCATCCCCGGAATGACCGCCCGTGAGAGCAGAAACATCGACTTCACATTGACTGCATATGTGCGATCCCATATGTCCTCAGTCAGTTCGAGGATGGAGCCAGGGATGTTGATTGCAGCATTGTTGACCAGAATATCGGGCGCTCCGAACTGAGCGGCAGCGAACTGCGCAAGCCGCTGCACCGAGGCGCTATCCGATACATCGGTCTGGCAGAATAGCGCTCGGCCGCCGGCTAACGCTAGCTGCTCGGCCGCTGCTTCCCCGTGAGAATCAATATCGGCCAGCACAACAGCGGCTCCTTCCTCTGTAAACCGTTTGGCGATCTGATAGCCGATGCCGCCTGCGGCGCCGGTTACAATTGCAATTTTGCCTGCTAATCTCATTGTAATGCCTCCTTCTAGATTTCTCCGAGTGCCGGCGGCACTTCCTTGTAGCCCTTCGAGCGAATCGCACCCAATACGACGCCGATGGCCATCCAGGCAAAGCCGATCAGATACGTCGTCGAATCAAAGCCGCTCCAGATGAAGGCAATAACGCCAAAGCCGATCAGCGGGCAGAGCAGATAGCGAATGAAGCCTTTCAGATCGCGGTGCTTTTTGCGCCAGAAGAAGTGGGTGACCACGGACAGGTTGAGCAGCATATAGGTGGTCATCGCGCCGAAATTAACCAGCTTGGCAAGCAGATCCAGCGACATGAACAAGGCGACAAGCACCGATGCAGAGCCGACGAAGATCGTTGCGTTGGCTGGGGTTTTATATTTCGGATGCACCTTGGAGAGCAGGCTGGAGCCGGGCAGCAGCTTGTCGCGGCTCATGGAGAAGATGACGCGGGAGATGGCTGATTGCACGGTCAGTGCATTGGCGATGCCGACCGCAAGAACACCTACGATAATGAATGCATAGTACAAGGCATCCCCTCCGACCTCGCGCATAATGTCGAAATAGCCCATGCCCGGATCAAGATCCGCATACTCTGGATGGACAAGCGAAGCCATATAGGACTGGCTGAGGAAGAGAAGGCCGATCAGACAGAGACTTGCAACGACAGAAGGGCCAACCGTGCGGGTCGGATTTTTAGTTTCCTCGGACAAGGTGCTAATGCTGTCAAAGCCGATGAAGCCCAGTACAGCGATCGATGCCGCTGTCGCGATAAATTGCAGATCAATCTTGCCTGGCTGATAGAACGGATCGAGCGACAGACCGCCCATACCGTGGCCGTCGATCAGCACATACTTGATGCCGCAGATGAGGAAGATGGCGATGAGCGCGAGCTGGCAGAACAGAAACAGGTAGCTCGCTCCCCGAGTCATCGAGATGCCGCGGGCATTGACGAAGGTGATGATGAAGGCGAAGATGACGATTATCAATGTAGCCGGGACGCCGGGCAGCACAGCGGACAACCATAGATTGGAGAAGGCAATAAGCATCCCGGGGATGATTAAATAATCCAAAATGATTACCCATCCGGTCAAAAAGCCGACATGCGGGTTCAGCCCCCGCTGCACGTAGGAGTAGGCGGAGCCTGCAATCGGGAACTCGCGGCTCATCGCGCTATAGCTGAGCGCAGTGAACACCATCGCGATGACGCCAACCAGATAGACGAGCGGCGCCATGCCGAAGCTCTCGATGGACGCAATGGCATAGACCTGCGTGGGCGCAATCGGCAGCATCGTAATCAGCCCGAATGTGACCAGATCCTTAAAGGTCAGCGTGCGCTTGAGCTCCTGGGCATAGCCGGTGCTTTTTTCCTGTGAAGCTTCAACATGCTCTGTGGCAGCGACCGTCTCCGCGGACAGTGCAGGGGATGGGACAGCATTGGACATGTTCAATTCCTCGCCTTCATTGTGTAGGGTAGTAATGCCTGTATGTCTGGCAAACCCGTCATGGCTGTTCAGGCATGGCGCCTGCGGCTCAATGCATGGTGCTCCTTCTGCAGGAACGTCGAGCGAACGCTGCGTAACTGTGTGATGCGTTCCTCAGCCAGCCGATCGGCCGCCGCATAGGTCGGAAGGTTCTCCAGTGCCGATATATCGAAGATGCGGGCAATGCTCTGATAGATTTCGCCGATCTTCTTGTAAGCCCGCTCCCGATTGTAGCCGTTCAACTCATCAGCGATATTAATGACGCCGCCCGCATTAATGACATAATCGGGTGCATAGGCAATACCCATTCGGTGCAGTTGCTCGCCATGCCGCGGCTCCTGCAGTTGATTGTTTGCAGAGCCTGCGATGACACTCGCCTTGAGCCGGGAAAGGGTCTCATCATTCAGTGTCGCGCCAAGCGCACAAGGCGCATAGATGTCGCAGTCGACATCATAGATGCTCTCTGGCTCTACCGCCTCCGCGCCGAACTGCTCCATCGCATTCATCACAGCCTCACGGTGAATATCGGTAACGATAAGGCGTGCTCCCTCCTCATGCAGATGACGGCATAATCCCATTGCAACATTGCCGACGCCCTGTACAGCCACCGTCCTGCCGGATAGCTCGTCTGTGCCGAACGCCTCCTTCGCTGCCGCCTTCATGCCCATGTACACTCCGTATGCCGTCGCAGGGGACGGGTTGCCTGAGGAACCGAAGCCGGGGGAAATGCCTGTTACATACTCCGTCTCCTGATGGATCGTATCCATATCGGCAACGGTCGTTCCGACATCCTCGGCCGTAATGTAACGACCGTTCAGTCCTTGTACAAATCGGCCAAAAGCGCGAAACATCGCCTCGCTCTTGTCGGTATGAGGGTTGCCAAGAATAACCGTCTTGCCTCCGCCCAGATTCAGCCCGGACACCGCATTTTTGTAAGTCATCCCTTTTGCCAGGCGCAGCACATCCTCCAGTGCCGCCTCCTCCGATGCATAGGTCCACATCCGCGTCCCGCCAAGAGCAGGCCCAAGCGTTGTATCATGAATCGCGATTATCGCTTTTAAGCCTGAGGACTTGTCCTGGCAGAAATGCACCTCCTCGTAATCATCCTTCTGCATGATGTCCAACAAGCTCATGTCGGGCTCCTCCATTCATCATATTTTCTCCACCGCAGCCATACGAGCAGCGACAAGCCCGCCAGCGCCGCCAGGAACAGCTCGACCGCATGGAGCAGCGTCAGTTGCTGCGCCGCATAGCCCAGCCCCAGCACCGGCAGAGCTACCCCCAGATACGTGCCTACATAGAAAAAGGAAACCATATCCCCTCGCGCTTCCCCTGGCGCCAGTGCGTTTACCGAGGCGAGGCTGCCCGCATACAACGGGCCGTGTCCCAGCCCGACCAGCAGCGCCGAGCAGACCAGCAGCAGCGGGGAAGAGAGCAGCATGCTCGTCCACAAGACGCCAAATCCGGCGAGCAAAAAGGCAAAGCCCACTGTTGCCATCCGCCATAGCGGCAAGCGCCCGAGCAGCGCTTGGCTGACTGCGGATACGCCCAGCACGATCGCAGCCGTGATTCCTGCCAGCACATAGCTAGCGCGACCAACCCATTCATTCATGTAAGATGGAATCAGCGACATGAACAGACTGGCCGCCGCCCAAGCGATAAAGGAAGACGCCGAGGCCGTATAGAACGGCCCTCGAATGGCGCGAGGCACTCGTGGCCAGTGCAGCACGCCCGCGGAACGCGGAGCGGTGGCGGCTCGCAGGGTGGCTGGAGCCGCCTCAACGATGTAGCCGAGTTCGGGCGGCGTTAAGCCGGGGCCAGCCGCAGACGGCGGCTGCCCTGCGACGCCAGCATCGTCAGCATCGTCGGCTCCCGCCTCTGCCGCTCCCGCTGCTTCCGCCGAATCCGCGTTCGCGCCAACCGCCATAGCCTCGGCACAAGCCGTCTGGGCGGACACAGCCACGCCGTCTCGGCCCTTGCCGCTGGCCGGGGCGCGCAAGCGCAGCAGCCACAGCCCGACCACCGCCGGCAGCATGAGCACGGCGTGCAGCGCGTAGGGCAGTTGCAGCGGATACGGCGCCCACTCGGCCAGCATGCCGGACAGCAGCGGCGACAGCGCATTGCCGCAGGTAACCGCGATCGCCGCCAGCAGCGCGGCACGATGCCGGTCCGCTGATGGATGCAGCAGCGTCAACGCCGCCACGGCCACACCGTTGAACATGCCGACCGCCAGCCCCTGCAGCGCTCGTGCCGCGAGCAGTGCATATACGCCGCCCGCTGTCGCCAGGCAGATCGAGGCGGTCAACGAGACCGCCGCGCCACCGGCCAATATGGCACGCGGTCCACTCCGATCGGATAACTGTCCGAAGCATACGATTGCAGGGATAACGACGAAGGCATAGGCTGCGAACAGCAGCGCAACCATAGCCGGGGAGAGCGCCCATTGCTCTCTGTATATGGCATAGAGCGGTGTCGCCAGATTCAAGCCCAGTATGGTGGCGAACAATCCGTAGGCCACCAGCCAGTACCCCGTTGCCGCCCTGTCGGCAGCCGCGCGAACCTCCAGCACATCCTGCAGCCCGCCCATGGTGCTGACCAGCACGCCCAACCGTTCCTCATCCACCGAGGTGATGATTCGCATGCGCGACACCCCGGGACGGCGCTCAGGACGCACCCGCAGGCTGTTGATATTACAGCCATGCCCGGCCAACAGCTCCGAGATGCGAGCTAATACCCCGGGTCTGTCTTGAACCCGAATTGTTATTGTATGCACCGCCATCTCCCCCTCCTTGTATCATGCCCTCCTGCCGCATACGACCCGGAATCAGCCTGCCTCGACTTGCAGCACATCCACCAGCTTGAGCAGCCGCTGCTCCAGTTGTCTCCACTCCGCCTCGTCAGCATGTGCACGCAATGTCATGCTCCACAGTCCCTGCTCCTCATCCGGGCAAAGCACCAGCTCATCCAGCGCTATACTTCGCCGCGCGAGCAGCCCTGTAACGCGCAGCAACGCATCGCCCTGCCGCAGCAGCCGGATCGTCATAGTCCGCTGCTCTTTTTTCACCATGCTGTCCTCGCCTCCAGCCATTCTGCTGCCGCAGTGCCGGAGCACCGTCACCCCGTCGTCAGCGCAACATATTTGATCGCCATAAATTCCTCTAGTCCCTGTCGGCCGCCCTCACGCCCGACACCGCTCTCCTTCACCCCGCCGAACGGAGCCTGCGTATAGGCGAGCGATGTGCCGTTCACGCCGATATTGCCGCTATGAAGCTCCCGGATCAGCCGGTGGATGCGCGCAAAGTTCTGGGTGAAGACATACGCGGCGAGCCCATAGCGTGTATCATTAGCCGCCGCGACCACCTCCTCCTCGCTATCAAAGACGATGAGCGGCGCGACCGGACCGAAAATTTCCTCATGCGCAATATCCATCTCCCGTGTTACACCGCCCAGCAGCGTCGGCGCATAGAAGCTGCCCCGTGCGTACTCGCCGTCCGTGAGACGCGCTCCGCCTGCCAGCGCCACCGCCCCGCTGCTGAGCGCCTCGCCGACTAGCCGCTCAACCTTGCGAAGCGCGCGCTCGTTAATAAGCGGTCCGACATCGACTCCCGGCTCCAGCCCAGCTCCCGTTCGCAGCTCCTGAACGCGTACCCGCAGCCTGTCTGCCAGCTCGTCGTACACCTCGCGGTGAACATAGATAAGATTGATGCCGTTGCACACCTGCCCGCAATTCTCGAACTTGTTGCCGACAATCAACTGTGCGGCCTGCTCCAGATCAGCATCCTGGAAGACAATCACCGGCGAATTGCCACCAAGCTCCAACGATACCTTTTTGACTGTCGCCGCGGCCTGCTCCATCAGCTTTTTGCCTACGGCAGTCGAGCCGGTAAATGATACCTTGCGAATGCGCGGGTCAGCCATCAGTAGCCGTCCGAGCCGCGCAGGATCGCCTGTGACCAGATTGGCCACACCGCCAGGCAGCCCTGTCTGATGCAGATGCTCGAAGACGGCGATCGCCACCATCGCGGTCGTCTCCGCCGGCTTGAGCACCAGTGTACAGCCCGCCGCCAGCGCCGGGGCTACCTTGCGAGCCACCGTTGCCGCCGGAAAATTCATCGGCGTAATTAACGCCACCACGCCGATCGGCTCCTTGTAGACCAGCAACTGCTGCCCGGGATTGGATGCGGGGATAATCTCGCCATAGGCTCTCTTGGCCTCCTCCGCATACCAACGGATAATATCGGCTGTGCCCTCGATCTCACCGAGCGCCTCCGCCAGCGGCTTGCCCTGCTCGACAGACAGCAGCCGGGCCAATCGCTCCCGGTCAGACAGCAGCCTCGCGGCCCAGTCCTCCAGATAGCCCGCTCTGGCGCGTGCTGTCTGCGCGGCCCATCCGGGCTGCGCAGTTACAGCCGCATCGATCGCCCCCAGCACCTGATCCTCCGCCAGATCGGGAATGTGCCCGATACATTCGCCCGTAGCCGGATTGAGTACCTCGATTGTCGCTTGCGAGACGGCGCGCGCGCCGCCGATCCAGTTATAATTCCAATTCTCCATACTCACCTTACTCCTGCCTCCCTCTCTGCTGACAGGTCTTTCCCCATAGAGAAAGCCCTAGATGAACTCGAAATATTTGCGCCGCTCCCAATCCGTAACCGTGCGGAAATATTCCGCCAGCTCCTGATGCACGGCCTGCAGGTAGTGGGTCACCACCTCTGCGCCGAGCAGTTCGCGCACGATCTCGCTTCGCTCCAGCAGTCTGCATGCATCATACAGATTGGTCGGGAGCTGCGGCAGCTCCATTGCCCCGGCATTGCCCCTGACCGGCTGCGGCGGCTCGATCTTATGCTCTATGCCGTACAGGCCGGAAGCAAGCATAGCCGTCAACACCAGGTAATGATTGGCGTCTGCGCCAGGCACCCGATTCTCGAAGCGGCATGACTTGCCCTTGCCGTCAAAGCGGAAGGAGGTGCTGCGGTTATCAATCCCCCAACTCACCGTGTTGGGCGCGCCGGAGCCGAAGTCGCTCAGCCGCTTGTATGAATTGACATATGGAGCGTAGAAGATCATCATCTCCGGAGCGAGCGCCATCATTCCCCCGAGAAAGTGGCGCCCCGTCTCGGACAAGCCATGCTCCGCCATCGGATCAAAGAGCACGTTGTTCCCCTGCTTGTCCCATAGACTGATATGCGTATGTCCGCTGCTTCCAGAGTCGTTCGTATCCTGCTTCGCCATGAAGGTCGCCATGAGTTGATTAAGCGCCGCCATCTCCTTAATGCCGTTCTTGTAGATCGCCGTCCGATCCGCCATCTCCAGCGCCTCGGCATAGCGGACATTCAGCTCGATCTGGCCGTTGCCCCATTCTCCCTTGACCGCTTCGATCGGCACGCCGGCCGCCTCCAGATTCGTCATCAACTGATCCAGAAACCAATGATCGACGGTGAGGCGAAAAATCGAGTAATCGACCGGGTACGGGAATAGCGGGGTCAGATTCATATAGTTTTTCTCCCGTACCGACTCCGCCGTTTCCTTGAACAGATAGAATTCGATCTCCGAGGCCGCGAATGCCGCAAGGCCCATCGCATCGGCCTTGGCAATCTGAGCCTTGAGCATATTGCGAGGCGCCAGCGGAATATCCGCCCCTTGCTTATCATGCAGATCAGCGAGCACGAGCGCCGTCTTCGGCGACCACGGATACGGACGCAGCGTCGACAGATCCGGCACTGCCTTCATATCATGCACTCCGGTCTCCCAGTTGCAGTAGTCGAATGCGCCGAAGATCAGACTGACATCCCAGGCCAGATTCAAGGCGCACATATGAATGCCTTCCTGAGCCTCCTCTACGAAATACGCTGCCGGCACCCGCTTGCCGAACAGCTTGCCCTGCATATCCACTCCCGCCACAATGACCGAAGTGATCTCTCCCGCACTCGCCAACTGGTGAAGCTCTTCTATACTCAATCTGGCCATTCCAGTCTCTCCTTTTCATTCGGGAAAATGTTGGTCTCTGCTGTCTCTGGAGCTTAGCTTATGCTCCGCAAGGACAACGGACGGGCAGCGTCCCGCCCATGCCTCACGGCGCGCGCTTGCCCTCATCTGCTCCTAGGCGATCGTCCACCCGCCATCAACAAAGACGGTTGTGCCTGTAATATATTCCGACTCAGGCTGCGCCAAAAACAGTACAGCATTGGCTATATCGTCAGGAACGGCTACCCGGCCGACTGGAACGCGATCCAGCACCCACTGCTTCACCTCGGGATTTTGCAAGCCTTTCTCAGTAAAGGGAGTGGCCACTACGCCTGGCGCAACACTGTTGACCGTGATTCCGTAAGGAGCCAGCTCTAGCGCTACCGCCTTCGTCAGCAGATTTAGCCCCCCCTTGGATGAATTGTAGTGCGGCTGACAATGCCCGCTGCTGGAAACAATCCGGTGCGCCTCCACGGAGGTAATATTAATAATCCGGCCCGCCGTTTTCGACTCGATCATCACCTTGGCTGCCGCCTGTGAGCAGAGGAATGGCGCCTTCAGGTTCACATTATGCACCTTATCCCACTCCTCCTCAGACAGCTCCAGGAATGGGGTGAAGGCCACGATGCCCGCATTGTTGACCAGCACATCCAGCCCGCCGAAGGTCTCAAGCGCCGCCGCCACCATCTGCTCCACATCCTGCTTGCTTGTCACATCGGCCTTGAACGCCAGCCCGCGGGAAGGGTCAGCAGCGAGTGCTACAGTCTCCTCCGCTCCTGCCAGATTGAGGTCAGCGACTACAACCTTCGCCCCCTCCTCCAAAAATCGCAGCGCAATCGAGCGGCCGTTGCCTGAGCCTGCTCCTGTCACGATAACAACCTTATTCTCATATCTCATGCTTCATCATCCTTTGCTTGTAATATAAATGCATGCAAGATTCGCGTGTACTCGGCTAATGATGCAATGTCCACATATTCGCCCGGCCCATGGTGGTTCGCACCGCTCGGCCCGAATTCAACTGCCGGAATGCCGCGCTCGGCATAGAAGCGGGTATCCGCGGAGCCATCCTGGCCGAAGAAGCGGGTGCCTGCGCATAGACCCAGTCTGGCGACCAGCTTATCATCCGCCTTCGTATCAACCGGAGGGCCATGGAAATGAACGCGCACCTGCGCCTCGCCCACTGCCTGACGGATCGCCGCCACGAGCGACTCCGGGCACTGTCCCGGCAGATAGCGGATATCGATGCCGAGCGTGCAGCAGTCCGGCACTTGATTAAATACTTGACCCGCCTGAATTTTGGCCAGGTTCAACGATGGCTGATGAAAAAACGGCGTGCTCTCCTGGAAATAGTGAAGTGATGCAATCGCCCTGAACCGCTCCATCGCCTCCATGATAGCGTTCGTCCCGAGCCATGGACGGCTTCCATGCGCGGCCACGCCCGGAACCTCGACAACAAGCTGCAGAATGCCCTTGGCCTGTACGGCAATATTCAGATTGGTCGGCTCTCCGCAGATCGCGATATTCCCGACAAACCCCAGCCTGACCAAATGAGCCGTTCCAAGCTCGCCCCCGCTCTCCTCATCCGGCACCAGCGCCAGCATGACCTTGCACGGCGGCGGCGACTTCACCAGCTCAGTCATAAGCACCATCATGCTGGCGACTGCGCCAAGCATATCATAGCTGCCGCGGCCATACAGCTTTCCGTCCGCCACATGAGGCTCATAATCCTCCAGTGCTCCAGGCACCACATCCAGATGACCGTTCAATACGATGACCGGATCGCCCTCCCCTACGGAAGCGACTACACTGAGCAAGCCTTCATGTTCAATCAGCTCGCAGTCTACGCCGCGGTCAGCCAGCCATTGCCGGCAATATTGAGCACAGCGGTTAATACGCTCAGCTTCGATGCAGCCGAAGCGGATCAGCTCGCTAGCCAGCTCCACAATGCACTGTGTATCCACGTTTCTAACCAATGATGGTTTCAGCTCTCAAGTCACCCCTTCTGCAGCATCTGTCTTCACTCTTATAACTAAGCAAGATCCGTGCCAACATCGCCTCCTTACCTGCCAAAAAATTTATTTGCGACCCGCCTCCCCTTAAAATCAGCACCCAGCACGTACCGACCTTCCCCAAGCATCACAAATTAACAACAGACACTCCCTTACCAAAGAGCTGTTCTTCCACCATTTCACTTTGTTGTTCAGCCAGATAAACCCATTAACCCCAATTAACCCATTTATCCCAATAATCCCTTTCTATCAACTGGATGCACTTCCTTCTAATGCTTCAATAGAAAAAACCTAGCTGTCTGCTAGGTTTTCTCCATCTATTGCGTCATTCATATATTCATACGATTGCATCATTCATATATTCATAGCCGGCAGCCGTCAGCGAGCAGCCGGCGCGCCCCCGCCTTACGATGATCAGCCCCTTGCGTCGCAGCTCCTCCATCGCGAGCCTGACCTCGCTTTCTGTCACCAGCACCCCACGCTCTCGAGCAGCATTCACCATATTGCGTCTGCCCATTGGCGCGCTGCAGCGCCTGGCCTCCAATATCAGCTCCAGCAGCAGCCGATCAAGCTCCACCCCGGCGCAGGCCGCGGGCAATGAATGTGCAGGCGAGAGATATGCCGGCGGCTCCGGTGGCGGCGGGCGATGATAGCGGGCGTGCTCCTCTGCTGCCTCTTCATCCCCCATAAAGGGCAGCTCATCAGCGGTCAGGTCGCCTTCGCTCATGATCGCAACGTACTCCATCGTATTTTCGAGTTCGCGGATATTGCCTGGCCAGCGATAGCTTACCAGCGCCTCCTGAACCTCTGCGCAGAGCGACTGCGCATAACCCCGTCGCTTGAGAAAATAGCTCGCCAGCAGCAAAATATCCTCGCGCCGCTCCCGCAGCGGCAGCAGCTTCAACTGCAGCACCTTCAAGCGGTAATATAGATCCTCGCGGAAGGTGCCTGCCTTGACCATCGCTGCAAGATCGCGATTGGTCGCAGCGATGACGCGAACATCAATCGGCAGTACCTTCGTCCCCCCAATCTTCAATATTTCCTTTTGCTGCAGCACACGCAGCAAGCGGATTTGCATGTTGGGAGAAATATCCCCGATCTCGTCCAGAAAGATAGTGCCCCGGTGCGCCTGTTCAAACAACCCAGGCTTCCCTCCCTTTCTCGCGCCCGTAAACGCTCCGTCCTCATAGCCGAACAACTCGGACTCTAGCAGATTCTCAGGAAGTGCGCCGCAATTGATCGGAACAAACGGAAAGCGGGCGCGGCCGGAGGCTTGATGAATGGAATGAGCGAACAGTTCCTTACCGGTGCCGTTCTCGCCAAGAAGAAGGATGCTGAAGTCATTATTGGCCATCTTCGCGGCCCGTTCGATCAACCGCCGCATTTTGTCCGAGCAGGTAATAATGTCGTGGAAGGAGAAGCGTGAGGCGTGGCCATTATTGCGAAGTTGGGTGCGGAGCTTCAACTCCAACTCCTCCACCTTTTCCGCTATTTTCAGAATCAGCACCCGCTCTGCAGCACTCCCCTGCCCCCGGATCGACATGCGACTGACCATAACCGTCTGCTTGTTGACGGTAGCCAGTTGATCCTTCGTCTCCTCCTCCAGCAGGCGCAGATCGAGATGATGCTTGCGGAAGACCTCGGCCACCAGCCGACCGGACAGCTCCCATATGCCCACGCCAAGCAATTGCTCCGCCGTATGGTTGACGAAGCGTATGACGCCTTTCTCATCATATGTGATGACACCGTCTTGTACTCTATTCAGCGTCTCCTCGAAGAGATTTTTGGCATCGATCAGATGGTGCATCGTCAGTTGCAGCCCCTGATTGGCGGTCACGATCGTCTTGGCATACGTATCCAGCAGGCCGCGCGTCTCGCTGTTCAGCAGATCGAAGCGGGTCAATATCTCCACCATCGTGGTAATATCCACCATTCGGGCGCCGATGTCGATCGCCTCCTCCATCCCCTCGGGAACGAGCCAGCCCTCGCCAGGCGTAATCGCCCGGCTGACGCTGCGGGCATCCTGCATCCCCGGATAGTATGGAATCAGATCCACATGGCGCAAGCCCAGCTCATAGAGCAACGAGATCGTCTCCACCACCGAATCCCGTTCATCATTTACAATCAAATATTGGGCGCCTGCGGGCAGCTCGCGAATGCGATCCCAGCCCTCCCTCGACAACGTTCGCTTGATGAACAGCACATCCACCTGCTTATGAAACTGGAACGGAGAGTGGCGGACAAATAGAACATGGGAGCTGACCAGCACCAGGTCCATCTCTTGTTCCCCCGTCCAACTGTCAACTGAGAAGGGATGAAAAACCATGTACCGTCCCAGTACGGCTGTCAATTGAGAACACAGCATGGAGCTGGTCGAAGCATATCCCGCCAATACCGCGATATTGTATCGTTTCATCGACTCCCCCTATCTGCCTGAGCGCCGCCCAGCCGGGGCGATGCCCAACTGCTCTCGGTATTTGGCGACGGTTCTGCGGGCCACGGCATACCCTTCGGCGCTGAGCAGCTCGGCCAGTCGCTGATCGGAATACGGCTTGTGCCCGTTCTCGCCGCTAATCAGCCCTTTCAGCCGGCACCTGATGCTTTCCGCCGATACAGCTTCCTGACCGGACACTCCTGGAAGCGCTGTAGAAAACATCGACTTGAGCTCGCATACGCCCAGCGGCGTCTGCATATATTTGCCGGATACCGCCCGGCTGACCGTTGATTCATGAACACCCAGCCGCTCAGCAATATCCCTTAATTGCATCGGTCTCAATCGCGCCCAGCCCTTGCGCAGAAATTCCG
The DNA here is from genome assembly GCF_054955055.1 of Paenibacillus sp. J5. Taxonomy (NCBI): domain Bacteria; kingdom Bacillati; phylum Bacillota; class Bacilli; order Caryophanales; family Paenibacillaceae; genus Paenibacillus; species Paenibacillus sp. J5. Next base: position 245,171 of record NZ_JBUEDD010000006.1, on the reverse strand, counting down.
GCTGCCGCTCGACCATCGCAGCAGCCACCGAGAGCAGCGTGGCTCGCCGCTGCTCCACGCATCGAAGCAATTGCCTCGCCGAATGCAGATGCTCCTCAAGATACAGCAGCTCCGAGGCCGGTCGACGCTGGTTGCTTGCCAGCCGCTCATAATAGGCGTTGATCGTCAGCTTCAGCGCGACAGCGTCATTCGTCTCTGCCTGCCACTGCCCCCCCTCCCCGGCCGGACGCAGGATCACATCCGGGATTGCATAGGGGATGGACCCGCCGCCATATCCTGCGCCTGGACGCGGCTGCAGGCTGCGGATGAGGCGAAGCGCAGCGCGCAGCTCCTCCGTCGACGTCTGATATGCAACTGCGAGCGAGCGCACACTGCCGGAGGCGAGCCGCTCTACACCGTCTTGGACAAGCCGTTCAGCGAGCGAGCAGCGTTCCTGGCGGCGGGCAAGCTGGCGCAGCAGGCAATCGGCCAGATCCAGCGAGGCGACCCCTGCCGGCTCCAGGCTGCGCAGCAGCTCCAGGCCCGACATCACCTCATCTAGCGGCGCCTGCAGCAGCGCGGCTGCCTCCGCCGGGGCAATCCGCAAATATCCGTGGGAATCAAGATTGCCTGCCAGAAATGCGGCGATTCGTCTGCGCAGCGGCGGAATATCCTGCATGCAGTATAACTGCTCCAGCAGCGCAGCCTCCAGTGTAACGGTGCGGGCCGGAAGCTGCGACCAGAGATCGCCGCCGCTGCTCCCCTGAGTCGCCCGCTCGGAACGCCAGTCGTTAGCCCCCGCCTCAGCGGCACTACGCCCCTCGCATTCCTTCTCCAGCACCGGGTTACGCTCTAATTCACGTTCCAGGTAAGCATTCAGCTCCACAATGGGAAGCTGCAGTATAACAAGGCTTTGCCGCATCTCCTGCGTCATTGCCAGCCTGACTGTCTGGGTTTGCAGCATGCTGTATTCGACGGCCATGTTGTCCCTCCCCGATTTCCCAATGATATTTATCGTGTTATCTTTTATAACAAAAATATAACATCATTATGGTGAGTGTCAACTGTTATTCGCGTTCCATCCGCCGTCTTGCACTTTATGAGCAAGTGTACCCGCTGCCGCCATGTCCTTGACGCGCCAACAAAAAAAAAGCCCCGCTCATGGCTGCTGCTATCCGCAGCTCTGCTGAGCAAGGCGATGTCTAGTATTGTTTACGTTCAGCGATTACCTTCGCTAGCAGCTTCACCTGTTCTTGAATCGCAATCGGATCATCAAAGTACAGACTGTTGTAATCCACTGTATAGACGCGATTGTTCTTCACCGCATCCAGGCTGCTCCATACCGCGCTTTGTTCCAGCTCCTGCATTACCGCCGAGGTGCCTTCAGGATCATAGCTCGTCACAATCAGATGATCACCCGCATACTCAGAGATGACCTCGAGTGAAATCTCCTCGTACCATTCCTCTGTATTGCGAAATACCTCCTCCACCTTTGCCGGAGCCTTTACCTGCAATCCTTCATACAAGGCATAACCGCCCATATTGACAAAGCCATACACACGTAAGGTGTTTTTCCAAATATTAAGAATCGTGAATGTTTCACCCGAAGCGATCACATCTGAAATTTGCTGCCTTGCCTCTTCAACTGTCCGGTCAAATTCGCTGATCCACTGCTTGGCCTCTTCCTCCCGGCCCAGTATATCTCCAAAGATCTGCACCGCTTCCTTCGGGCCGCCATTTAGCTCCAATGGTACCGTCGGCGCGATTTTGGCGTAATCATCGTACTTGTTAGCTCCCCACGACAGGATGAGATCTGGCTCAAGCTCCAATATCTTCTCCACAGATTGCCCGATGCTCTCTGTCCCCTCCTGCTCAATAAACGGATGATTGTTCAACACAAATGGGTCGGTGCCAATCGGCTTGATGCCTAGCGCCACCAATTGACCATAATACCAATCCGTCACCACACGCTCCGCCTTCACCGGAATTTTCGAACTGCCGCTCATATGCTCGTATACCCGTGTTGAGGCCGGGCTGATGGCTGCCGACTCGGCTACCCCATCGCGAGCACGGTTCACATTGCTTGTGGATTCGGCTTCGCCTGTCGGAGCCTCCTCTGCCGATCCGGTCGGCTGATTCGATGTGCCGCATGCACTGATGCAAAGTGCGAATAGCAGCAATGCGATCCATATCGTGAGCGGCTTGATCTGTACTTGTGACTGCATGACAGCTTATCCCCCTATGTATAATGATTATCATTACCATTTGAAATGATAACAAGGATAAGCGAGCATGTACATGTCCGTTTCTGCGCGTTTTCTTTGGATGAATGGGCAATCATGCAAAACATTAGTCAATCCCCGATCCCAACAAGCTGGCCAACACATCATCCAACTGTGCATGAAGCACAGCAGAAGCATAGCCATACCATTTGCTCATCTCTACCACATATACATGACCATGCTTTACAGCGGATCGCTCCCGCCATAACGGTTGCTCCTGCAACTGCGCCCAACGCTTGCGAGCGGCGACGCTATTTTCCACAGCTACAAAATAATGATCGGCATCATAACGCCCCCAGTGAGCGTCGGCAAATGAGGTGTAGGACAACTCCGGGTGCTCCAGCCCCTGATGCCGCTGCAGCGCTACTGTCCGGGGGGGAGTCAGTTGCAGCAGATCATACAGAAGATCGGCCCCCATATATCCCTGAATATAGACAAGATTGCGGTCACTCCGAATATTAATAATGGCCACCGTCTCTCCAGGGCACAAACGATGGCGCAGCCGATCCTTCGCCTCCTCTATCCGCGCATCAAATCTGTCCAGCCACTCTCGACCGGACTGTTCATTGCCTGTCAGCTCGGCAATGCTCCAGAATCGCCGCCTCCAGCCGATTCCCTTCCAAGGCATCTGGACAACGAGCCCCAGCTTGCGGATCGCATGGAGCAGATCATCGTCATCCGCCGACCGCTCGGGCAGCAACAGAATATCGGGCCGCGCCTCCTTCAGCACGTCCAGCCTCTCCTCCAGCTCCATCTGCCAGTATAACGGGCGAAAGGCAGGGCATCGCGCCTCGATCTGAAAATACTCTTGCATCCACTGATCGGTAATAGCGGAACAAGGCATGACATTCAGAGCCAGCAAATCAATCGTATAGGCATGATCCAGCGAGGCAATACGCTTGGGCTTGCTTATATACGCTGTGGGCGACATACCTGTCACCTGTTTGAATTTGCGGCTCAAATAAAATTCATCGGCATAACCAACCTGCTGAGCCACCTCATGAAGCGTCAGCCGCTTCGTCAGTATCAACTCCTGGGCTTTCTCGATACGCCATCGATTCAGATATTCAATAAAGGTGCGACCGGTCTGCTGTTTAAAGCGAGCAGTAAACCTGCGAAGGCTCATCTCCGATAATTCAACAGCGACATCGCGATCCATCCTCCGGTTGTAGAACCTGTGCACATGCCATAGCACATTATCGATGCCATGGCGCCTCGAGGCAAAGCTGATGGCTGTCGGCTGCTCCAGCAGCCACCACGCATTCGCCAGCAGTTGCAAGAAACGGGATTGAATCGACAGCCTCTGCGACACACTGTTGTACAGCTTCCCTTCAAACCTGTGATACAGCTCAGCAGCCTCTCCCAGCAGCGAGGTGTCAGCCAACTCGGCCAATGCCGGAGCTCCATGCTCCGCAGCCCCCTCCCCCGTATCCAGCCATTCAAACATCGCCGCACAAAATCGCAGCCCTTGGCTGCCAGGCGCTGTATACTGAGCGGATGCCTGCATGCTGTCGACTGCCTGCCCCCCGTCTCGATTCGGTACCTGCAGTTCAAACAGCGTATGCGGGGGGAGTAGAACGACTGCGGCTCCTTTTAGCTCATAGCTTTGCCCCGCAATGTACAGCCGCGCCCCCTTCGTCTCCAACAAGAGCAAGCTGTGCAATGGCTGATAGAGCTCATAACCGCCATCCGGCCGCAATTCGGGCAAGGCACGCATGCTGCGAAGGATCGGTAGCCCTGTGTAAATCATGAATACTTCCCTCCACCTGCACCATGGTTTTCGTTCATCCTGCGTTCCCCCCTGTAACTTCAACATCACTGAATATGCGAAGCACAGGCCACTAACGTGGCCTGTGCTTCCACTCCCTATCGCTGTCTTCCTCCATAGCGCTGGCTGTTGCAAGAACTGCCGCGAGCTATTCCCCAAATTTCACATGAATCTGCACAATCTCCGAACGGCTCCCAATGCGCAGCGGCGGCCCCCAGAAGCCATAGCCGGAAGAAACAACACTATGGAAATCCCCCTTGCGCACATAACCCCAATCGTTCTCGTAGATGGCGCGGGTGACCAGATGCGCAGGGGCAATCTGTCCGCGATGCGTGTGGCCCGATACCATCAGATCGACGCCGCCCGCAGCAGCAATATCCAGATCATAGGGCTGATGCTCCAGCATGATGACCGGTAAGCTCTGATCCACAGAGGCCATCAGTTCCTCTACCGAGACGCGATCACTCTCCGTCTTATCCTTGCGCCCGACCAGCACCAGCTTGCCATCCACAACGACGCTCTCATCGAGCAGCACCTTCATATTGCTGCGCTCCAGTGCAGCCGCCACCTCAGCAGGCGGCTTGTCGTGGTTGCCCAGCGAGGCATAGACACCGTATGGCGCCTCGATGCCGCGCAGCACCTCGTCAATGCCGCTGCGAAGATACACATCCAGATTATCGTCCACCAGGTCGCCCGGATAGAGCACCAGATCAGGGTTCAGCGCATTGATCTGCTCAACCATCCGCTGCGCATGCGCCTTGCCGGACAGCAAGCCGAAATGCATATCCGACGCCATCACGATATTCAAGCCCTCCAGCCCCTCCACCTTCTTGTCCAGCGTCACCGTATATTCACGGACAACAGGACTATAGGCGTTGTAAGAGCCGTAGGCAATGAGCGCCAGCAACGTCAGCAGTGTCAGCGAGCCGGCCCATTTCTGCACACGGTGGCGCGGCAGCGCCGTCAGACGCAATAGCCAGATGGATAGATGGACAATCGGCAGCATAAGCAGCAGCAGCGCAAAAATACCAAGCCAGTACGAGCCGATCATACTTAGAATAGAGAAGTCTCCAAACAGTCGCCCCAAGATGAATGACGATGCCAAAAAGACCATAATCGCAATGTAGGCGATCTTGAAGCGAGCAGATACGACGGGCCGCATCCAGCTCCAGCCGCTCCAGCCGATATAGAACACCAAGAGACCGTAGATAATCAAAAATAAAATACCAATAAGCACAAACATCGATCGCAAGTCCTCCTGAGGCAGCATTACTCCTATCATACACTATATTAAAGTGCGTTACTACCTTGCTGCCTGGAGGGACGTCTTACCGTCCTAGTGCTTGCTTGATATACGTATTGTCCACCACCTGGGACACATCCAGTTGCTCCTTCAGCTCACCCAGTTGCAACAGAATATCTGCCGTAGCCTGCTGGCTCCGGGTCGCTTCCTCGGAGATCGGGTTATTGGTTGCGACGTTGTTTTCCAGCGAGATGCGGACGGTGTCCTTGTCCAGCTTTTTCAGCTCCGCCAGCAGCGTGATCGCTTCCTCCAGATTGTCATTCTGCCATTGCAGCCCGCGCTCATACGCTTTCAGGTACGCAACAACCAGCTCAGGATATTGCTCGGCGAATTTCGTTCTGACAATATTGTATGCTGGGTTGAACGCACCGATCGTCTTGCCTTCCGCAAGTAGCACCGCTCCCTGAGCCTTGATCTGCGAGCTGCGGAACGGCTCCCAGATGACCCAGGCATCTACCTTGCCACTCTGAAATGCCGGCTGCGCCTCATCCGGCTGAAGATTAATCTGTTCCACATCGGAGGCGCTCAGCCCCTCGCTCTGCAACGCGCGGAGCAGAAGCCCCCATGAGCTGCTGCCTTTAGATACCGCAATCTTCTTGCCCTTCAGCTCCTTAATCGATTGAATCGCACTTCCCTTAGGCACGATAATGCCATCGCCGCCGCCATTGCTGCCTTCGCTGATTGCCTTAAAGCCGACATTAGCTGCTTGTCCGGTAATCGTCCCGATATAGCCTATTCTCACAAAATCCAGCCGGTCAGATGCGATGGCCTCCAAAAATTGGGACGAGCTCTGCAGCGTCTGGTAGCTTACCGTAGCGCCGTATTTGCCGAACTCCTCCTCGAAGTACCCTTTCGTCTTGGCGATCAGCAGCGGCCCCAACTGGCTGGCATCCAAATTGACGGTTACACCTTTATATTTGTCAGCGTCGCCCGCTGACTCTGCCTCCGCCGCTCCACTCTGATTGGCGCCAACTGCTGTTTCTTCACTGTGGTTTTTGCTCGTATTGCCGCTTGGATTGCCGCTTGCATTCCCCTTTGATCCTCCAGCCTGTCCGCCGCAGCCGGATACAACCGCCAGCACGATTGCCAGCGTCAGCAGCAGTGTTCCTCTTACCCATCTTGTCTTCATGTCTGTTCCTCCCTGATGTAGATAAGTATATTTGAAAAGCAGATCCTGCTTGTCAGGTCATATGTGCAAATCGATTGACAGGCCGCTCCAAACCCAGATTCTCGCGCAGCGTCCTTCCTGCATATTCCGTTCTGAACAGCCCCCGCTGCTGCAGCAGCGGTACCACACTGTCAACGAACTGCTCCAGACCCTGTGGCAGCAGCGGCTGCATAATATTGAAGCCGTCGCAGGCGCCATCCCGGAACCAGAGTTCCATCGTATCTGCCACCTGCTCCGCCGTACCGGTCACCGACAGGTGGCCACGCGCAACCGCATAATGCAGCCCCAATTCGCGAATCGTCATGCCTGTCTGCCCCGCCCGTTCCATAATCATGAGCGCACGACTTGTATTGCCCTCCCTCGGCAATGCTGGAAGCGGCTCATCCATCGGAGAGCCAGACAGATCATAATTGAGCAGCTTGGAGAGATAGCGAACTCCGGCCTCAGGCTGGATCATCTCATTGAAGACTCGCTCCTGCTCCTGCGCCTCCTGCTCCGTCTTACCGATAAAGGCAAGCAGTCCCGGCATCACCTTTAGTTCCTCCGGCTGTCTGCCGTAGGTTGAAAGCTGTGACTTGAGTCCACGGTAGAAACGAATCGCCTCCTGCTTGTCATCGCAGGCAGTAAATACGATGTCCGCCGTCTGGGCAGCCAACTGCTGGCCAGCCACGGAGGTTCCGGCCTCGATAATAACGGGGCGGCCTTGCGGCGAACGCGGCAAATTAAGCGGGCCCTGCACCTGGAAATGACTGCCTTGGTGATTAAGCTTGTGAATGCGTGAAGGATCAGCGTATCGCCCCTGCTCCTTGTCCTGCACCACCGCTTCATCCTCCCAACTGTCCCACAAGCCGCAAGCCACCTCCAGAAACTCCCGCGCCCGCTCATAGCGCTTACCATGCTCCAGCAGGCTGTCCGCATTATAATTGCGCGCCTCGCTTTCCTTCGTCGAGGTGACAACATTCCAGGCCGCACGTCCTCCGCTCAAATGGTCGAGCGTTGCAAACCGGCGTGCCAGATTATACGGCTCGTTGAATGTTGTCGAAGCAGTTCCCGCCAGACCGATATGTGTAGTCAGGCCGGCCAACGCTCCCAGCAGCGTAACCGATTCCGGGTAGATAAAGCTGACACTGCTCTGTGTATCCTCAATGCTGGGGAGCGAGCCGCTATCCGCCAGAAACACCATATCAAACTTGCCGCGTTCGGCTGCCAGTGCCGATTGCTTGTACAATTCCAGATCAATCGCAGCCGCCCTTGATTCCGCATGCCTCCATGCTGCGTAATGATGACCGAAATTATAGAGAAAAGCGCCTAGCTTCATCTGTTCATGTTCTCTTCTCACTATGCTCACATCCAATCCTTATCATTGCACTCAGGCACGTCCAGCTCGCTGGCGGTAATCGTAATAGGCTTCGGCCAGCAGCGCGACGCCCTGGCGAATCTGTTGTTCATCACAATAGCTGAAGGACAGTCGCGCATGTCGGCTCCCTTGCGGCTCGACGAAAAATTGCTTGCCAGGCAGAAAGCTGACTCCCCTGGCGGCCGCATCCTGCACGAATTCGCCCGTATCGGTATCCCCGGGGAAGGTAAGCCAGATGAAGAATCCTCCGTCTGGCACCTGAAAGGCAATCTCATCGCCAAAATGCTCCCGCAGCGAGGCCACCATGACATCGCGGCTAGCGCGATAGCGTGCAACCAACTGGTCGATATGCTCGGTGAACGGCAGCTTGTCCAGCAGTTGGGCCACAATCTCTTGCGAGAACACGCTTGCCTTGCTGCCCTGGAAGAAGGAATTCATAGCCCTGATGACCTCTGCGGAGCTGATCGCCCAGCCGAGGCGAATGCCTGGAGCGATAATTTTGGAGAAGGAGCTGAGATAGATGACCCGTTCCGGTGCAAAGCTGTAGATAGACGGCAGCCGCTCTCCCTCAAAGGATAACTCCGTATAGGCATCATCCTCCAAAATAAAGAAGTTATACCGATAGGCCAGCTCGCCTAACCGTTGCCGCCTTTTCAGTGACAGGCTCACACCGCCCGGATTGTGATAATTGGGCATGCAGTACAGCAGCTTGGGCAACGGCCGCCCTGCTTGAGCTGCCTCCTGCAGCGCTGCTTCCACCCGCTCCACCTGCAAGCCGTGCCCGTCAATCGGGAAGGAACGAATCGCCGCTTCCGCTGTGCGGAACGTGCTGACAGCGCCGAAGTAGGTCGGGGCCTCCACCCATACTTCATCCCCTGGTTCAACCAGCGCCCGCACAGCATAATCGATCGCCTGCTGGGAACCATAGGTGACCAGCACCTGGTCTGCTGCTGTCTGTATGGCGCGCAGCCCAGAACGCTCCGCAATCCAGCGCTTTACCCTCTCCGGCCCGCCTGCACCCGCATATTGCAGCGCATCGCGTCCCTCGTGGATGATCGCCTCAACAGCCGCATCACGCAGCGCATCATAGGGGAAGGCATCAGAGGTCGGAGTGCCGTAAGAGAACGGAATCAGATCAGAGCGGCTTGAAGCCTGAGCAGCGCCGACAGGCGGCGTCTTGGGTATCCTGTTCGGATACGGGAAGGGTTGTAATGGTGCAGTCATCTTTTTACCACCTTTATACATTGGAATAGTATGATTTTAATATGCACATTCACTAAACGATCTGTCTCAGAGTCAGCCTCGATAATTATCCCGCCAGTTGAGCAGCTTCCGCTCCAGCACTCTGACCAGCGAATCGGACAGCTTGCCGACCAGTGCAAAGATAAAAATGCCTACGAATACGACCCCGGTGCGCATGAAGGAACGGGCATCCTGAATGAGATAGCCGACCCCTTGATCCGCTCCCATCAGCTCGGCGACGACCAAGCAAAGCCAGGCTGTGCTGAGTGAAAGCCTCAGCCCGAGCAGCACCTGGGGCAGCGCCGCCGGAATGACCAGGCGCGTGATTTGCTTATAGCGGCTGAATTCCAGCACGCGCGCGACATCAAATAGCTTGGAATCGACATTGCGGACGCCCAGAAAGGTATTGACGTAGAGAGGGAAAAACGCGCCCATCGCAATCAGCAGCACCTTGGATAGCTCGCCAAAGCCGAACCAGAGAATGAAGAGTGGCGTAATCGCGAGCAGAGGAACGGTGCGCAGCATCTGCACCGTCGGATCAAGCAGCTCCTCAGCACGGCGGAACAGTCCGACCAGCAGCCCGGCCAGCAGCCCAAGCGCCCCGCCGAGGAGGAAGCCGAGCGCCGCACGCACCACACTGACACGCAGATGATGCAGCAGCTCGCCAGATTGCAGCATGTCATAGAAATCCTTGAAGATCGAGACCGGAGAGGGAAACAACTGTTCCGACGCCCACCCCACTTGGGTAGATAGCTGCCATGCCGCAAGGATCGTCGCTGGCAAGATCAGCCCTTGCAGCACAAGCGCCCGCTTGCTTCTATGATGTCGATTATTCATATCTCCCAGCTCTCCTCCCGTGCATCCTCCTTGTCCGCCAGCGCCCGCAGCACAAGCGTGCGCATCTCCTGGAAGGCCGGGCTGATTCGGCTGCGTGGATACGGCAGATCAACAGACAGGAGATGCTTGATGCGTCCAGGACGGGCATCCATGACGACGATGCGGTTGGACAGAAAGACCGCTTCATCAATATCATGTGTTACAAGCAGCATCGTCGTTCCATTCTCCCGCCAAATATCGAGCAGCGACTCCTGCATGTGGCTGCGCGTGAAGGCGTCCAGCGCTCCGAACGGCTCGTCCAGCAGCAGCACCTGCGGGTTGCGCAGCAGCGTGCGCCCAATGGCAACACGCTGCGCCATCCCCCCGGACAACTGCTTAGGATAGGATGTTTCAAACCCCTCCAGACGGACAAGCCTTACCATCTCATCGACCTTCCGCCGTACCTCTGCCTTGTTTAGCGGCAGATCGGCTGCAATATTCTGCTCAACTGTCAGCCATGGAAACAGGCGGTGTTCCTGAAAGATAAAGCCCTTGTCCTGACTCGGGCCGGCAATCGGCTGTCCGTTAAGCTCCACTACACCTGCATCGCTTGTCTCCAGTCCAGCCACAATCTTGAGCAGCGTGCTCTTGCCGCAGCCGCTTGGGCCAATGACCGTCACGAATTCGCCGGGCTTTACAATCACCGAGATGTCCGAGAGGACAAGCTTAGCCTCGCTGGCGTGTACAAACGACTTATTAACGCCTAGAATATTCAACCCGCCTGCATGGCTCATTTTGCTTCCTCTCCCCTTTTATTGTTTTCCGATAAGATTAGTCGGTTAAGTTGTAATCCTATTAACACATATAAAACTATATGATGTAAAATACTAAATATCTATACTTCCATAAACGAAATTTATGTAAAGGGATGATCCTGCAATGCGCCTGGAGCAACTCCACTATATTATCGAGGTCGCCCATAGCGGCTCGATTACGCTGGCGGCAGACAAGCTGCATATCTCTCAACCGAACATCAGCCATGCCATCGCGAAGCTGGAGGAGGAGCTAGGAACCGCCATCTTCACACGCACCCGGGCAGGCACCGTTCCGACCGAGATCGGCAGAAGCATCATCGAGCAAGCACAGGAAATTGTATCCAGAGTGCAGCACTTGAAGGAGACCACCCGCAACCACGGTTCACTCATACAGGGGACGCTGGCAATTGGAGCTATATCGGGCATCTGCACCAGCTTTTTGCCCAAGACACTCTCCAGCTTCAAGGCGAAGCATCCGAATGTCGATCTGGTGGTGCAAGAGGATCATTCAGGAGAGATTGAGGAGGGGGTTCGCCAAGGCCAGTTGGATCTGGGACTGGTCGGCATTCCGGGTGAGTATGAGTTCAAGCATCTGAGCGCCCAGCAATTTATGGTATGCAAAATTCTTGCCTGTGTCGGCGCCAGCTCCCCACTTGCGGGCAAAGACAAGGTATCGTTTTATGACATCATCAAGCATCCAGTCATCGCTACCTCCGAGCATATGCGCAAGCAATTGAAAAAATATGGAATGCCCAAGGAGCTATTTCTGTCCAACCGTACCGAGGCGGCCAAGCGGGTTGTTGCTGAGGGGATGGCTACCTGCTTCTATCTCGATGTATCGCTCATGATTGATCCCTATGTAACTACGGGGCAGATCATCCCTATCCCGGTTAAGGAAGATCCCGAAGTAACGCTGTACTGGCTTCATGCCAGACAGAAGCCCTCTCCTGCATGCGCGGCATTCATTAGAGAATTGAAGCAGCAGGTTACTCATTTTCAACGCTGGAAATCGGTTTGAGCGACCCGGCACATTCATACTGCTGCTCCCGTGCGCATGACCGGCTGCCATGCCAAAAACCGCCGTTCTTCATGAACGGCGGTTGTATGACGCAGCTATAGCGCTGATCGCATTGAATTCATAACCCGATGCCAGGCCAGGCTAGCGGGGATTGCCTATTTCAGCAGCGCGTTCTGAATATCATCCAGGATGAGATTGATGGCCAGCGGGCCATAATATCCGATCCATTGCGTTGTTCCAACTGAGTAGACATGGTTGGCCTGCACTGCGGTCAATCCCTTCCAGATCGAGGTCGCCTGGAATTCGGCGGTCAACTCGGTATTGGAATCGTCAGCCAGCAGGAAGAGATGGTCGGCATTCATATCCGGCAGCACCTCCAGCGAGATCAGGATGGCGGTATCTTGCGGATTTTTGATCATCTCCGGCTCCTTCAGACCCAGATCCTTGTACAAAATTTCGGCTGTCCGGTGCTGTGAGGTATGCAGACGAATCGCGTTATCCCGTGGACGAAGCAATGCGACCGTCTCATCGCCCAGCTTCGCAGCCAGATCAGACTTCATCTGAGCTACTCTGCTATTGTACTGGTCAATGAATTGCTGTGCTTCCTGTTCCTTATCGAGGATGACACCGAAGGTCTGCAGCATCGTCTGCCAGTTCTCATTGCGCTCGAACATCAGTGTCGGCGCAATCTTATCCAGGTCGTCATAGATTTTCTCCTGGAACTCCGTTGCGATGATCAGATCCGGCGCTGCCTCCAGCACCCCCTCCACATTAGGCTCCTGATTGGAGCCGAGCGGCTTCACATCGACCAGCTTGTCTGCCAGATAAGCCGGAAACGTCTCCTTGTCGCTAGTCGCAATGACACTGCCGATCGGCTGCTTGCCGAGCGCTACCATATGGTCGATATACTGAACATCCAGCACAACAATCTTCTGCGGCGTCTCCTTCAGCTCCAGCTCGCCCTTCATATGCTTGATTGTGCGTGTTTTACCCTGCTCCTCCTGGGTGCCTGCCCCAGCGTCCTTATTCACATTCTGCGCCGTGTTGCTTGCAGGCGTAGTTCCCGCGCCATCATTCGTGCCTGTACCTGCGCCGCCGGAGCACGCTGCCAGCATCAGCGCCAATGTCAGTATCATCGTCATTGCCAATCCTGCTCTAGACCCTCTTGCCATGTGTTGTTCCTCTCCATCTCTGTATTGATAATGATTTTCAAACCCAATTACACTATACCTGCGCTGCCCACTCCCAGCAATGGGCAAACGCGACATCATGGATGGATTTTGGCGACGAATGAGAGGTAGAGACTGCTCCCTGTAGATAGTCGGAGACATCCCACAGAACTTCTTGAACATTCTGCTGAAATAATAGCTATCCGTATACCCTACCGCCTCTGCAATCTGCTTTAACGGCACATCCAGCTCACGCAGCAGCGCCATCGCAGCCGTCATCCGCCGCTCCGTTAAATATTCCATCGGCGATACGCGCAGCCTCGCCTTGAACAGCCGTTGAAGCTGTCTGGCATGGCAGCCGAGCAGCTCAGCGAGCGTGGACAGCGTAATCGGGCTGCCATAGTTATCGTCCATATAGCCCGCTGCCTGCATCACCAGATCAGGCCGGGTCGCCACCTCTCCATGCTCGGCGAGCTGCCGTTGCAGCTCATAGACGAACTGATGAAACAGCGCCTTCACCTGAAGTCGCTCCAACTGTCCTCCCTGCTCCCACTGCCGGGTCATCTGCTCTAGCAGCATATACAATGGAAGCGGCATCGCTGGAGCCAGGCCATACTGGAGCATGAACGGGCCGTCATACTGCAGCGCAGACAGCGCCTGCCTCCGGCTGGGCTGCAGCACAGCCGCCTTATAGAATACCATATAATACTCTACTCGCTCCGCGCCTGCGGCAACAGACAACACCGCCCCCTTGCCCCCATGGCACATATATTGTCCCTTCGCGGCAAATGAGAGCTGATCGAGCCTGATGTCCGCGCTGCCCCGCACCATATAGAAGAACATGCTCGCCGGCAAGCGGTAGGTCTGAAGCTCCTTCCCAGGCTCCAACCATGCATGCCGGACATCGAGCACCTTCAGCGCAGCCTGATTCCATAGAGCCAACTGTTCCTGATTCGTCATCTCGCCGGGCACCTCCTGATCTTCACAGTTCCGTCCGCAATACATCTTTTTCTATTATAGTTGATAACTATTCTCAAATCACTATATTCCTCAAATTTCCCCGGAGCCATTCCCTGCCATCCTTGACGGGCTAAGCCTCGTTTCGCGTAGATGTAGATATAGAACCATACTATGTCAAAAAAAGCTTCCCTTGCGGGAAGCTCCTTACGATCCTATACCTCTATTGAATACCTATAGCGCCTTCACCACAAACGATACGCGCGTGCCTTCGTTCAGCCTGCTCTGGTAATGAAGTCCATTACCGAAATGCCACTTGAGTCGTCGATCCGTATTAATCACACCGATGCCGCTCCCATCGTATTTCAGCAAGCGCTCCAGTTGCTCTGCACTCATGCCGCGCCCCTCGTCCTCAACAACAATTTCGACATAGGCCGGATCTCCCGCGGATGCGATGCGAATCGTCACACAGCCGCCCCGGGCCTGGCTCAGGATGCCATGGCGCACCGCATTTTCTACGAGTGGTTGAATCGATAGCGGCGGCAGCTTCAGCTCCAGCCCCTCCTCAATCTCCCACTTCACTTGAAGCCTGTCCCCGAACCGTTCCTGCTCGATATACAGATAGGAACGGACGAGCTCCAGCTCCTGCTCCAGTGGTACCAGATGCTCCAGATTTTTCAGATCAATGCTGACACGGAGATAATTAGAGAACTCATCTACCAGATTTTGCATTCGCCGCAGATCAATCTGGCTGAGCGCTGCCACCGCATTGAAGGTGTTCAATATGAAGTGCGGCTTAATCTGCGCCTGCAGCCAGGCTCCCTCCATTCGCAATCGCTCGCCTACCGATTGCTTCAGCCGGGTCAGCATCGTTACGCGGGCTCGCAGCTCCAGCAGGTTGACCGGCTTCGTCACATAATCGTTGGCTCCGGCCCGGAAGCCCGTCTCGATGTCTTCTGGGCGTTCACGCGCCGTCAACAGCAGAATAGGCAGCTCGGACAGCGTGTAACGGCTCCGAACAAGCCGGGTCAGCTCGTAACCCGACATGCCGGGCATCATCACATCCGAAATCATCAGATCGAACGGCTGCTTCTCCACCAGCCGCAGCGCTTCGCTGCCGCCAGTCGCTACCGTAATCTGGTAGGCTTCATCAAACACATGCACCAGCACATTCAGATTAACGGCATCATCATCCACGATAAGCAGACGACTTCGCTCGGCTCCAGTGTCCGATTGCCCGGCGGCGCCCACACCACCAGAGATTTCGTCTACCGCTTGCCCCCGGCCTTGCGGCGCCCTATCGCCGACGACGGCAAGACTGACAGGCACGGCTGCCGCCGCTTCCATCAAGCCTGCTGGAACCGAATCAGGCCACACGATAGAGGTCGCCCCTTCCTGCTCAACATCAGTCGGCCCGTTCGCTGCCGCTACAGCCGCAGCAGACGCGAGCTCCATTGTGAAGGAGAATTCGGCTCCCTTGCCGTACTCGGATCGAACACGAATTACGCCGCCATGCAGCTCTACGAGCTGTCTGCAGACATGCAGCCCCAGCCCAAATCCGCCAAGGCTAGCCTCCGCCTGTTCATATGGCTCGAACACCCTTCGCTGCAGCTCGGGCGGCATCCCCGTTCCAGTATCTCGCACCCGAATCGTCGCCCAGCCTGCCTGCGCCTCTGCGCTGACCTCGATCTCTCCTTGACTTGTATGCTTCAACGCATTATGAACCAGATTGAATAGAATCTGGATCAACCGCTTCTCATCCGCCATAACCGGCGGGAAGCTGTCGGGGATCAAGCTCCTGAGCACGACGGGCTTCCCGGCAGACATATGGCGCAGCATGTCCAGCACGCCGCCAGCAGCGGTCTGTACATGTACTGTCTCCCGCTGCAGCACAATGCCGCTCTCCTTCAGCAGGGCTATATCTAGCAGATCGTTCAGCATCAGTGTCATACGCCGTCCCACATCGAGCATCAGCTCCATATCCCGCACACTCTTGGCCTGCAGCGAGCCCCCCTCGCGTTCCAGCACGGCCTGGGCGACCGCGAGCATGCCGTGCAGCGGATTGCGCAGTTCATGAGAGGTATTTGCCAAAAATTCATCCTTCTGTTCATCGGCCTGCTTCAGCTTGACCGACAGCTCGCGCGTCCGCTTGACCCCTTGGAAATACCGCTGAAACCACATCGCACTAAAGCATATAATCGCAATCAGCAAATCAAACGGATAGAACACCACGCTATTTCCCAGATGATAAAGGGGAATCTCCCAGGCCAAACAGTGAATTAACGCGAGCAGGCCAAGTAAAGTGAACCCATTATGCTGCGGATCACGCAATGCCGTCCGCCAGATGGCCGTAAAGGTAACGACGATCGAGATCGCCACCAGCAGGAAATATAAAGGGAACATATGCAGCACAGCAGCAGACGGCGCCACGACAATAAGCAGCACTGTGAGCAGGCAGAGACGAGAAATCCAGGCCACTGCCCGCCTTGCCCAGGCACGAGCATATTGGCCGGGGACGCATTGGAGGATGCTGTATGCCCAGCTAACCATAATGAACGGCATATGCCTCACACTGAGCTCAAAGCTGGGCTCCCCCCACAGCAACAATATGCGGTTCTGAACAGCAGACATAGCCAGAATCGGAAAAATGACCGATAACGCAAAAAAAAGCAACCGCCGGTCGCGCATGCCCATCGCGTACAGCAGGAAGGCGTATCCCCCATGCAGCAAATACACGATGCTGACAAGCATGATCATCCCCATGGATAGCCCCGTCTGCCTGTCTACTGCATCACTTTTCCCGAGCAGAATGGATCTGGCAATCCCGCCGCGGGACGGAAGATCATAGTTCGCCACCTGCAACGCGATATCGAGCCGCTCGGCTCCCTCTGCGGAGAACGTTACCGTATAGGGATTGTTATACGGCTCGTAATTGTGCCTTGATGCTGCCGGTTTCCCAGACTGTCCGAGCAGCTTGCCGTTAATATAGAGCGCAGAGGACTGGATGACGCTACGAAGCTTGAGCGAGTAGATCGAGCGATCCTGTGGCGGAAGCAGCACCTGCAAACGGTAGGTGCCGTAGCCGTAGGAGCCGCCCTCCAGAGTCCATGCTCCAGGAACCTGTATGAGCGTCTTGCCTGCTATGTTCGCCATCTGTTTCTGTGATCCGAAATCTGAGACGAGTGCATGCGGGTAAAATTCCCACTCCCCGTTCAGTGATAGCACCTGTGTATCCGCCAGCGCGCCCTCCATTCGGAGATCGAGCACCCCGCTTTGGATCTCCGTCTGTTCCTCTGGCATATAAGCAATCAACCAGCCGATACGGCAGGCGACGAGCAGCACCACGAACAGCACCGTTCCCAGCCAAATTTTAGTACCTGCCCTTATGTCAAGCCACTTCGCCAAGGCCATCACCCTTCATCCAGGCACCGCTCATAAATTCGCATATACTCCTCAGCAGCCCTTCTGTCACCCATCAACGTATAGACGTGAATCAATCCCTTGTGCGCTTCCTCCATATACGGTTCAAGCTGCAATACTCGCTGATAGACCGCAATTGCCGCCGACAGCATGCGACTATCCACGTAGAAGCTGGCCAGTTGCAGTGCATGATGCGTGAAGGTGACACTCAAGCGATGACGTTCACTTTCCGCCCATAGATAGCCCTGGCTGCTGAAGTAGTGCCCTGTGTAGTCATCCATAAGCTGCTGATACGCCTCACAGTTGTCAGCGGTGATGGGTCCGAGCTGGCGCAAGCCGTCTTGCCAGACATCCACATCCACAGTTACTTCATTGAGCTCCAGTATGTAGCCGCGTTGGGCGCCAACCTTGCTGATCGTAATCTCAATGTTCAAATCCGCCAGCAGCTTGCGAATCTGATAGATAATCGTATACAAATGCGTCATAGCCCGTTTATCATCGGAATCGGGGAATAACAGATCGATCAGCGCCTCCCTATTCACGACACTGCCGCGATGATGCAGCAAATAGCAAAATAGCTCCTCCGTCTTCAAGGTTCTCCAGCGGAATGCTTCTGCTGGCTCCCCCTCCCGTTCATACTGCAGCATGTTCAGACAGCGCAGCAGCAGCTTGCCTGATGGCTTCTCCAGCTTGAGCTGCTCCAGGCGTTTTTCCAACCGCTCTACAGTCTTCTCCAGCCGCCTGCGTTGCAGCGGCTTCAGCACATAGTCGAGCGCGCTCAGCTCGAAAGCATCGACAGCATACTGGTTGTAGGCCGTGACAAATATGATCTCCATATCCGGGCAGATCTCATGGATCTTCTCGGCCGCCTGCAGGCCGTTCATCTCCGGCATGTCAATATCTAGAAAGATAACATCCGGGCGGCAGGAGGATAATGCCTGGATTGCCTCGACGGGACTTGTAAATGTGCCGGCAATGGTTACCTCCATTAGCTCCTTCAGTACAGATTCCAAGTACAGCAGAGCCAGCGGCTCGTCATCAACAAGAAATGCACGGGTCAAATCCATCCCACCACTCTATATACATTCAGCCTGTAATGGAGACCGTCCTTCACCTACAGGCATCTACCTTGCAGTTACCGGCGAGCCGCTAATGCGACTCGCCTATTCCATTCAAGAATACCACAAATCATGAAAATGTTACATGTCCTTACACCCGGGCGTCCTTCAAGCAACGAGAGACAGCGATTGTTATCGGTATCCCTCCCTTCCTCCCTCATGGCTCTGCATCAAGCGCTGTTACATGAACCATCGGCTTCAGTGTAATCTCAAAGGCTCGCCCCCAACTAAAGAACGCCGCCCCTGCAGGAAGCTCGAAGCTTGTATAGTCTGCCAGCTCCCAGCCGGCTGGGGCGATACACCATACGATGCCTCCCCCATTGTCTGATGAACGATTAAATGCAGCTTGACTCGCCATCGCGGCTGCCTGGGCTTGCATGCGCTGCTCCAGCAGCACGGACAACTGCTCGTAATCGCTTGGACGGACGAACAGCCGCAAATTCTGGTCGGCAGTCACATTCGTGTACGGTGTGCGCGCAGCCGCTTCGGCGCGAATCTCGCCGATCACCACCTTTTTGTAGCCGTAATCCTTCAATAATCGTTTGAACAGCAAGGAAGCGTGGGCATCCGCCGCATCTGCTCGCACCGCCTGCTCCGCCTCGGCTGTGACGAAGGCGTAACGGGAATGCGCCATACCGAGCGCCAGGCCAATCTTATTGCCCGCTGTATTCCATCCGCTGTATCCGAACATGCGGCCAGTGGCAGCATGGCTAAGCAGGCTATTCGTCGTCTCATGCCCGGAAGCCCCTCCGCTAGTGAAGTCGATCAGGATGGTAGGTATCCCGGATGCTCCATTTGCTGCAACCCGCGCTGTGGCGGTAGCCGCCTCCGAGGCTGCTGTAACCGCAACAACCTCCAGCTCATAGCTATCCCCATCCGACAGCCCCCCTCCTGCAATATCGATGTGGCTGACCATATTGTCATGCACGCTCTGATACTCGTATGGATTCACAATCGTCGAGCCGTGGGGCCCGTAATAGCTCACCAGATACTGAGGATAGGAGCCGTCTCCATACAGTTGCCTCGCTATGCGCGCCAGCAACGAGTGGCCGAGACCGTCCGCATCCGGCAATATAACCGCGCGCCCTGGATGGCGGCCGTTCTGTCCACCCAGCCGATCATCTATATAACGCTCGATCCAGGCAATCTCATTCGCCTGGATACCATGAATATAAGCGTCATCCACCCCAATCGCGATAAAATCGACATACCCCGGCTCCACCAGCTCCTCCAGCACATAACGGGTTGTCTTCAGCTTATGCCGACGCGCATTGTAATACTGTTCCTTGTCGAAATGAACTGCTGCGCCAAACGAGCTCCCGTCAGGCTTTCTATCGTAACCGGACAGAATCGCCTCAAATTCGCTCTGCTGCTGGCGCGGCTGCTGCATCAGGCTGCGCGATTCCTGATACGCCTGCAGCGTCAGTCCCTCTACCTGAACCGTAGACGCAAGGCGCATCACGGTGTCGAGCACATAGACTGGCTTGGCCTTATCATGCTCCTTGATGCCGCGAATCGTGTGCAGCAGGCTCATCGTAGCCGCATCATAATTCGGATACGCCCCGCCTCCGTTGTCACGCAGACGCCTGCTCCCAATCAGACCGCCATAAGCCAGCATGTCAATCGAGAGGATGAAGCCGTCAGCGCACGCCGCATGCTCAGCCAGGAACGCTTGCAACGGCTCTATCTGGCCAAATGTCGGGGCACTGGTGCTGATCACCTCGCTTCCTTCAGCCGTCAACTCCGAATCAAGCCGATTCGCAGTCACCTCCGGCTGAGGAACGATGACCTCGATTCCGGCCGCTCTGCCCTGCAGGATGACATCATCCAGATTCGCTGGCCGGTCATCCAATGGAACGTACACTACTCTTTTTTTCATCGTTAATTCCCTCCATCGTGTCATGTTAGCCGCCCTTGCAGCTACATCGTGTAGGCGATGAAGAAGGCGCGATTACAACCGCCCCGCTGAAAATAGGTCCAACTGTTCACTTCGCCCTCATCAAAAATAGGAACATTTGTTCTTACAAAAACATACAATTCGCGTTATCATTTTATGTATACAGAACCATCTCCATCTACATGACATGAAGGAAAGAAACCTATCCATTTCCTCAATATGAAAAGGAGAGAAATAAGATGTCCCAAGAGCAAAACGTCTATCGCTTCTATCGATCCGCGCTCTACCGCATCGGATGGAGGGTACAGTACCGTGCGCGCGCAACCAGGCAGCGGGAGCTGCCGCTTTCGTGGGATCACATGGCATCAGACCCGGGCTTTTCACTTCGAAGCGTCAACAGGCTCCTGATCGAGCAATTACTACAAGGGCTGCCTGCTCAGGGCAGAGCTATCCTAGTTAAGCTATACCTGCTCGGATTGACCGAGGCAGAGGTCGCGAAGCAGTTGAATATCAGCCAACAGGCGGTGAACAAATGGAAAAAAAGAATGCTCAGGCAGTTGTACCTGACGATGAATTGCTAGTCTTGCTGGAGGGGGCGCGCAATCGTGAGCCTGAGGCGATGCTGGAGCTCATCGAGCTGTACAAGGAGGATATGCGTCGTATGTGCCGCTACATCAGGTTGCCCAGAGAGGACGCAATGGGGGAGATCATCGTGGAATTTCTAGCGTTTATCCAGAACGAAGCAGCAGCCTGTCCAGATGCGGACAGGCTGCCTGAAGGAGAATGTGAGAAGCGTCAGACCTGGACGGCTCATCAGGAGCCGCTTCGTGAATAGCCGTTCCCATGTGGTTCGACCGACCGTCGTCATGTAGCAAAGCACCCCGTGCTGGGAGCCGCGAGTGACATCGTCAGCCGCCCGCACTGCTGTGGTTCTATTCGCAGCGGTGCCGCGCTGCATGTGGGCATGTCCTGCTCAGATGGCGCTTTTACGGATGACCAGCTCCGCATTCAAGTACACCGTCTTCACCAGCCGCCGCTCCTCAACGATTCTCTCGAGCAGCAGCCCTACCGCATTTTTACACAGCTCGTCCACATCGATATGGAAGGTCGTCAGAGGTGGCGAGACATATTTGGCAATACTAATATTATTAATGCTCATTAGACTCACCCTGGCTGGTATAGCTATCCCCTTCTCATTGAGCGCCTGCAGACAGCCAACAGCAATGGGATCGGATGCCACGAATAGCGCTGTCGGCATACGCTCTCCCAGCCGTTCGATGGCAGACATCGTTAATCGGTATCCGTCCTCAACAGCGAACTGCCTGCCGGTGAAGATCAGCTCCTCATCCAGCAATCCCGCCCGGCTCATGCACTCCCGGAACGTCTCCTCGCGGACATCGCTCACTCGCTCCTTCGTATCGGGATGGAGGTCAATCCCCCCGACAAATCCGATGCGACGATGCCCCCGCTCCATGAAGAAATCAATCCCCTTGCGGGTAATCCAGCGCAGATCAGGGCGGACGGCATCATAATGATCCTGATCTGGCACCGTATCGACGAATACGCCATGGGGCGTCAAGCGGCGCAATCGCTCCAGCTCGGCCGTGGAGAATCTCCCCACCGCAATGAAGCCCTGAATGTCCTCGCCAATAGCATCTATGCCATCCTCTATCGTATAACAGTGCAGCTCAATCTGCTGCTGCTTTGCCTGCTGCTCGATTCCGAGCCGGATCGACTTGAAGTAGACATCATGCAGTTCCTCCCGCTCAGTCAACCAATACAGGAAAGCAATGCTTCGAACCGTCGGTCGAGCCGCCGGCCGAGCCGTCTTCTTTCGGTACCCGAGCCTGTCAGCTACCTCGAATACCCGCTCTCTTGTTTCATCTGTGACTGACAGCGTCGGGTCATTGTTCAACACCCGCGAGACGGTTGCTAACGAAACCTTTGCCATCTCGGCAATCTGCTTAATTGTCGCCATATGCTCCTCCTGATTGCTTGCTCATCGCATGCATGGCTCTATTGTAAAAGACAAAGGGGCATTCCGCCAACCTTAAACTGTACTCCGCCAGGTAGATGACGGCTTCCAGTTCATGTTGCTGTCGTAATGCCCCTCATGCATTGGATTATTCGCGGCTTTGCGAGAGCACAACCGCCCCGTATGGCTCCAGCTCCAGTTGTTCCCCAACGGGTTCGCCGGTCAGCAAGTTAGCGAGACCGCTTCTTCCCGGCCAGCCAACCGTCTGCTGCTCCTCCGTAAAATTCATCACAAACACATAATCTGTCTTGCCATCGGTTCTTACCTGCACGGACACACCCTTGCTTGCCTGTACCGGGAATGGCGCCCCGATCTGCAGCTCGTCCAGCAGCCGCTCATACAGGTCGTCCTGGAAGCTTGTCTCATTACGTGAAGCGATATAGAACGCCTTGCCTTCGCCCAGGCGATTCACGGTCAACGCAGGCTTGTCCTTATAAAAATCTGAAGTGAACGAGGCCAGCGCCTCCGCCGTCTCCAGATGAATCAACTCCACGTAGTCCTTCGCCTCATAACGGGCGCCCCCCGTCATGACCAGCTCTCTCGACTCTGCCGGATACAGTGTATCGATCTCCTCCGCCCAGATGCCCAGCACCTTCTTCAACGGCCCAGGGCTGCCTTCCAGGTTGACCAGATCGGTCTCATTGACCATCCCGGTTGCGTAGGTGGCAACAAAATATCCGCCGCTATGAACGAAGCTCTCCACCTTTGCCGCATAACCCTCGCGCACCATATACAGCATCGGAGCGATCACCAGCTTGTAGCCGTCCAGCGGCTTGTCTGGCGTAATGACATCGACAGGAATGCCGCGCTCCCAGAATACCCGGTAATGCTCCTGGCAGGTCGCCGCATATTGCTTCGTCTCCTTCCCGAAGCCCTGGGCATCCGCAATCGCCCAGTCCGTCTCCCAGTCGTATACGATGGCTACCTTGGCATCCATAGAGCTGCCGACTACCGGCGCCAGTTGGTTCAGCACCTGACCGACCTCTGCCACATCCCGGAATACCCGAGTATGCTCATGCCCTACATGGTCGACGACTGCGCCGTGGAACTTCTCCGATGCGCCTCTGCCCTTGCGCCATTGGAAATATAGAATCGAATCCGAGCCATGCGCAATCGACTGAATCGAGGACAGCTTATGCATGCCAGCCCGCTTCGCCTTGTTTACCTCATGCCAGTTGACCAGACTTGGCGTGCACTCCATGATCAGGAATGGCTGCCCGTCCTTCAACGACCGGTACAGATCATTGACGAAGCCGACATCCTTGGCCAGTGAAGCGGTTGATTGCCAGTCATTATGCCAAGGCGGGTAGCTGTCCCAGGTCACGACATCGACATGCTTCGCGAATTTCTCATAATTGAGTCCTGTAAATGGACGCATATGCGGGTAATTGCCCATAAAGTTGGTCGTTACTGGAATATGAGGCGTCAGCTCGCGCAGCGGCACAATCTCGTTCTGATAGAAGTCGATCGTCTGATCCGTTACAAACCGCTGCCAATCCAGATTCATGCCATGCACCTGATTCTCCCCATGCGGCGCTGGCGACTCGATCTGGCTCCAACTGGAGTAGCGGTGGCTCCAGAAGCCTGTCCACCATGCATGATTCAGCTTGTCCAGGTCATGATCATATTTGTTCTTCAGCCACCCACGGAACGCCTCCTGGCACAGATCGCAGTGGCACCAGCCGCCGTATTCATTCGAGATATGCCACATGATAAGTGCCGGATGGTCCTTGTAACGCTCCGCCAGCTTGCGGTTCATCTCCTGTGTCTTCTGGCGGTATACCGGGG
This sequence comes from Paenibacillus sp. J5, assembly GCF_054955055.1. Lineage (NCBI taxonomy): Bacteria > Bacillati > Bacillota > Bacilli > Caryophanales > Paenibacillaceae > Paenibacillus > Paenibacillus sp. J5. Next base: position 221,039 of record NZ_JBUEDD010000006.1, on the reverse strand, counting down.
AGGTGAAGCAGTGGTTATGACGCACCCCATGAAGATTGCGGACTCGATTAGCCTCTACCCGCAGCACCTCCGGGTACTTCTCACTCATCCATGCCGGGCGCGCGCCGCTTGGCGTAGCCAGAATAATATGGCCTCCCTGCTCGGCCACCCGATCCATAATCGAATCCAGCCACTCGAAGCGGTATACGCCCTCCTCTGGCTCAATTGCACTCCAACCAAATATATTAACAGAGAAGGTATTGGCCGAAGCCAGCTTCATCAGCCTGAAATCTTCATCAATAATATGCGGATAATCCAGCCATTGATCTGGATTATAGTCCCCCCCGTGCAGCATGCCCGTTACGTTTGGATGCACCGGATTCCACCTTCTGCTCATCGTCTCGACTCCTATCCTCGGCAGTATAATTTATCGAAAAAAAAGCAAACGTTATCAAAAAAAATATATCATTTAACTAGTAAAATATCAATATTATATTGATAAAAATTTTACTATTATTTTTACTGAAATTCATACCTTGCTTATTCTACTCCTTTATTCTTATCCGAGCTCTCATGCAGCAGCGTCGGCTCTGGCTCCTGCTTCTGTTCCGAAGTTTGTTCCGTTCCTTGACGCTGTTCCATCACGCTTTGCGGATGCTTCTCCTCAAAGAGACGGTCACCGATCCATAAGAGACAGAACGTTGGAATAAATGTCAGGCTATTGACCGCAATAAACCCCCATGGTTGATGAACAATGAAGCGGTACCAGGATTTGTCCGGCATCAGCAGGGCAATCAAGAGCAGCCAGGTGATAATGGGGATATAGGTGAACAACCAACGCTTCTTTGCCATGCGCTCTGCCTCCTTCATTCATGTTCATCTTGTTTACCTATCCTTTACCAATCGCTCCTCTCTTTATGCAGCGTTGAAGCACACGAGCAGATGCATAAACTTTACCTCGACGAAGACATACTAACATCATCTGGCAGAGGAGGCGTCGTATGGACAAGCATACTGTTATCTCGAATCGTCAAATGCTTGCTATAGTAGCTCTCGCAACAGTAGGGACGTCCAGCTTGTACGCTCCCGCCACCCTGGTACATTACGGGGGGCGCGATGCCTGGTATCTCGTATTGATGGGAGGTGTCGTAGGCATTATCAATGTCTGCGTCTTTGTGTGGCTCAACCGTCTGTATCCCGGCCGCAACTATATCTCCGTGATCCTGCTCGTCTTTGGACGATGGATTGGCGGACCGTTGGCACTGGTGAGCACGCTGTTTTACATCGATGTAGGAACATGGGTGCTGCGGGAATTTTCCCAGTTTTTTGTTATTGCTTTGGAGCCGACCATTCCCATTGTCTGGTATCTGATTGTTGGCGCACTCATGTGTGGATATGCGGTTCAGCTTGGAATTGAGGTTATTGCCAGAGTGTCCGAGATTATCTTCTTCATCACCATGACCGCCTTCATGGCCATCTATAGTGTGCTGATCAATCAATACCATCCAGAGTATCTGCTCCCGGTGCTGGAGCACGGTCTGCTTCATCCGCTCAAAGGCTTGATGCTCTCCGCTTCGTGGTTCGGGGACTTGATGTTTATCTCGATGATTCTCAATCATGTGCGGCAGACGAAGCGGACTCCTTATTACATAGCCGGAGCCATGGGCGTCATTTTCTTCATTCTGCTGCTGGCAGTCGTCACCTGCATCGTTGTATTGGGTGCGGAAGCCACCAGCACCTTCACCTATCCAAGCATCAGCCTGATACAGAATATTAGCCTGTTTCGTAATATCGAGCGCTTTGACGCGGCCTTGGTTGCTGTATGGGTGATGAGCGCATTTGTCAAAATCACGGTATATTTTTGGGCGGGACTTCAGGCGCTCTCCACCGTGTTCCGGCTTCGCCATCCCGGCCGCTTCGTCTGGCCGCTGGCGGGGGCATTTGTCATAAGCTCCCATTACAAGGCCTGGGGGCTGATCGAAATCTCCCATTTCTATGATCATTACGCCTGGTACTTTGTACTCTTCCAGCTCGGGTTGCCGATGCTAGTGCTGCTGGCAGCGCTGGCAAGACGCAAGCTGCCAGCAGCATCCTAATCCACTTGCGAAGGTGATTCAGATGTCCAACCACACACCCATTAGCAATAACAAAGAGCATAATAAAGCTCTGCTACAGGAGATGCTTCAGCATGCTGACGATCTGATCATCTCCGAGATCCACCCGCATAAGCAGGGGGCAGCTACCGTCTGCTATCTGGACGGGCTGTCCGATCCGATGAAGCTGGAGCAGATGCTCCTGCTGCTGCAGAACGAGGAAGGGATGCTCGCCCCCTTTCGCCAGAGTCAGCCTATTGATACACTCGAGGAAGCGGCTGATCTGATCGCCGGAGGATATGCTGTGTTGCTATATGCCCATTCGGGTAGCGGACTTGCCATTCATGCTCTCGGCTTGCAGTTGCGCAGCGTCGATGAACCAACGAGCGAGTCAGTGCTCAAGGGACCTCGCAGCGGCTTCACCGAATCATTGCAAAATAACATCGCCTTGCTGCGCTATCATTTCTCCTCCCCACGCCTCAAGATCGAATTCAAAAAGCTTGGTACATTGAGCCGTACCAACATCGCGATCTTGTCCGTTGCGGGGCTCACCAACCCCAAGCTCGTGAAGGAGCTTCACCAGCGTATAGATGAGATTCAGGCAGACACGATCCTAGGCAGCAATACGATCGAGGAATGGATCGCAGACAACCCCTATACCTTGTTCCCGCTTACCGAGACGACAGAACGGCCTGACCGGGTCATCGGTGCTCTGCGTGATGGTCGGATGGCTGTCGTTGTTCAGGGCACGCCATTTGCCATCTTGCTGCCCTTCACCTTCCTGCAGGCCTTTCAGGTCAGCGAGGACTACTACTGGAACTACTATGTCAGCTCCACCATCCGTCTCCTTCGCCTGATGTGCGGCTTTTTGGGCATGTTCCTGCCCGCCTTCTATGTCGCTACGGTAACCTTTCATCATGAGCTGCTGCCTACGCCGCTGCTGCAGAGCATCGCTGCGGCCAAGGAGCCCGTGCCGTTCCCCGCGGTCGTCGAGAGCTTCGCAATGATGATCGCCTTCGAGATCATGCGCGAAGCCGGCGTTCGGATGCCTCGCCAGGTCGGCCAGGCGGTCAGCATCGTCGGCGCACTCATCCTGGGACAAGCTGCGGTTCAAGCTGGCATCGTCTCACCGATCATGGTCATCGTGGCGGCCCTGACAGGAATATGCACCTTCACGCTGCCGCCTACCGACGTCAACTATGTGATTCGCATCCTGCAATTTGGCATGACGCTGCTTGCCTCCATGCTCGGCTACGTGGGCATCATGGCGGGCTTCATTATGCTGATTACCTATATGTCCTCCCTGCGCTCCTTTGGCATCCCTTATCTGTCTCCTGCGGCGCCGTTCAGCTTCGCCAACTTGACAGATGTCATCATAAGGCGCCCTCATCCTTATGACAACAAGCTGCCAAGTCTGTTCCGACCGCTTGTGAAATGGCGCTTTCGGAGGCAGCGGTGAGCAGGCAAGCTGGAAGACATGCAGCACTGCTCAAGCTGCTCCTGTGCATGAGCCTTGCCATCACCGGCTGCCGCGGCAACCATGAGCTGAACGAGCTGCACATCGTCCATTCCGCAGCCTTTGATGTGGCGGATGATGGCAAGGTATTCGTTACAGCAGAGATTGCCAGGCTCACACCTGGCGGACAGCAGCCCAAGGGAATGCAGGACCAGACCTTCTATCTCTCCGGAAAAGGAAATAGCATCTTCGAGGCCGGACGATATATACGCTCCAAGTCAGACCGGACACTGCTATGGGGACATACAACTTCAATTCTGATCAGCAGCCGGCTCGCCAAGCAGGGACTGAAGCGGCATATCGAATCCATACGGCGGCTCCGTCAGTTTCGGAATTCCACTCTGGTCTATATAACGGAGGGGATGGCAAGCGACACCCTCCGGGTCAAAAAACCGATGACCACCATTACTTCACAGGTGCTGCGGGGGTTAACGGAGGGCGGGGACAACACCGCGCTGACCACCAAGGTGACGTTGGTCGATATCTATACCGGGCTGATCAATCAATACCGCGATTTGGTCATTCCCTCTATTCAAGTTGTAACAGACAAGGACGCTGGGCAACTGAAGCTGCTCCAGGCACAAGGCCTGTATTTGTTCCAGGGCGATCATCTGGCCGGACAAATGTCCGACGAGTATACCAAAGGCTATATGCGGGCAAACAACAATATGATTGGCTCCTTCGAGACGGTTGCCTGCACAGACGGACAGGATTCAATGAGCTTTGAAAATATAAACAATCGAGCCGAAATTCACGTCATGCTGGACAATAATTCGAAGCCGAGAACGCAGATCGAGATTCGGACAGATCTTAATCTGAATAGTGTTCAGTGCAACGACACCCCCATAACGCCCGATACGATCCGAGAGTGGGAGAGCCAGCTTAACAAAAGTATAGGCAATGAAGTCGAGCGCTTCTTTCGCTACACCCAGAAGCATAAAAGCGATGTGCTTGGCATCGGCGAGCGCCTGCACCGGAAATATCCCAAGCAGTGGGCTGCCATAAAGCCGAGATGGAGAGAGCTGTATGCCGAGATGGAGCTTGAGGTAAAGATACATTCGCGCATCGATCATACGAACTTCATCGTCCTTCAGCCTGACAGCTACGAAGGCGCACCCGGTCTATAGCAGTCAGTAGCAGCATCTTATTTTTCTGCCTCTCCTCTTCTTCTGCATCTTTTGCATCGCATCTGCAACATAGCAGCCCCCAGACGCTATTATGTCTGGGGGCTTGCTTACTTTAACAGAGCCGCCACCAGTTCTCACTCATCTATCGACCGACCCGGTTCGACCGCCTATTTTCCTGCCCATGCCCGTGTATCGATTAATAAGAAAATTGTCGAAATTTAAGTTATTATGTCGATTATCTATTATAATCAGATAAGGAGAGCTGCACTCTATTCTGCTGTGCAAAGGGGAAATCTAACGATGAGATGGTTCAACAATCAAAGCGTCAAAACAAAGCTGGTGACAGTCATCCTGACCATGCTGCTCGTCTTGTTCGGACCGCTGCTGGTTTACAACGTGCTGCAACTGCACGAGCTCAGTCTAGCCAAGGGAGAGCTTAGCGCTGCCCAGAGCGTCAAGAACACCGCTGAGAAGCTGCAGACCGACATGCAGCGCATCGAAAATACACTACTCACGCTTAGCGAGGTGTTTGAAGATGCAAGCCAGCACGGCACGTTCAGCCGCGAGGATGGTATCCGGCTGCTAGCAGCCGAGTTGAAGAAGCAGACCGATGTTGTGGCGTTCTATACGCTGTGGGAGCCGGGGGCATTTGACGGGAAGGATGAGGAGAACCAGAGCAAGCACAGCTATGATGATGCCAGCGGACGCTACCTGCCTTATGTGACCCGCAAGGGGGATACGATTCGTACAGTGCCGTTGCAGGACTACACAACGCCAGGTGCAGGAGACTATTATCTGATTCCCAAATCCACGATGCGCACCTATTGGTCCGAGCCCTATCTGTACCCGGTCAATGGCGAGGAAATTTTGATCAACAGTATGGTCATCCCTATCATGGATGAGAAGGGGAATTTCGCCGGAATTGTCGGCGCCGACTTCAGCCTTGAGCATCTGCAGCAGGTGACCAAGAGCATAGACATCTATGGGGGCTACGGGGCGATCATCTCGGAGGGCGGGCAATTTATTAGCAATGGACGGTACGTCGATGAGGTGCAGACGGCATTTGCCAGTCGGCCTGAGCTAGAGGAGATCTGGGCCAAGGTGAAGCTGGGAGAGTATACGCACTACTCAACCGACAGAGACGGCGAGCAGGTGATCCGTATCTTCACGCCGATCAAGCTGAGCAGTACCGATAATCATATGTACCTGCAGGTAGTCGCTTATAAGAATGTCATACTCGAAGAATATTCGGATACGATGCGCAACACCATCATGCTGGCATCTATCATTATGGTCGTGCTCTGCGGCTTGATGTATCTGGTGGTGCATTTTACGGTGAGGGCGATCAGCAAGGTGAACGCTCTGGCGCTCAAGCTGTCCGAATGTGACTTCACCGAGCGGCTGGAGGTCAAATCGAACGATGAGTTTGGCGTTATGAATGCCAGATTGAATGATATGATGGGCACGCTGAGTCATGCAGTGAAGACCGTATCCGAGCATTCTCTCTCCATCGGCGCCACCGCGCAGCAACTGACGGATAGCGCGGAGCAGACCGGGAAGGCCGCTGAGACCATCGCGACCTCTATCCAAAGCGTGGCGGCAGGCGCCGAATCGCAGCGCGCCGATGCACAGGAGATGTCGCGAACAATGGATGAATTGGCGACGGGTATCTCGCGCATTGCCGATTCTGCGTCTGGAATCTCCGACGCCTCAGGTCATATCGATGAGCAGACCCGCCTGGGCAATGAATATATCCAGTCTGCTGTGAGCCAGATGGACACCGTGTCCAGGTCGGTGGGTCAGACTCAACAGGTGATCGAACAGCTACATATGAAGTCCGAATCCATCTCCCGCTTCATCGGTGTCATTACCGCCATCAGCGCCCAGACGAATATTTTGGCGCTCAATGCAGCGATCGAGGCTGCGCGCGCGGGGACGCAGGGACGAGGCTTTGCAGTCGTGGCAGAGGAGGTGCGGAAGCTTGCGGAGCAATCCCGCCAGGCGGCAGAGCAGATTGCCGGACTCGCGGGCGAGATTCGCGCCGAAGCCCAAGCCGCCCACAGCGCAATGGAGCAAGGCGCCGCGGAGACAGAGCGCGGAGTAGAAGCCGTACAGCGGAGCGGGCATATCTTCGCCACGATTATGCAGGAGATGGGCGCGGTAAATGCACAGCTTGGCGAGCTGTCAGCCTCAGCCGAGCAGATGGCCGCCAGCGTAGAGGAGGTTACCGCCTCCGCCGCGCAGATGCAGCATATTGCCGAGCAATCCGCCGATAATTCACAGCATGTGGCTGCCGCATCCGAGCAGCAGTTGGCTGCAATGGAAGAGGTAACCGCCGCATCCGCATCGCTCTCCCATATGGTCGAGGAGCTGGTTGAACTGATGGGCAAGTTCAGAACCTGACAGACAGCCTCATAGCAATCCACAACGAAGCCGCCTCTGATCCGGCTGGATCAGAGGCGGCTGGATCAGAGGCGGCTGGATTGAATTCATTTGCCATCCGCACATATCTTGCAGGCTCTGCTCTCGCCCGGAGCAAACTATGGCCCCGATCTCCGCACGGAATGCGGGAATCGGGGCCATCTCATGCCGACCTTCTGTTATTGGCTCAGCGTCTCCGTCAGCACAGGGACGATCTGCTTTTTGCGGGATACGACGCCCTGGAGCACAGCCGTATTGTTCTGCAGCTCCACGTTATACGCCTTCTCTACTGCCGCCGCCTGGCTGCCCAGCGCCAGCGCCACCGAGTCACTGTTCAGAATGTCTGTCACAACGAGCAGGAACAGATCCAGCCCCTTGGCAGCAATCGTCGCATGGAGCGCCGCTTCCAGCTCAGCCTGACGAGCGAGCACATCATTCGGATCGATAGCATTAACCTGAGCGATCTCTACCTTGTAGCTGCCCATCTGGAACTCCTTCGCGTCCAGCGACAATAGCTGCTCGATCGTCTTGTCGCTTAAGTCAGCGCCAGCCTTCAGCATCTCCAGACCATAGCTGTCCGCATCGACACCGGCGATAGCAGCCAGCTCGCGCGCCGCAGCAACGTCCTGCTCGGTGCAGGTCGGAGATTTGAACAGCAGGGAATCGGAGATGATCGCCGACAGCATCAGCCCTGCGATTGGCGCGCTGATCTCGACCCCATTCTCCTTGTACAGCTTATTGAGGATGGTTGCGGTGCAGCCGACTGGCTCAGCACGGTAATATAGCGGTCCAGCCGTCTCGAAGTTCGCGATCCGATGATGATCGATCACCTCGACCACGGTCACTTGATCAATATCGTTTGCGCTTTGCTGGCGCTCATTATGGTCAACCAGAATAACCTCTTTGGCTTCCCCGGCTACCGCCTCCACCAGGCGCGGCGCTTCCGTCTGGAACGTCTTGAGCGCGAAGGCCGTCTCTCCATTCACTTCTCCCAGACGAACCGCTTCTACAGCATAGCCCAGCTTCGTCTTGAGATCGGCATAGGCAATTGCAGAGCAGATCGTATCGGTATCCGGATTTTTGTGGCCGAAAATCAACGTTTTTTCCATCGTTATAAACTCCTCCATCATGGTTTGAGAAATTGGCCTGGCAGCGTGATGCATGCTCCAGCCACGGCTCCTTTTATTATACCGCCAGTTGGCTATTATTCCTATCGCAAATCTCAAACCTGTATATTATTGATAGAGTTCGATCATACGTTCGGCCACTAGCTGCCCGGATTGCACCACGATCGGTGTGCCCCCGCCGGGATGTGTCGTTCCACCCACAAACCATAGATTGTCGATGTCCCGCGACCGATTGGATGGCCGCAGGAAGGTCTGCGCCGGCGTATTGGAGGAGATGCCGTAGATTGCCCCCTTGTACGCACCCGTGTCGCGGTGCAGTTGCAGCGGCGTATAGGTTAAGCTGACCTCTGCCTCGTTCACGCCTTCAAGCCCCAGCCGCTGTAGTCGCTGGAGCACCAGCTCCTTATAGCTTCCCGCCTGCTCCTCCCAGTCCCAGCTCTCTGACAAATACGGCGCATTCGCCAGCACGAACAGGCTGCTCCCTCCTGCAGGAGCGACCGGCTCCAGTGAAGCAGCCGGATTGCATATATACAGAGTAGGCTCGCGTGGCGGCTGCTTGAGCTTGAAGATCGCCTCGAATTCCTCCTCATAGCGCTCCGGGAAAAATACCGTATGATGGAGCAGCCGGTCATACCGGCGGGGCACGCCGAGCAGTTGGACGAACCCCGACAGAGACGGCTCGTAGCGCTCCAGTCGGTGCTGCGGCATCGATGGACGGGCGCTCTCCTCCAGCAGCGAGCCGTACACCTCCAGCACGTCGCGGTTGGCCAGTACAAGATCCGGCGCATAGGTCGCATCGTCTGTCTCCACCGCGACCGCTCTCCCTCCCCGCACCACGATACGCCGTACCGCTGTGCCCGTGCGCAGCTCTACCCCCAGCTCGGCGGCCAGGCGGGCAAAGGCGGAGACGATCTCATACGTGCCGCCCTTGACCCCATAGATACCCAGCGAGCCCTCGACATGAGCGAGCATGGCGAACAGGGCGGGCGCCTCATAGGGCGAGGAGCCGACATAGGTTGCATAGCGCCCGAACATGGCCAGCGTATGCGGGTGGCGGAAATAACGGGCAAGCAGCTTGTTCAGCGGGGTGAGCGGGCGGATGCTCATGAATGCAGCCGCCAGCTTCGGATTCAGCTTGTCCCGCCAGCCGAGCAGCAGCTTGTTCAGGAAATGCTGCTCGGACAGCTCGTACAGACGCTTGGCCTCCTCCAGAAATAACCGGTACGCCTTGGCATCATGCGGGCTGTAGGCGGCCATCTGCTCCTCCATCGCTTCCGCCGATGCGGACAGATCGACCTGTGTGCCGTCAGCGAATATATTGCGCGCCGCGGGAGCGAGCGGATAGGTCTGCACATAATCCTCCATCCTCCGCCCCGCTGCGGCAAATACCTCCCGGAATCGGTGCAGCATCGTAATTGTGCTCGGCCCGCGGTCAAAGCGGTATCCGCCTGCCTCGATCCGCTGCAGCTTGCCTCCGGGGCGCTCCTGCTGCTCCAGCACCGTCACACGAAAGCCGGCAGCAGCAAGCCGGATCGCGGCTGACAAGCCGCCAAGGCCTGCGCCGATCACCAGCACCTGCTTCTGTCCAGCCGCCTTTCTATACGGGTGTGCCATCGCCATGCGCTACTCCTCCTTCCTGATGGTCGCAGAATCTCCGGTGACGCTCTGCCGCCATCTTCTCCAGTTGTCGAAGCGTTCGCTCACAGAGCCGCTCCCGCTTAGCAGCGGCATGAACACACCCGCCAGTCGCTCTGGCCTGTACACGACCATTTCTCTGTGCTGCTCCAGTTGTGAACGCAGTCGCTCCGCAATCAAGGCGGTCGTCCGCTCCTTGCCCAGCTCCCGCCATGGCTCCGCAAGCGGCTGACCGGCCACCAGCGTCACCTCAGCCTTCTGATGCTGGCACAGCGAATAATACGCGCTCACCGGCACGACAGCGCATTGCGGCGCTCGCTGCAATAGATATGCCGCCCCGCCCTTCACCTCCAGCGGCCTATGCTCCAGATGGAAGATGTCACCCTGTGGAAACATCCAGACCCGCTTGCCCTCATTCAGCAGACGCGCCGCATAATCCAGCGAGACCGCCATGCCGCGCAGCGTCGTCTTGTCGATCGAGAAGGCGCCCAGTCTGCTGAAGAAACGATAATTCGTCAACTGGCGCTCATCCATCATGACATAGTGGTCCCCCGTCGAGACCATACGAAAGGCATGGTAGACAATCAGCCCGTCCCACCATGAGCTATGGTTCATAACATAGAGCACGCCTTGACTGGAGGTCGAAGCAGCGGCAGCAGTGGAGGCCGAGCGCCCTGATGCCGCCCTGCCCTCATGCAGGCTGTCCCCATGCAAGCTGCCCTCATGCAGACTCTTCTCCCCCCTCCTGCTGGCTGCGGCTGCCGCAGCCATGTGCGGTGCCTGCGACAACGCTGCGCAACCTGGCGACAATGGCGCATTCCACTGCGGATCAAGTGTTCCGCTCAAGCCGATGGAATGAAAGTGTCGCTTCAGCAAATAGTGCAGATTGTAGCGAAAAAAAACCGCGTCAAACCATCGACTCTTGCGTGCCTCGATCATGGCGGATGCTCCTCTCCAGCATGATGAGCGCCACCCCGGCGATAGCTACAGGCCACCACAGTTGCTCCTTGACCGCCAGCGCTCCGAACATCAGCAGCATTCCCTGCGCGAGCCGCATCGCCTCCTTGCGGATGGCTGCGCCGGGACCCAGCCGCGGCAGCAGCAGCGACATTAGCATGGCCAGCACGAGCCAGCTCACAAAATTTTGCAGAGGAATATTATAATAGCTTCCCCAGCGGAGCGGGTCTGACCAGATCCAGAACTCACGCGCGGCAGCCACCGGATCGAGTACGAGATCCAGGCACAGCGCCATACCGCCGACATGCAGCGCCCTGATTACGCGAGTGCGCGCAGTGGAGATGAGAGCAGCACAAGCGACGATGCCTGCCCAGGCGAAGGCGATGGATAGCGGGACGCCATTGCCGCCCAGTCGCAGCACATCCGTGTACTCGTACTGGCCAAACGGCACACCGCTTGCTGTACCCAGCCATTCGGCGGCAAAGGTGACCGCGCCAATCAGACCGATGCGCAGCCAGATCAGAGCGCCGCGCCGATCACGGACGGCTCCTGCCGTGCTGGCAGACAGGCTGCCGCCCTGCATAGCTCCGGTATCTGCCAGCCACAGCAGCACAAACGCATAGCACGCAAAAAATAGATTGAACAGGCCATTGCTGAAGCTCAGCATATCCGGTACACGATAGAACAGCATCAGCAGCAGTCCGATAGACAGCCAGCTCCAGAAGATATAGCGGATTGTCCGCAGCGGCAGCGGCACCGCCTCCTTGCCCTGCCTCATGAGATGACCGCTACGCTGTCGCCATTAGAATTGTCCGGCAGCAGGAAGCGATGCTTGCGAACAAGCTCGCGGAGTATTCCCGTCTTCGTCCATAACGACACATAGGCGCGGCGGCGGAACACATCATAGCTGTGAGAAGCGGCATCGTCGAGTATGGCTGCGTACATGCGAGCAGCCAGCTCCATGCAGAAGCCGCTCGCAGTCGGATAGCTGTCCAGCTCCAGCAGTCCGAGCTCGAACCAGCCCCGTGCTGTCGCCTCGAGCTCGCTCACCAGAGCTGTCCAGGCTCCGGTTATTCGCCCCTCAGCAAAATCCTGCTCGCTATAGCCATGCTTATGCAGCAGCTCCAGCGGAATATATCGCCGCCCGCGTCCCTGATCCTCGCCGACGTCGCGCACAACATTCACAATCTGCATCGCCTTCCCCAGCCATACGCCCGCCTCGCGCAGCCGTTCATCCGGCTGCGGATGCAGCACGGGGATGAGCATTTCTCCGACGGTTCCCGCAACCAGATAGCAGTAGGTCTCCAACTGCTCCATAGTATCATAATGTGTTAACTCATAATCGAGACGTTGACCCTCCATCTGCTTATAGAACGGCTCCTTGGAGACCGGATAAGTCTGGAACAGCCACCGGAGCGCCGGCCAGATGAAGTGTCCTTGCGCCTGCTCCAGATACGTAAAATGTTCCTCCAGCTCAGCCAGCGTAAACTCGGAGTTCTCCGGCTCATCTACAGCATTATCAATCAATCGGCAAAAGGCATAAATGACATATACCGCCTCCTTGCGCGGGCTCGGAAGAAAGCTGAACGCACGGTGAAACGTCGTCGAGCCTTGCTTAATCCTCTCCTCGCAGGCGTCCAGCACTGCTATGAGCTCTCTGTCCATGGACTACTCTCCTTCACAATATGATCCGCCACCAGCTTCGCGCCCTGCATGACGATCGGAATGCCGCCGCCGGGATGTATGGACGCTCCCACACTATACAGCCCGTTAATCTTGTAGGGAATCATCTGCGGCCGGAACACGCCGGATTGCAGCAGCGTCGGCGCAATGCCGAAGCTGCCCCCGCGATACCAGCCCTCCGCCTCGCCATCGGCTGGCGTGCGCACCGATTGCCAGCGGATCGAAGCCCGCAAGCCAGGGAAGGCGCGGCTCTCCGCATCTGCCAGCACCTTCTCCGCCATCTGCGCCCCCCGCTCCCGCCATTGCTCGGCAGACAGCCGCCACTTGGAAGTGAGCGGAATCGGAATCAGAAAGTACAGCACGGAATGGGAGGGCGGCGCCGCCTGGTCGTCCAGCGCGCACGGATTAAATACATAATAGGCAGGCGCTTCATCCGATGAAGCGGGCATCTCCCCCCTCTCCAGCCGCTTCAGGCTTGCGGTGAGCGAGGAGGGGAGAAAAAACTGATGCATAATGACTGACTGGTCAGTCGAATTCGTATGAACAGCTTTATCCTTTTCGCCCCATCTACGATCCGTACCGACATAGATCATGATCGTCCCCGATGATGGCACATACTCTCGGCGCGCAGGAAGCTTCACTCCAGGCAGCAGATGTGCCAGATGCGGGTAGTCCCCATTGAACACGACCGTATCGTGCCGATGCTCCGTCCCCGTCTTCGTTCTCAGCCCATGTACCTTGCCATGGCGCGCAATAATCTCCCCAATCTCTCCTTCCTCGCCAAGCCGCATCTCTACACCAGCATCCTGGAGCCTTCTACCAAGCACCTCGGACAGCCCTGCATAGCCGCCGCGCACATACCAGATGCCGAAGGCATGCTCCGCATAGGGAATGAACGTATACAATGAGGGCGATCCGCTTGGCATGCCGCCCACATACAGCGTCTGCAGCGAGAATGCATCAATCGCCTGCTCCCTCTTGAAATACCGGCCAGCCAGTTGTCTGGCGCTCAGATGCACCTGCAGCTTGCTCAGTAATCCCAGATTGCGAGGGGTGAAAAATTCACGTCTGCGCACAAATGAACGCTCCAAAAATTGCGACTGTGCTGCACTGAACAACGCTTTCATGTCAGACAAATAGCGCCGTACTCCCGCGCCCTCTCCTGGATACAGCCGCTCCATCTCCTCTGCCATCCGCTCGCTATCCCGATATTTCGTCAGCCTGGTGCCGTCTCCATAGTGAATGTGATACAACGGATCACAGAGCATCAGCTCCACCTCCGATTCCGCGATGCCCGCTTCCGCCATTAGCGACTGCAGCATCTGCGGCAGCAGCACAATCGTTGGCCCGCGATCGATCCTGTAGTGCTCACCGTTCGTTTCATATGCAAGCCTGCCCCCCAGAGCTGCCTGGCGCTCATAGAGCACTGCTTGCTTCCCTTGGCGGGCTAACAGAAGCGCCGTCATCATCCCGCCAACTCCGCCGCCTATAATTCCCACATTCATTTGGATTCTCCTTCAGAAGAACTATATTTGTACAGCTCCCTTAACCGCTTGCTCTTCCTGACAGACCGCCTCTGCGACGATCCTGCTCCATCAGCATCCCCGCGCTGATCCGCGCCGACTCCAGTATGGTTGGCAGACCGCTTCCCGGATGGGTGCCCCCACCGACGAGCCAGCAGTTGCCTACATCCTGAAACCGATTATGCGGACGCATCATCATCATCTGGTTCACCGAGTGCCCGATATTAAAGGCCGCCCCTTTGTACACGTAAAAAGACTGCTCCCAATCCAGCGGCGTCACCGCCTCCTCCACCTCGATCTGCTCCGAAATCCCTTGCAGTTGCGGCTCGCGTTCCAGACGTTCAAGCACACGGCGGCGTACCTGCTCCCGAACCAATGGGTCGCTCCAGTCCGTCTCGCCGTCAAGATTCGGCACCGGCATGAGCACGTATAGCGCCGACTTGCCCGCAGGCGCCAAGGTCGGATCAATCGCTGACGGATTATGCACGTAGATGGAGGCATCCTCTGTCAATCGACCGTCGATAATATCACGCACATTGCGCTCATAGTCGGAGGCGAACAATACCGTATGATGCGGCATGTCGATCTCCCTGTTCACACCTAGATACAGCATGTACGTCGAGCAGGAGAAGCGCAGCTTCGCCAGCCGTTCCGGCTTATAGCGGTTCAACTGCTCCGGCTTGAACAGCTTCGTAACCGCTGTGCCAAAGTCAGCGTTGATGACCACATGATCGGCGCGCAGCGTCTGGCCATCATCCAGCTCTACGCCCACCGCGCGTCCATTCTCAGTCACAATGCCCGCCACACCGCATGATAGCCGCACCTCTGCGCCCAGCTCCTCAGCCACCTGCGCCATCGCTTCGCAGATGCGGTTCACGCCACCAATCGGATGCCACAGACCGTATGCATGCTCAATATAAGAGAGGATGGTAAAGGTGCCCGGACATTCCCATGGCGACATCCCCAAGTATTTGGCCTGGAACGCAAACGCACTCTTCATCCGCTCGTCATGGAAGTAATGCGAGAGCCTGCTATGCACTGTATCCGTCAGATGAAGCCGCGGAAGCGCTCTGAACACATCCGCTTTCAAATAATCAGTCAATCGAGTGAACGGCCTGCGCAGCAGCGGCATGACCTTATCGAACTTCTCCCCCTCCTCGTGCAGAAAGCGCAGATAGCCTGCCGCCTCGCCTGGGAACAGCTCATCAATCTGGCGGGCAGTCTGTTCTCTGTCCATCGAAGGCTCAAATTTCACATCACCGAATTGCAGACGATACAAGGGATCAACCTGTATCAGTTTTAAATAATCTTTAACCGTTCTCCCCACACTTTGAAACAGCTCCTCCAAAAGTTGTGGCATCATTAAAAATGTCGGCCCCCGGTCAAAGCGATAATCCCCTAGCTTAACCGCCGATGTTCTGCCTCCTACCTGCGGCTGCTTCTCTATAACCGTTACCTGGTAGCCCTGCGCCGACAGCAGCATTGCGGCTGCCAGCCCGCCCGGGCCTGCTCCTACAACAACAACGGATCGCTTCATGTTCGGCCTCCCCATCTGGTGTATTCACTTCTGGCTTATGACCAAAGCTTGTCCAGGCTTTGGCTGCCCGGGGCGTGCAATGCACGTCCTAGCATATTTTACGAGCCTAATATAATTATACAATGGAGTGCTGGGAAAACCTAAAGTGTGAATATTCCATTCCTTGCGCCCTATGTTCCTATCTTCAACTTATGAGTTTTTTCCAGTATATATGCCGTTGCTATCAAAACCGCGCACCGCAACGCAAACAACCCGGGGGCAATGCTTCGCGCATGGCGAGTCATTGCCCCCGGGTTGGGGGGGACGAGCTTAAAGGCAGCCCGTTGCTTATTCGGCAGACAGATCGGCTTGGGACTTGGCGGCAGCCTCGACCTTGGCCGCCCGCCTCAACATGATCCGCTTGCGCAGCCAGAGCGCGAGCAGTACGATTGGCACTCCAATGAGGAAGATGTACATCGAAACCTTGCCCACCATACTCTCGGCGGCACGGCCGTAATAATAAAACAGAGCGCCAATGACATAAAACTTGATCGCCCGTCCAATCGCTGCATAAGCGATCAATCGCCATAAGGGGAAATTGAGACAGCCAGACAAGATCGTAAACACCTTGAAGGGAATCGGCGTAAATGCCCCAACTAGAATCGCGGTCTCCCCGTTCTTCTTGAACATAGCCGTCGCCTTGTCCACCCATTCTCGCTTCAAAATTTTGTACAACAGTGATTTGCCCAGCACCTTGCCAATCAGATAGCCAAAGGGCGTGCCCATAAGGCAAGCAATGAAACCGACAGTCGCTAGCCAGAGCGCAGAGGATGGATCAATCAGGCTGAGGGACACCTGCAGGAAAAACGCAGGCACCGGGAAAATAATAGCGTCAAAAAAGGAGTGGATAAATAATCCCCACGCTCCGAAATCCTTCAAAAAATTCAAAATATCATGAAACAATGCGCTGGCTCCTTCCTACATCCTGTCAATCGTCAAGCTTACATCGCTGCCTGTCATTCTCCCTGAACGGTAGAACTGCGTCTCGTAGAAATATAAGCCCATCTTCATATGCGTCTTACAACCAGGAAGGCACGACCGCATGGTACAGGTATGCGCGCAACCTGACTTAATATATATACGTATTCGACAAAGTACTGGTTTCATCTCCCCGTAAAATTAGTTGTTGCAACGGAAAGAATCGCTCACTGGCCATGCTAAACAAGCAAACACCAAGAACGCTCCATACGGCATTCTCAGTGTTTGCTTGTTATTTGTAAATGGCTTAAATCGGACTTTCTGGAAAGCCCAGATATGCGGTCTATATCGCTACTGTCCCTGACGGCTGGACAGCAGTTCAGCCGATGTGCGCTCCAGCTCATGAAGTCGCTCCAGCAGCAGCTCCTTGGAAAAATGCTCCCCTATAAACACGGCAACATCATTCACCTTCCCTTGCGGGTTGATGCGCAGGAAATCCGTCTCTCGGTATGCATATTGAAACATGAAGCGACTGGATGTCTCGGCGAAGGTCACGACCCCCTTGGCACGGTAAATATCATCCGGGAGCTGCTTCAGGAATGCCTCGAACAGCTCTCCGTCCACAGGAGCGGACAAATAATAGGTGACAGCCATCACATGCTCATGGCTCTGATGTGCATGGCTCGCGTGCGAATGGGAGCCATGAGCAGGCTTCTCGTGCCCATACCGCTCCTGCGCATAGTGATCCGTCGCTTCGTCATCCCCGGCCGATGGAACGTTATGATGTTCTCCCTTGCCAAGCGCTCCCTGCTCGGCCTGGCCGCCATAGCCCGCCTCCCCATGATGGTCATGGGCACAGCCGTGACCGCAGCTCTCATGCTGCTGTGGATGATGGCTCGTCCGACCATGACGGCTGTTCTCAGACTCCCCGTCTCGATCACCCTGCTGACCACTCCTGTATTCGACGCCAGACTCCCCGAGCAGGCTGGCCGGATCAACGACAGTCCGCACGGCAACATGCAGCGCCGCCTTCGCGTTCCACTCTCTGACTAGCTGCTGCGCCTCCACCAGTTGCTCCGGCTCAAGCAGATCCGCCTTGTTAATGAGAAGCTGTGTTGCGCAGCGAATCTGCTCCTTCATCAGCTTGAAGGTCGCTCCCTTGCTGTCGCGGCTACGGCGAAGCAGCTCTGGACCATCAACCACGGTAATGATCGTCCGCAGATCCACCTCGGTGAACAGCGCCGCCTCTGTCACGCCATCGATAATCTCCAGCGGATTAGCCGCTCCTGTCGATTCAATCAAGAGCACATCCGGCTGATGCTCGGCAATCAATTGTTGAATCTCCACGCCGAGATCGCCGCGGATGCTGCAACAGATGCAGCCGCCGAGCATCTCGCTCATCGGCACCTGACGGTCAACCAGCACACCGTCCAGATTAATGTCTCCCAGTTCATTCATCACCACCGCAACCTTGCTGTCCATCGCTTGATAATAGTCGATAAGACGAGCGAGCAGCGTCGTCTTGCCGCTGCCCAAAAATCCAGTCAACAAATGAATCGGAATGGGACCCTTTGGCAATGTCATCTTGTCTTCAACCTCCAGCCTGTTTCTTCGGATTATATCGTAATCATTACGGTAGTGACAAGACACCGCTGAGCGGCACACTGTGGTAACGGCCAATCACCGTCGCGTATGCGATGCAACGGGAAGTACCCTACATGCCGAGCAGCGGGGTACCCTCGCTCTCCTGCCGCTACGACTCCTCCAGCATCGCAGTGAAGGCGCGTGTATATTCATATTCCCCCGTCAGCTCCGCTCCTGCGGCATCATAACGCTTGACCTGGAGCGTACAGATGAAGGCCGCGCCTTGCTGCCAGGTCGGATCGACCCGAATCGTGCCCCCCATCAGCTCGATCAGGTTTTTGCAGATCGCGAGCCCAAGACCTGTCCCGCCAAACCTGCGGGTCATGGACGAGTCGAGCTGTGAGAAAGGCTTGAACAGCAGCGGGATTTTGTCCTGCGGAATGCCAACCCCGGTATCCTTGACAGCGATCTCGATCAGCAGCGAATGCGGGCAAGCCTGCAGCAAGCGCGCCTGTACCAGAACCTCGCCTTCTGGGGTGAACTTGACCGCATTGCCGACCAGATTAATCAGCACCTGGCGGAGCTTCGTTGCATCGCCTACCACAACCTCCGGCAAGCCATCCTCCAGCACATAACTCATCGTCAGATGCTCGCCCTTGGACTTCGCCTTGAACAGATCGAACGTCTCGCTGAAGCAGGCCTCCAGTTGGAAGGGCACCTCCTCCAGCTCCATCTTGCCCGACTCGATCTTGGAATAATCCAGAATATCATTGATGACCAGCAGCAAGGCATCCCCACTCTTGCGAATAATATGAGCGTACTCCCGCTGCTCCTCCGTCAGCTCCGTCTCCAGCAGCAGCGTCGTCATCCCGAGCACACCGTTCATCGGCGTCCGAATCTCATGGCTCACCATCGCCAGGAAATCCGTCTTGGCCTGTGCCGCAATCTCCGCCCGCTCCTTCGCCTGGACCAATTCCTCCTCGAACCGTTTGCGCTCCGTAATATCGATAATCGTACAGGCAAAGATGGGCTCATTGTCCACAAGCGCCTTGCCGATCTGAATTTCGGCCTCGAAGGTGCTGCCATCCTTGCGCCGCGGAGCAACCTGAATGAATGCACCGGTATGAGCTGTCAGTTGCCCTGCGCCACTCCCCTCTTCACAGTCGCCCGCCAGCACGGCAAGATCAGGGATCAGCTCAACCATCCACATGCCTACGGCCTCCTGCGGCGTATACTGAAACATCGGCTCCACAGCCGGGTTCACGGTCAGAATCAGGCCGTCCTGGTCGAACGTGACCATCGTATGAATCGATGTCTCGCCCACCACCCGCGCCTGTGCCTGCGTCTTGCTCAGCTTGCTTGCCGTAATGCGCAGCTCCTGATTGATTCGCTCCAGCTCCTTCGTCTTCTGATGCAGCAGCTCCGTCTGCAACTGCAGCCGCTTGTTGCTGATGTAGATGCTGACGAAGCCGTCAATCTTGGAGCGCAAGATTTGCGGCACGAACGGCTTGAGCATGTAATCGATCGCCCCGACCGAATAGCCGGTATAGAAATGCTCCGACTCCTTGCTCGTCGCGGAGATGAAGATGATCGGAATTTCCTTCGTCTTCTCCCGCGCCTTGATCAGTCGGGCTGTCTCGAAGCCGTCCATACCTGGCATCTGCACATCCATTACAATAACCGCATAGTCATCCTTCAGCAGGCGGCGAAGAGCCTCCTCACCTGAGAAACATTTCACCAGATTATAGCTTCGGTCGCCCAGCACCGCCTCGATCGCCAGGAGATTGTCCGGGTTGTCATCCACTAACAAAATGTTAATCGGTTGCTCCGTAGCATACACTCACTCTTCACCTGCCCTCATCCTCTATCTGAACTTCCGGTACAGCCGGTTGTGCATATCCAGCTCGTCGTAATCGGCGGCATGCTGCGTAAAATTAATTGTTTCCTTCGTGCCCAATACCAGCACACCAAAGGTGCTCAAGCTGTCATACAACAGATGATGCACATGATCCTGCAACTGCTGGTTGAAGTAGATCATTACATTTCTGCACAAAATAACATGAAATTCGTTAAATGAACTGTCTGTCACCAGATTATGCTGGGCAAAGACGATGTTTTTCTTCAAGTCGGCATTAAAAATAACCGAATCATATCTCGCCGTATAGTATTGCGAAAAGTCAGCCCTGCCTCCGGCCTCCATGTAGTTGCGCGTGTACAGACGCATCCGCTCCAGCGGGAAGACGCCCGTCTTGGCCCGCTCCAGAATATCCCCGTTCGCATCGGTGGCATAGATGCGGGTTTTATCATACAGCCCCTCCTCCTGCAGCAGGATCGCCATCGAGTACACCTCCTCGCCGCTGGAGCAGCCGGCATGCCAGATGCGGATGAACGGATAGGTTCGCAGCAGCGGTACCACCTTTCTGCGGAACGCCAGAAACATCTCGGGATCGCGGAACATCTCTGTCACATGGATGGTCAGATCCGCCAGCAGTCGATCCATGAATGCCCGATCATGCAGCACCCTCTCTAACAGGGATGTAATCGTCGGAAGCTGCTCAGCGTTCACTCTGTGCCAGATGCGGCGGCGTATGGAGGAGAAGGCATAGTTGCGGAAATCATAGCCGTACATCCGATACACGGCATCAAGGAGCAGCTCGATCTCGATCCGTTCCCGCTCGCCTATCTCATGCTGTTGCTTATTGATATAACCACACCCTCATCAGAGACAGTAGCTGCTCCGTATTTACCGGCTTGGCAATATAATCCGATGCGCCGGCCTCAATGCATTTATCCCTGTCATCCTTCATTGCCTTGGAGGTGACTGCGATAATCGGGAGCCGTTCGAATTGCGGTCTCATCCGAATCTCGCGCATCGCCTCGTAGCCGTCCATCTCCGGCATCATAATATCCATCAGCACCAGATCAATATCCGGTTGCCGCTCAAGCTGCTCTAATGCCTCCTTGCCGTTCTCCGCATAGACAATATTCATCTTGTACCCCTCCAGCACACTGGAGAGCGCAAACACATTGCGAATATCGTCATCGGCAATCAAGATGGTTTTATCCTCAAAGATGGATTCCATATTGTGAAGCTTGCGCAGCATCTTGCGCTTGTCCTCGGGCAGATCAGCCTCCACCCGATGCAGGAACAGCGTCGTCTCGTCCAGCAGCCGCTCGGGGGACTTGACATCCTTGATAATGATAGTGCCGGCATATTTTTTGAGCTGCAGCTCCTGCTTCTTATCCAGCTCACGGCCGGTATAGATAATAATCGGCAGCTCCCGCAGCCGCTCATGGCCGCGAATCGCATCAAGCAGTTGGAAGCCGGAGATGTCCGGCAGCCCCAGATCCAGCACCATGCAGTCGAATTGCTGCTCCTTGAGCTGCGCAAGCGCCTCCCCTCCAGTGGACACTGCACGGATCAGCACATCATCATGCCCGATCAGCTCCATAATGCTGCGGCGCTGCGCCTCATCGTCCTCCACCAGCAAGAGCCGCTTCAGATCACGCTCCAGAAACGCCTCGATCTGGTTGAACACCTGCTCCAGACTATACTTGTCCGCTGGCTTCTTCACATAAGCGAGCGCGCCCATGGACAGCCCTTGCTGAATATTGTCGGCTACCGAGATCACATGAACAGGAATATGCCGCGTCTGCGCATGATGCTTCAGCTGGTGAAGCACCGCCCAGCCGTCCAGCACAGGTAGCTGTATATCGAGCAATATCGCATCTGGTGTATACAGCCGCGCATACGACAGTCCCTTGTCGCCTTGCAGCGCGACGATCGCCTTGAAGCCGCGGGAACGGGCAATGTCGAGCAGCACCTTGGCGAAGTTGACATCGTCCTCGATGATCAGCACCACCTTATCGGATGGCTGGAGCTGCTCCAGATCGTCTTCGATACACGAATCAGCCCTCTTGTCCGGCTCCTCCTTGTCGTTCCATTCGGCTACGCGACCTGCCGCAGCCTCTGCGGCTGCGTGCAACGGCAGAGGCTGCGGCAGAGGCTGCGGCAAAGGCGTATGCTCGTGCCGCCACTGGGCAAGGTTCCTCTCCGAGCCCGCCTCCTCCTGAGGGATATGCGCCTCCGGTATATAGAGCGTGAAGGTGCTGCCTTTCCCTTCCTCACTGCTCAGCGCGATGACTCCGCCCAGCAGCGAGGCCAGCTCCTGGCTGATCGCCAGGCCCAGGCCGGTGCCGCCATAGATGCGGCTCGTCGTTCCATCCGCCTGCTGGAACGCCTCGAAGATCAATTGCTGCTTGTCAGCCGGTATGCCAATACCAGTATCCGTCACCTCGAACGCCACCAGCCTGCCTCTTCCCGCAAGCAGTGGCTGCTCCTGCGGCTGCGCGCGGCGAATACGGAATATCACCTTTCCATGTGACGTGAACTTGAACGCATTGGAGAGCAGATTCTTGAATACCTGCTTCAGCCTGTGGCTGTCGGTATAGATTTCGGTCGGAAGATTATCATCCAAGACCGTCTCCAGAGCAATTCCCCGCTGACTGCTGACGGGCATGAAGCTGCGTCGAACGTACTGCTCCAGCTTGTCTAGCGGCACACTTTCGATCACGACCTCCATCTTGCCCGCACTAATCTTGGACAGATCTAGAATCTCATCGATCAGCTTGAGCAGATCGCTGCCGGATGAATGAATCGTAGCCGCGAACTCCACCTGCTTCCTCGTCAGATTGCCCTCCTGATTATCCATCAGCATCTGCGACAGAATCAGCAAGCTGTTAAGCGGCGTGCGCAGCTCATGGGACATGTTGGTCAGAAACTCCGTCTTGTATTTGGACGACAGGGCTAACTGCACGGCCTGCTGCTCCAGCGCTGCCTTCGTCCGCTCCAACTGTTCATTTACCAGCTTCGCCTGCCTCATCTCGCGCTCCAGCAGATGCGTCTTCTGCAGCAGCTCCTCATTCGTCTGCTCCAGCTCCTCCTGCTGCATCTGCAGCAGCTCCTCCGACTTCTTGAGCTGCTTCGTCTGCTCCTCCAATCGTTCGTTCGAGCTGCGCAGCTCCTCCTGCTGGGAGATCAGCTCCTCAGACTGTGCCTGCAGCTCTTCCGATTGCGCCTGTGATTCTCGCAGCAATTCCCCGATACGGATACGGTCGAACAGATTGTTGAACAGCACGCCCAGATTGCCGGACACCTCGCGCAGCAGTCTGCGCTGCAAGTCCGTGAAGGGCGTCATCGAGGCCAGCTCAATGACGGCTACGGTGCGATCATTATACAGAATGGGATACAGCAGCAGATGGGACGGCGCACTGCTGCCCAAGCCAGAATGCACCCTTACATAGTCATCCGGCACCTGGGACAGCTTGAGCGGCCGCTTCTCCAGCGCGCACTGGCCAACCAGTCCCTGTCCAAATACGAATAGCTTCTCGAAGGCCGACTCATCCTCAAAGGCAAAAGCGCCCTCCAGCTTGAAAAACTGCTGTTCCCCATACCCCTGGCGCACATACAAGGCACCATAAGCAGCATCTACCATTGTAGCGATTGTATTAATAAAGGCATGACTAGCCGCTTCAATCGTTGTATCGGCCTGCAGCGTCGTAACCACCGCGGCGAGATTGGACTGAATCCAGGATTCCTCCTCGACCCGCTTGTTGTATAGCTGCTCCTTGCTGCTCTTCTCCTCTATATCATCTGCCAGCTTATTGAACACCTGCGACACCTCGCCGAATTCATCCTTGCGGGAAATTCGCACGCGCGCGTGGGCATCCAATGTGCCACGGGCGAAGCCTCGGATAATAGCTGCCAGACTGTCCAGCCCCTGGCTAAGATGGCGGACATTCCACATCATAGCCGCTGCACTGAGCACCAGGCCAATCAGAGCTGTCAGCCACATGAGCTGTGAAGTGCGCTCGTTATCCTCCAGCGCCTGCTCGAACGCCTCACTCATGCCCCGTTTCTGGTAGCTTGCCAGCTCGTTGGTGCGGTATAGCAGCTCATTTTGGGCATCCAGCCCCTCGTTCATCAGCAGGTCGACCGCAGCTCTGATCTCACCCTTGCCGGACAGTTGGAGAGCCGACTGGATAAAAGCTCTATATTCATCCTGTGCCTGCTCCATCTCCGAGAATATCTTCGTCTCCAGTTGTCCCCCCTCTGTGAGCTCCAACTGGTCGTATACGTCTGCTGCCTGGCTCCAGGCCGTGCGGATTGGCTCCATCTGTGCCGCCTTCGCCTCGTCTGTCGGACTCAGCAGCATATTCGTAAGACTCTTGGAAACCTCATTGACTTGGGTACGATACTCATAGGCCAGCAGCAGCTTCTGGTATCTGGCATTGTACAGCAGATTCAGCTCCTTGCTCTGATCACGGGTGTTGACGATGCCCATGCCAGCGAGCAGCCCCACGACTGCAATTAGAAATATGGAGCCAATCATCATCTTCGTCTTCATCTTCATGTCGTACACATCACCTTGATTTCCTCCAGTCGTATACTGCGCACTGCCGAGCCATACATACAAATATAGACAAGCCTATAGTGAGCAGCTTGCCTTGCAAGGTATGAAAGTCTATGAATGGCGGGACAGCCCTGTTGCTGCCGACCATGCCTGTCATTAACCGTATACGGGGGCGATGAAACACGTGGCGGGAATTATTTTGGAGCTAAGCGGTAACGGCTCTGCCGTCTTGGGCGGGCTATGCCTCCAAAAAAACGGCACAGGCTCTCGCCCGTGCCGTCTATCCATTCAAGCTGCCGCCAGAGGCTGCGCGTTGCGCTCTTGCTGGCGGGATATAATCAGCAGCGTCGCCCAGATCATCAGGAAGCCCGCAACCTGTGTCACCGTGACCACCTGCTGGAAGGCGATCCAGTTGATCATCACGCCCACCATCGGAAAGCTCAACTCCGCCAGCGTGGCATAAGAAGCCTTGATCGCGCTCAGCCCCTTGTAGTAGAGCAGCAGACTAAGCAGTCCTGGCAGCAGCGCCTGCAGCAGCAGGTTGAGGCCGACCAGCGCCAGCGCCCCCGACTCTCCCGGCAGTGTCCATACCTGGCGCTCTCCGATCACCAGCGCCAGCAGCAACGGCAGCGCCAGTATGAATCGCAGCGAGGTGACGGTCTCATAGTTGACAGCACCCAGCAGGTAGCGCCCCATAACCGTTGACCCGCCCCACAGCAACGCGGCGCCAATAGACATCAGACTGCCTATTTGAATAATATCGTTCAGATTGGTGAACGGCAGCTTGAAGCCGAAGGTCAACAGATATGTGCCAACGATAGCTACGATAAACAATGTCCCGAACGACTTCGGCAGACTCTCCTTGAGCAGCCATCTCGCCATCAGGATCGCGAAGAGCGGCTGCAGCTTCTGCAGCAGCAGAACCGCGTTCAGATCCCCTGTCTCCAGACCCTTGGTGAACATAATTGTCGCCAGTGCAGAGCCTCCCCATGAGATGAACAGCAGCGCGCCCAGATGGCGCAGCCGCAGCTTGCGCAGCTCCCGGCGGTGCTTCCACATGACCGGCGCCATGAACAGCACCAGGATGATGTGCTCCAACAGCGCAATCTGTGTGGAGGTCAAGGAATCGAGCAGGATAATGCGGAACAGCGGGTCGACGCCCCATAGCGCCGCCCCCAGCACGACAAACCAAAAGGCAGGCTTGACGGCTTGATTTTTGAATAGGCTTGTGGACAAATGACTCATGGCTGAATGCTCCTTCACGCATCCAACCTTCAGGGAACGCATGGCGAATTATGGAGTTGCATGCGAAAAGCCCCGCCTCGCGACTAATCAGCGAAACGGGGCCAGCCAAATAAACATACGACAGAAGTAGCTATATCGGACTTCACCGAATACAACCACGCTGCATGGTTTCATAGAGCGACAGCTAGCCGACTCACGTTTCCCAAGCGTAGAAGGGTGTCGCCATTCTTGACGGACTAAGCCTTGTATCGCATAGACATAGAAGACCTGTATACATGTGCACGTATACGCTCTTAGATGTGAACGGAAGCCGACGCTGTGCCGCATGAAGCCTGCAACAGAGTCTGCGCATATGATATTGGCGATCTTCTCCCATCCGGACTATACCGTCGGCCTTGGATTCACACCAAGTCAGTCCCCTTGCCGTTGTCGGCTTAGAGAGTCGCGGGCTTCGCTTGTTCAGCTTCACCGCCGGTCAGGAATTGCACCTGCCCCGAAGATCAGTATGCTACATAGTATTATTAGACAATGCCAGATGAACCTTATGACCTCATCGTGCGGATGAGACAGATACTTACATTAAAAAAGTAAGTGGCGTTGTTATTTTCTAATCATAAATTCATCGCAGGCAATTGTCAATAGGTTGTGCTAAAGATAGCAATAAAATCATATAAGTTTTGTCGGATTAGCAATCACTTGCTCATACAGGGCCATATATTCTTGAGCCGAACGGTTCCAGCTATAGTCTCCGCTCATCGCATTACGCACCAGTTGCTCCCATTGGTCGGGCTGCTCGTAGATTCGCAGCGCACGGCGAATCGTATGCATCATATCATGGGCATTATAATGGGTAAATGAGAAGCCGTTCCCTTCTCCGGTATATTCGTTATAGGCGTGCACCGTGTCACTCAAGCCCCCTGTCTCGCGCACGATCGGGATACTTCCATATCGCATGGCGATCATCTGGCTCAGGCCGCATGGCTCGAAGCGCGACGGCATAAGGAACAGGTCGGAGGATGCATAGATGCGCCGGGCCAGCCCCTCGTCAAAGCGTATCTGTGCCGACAGCCGCTGTGGATAGCGCCAGGCCAGGTGACGGAACATATCCTGGTATACGGCATCCCCGGTTCCCAGCACCACGAGTTGGAAGCTGTCCTGCTCCAGCAGCTCGCCCAGCACATGCTCCACCAGATCCAGCCCCTTCTGAGCAGTCAGCCGTCCGACCATCCCGATCATCGGCACCCTCCGGTTCTGCTCCAGACCCAGCTCCCGCTGGAGCTCCATCTTGTTCTGCCGTTTCGTATTCAGGCTGGATCGGTATCGGTAGGCAAGCGCCGCGTCAGTCGCCGGATTATAGCTCTGCTGGTCGATGCCATTCACGATGCCGCTTAACCGATCGCCCAGCCAGCGCAGGCAGCCATCCAGCCCTTCCCCGAAATAATCGGTCTGAATCTCTTGTGCATAGGTTCTGCTAACCGTCGTTACATGCTCGGCATACTGGATGCCACCTTTCATGAAGCTGACACCGCCCTTGTATTCCACCCCTTCGGATCGAAAGTAGGAATCATCCAGCTCCAGCAGCTCGCCCAGTATCCGATGGGAGAATACGCCCTGATATTGCAAATTGTGAATTGTGAATACATTTTTGATCGAGTGGTAGAAAGGATCATGCCGGTAGTGCTTGTGGAGCAGCGGGGCGACCATGCCTGTATGCCAGTCATGGCTGTGGATGATGTCCGGCTGGAAGCCGATATGAGGCAAGATGTGCAGCACAGCACGATTAAAGAAGGCAAACCGTTCCTCATCATCACCGTGCCCATATATGCCATCGCGTGCGCCGAAGAAATACTCGTTGTCGATAAAATAGGTCGGCACGCCCTCCTCCTCAGTCATGAAAATACCGCAGTAGCAGGCTCTCCATCCCATCGGAACCTCTATATGCGTGATGAACTGCATCCTTTGCACCTGTTCCTGGGCAATGGTCTTGTACTTAGGCAACACAACGCGGGCATCCACTCCGTTTTTGCGGAGTGCCTTGGGCAGCGCCCCGATTACATCGGCCAATCCCCCTGTTTTGACAAAAGGGCTGCCCTCAGCAGCAGCAAACAATAGCTTCATGTTGCGTCCCCTCCTCCACTCTCTTGATACATGCCTAATAGGACATTCTACATGGCCATGTCATTTTCCTTCACGTGGACCCCGTCTTCTGCGCCGTACACACAGTGTTATATGAATTGGGGGCAGGCCTCTGTCCACATATGACAAGAACAGGGCAAGATATGTCATGTACGTCATCTGCATTTCTCACTATAATTGATAATGATTATCAATTATGCGTACAAAGGGGATCTTTTGCTATGAACATTCATCGCCTCAAACTCTGCCTGCTTATCGGGCTGCTCTGCCTGACCGCTATCCTGTCCGCCTGCGGCAAAGAGGAGACAGCGCCTAACCCTGCTCATCCTAGTGAACCGGAGAAGGTTGACGCCACACAGACCTTCACCGATGCACTAGGACGCAATGTGGATATTCCACGACAGCCGCAACGGATTGTGACCACGCAATATTTGCCGGAAATGATCGCTGTCGGCGTCAAGCCGATCGGTGCGGTATCCCACCTGCTGAACAATTACAAGTCGCTCGCGGATCGGATTGATGGCATTGAGGATGTCGGGGCAGCCAATGACCCCAACCTGGAGAAGCTCCTCCAACTGAAGCCGGATCTGATTATTGCCGCCGAATGGAATGAAGCACAGTTGGATCAGTTGAGCAAGATTGCCCCGACGGTGGTCATCAAGTGGGAAGGCCGTGACGCCTTTCAGCATTTCCGTGATGTCGCAGGTCTGCTCGGGAAAAAGCAGGAAGCGGAGAATTGGATCAGCGCTTATGAAGCCAAAAGCGTCGATGTGCGCGCCACGCTTGCGAAGCATGTGCGCCCCGATGAAACGTTCGGTGTTGTAGTGATCGGCGGGTACGAAAAAGGACAACTGAGAATTTACGGCGACCTGAACGTAGGCTATACTTTGTATCAAACCCTTCAGTTTAAGATGACGGATGCGGTGAAGCGTGAGTGGGATAAGGGCGGCCATGAGCTTGGCATGAGTGTCTCACTGGAGACACTGCCCGAATATGCCTCAGCCGATCGACTGTTCGTCGTGAAGTTCGACAATGATCCTGAGTTTCTGCAACAGGTAGAAGACAGCAGCCTATGGCACAAACTGCCTGCTGTGCAGAACAATAACATCTACACGGTAGACTCTAAGCTATGGTTTTCCTATGATATCTTATCCTTTGAAGCACAACTGGACGATGCGCTCAGATTGCTGAGCCAATAATTCGCTGTGCTAAGCATTCAGACATGCGGGGGGGGAACATCGATGATAATGCCCCTATATATATGGGCCGGATCGCGCCAAATGAATATCAACGCGCACAGCGCTGCCGCGCTCGTTAGAAGCGATCGGCCGTCGCTACTGCTGCCTGCCGAAGGCGAAGGGGAGGCGCAAGGGCTGCGCTGTAGCTGGGTGCTGAAGCCCGGCAATTGCCTCCTCCTGCCTCGCGGCGAAGCTCTGCAGCTCCACTCTGTGTCGGGGCGTCCGCTCATGCTGCACCTGATCGAATTCGAGCCCATCGCTCTCCCCGAGCTGCTCTCGACAAGCGTGTCTCCGCCGAGCACGCAGCCCCCGAGCGTGTCGGAAGCGGGCGCATCGTCAGCGCGTGTGCCTACTCCAGGCGTCCCCCCGCTGTCGCTGGATCAGCCCGCCCTGCTGCAGCCGGCTCCCTACGCCCGGTGCCGTGAGCTTGCTGAGCGTCTCTCCTCCCCCATCGATGCGTCTGATGCCGTGCAATGCTACGGCCAACACGCTGCCTTTCAGGAGCTTATCTATCGGATGATGCAGGCGGCACGCTTGCCTACAGGCGGCAGAGCACAGCACGCCATGCAGGCTGTCGAACTAACCGTGCAGTCGATACATGAGACATTGCCGCTCGCTTTTACACTGGAACAACTGGCCGGCAAGGCTGGCCTGTCCGTCCGCCACTATTCACGCCTGTTCCGGCAGTTGACCGGGCAAAGTCCCATCGATTACATGATCGGACAGCGCATCAAGCAGGCCGCGCATCTGCTGGAGGAGCCGGGAATGTCCGTTCAGGCAGCAGCGGGCAAGGTGGGCTTCAGCGACTCCTTCCAGTTCAGTCGCAGCTTCAAGGCGCACACAGGCATCTCGCCTCGTCTGTATATGAAGATCAGGAAGCAGCGGACACGGGTGGTGTCGATGCAATTTTTAGGTGAAATATTGACCCTGGGCATCAAGCCGATCGGCGCTCCCAGTCAACTGCTGGATTGCGGTTATTTCCGAGGCCATGTCGAGAATATCGCGGAGATCGGCGAATCGGTAGTGACCCCTTATCTTCACAAGCTGGCAGAGCTGAAGCCGGATGTCATCATTACCTTCAACGGCCACCATTACGCAGAGTATGCACGTATTGCGCCAACACTCGATATTGCGTGGACGATGCCGTTCTTTGACCGCTTCGCCCTGATCGCGGATATGGCAGGCCGCACCCAAGCTGCAAGGGCGTGGAGCGAGCAATATCAGCGGAGACTGCATGAGACGCGAGAGCAGTTGCGCTCGCGCATCTCCGCCAGCCAGTCTGTATCGTTCTTCTGGCTGCGCGGCCTGCCATCAACCTTCCAGGTATACTACGACATGGGAGTGCTGTACCGCGACATGGGCTTGCGTGCCCCGGCGGCTGTAGAAGCTATGCAGCGCGAATCGGGGCATCCATTCAAGGCGGATATACCGCTGCATGAGATGCCGCTATATGCTGGCGACCACATGTTTGTTGTCGTCTCCCCGGATACAGAGTCTAAGGCGCAGTTCCGCGCCTTGACTGCCAGTCCGCTATGGCAGGGGTTAGATGCGGTGCGAAGGGGCTGCGTCTATCCATTAAACCTGGATTGGCTGCGGGAAGACCCCATCTCCATGATGGGCCAGCTCCAAGACCTGGCGCATATCGTAGCCGGGCGCCGTATGCCCTAGCCACAGTGCCTCGCGCGCTGCATGACGGCGGCGGCCGAACCACATGCCTGCTCCCGACTTTCCTGGACACGATATGGGCTTGCACGCCCCAACAACTGTAGCAGCCATACCGCAGCACAACCAGGAGCATCGGCAAGGGCTGTTCTGCAAGGCGGCAAGCAACCGCCTTCTGTTCAACTCGGATGCTGCGGCATTGCCTGTGTACAGCGGTTGACCTAATGCCGGAGCTGACCCCAATTTAACTAAAGCTAAAACCCCAAGAATGTTAGTACAGCATTCTTAGGGTTTTAGCTTTGTAATCACCCGGCTAAACTACTTACTTTTCGGATAGCCCCTTGGATTAATCTGATATTAATTTCATAATAATAATCAAATATCCATATTTTACCTAATGGGAATTAGATCGTTATATGCCTACGGGAACAATATACAGACCTAGCTCCTGATCCTGCTTCACCACGACATGAACGCCGTAGATCGACTTCATCGTCTCCTCGGTCACAACCTCCTGCGGCGTACCGCGTCCCATAATCTCGCCCTGCTTCATTACAATAATATGGTCGCTGTAGCGGATCGCCTGATTAATATCATGGAGCACCATGACGATGGTCAAGCCGTGGCTGATATTCAGGTCGCGGATCAGCTCCAGCAGCTCAATCTGGTAATACATGTCCAGATAGGTCGTCGGCTCATCGAGAAAAAGAATCGGCGTGCGCTGTGCCAGCGACATCGCGATCCATACACGCTGACGTTCTCCCCCCGATAGCTGGTCGATCGGCTTCGTCCGTTTGTCCAGCAGCTTGGTGCGCGACAGCGCCCATTCAACAGCTTGCTCATCCTCCTCCTTGTTCTGCGACAGGATACCGCGATGCGGCATTCTGCCATAGCTCACCAGCCTCTCGACCGTAATATCCGCGGGAGCGTCGTTATGCTGATGAACAACCGCCAGCTTCTTCGCCAACTCCTTCGGCTTATAGCTGCTGATCGCCTTGCCGTCGAGCACGATCTCACCGCTCTGCGGTACGATGTTTTTGGACATGACGCCCAGCAGCGTCGATTTGCCGCAGCCGTTCGGCCCGATGATCGTCGTGACCCTGCCTGGCTCGATCTGGCTGCTTACACCCTTCAAATGCTCGGTCTTGCGGTCATACGAGAACACGACCTGATTAATTTCCATCGATGCGTCCACTCCTTCTTAGCAAAAAGATAAGGAACGGCCCGCCGATAATCGTCATAATAATCGAGGCTGGAATTTCACTAGGAGCCAGCACCGTGCGCCCCAGTGTATCGGCCGTCAGGATAAGCAGCGCCCCCGCCAGCGCAGAGAACGGAATGAGCGCCTTATGGTCGGAGCCGACCAGGATACGCGAGATATGCGGCACCAGCAAGCCGACAAAGGCGATCAGTCCACCCACTGCTGTCGCGATCGAGGCCAGCAGGACAGCGACGACAGAGATAACCAGCCGGGCACGAGTCACATGAATGCCCAGATTATGAGCCGTCTTGTCCTGCAGGGACAGCACATTGCACCAAGAGAACAGGAATAGAGCTGCGACCAGACCGACTGTGCCGTACATCATCATGATGTCGACATCCTTCCATATCTTCATCGAGAAGATCGAGGTGGTCGCCTGATTGACACTGCCCGCCGCATAGCTGCCCCGATAATTGAAGGATTGCCCCATACCAGTGAACATCGCATTGATCGCGATCCCGACCAGGATGATGCGTACCGGACTAAGCCCGGATCTCCAGGATAAGGAATAGACCAGGAAAAATGCAAAGGCTCCCCCGATAAAGGCAAAGAGGGGCATCCAGAAGAACAGTGCCGGAAAAAAACTGACGAATAACAGCGAGGACAGACCCGCCCCGGACGAAATCCCGATGACACCGGCATCAGCCAGCGGGTTGCGCATGACCGCCTGGAGCAGTACACCGGATACCGCCAGACATGCCCCCGTGTATAGCGAGACAATAATTCGCGGGAAGCGCAAATCCTTAATGATATGAACCGTCTCGTTGTCGCCGTTCCACAATCCCTGGAACAGCTCGAGCACCCCTACCTGCAGACTCCCCTTGATGGCGGAGTAGCAACTGACGACCAGCAATAATAAGATTACGCTGGCAAAGCTCCATGCAATTTTGTTCATTCCAGACATCCTTTGCGAGTCTTCATTCGTTATTGCGAGTCTTCATTCATGATTGCGGATACATCATCCTCATCAGCTCATCCAGCGCCTTGTCCGCCGCAAGATTGCCGGTCGTGCCGAATAATGCCTCTTCCAGATCGTAGACGCGCCCGTTCTTCACTGCGTTGAAGTGCTTCCATATATCATTCTTCTTGAATTCCTCATTAAACATCACGACAACCTCCTCCGGCATGCCGTGCGCTGCCCGCAGGATGATGTCCGGGTTCGCCTGCTGCAAATATTCTGTATTGGAGGCCAGGTATTCGACGGCTTCGCCTTGCACGATATTTTTGCCTCCGGCCAGCCGCACCAGATCGCCAATGTAGGAATGCTCGGTTGCTACCAGATAGCTTCCTGGGACGCCCATTAGGATCAGCACCGTCGGCTGCTCCTTGCCTTCGATCCGCTGCTGGATGTCCGCCAGCTTGTCATCATATCGCTGGAGGAGTGCGGCGGCCTGCTTCCCGCGGTCATATCGCTTGCCGAGCTCCGCAATCGCCTGCTTCATCTGCTCCAGACTGGTCAGATCGAGAAATGTGGCTGTGATGCCCACCGAATCAAAGATCGGCTTCAGATCGTATTCAAGCGTCGTAACGGATAGCACCTCCGTCGGCTTGAGCGACTTGACGATCTCCATATCCGGCTTCATCGGGTTGCCCACCTTGGTCAGCCCGTCATAGCGCTGCGGCAGCACCTTGACACTGGTCGGGATGCCCACCAGCTCAATCTCCAGCGCATCCATCATCTCCGTAGCCGCAACGGTAGTCGCGATGACACGCTGCTCGGCCTTCGCCTCCTCACCGATCCCCTGGGACACTGGCTGTGTCTTCACTTCGCTTCCTTGCTTCTGCGCATCCCCGCTTGCACCGCCACTGCTTGCTTGTGATCCTGACCCGCTAGCTGAGCAGCCCGTCATCACAACCATAACCAGCAGTGCCAGCAGCATTGGCAGGCGCAGCTTCTGTCCTACTCTCATCGCTTTCTCCCTTCTCCTGCTTCATACGGGTTGGCCCCGCTCAATGAAAATCACAGAGGACGCCAGTTGCCTGACATCCTCGTGATGGTTGATCCGCTCGCCACAGCAACTCTTCGGAACCGCTATGACGTCTCGCGTGTCATGTGAATTAGATCGCCTTTAAGCTTGCTGCGTCGAACTTGAATTGGACAATGTACTCATTATCGTAGTCGAGCCCTGGAACCCCCGTAACAATTACATGCGTATAGGCATATAGCTTATCAGTCAAGCCAGTAACTTCAAATTGCACTACACGGGTATCCTTTACCTTGTCCTCGCTAATGGTCTTGACT
Source organism: Paenibacillus sp. J5 (assembly GCF_054955055.1). Lineage (NCBI taxonomy): Bacteria > Bacillati > Bacillota > Bacilli > Caryophanales > Paenibacillaceae > Paenibacillus > Paenibacillus sp. J5. The sequence continues at coordinate 186,703 of NZ_JBUEDD010000006.1, read as the reverse complement.
TCAACGAATTTGGAGGCGTCATGGTTGACGTTGCCCGGATCGACCTTGAGCGATTTGATCCAGCTCGCATTTTTCAAGGTCAGCGTCACCGTATACTTATCCCCATCAACCTTGACCGAGGCTGGCTTCAGCGTATATTCATCCATAACCGATTGGTTCTCGGTCTTATCCTTCAATACAGTGTAGCTTAGACTGTACTCGCCGTTCGCGATGCCCTTGGCATTGACTGCTGCGGTTGGCTGTGCCGGATTCTGTGGCTGCGATGGCTCCTGCGCCTCCGTTGTCGGCTGCGATGCGTCGTTGCTCCGCACATTCGTCATCGCCAGAATAACAGCTACCGCTTCAGCTCTCGTCGCCTTCGCATTCGGGACGAACTTGGTTGGAGTCTTGCCGCTCATCAGTCCGGCTTGGACGGCGGTAGCAATCTGCGCCTGGGCCCATTGCGGCATTTGCCCCTTGTCTTCAAAGCTGAGCGCCGTTGCCGCTGCAAGCGGCAGCCCCGATGCGCGCACGATCATAGCCGCCATCTCCGAGCGGGTAATGAGGCTGTCCGGACGGAAGGTCTGATCCGCGTAGCCGCCGATAATGCCAGCTCCCACCGCTTGGGCTACATAGCCTTGAGCCCATGCAGGAATCTGTGCGGCATCCTTGAAGGCCAGCTCGCCAGCCTTGCCCTCCAGCTTCAGCGCTCTGGCGATCATGGCTGTAAATTCGCCGCGTGTCACCGAGCCATTCGGACGGAACGTGCCGTCATTGTACCCGGTTACGAAGCCTTCTGCCAATGCTTTCTCAATGGCCGACTTGGCCCAGTGACCCTCGATGTCCTTCAGCTTGGCACCTGCGGTGGAGGAGCTATTCGCCGCCTCTCCCTCCCCTGCAGTGTCCTTGCCGCCAGTGGAGGAAGCTCCTTGCTTACGCAGGCTGTTCTCGTTGAAGGTGAACGTCACATCATGATAGCTGTAGGTGTTGTCGCCCAGTGTGATCCGCAGGCGTCCATGTACTGCCTTCGACAGATCGTTCACCTGGAACTCCACATATTTATGTCCGTCTTTCTCAGCAATCTTGGCACGCTCCGTCTCCGTGCCACGCTCTACGCGAAGCTCGCTGATTTGTTCATTTTTCAGTACAGCAGAGAAATACGTTTTGCCGTAGGCATAGGTGACGGTACCTGGATGAACGAGTTGGCTATCGACATCCGACTTGGTCGACGTACCTTTCTTCAATACGGAATAATCTACATCATAGACACCTGACTTATATTCTGTGCTCGACACGCCGTTGCTGCCTGCGGATGCCGAATATGCAGAGATGCTGCCAAATTTCAAATGCACATCGTACTCATGGTCATACAGGCCGTTGTTGCCGTCAAAGTTCGGCCAGTACACCTTGACCCAGCCCTTCAGCGGCTTCGTCAGATCGCTAACCTCGAACTCCACCGTGCGTGTGTCCTTGTCTTTATCCGTCGCAACAGTGGATGGCGACACCAGCGAACCGTTGCGGTCAACCTTGAAGCCGGTAATATATTGGCTGTTCTTCAATGTAATCGATACATAATTGCGTCCATTGTCTACACGTAAGGTAGCAGGGTGCTCTACATAACCGTCCATGACTGAGGTCGAAGAGGTATTATACTTCAACACTTCGTACTGAATGTTATACTTCCCATCCTTCGTTTCTGTCCCAGTCCCCGGATTGCTTCCAGTCCCCGGACTTCCACTGCCCGGATTTCCACTGCCCGGATTCCCTGTACCGGGATTTCCAGTACCCGGATTCTCGCCTCCCGGCTGCTCCCCTTCGTCACCCAGCACCGGCTTGGCGCTATCGAAGCTGAACGGGATGACTTGAGCCTGTCCGCCTTGAGTCACGGTCAATCTGTAGCTGGCGGTCAGATCTGCCAATTCGTACTTGACGGGAGCCGCTGCCGCCAGCACGCTCACCAGCGCCTTGGCGCCGGAGCTTGTGCCCACTGGATCGATGACGATATAGCCGCCCTGTCCACCCGCACGCTCCAGCTTGTTGATCGTCACTCCATCCTTCATCGTGAAGGCCAATGTCTTGGTGCCGTCCTCCTGAACTGCCAGCTTGGGTGCTTCATTCAGCACGGCTGCGAGTGCGCCGTTAGCTGTCTCATCGCTGCCCTTCAGCTCCACGACATAGCTTCCCTTCTCCACCTTGGACAGGTCCGTCAGCTTGATGCTGTCCTTGTTGAATACGAAACGGATGTTATGGGTGGCCTTGTAGGCTCCGACCTGAATCTCGACTTTCCCCTTCAACACATTATCCAGGGATTTCACCTCGAACACTGCCTCACGGGTGCTATTCGTCGAATCTTCACTTACCGTATCGACATTTTTATAGTTGTCTCCTTCACTATTCACCTGAACAGCCTTGACCTGATCGCTGTTTTTGATGGTGAAGTGAACGTAGTATTTTCCATTCACAATGCTGAGGTGACGATTCAGGAAATAGTCGTCCATTTTGGATACGACATCTTTATTATCCTGCATGACAACGAAGTCGAATGTGTATTTTACTGGCTCCGCATGGATGACAGAGCCCTCAAAACTTGCGACTGCGGCCTTCAATGCCGCCACAGCCTGGTCTACTTGCAGTTGCAGCGCCTTGTCATTGCTATTCACCTTGCCAGCCGCCTCAATTGCAGCTTGCAGCGCAGCTTTCGCTCCAGCAGGGTATTGTCCGCTTTGAGCGCCTTCTGTCGCCTCATCATGCTTGGCCTGCGCCGCCTGAATCGCCGCTTGCAGCTCGCTCTTATCCGCAGTTGGCGCGCCCTTCAGCTCAAAGCCAAGAGCCACATCGTATTCATTGTCATACAACATATCCGGGGTGATCTGCCAATAGATTTTGACCCAGCCCGCGACTCGCACTGACAGATCTTGAATTTCAAACTGTATCGTGCGCGTATTGGCTGCCTCGTCTTTGGACACGGTCTGCGTCTCTGTCATTTCACCGTTCTGCTTGACCTTGAAGCTCGTAATCTCCTTGCTTTGCTTCAAAGTAAACGATACATACATTTTGTCATCCTTAACGGTCAATTTACCGCTCTCCGGAATGACATAATCATACATGACCGACTGAATATCGCTATGCTCCTTGTAGATCATAAAATTCAACGGATAAACCCCGGACTCTTCCGGTGCTTCAGGGGACTCCGTCACCACTGACGCTGCGAAGGCCGCCAGTGCCTTCTCCAGCGTCTCTGCCGCTTCGTCTACCTGGGCTTGCGTAGCAAACACATCCGAATTGACGGTCGATGCTGCAAGGCTCGCTTCCTCCAGCTTCGCCTTGGCCTCGGCCGGATATTGGCCCGGTTCCGACCCGACAACGGCCTCCTCTAACTGTTGTTTGACGGCAGCTAGAGACGCCTTCAACGCAGTTGCATTGGCCGCCTGAAAATTCAAACGAATGTCATGATCCATCTCATACGGCCCATTAGGAGTTACTGTCGAAATATGCACGCGAGCCGGAACCAGCTCCTCCACACTGTCAATTGTGAACTCGACAACACGGGCTTTTGCCTCAGCATCCGCAGAGACCGTCGTAGCCTCGGTCATATCTGCGCCCACTTTCAAGCTAGTTACGATTGAGCTGTTGTTAATAGTGAATTGCACCTTCGTCTGTGTGCTGCTCACGATCAGCTTGGCCGGCTTATCAAAATAATCGTTCATGCTGGACAGCTTGCTGTCGCTCTTGTGCAATGCCGAAAAATAGATTTCAGATTCCACAGGAAGCTCCGGCGTTTCTGTATGTACCGGCTGAATACTGCTCTCATCAAATTGAAGCTGCACGATGTACTTGCTGTCATAGCCTATAGAAGGAACAACAACGTGCATGGAAGCATTCAACTTGCTAGAGAGGTCTTTCACCTGGAACTGAACGAGGCGAGTGTCGTGTTCGGTATCCTTGCTGATCTCTGTTACCGCCACAAACCCATCAGGATTCTCTCTCCCCACTCCATTAGAATCGACGGACAGTGACTGAATCGAGCTGCTGCTTTTTAAGGTCAGCGATACGCTCTTCTCCTCGCCATCTACGATCAGCGTGGCTGGCTTTTCTACATACCTCTCCATTTGCGACGCCTCATCGACGCCGTCCTTCAACACCTTGAAGGCAATCGTGTACTCGCCGTCTTGAAGTGCAGAGCTATCTGCCTGTACAGCCGGGAATGGGATTGAGCCTAGCAGAACGAGAATCATTGCGAACATGGAAAAATATCGTTTGAATCCGGTTTTCAATTGAATACGCTCCTTTATCCTCTGTAATTACAAGTACAAGCCTAGAGCTTCTTACTGTTGTGTGATTATACGGTCATACGGCTGGCTGATCACTATTAGGACGCGCTGTGCGATGTCAGCTTCTATATGTCTTCTCGCCTCGTCCTTGCCAGATTCAGATCAACTCTTGGCGCCTCGTCTCATCCTGCGTGCCAGCAGCAGTGCCGACAACGCCAGCAGTACGACCAACACTATGATAGGAATGGTGCTTCCAGCAGAAGAATTGGCCGCCTGCACTGCAGGAGCTGCCACATCGCTAGAAGTCTGTGCATCGATCGACTCGCCCTTCTCCGTATCCGCGTTGCCCGACTCGGCCTGCTCAGCAACTGTCTGCGATGATGGCTGAACCGGGCTGCTGTCCTCGCTGCTTGGCACCGCTTCATCCGCCCTGCTATCATCCTGCTTCGCCCCGACTCCACCAAGCTTGCTGTTCTCTTCCTTCACCTCAGCTTCAGCCTGCTTCGTATCCTGCTGAGCAGAATCACCAGACTTGCTGCCCGATCCGGTTGATTCCCGGTCGGTTCCGGCGGTCGACGTCTCTGTAGCTGCTGGCTTCTCTGCGGCTTCTTGCTTATCTGTAACCGCCTGCTTACCCGCAACTGTCTGTTTGTCTGCAACCGCCTGCTTGTCTGCGACTGCTTGCTTATCTGTTGCCGCCTGCTTGTCTGTAACTGCTTGCTTGTCTGCGGCCACCTGTTGATCTGCAACTGCTGGCACTGAGCTATCCTTAGCCCCCGTCCCCGGCTTCGCAGTCTCCTCGGACTTCGCAGGCTTGCTGCTCTCTTGCGGCTTGACGCTGTCCGCTGCCTTCACAAGCTTCATCGTGTCCAGATCAAAGCGAAAACGGATCGTATAATCATGGTCATAATCGATCGATTCCACCGTGACATGAATCTTAGACAATAACGACTCTTCCAGGCTCGTCACTGTAAATTCAGTCACTCGGGTATCGCTCTTCTCGTCGGTGCTGATCACCTTGACATCATCGTAGCCGCTCCCGGTTTCCGTCTTGAAGTCTGTGACCCATTGGCTATGGTTAATCTTCATGCGCACGGTCAGCTTGCCCTGATCGACAATGACGGTCGCCGGCTTCTCCCAGTAATCATTGGCCATGGACGCCGAGTCGTTCTCCGCCTTTAGCACCGTATAATCAATCGTGTAGGTGCCACTCTCATAATCCGATGCTGCCACAGCAGCCGCAGGCTGCCCAAGCGCCAGCACCCATACTAGCAGCAGCACGGCCGGAATGCTCCACCATCTGGTCATTTCCTCCAATACACCGCCTTAAAAAGTAATGATTATCATTCTCATTAGAGTTGCAAAAAAAATATCCTCGCGGGATACAATAACCAACCTCTCTCCTTACGTCCCTCCCTGTCCGCAGCCTGCCCTCCCTTCAATCTGCATACACACCATGGACAGAATAGGCCATCCACTTGCGCAACATGCACTTGGCTGATTGCTTGAATGCTCTGCTACCCTATCATCAACTGGTCAGGCGCCAGTGGAAACTCATTGATCCGCTGGGGGATTCCCAGCACTATCCAAGTCCACTTACGGTTAAAATACTAGCTTAACGCTTCGTCCATTGTCAAGACTTTTATCTTGATCTCATTCAGACAGAGCTTCGCATTGGCTATGCATCATAAAAAGCAGACTTGCAGCAAAAATGAAAATGCGTGTTGACAACAATAATGATATTCATTATCATTTAGGTCAGGTGTCCATATGGAAATCGTTGTATATCATGTCTTACACTGAATTACTTTATCCCTACTCAGGAGGCTGCAGTGAGAACGAGATTAATTACCCTGATGTTGCTCTGTGCAGCTATATTTACTCTCTCTACAGGCTGTGCATCACATGAAGCGAGCACTACCGCATCGGCTGGCTCGGTCAACCCCTCGGCTGAATCAACGGCTATGGCCGTTCACATTACCGATTTTGCCGGACGCAGCCTTGCGTTCTCTGCTCCGCCTGTCCGTATTGCAGCGCTAAGCAATGGGGATCTGAACACGGTCTATGCCCTGGGCGGCACACTGGTCGGGAGACCAACCAGCTCACATGTCGCCGTACCCGAAGCGGAGTCCGTTCCTCAGATTGGTACGACCCACAGCATAGATTTGGAGAAGCTAGCCCTGCTTCAACCCGAGGTTGTGCTAGGCAACGAGCCGCTTAACAGCAAGGATATTGCGGCAGTAGAGAGCGTCGGCTCTCAGATGATGCTGACCTCGGCTAATTCCGTCGACGACATCAAGCGCCAGATTGAGCTGCTGGGGGCCTTGCTGGATAAGACAGCCAAGGCGCAGGAGCTGATTCAGGAGCTGGATGCCAGGATCGCTCAGCTACAGAGCGCCCAGCCTGCGGATCAGCTGCGCGCCCTTATCGTCTACGGCGCTCCGGGTACCTATATGGCGGCGCTGCCGAATTCGATTAGCGGCAATATCGCGGAGCTGGTCGGCTTCACCAATATCGCCGCAGGCTACCCGAGCCTGGAGAACTATCCCCAATACGCCCAGTTAAGCACGGAGCGCATCATTGAGGCCAACCCGCAATATGTGTTTATTATGGGTCATGGCAACCCGGAGGAGGTTACAGCAGGATTCCTGACCGAGATGGAGCGCAATCCGGCCTGGAACAGCATCGATGCGGTCGTCAACAACCGCGTGACCGTGCTCCCATCCGATCTGTTCGGAAGCAACCCGGGGGCGAGAGTGATGGAGGCGCTGGATACACTCCAGGCCATTCGGAGTGAGGCGGCAGCCCCGTGATGAATGCAGATCAGCGCAGCCGACGGAGAAAATGGGCATGGGCTATCATCCCCTGTGCCGTGTTGCTCGTATCCTTATATGGTCTGGGTTATGGCTCTGTATCGATCTCCCCGGCTGAAATCTGGAGCGTATGGATGGGCGGCGGTCAGCCGGCTCATGAGAAGATTGTTATGGATCTGCGCCTGCCCCGCGTGCTCATCGGCTTGCTGGTTGGGGGCTGCCTGGCGGCATCCGGCGCCCTGCTGCAGGGGGTGATGAAGAATCCGCTCGCTGATCCGGGTATTATCGGGGTCTCGGCGGGCGGTGGCCTCGCTGCGATCATAACGATGATCGTGCTGCCGCAGTTCGGGTATCTGCTACCCGCCGCTGCCTTCATAGGCGCTCTGTGCACGGCCATGATCATCTATGGATTAGCTTGGGATAACGGCGCCTCCCCCTTGAAGATCATTCTGGCGGGAGTTGCCATCAACGCGCTGCTGGGCGCGGCGACCAATGGCTTCATGGTGATCTACAGCGATCGGGTACAGGCCGTTCTGCCTTGGCTGTCCGGCGGACTGAACGGCAAGAGCTGGTACGAGTTCAGCTTTATGGCGCCGTATGCTCTCGTTGGCCTGCTGCTCACCTTTACCGTCATCAAGCCAGCCAATCTGCTGCAGCTTGGCGACGATTCTGCGCAACTGCTGGGACAGCGGGTAGAGCTTCAGCGTTTTCTGATCATATTGCTCGCGGCATTTCTGGCCGGCACTGCCGTCAGTGTCGCTGGCCTGATCGGATTTGTCGGGCTGGTTGTGCCGCACGCCATCCGCCTGATGATCGGCGAGGATTATCGCTATCTGCTGCCACTGTCCATCCTGTCTGGCGCAGCACTGGTCGTCTTCGCGGACACGGTCGCCCGCTCGTGGTTCGACCCGATTGAGCTGCCGGTAGGTATCCTGCTAGCTGCTCTGGGCGCACCATTCTTTCTATATCTGTTGAAGAAACGGAGGATGATGTGATGACAGCGATTATGACCCACCATGTCGAGCTTAACCGGGGCCACTTCAAGCTGGCGGATATATCAGTCTCCATTCCGCAAGGCAAGATGACTGCGATCGTCGGGCCTAACGGCTCCGGTAAATCAACGATGCTCAAGCTTATCACCCGGCTGCTCGTCCCGGACGGAGGCGAGGTGTGGATTGGACAGCGACAGGCCAAGGAGTACGCTGCCAAGGAGCTGGCCACCACCGTCTCGATGCTGCCTCAGTCCAGGGACTGGCTGCCGGAGCTGACGGTGCGGGAGCTGGTCGCTTATGGGCGTTCTCCGCATAAGGGCATGTTCCGCAGCCGACTCACACCCGAGGATACAGAGGTGATCGAGTGGGCGCTGGACATCACCGGAACCAGGCGTCACGAGGGGCGCATGCTCCAGACGCTGTCGGGCGGAGAGCAGCAGAAGGCCAGAATCGCGATGGCACTCGCACAGAAGACCGATATTTTGCTGCTGGATGAGCCGACCACTTATCTGGACATTGCCCATCAGTTGGATGTGATGGAGACGCTGCAGCGCATCAACCAGGAGTACGGGATAACGGTTCTGCTGGTGCTCCATGATCTACAGCAAGCCGCCCATTATTGTGATCATCTGATCGCGATGAAGCAAGGGCGCATCGTGACCTCCGGTCAACCGGAGTCGCTGCTCACTCGCGAGTTTTTCCAGCATGTCTATGAGATCGACGCCAAAATCAAGTTCGAGGACGGCTACCCCGTCATTGTTCCTTTAAAAACAAAACGATTAGGAGAGTGTGACCATATGGTTATCGTTACTAACACCAGCAAAATCAAGCCGGGCAATGCCCATCTGCTCATTGAGCGTTTTGACCGCGTAGGCAAGGTAGAAGAAATGGAGGGCTTCCTCGGTCTGGAGGTGATGCTGACACAGAATACGAAGGAGTTTGAAGAGGTCACTGTCAGCACACGCTGGGTATCCAAGGACGCCTTCCAAGCCTGGACGCGCAGCTCTGCCTTCAAGGAATCTCATGCTCATCGCAATATTCCAGACTACATCCTGGATAACAAAATTTCCTTCTACGATGTCAAAATCGTTCGGAACCCGCTTCCGGTAGCCGCTGGCGAATAAGAGTCCCACCCTCGCCTTCTCTCCCGGCAGACTAATCCAAAAAAAACAGCAACGCCCGCAGAAGCATCCCTGCACATGAACCGTGCAGGCAGATGCATTCTGCGGGCGTTGCCGTCTTGCCATTCATATTCGCTATACTAGCCGTACCAGCGAGTAGCTCTTCTTGCCTTTGCGGACGATGATGAACTTGCCCTCGATCGCATGATCAGCGGTCACGTCCAGCTCCTGCTCCTGCACACGCTCGCCATTGAGCGAGATAGCGCCGCTCTTAATGTCCTCGCGCGCCTGACGCTTGGACGGCTCGATACCGATGTCCACTAGCCAATCGATGATGTTCTTGGACTCTTTGGACGCTTCATAGGCAGGCATCTCCTTGAAGCCTTGCTCGATCTCGTCAGCCGTCAGTGACTTGATGTCACCGCTGAACAGCGCGGCGGTTATGCGCTTCGCCTGACTGAGCATCTCCTCGCCATGCACGAACCGGGTCATCTCCTCGGCCAGCGCGATCTGCGCTGCGCGCTTATGCGGCTCCGTTCTCACCTGCTCCTCCAGTGCCTCGATCGCCGCTTTGTCCAGGAAGGTGAAGTATTTCAGGTATTTAATCACATCCCGGTCATCCGTGTTGGTCCAGAACTGGTAGAACTCATATGGAGTCGTCTTCTCTGGGTCAAGCCATACTGCGCCGCCCGCCGACTTGCCGAATTTCGTGCCATCGGCCTTGAGCATCAGAGGGATCGTCAGACCGAATGCCTTGGCCTCCGAGCCTTCCTTCCTCCGAATGAGATCCAGACCACTCGTAATGTTCCCCCACTGATCCGAGCCGCCAAGCTGCAGTTGCACATCCTCCTCACAGAACAGATGATGATAGTCAAGGGATTGCAGAATCTGATAGGAGAACTCGGTGAACGAGATGCCTGTCTCCAGCCGATTCGCCACGATGTCCTTCGCGAGCATCGTATTGATGCTGAAATTTTTGCCGTAATCACGTAAAAATTCAATGACATTAATCTTATGAATCCAGTCATAGTTGTTGACCAGACGCAGTTGGTTATCGCCTTCTGTCATGAACAGTTTCTTCATCTGTGCAGTCAGCTTCGCCACGTTCTCCTGCACCTGCTCCAGCGTCTGGAGCGTCCGCTCGGACTGCCGTCCGCTCGGGTCGCCGATCGTCCCTGTCGCGCCGCCAATGAGAATGACAGGGCGATGGCCAGCCAGTTGGAATCGCTTGAGCATTATAAATGGAATGAGGTGCCCGACATGCATACTATCGCCTGTCGGATCGACCCCGCAGTAGAGCGATACGGATTTTTCCTCCAACAGTTTGCTTAACCCCTCGGCATCTGTCTGCTGGTTAATCGCTTCGCGCCACTCCAGCTCATCTAATATGTTCATCGTATATAGCCCCTTCTTAATATATTTTCCTTGTAATACAAAAAAAATCGCCCCTCGTCTAGTGTAGACGCAGGGACGATGTCATAACCGTGTTACCACCCAAATTGCATGACGTCACCCATGGTGCCGCTATGCCACTCTTAGCTGTGCTATCGTTAGCCATTCCGCTTGGCATTACCCAAGATACTCCTGAGTGTACTTCACAGCGTCGTGTGTGCCAAGTTCCATCTACCCTTGGCTTTCTGAAGACAGGGACGACCCGCTACTTGCTCATTCATTGCATACCAGATATGAAGTTAAATATTAGTATAGTGAATCCTGCTGGTGTTGTCAATGTCGCTGCAGCCCTGCCAGATCACGCTCTACCTGCGCCGACAGCTCCTCCGGCGGCTCCATCCCCATCTCCTCCCGATACATTGAGGCGAAGCGAGCATAATGGCGCCTAAGACCTTCCCAGTTTTTACGCCGGGCATACAGCTCAAGCCGGATCGCGTTGAGTCGTTCATTCAATGGATGCCACATCAGGCATGCCTCCAGCCGCCTCTCCACCGGCTCGAGCTCATGGCGATCCAGATCCCGCTGCACCAGCTCATGAACCAGATTCAGATAGATTCGGTCGCAAGACTCCACCAGCGCCGCGCTCCACGCATAGGGCTTGCCTGTGAACAATGGCCCCTTGTATAAGGTTGCGAGCCGTTCCATATAAGGGAATCGTTCTTGCGGCTCCAGACCGCCCCCGTTATCTCTGTCCCATCTCAAATACAGCAACAAGTCATATTGGATGGCGCCTGCATTGAAGCGGTAGCCCTCGATTGTCTTCTGTATGTCGCAGGCCAGCCCCAGTTCCTTGAGCATTTTTTTGAGCGAATAGATAGAGGTATGCAAGTTCGGCAAGGATCGCTCCTCGTCCATCTCCGGCCATAGCATTTCAATCAGTTGCCATTTGCTAATTTCTTTATCTGGATGACAGAGAAAGTAGGCCAGCAGCTCCTCTGCCTTGCGTGTACGAAACTTGATCGTCTGCCCCTGACTATTTTTTAACTCAAAGCCACCTAAGCAAGTGATCACGCTGCTCGCCTTAGGCGGAGCAGGCTTGACAGGCTTGGGCGCATCATTCACCGCTTCCGTCACGACACCCCGGCTTCGCAGGCGGGCGGTTACACGCTCGATGGCGGCTGGCGTCACTGGCTTAAGCAGATAGTCCAGCGCCTGTACGCCGAACGCATCGACAGCGTAATCTTTATAAGCAGTTGTGAAAATAATGGCAAGGCGCGGCAAGTCCGCACGCAGTTGCTGCGCCAGCTCCACGCCATTCATTCTGGGCATCTCGACATCCAGAAACACAACATCTGGCTGTAGAGAGGGGATGGCATCCGCAGCCTCCAGCGGACTGACAAAACCGCCCACGATGGTAAAGCCCGGATGACGCCCGATCAGCACCTTCATAAGCTCCAATATAGGTTTCTCATCCTCAACAATGACAGCCCGATACATACGACTCCCCTCCCATCTACGACGGCTCCACCGGAATAAACATCGTAATTTTGGTACCCTGTCCAATCTCGGAATCCATATTCAACGTCGCACCCGGAATCATCCGCAGCCGCTTGCGAATATTGGTAATTCCTATTCCTCTATTCTCATCCTCTTCATTCAGCAGTCGATATAATTGCTCGTCTGGGATGCCGATCCCGTTATCCTGCACCGTAATACGCAGGCAGTTGCCTGCTTGATGGATGCGCAGCAGCACCTCGCCGCCCTCCTCCATCTCGAACAAGCCATGACGGATCGCATTCTCCACAAAGGGCTGTATCGACAACGAAGGAATGAGACACGCCTCCAATTCCTCCCCTGTCTCGCACAGGAAGGTGAACCGATCGCCGAATCGGGCCTTTTCAATCTCCACATAAGCGTGGATCAACTCCAGCTCACGACTTAGCGGAGCATACAGCTCCGAACGATCCAGCTCCAGGATATACCGTAAATATTGACTTAGCATCGAGAGCAGATAGGCAGCCCGTTCCCCGTCTGTATAACAGAACGAGATGACACTGCTTAGCGCATTATACAGAAAATGCGGCTTGATCTGAGCCTGATGGAATGCTAGCTCATTGCGAATCGCCTCTTGAATCGAGCTTCTCATAGAGATCAGTGTATGGATTCTCGCCAGCAGCGTGTTCGCCTCGAACGGCTTGGTCACATAATCATTCGCTCCCGCTTCGAAGCCGAGCGCAATGTCTCGCGGCGCATCCTTCACCGTAGCGAACAGAATCGGCAAGTCCAGTATGGAATGCTGCTCCCGCAATCTACGGCACAGCTCCAGCCCTGAGATGCCTGGCATCATGACGTCCAGCAGCACGAGGTCTACGGCGCCATGCTCATGCATCTTATCCAATGCCTCGCTGGCGGAGAAAGCCGTCAACACATTATACGGCTCATCGCGCAGCAGATACAGCAGCAACTGAATATTGGAGCGCTCATCATCGACAAGGAGAATCGTATGCGGATGCTCCTGAAGCTGATCCAGCGGCTCCTCCTCGCGACGCAGTCGCTGCCCCATGCCGCCTGCGCCTGCAACTGCCGTATCCTGTAATCCGGCAATCGAGGCCGCAGTGGGCAGCGTACAGGATATGCGCGTGCCCTCGCCTGGCACGGACCAGTCCACCCATATTTTACCGCCCATCTGCTCGATTAGCTTGCGGCTCAGGTACAGCCCGACGCCCATCCCCGAATAGCTGTCCTTGTCCTGCGGCAGCTCTAGCTGAACAAATTCCTCGAAGATCGATTCATGTCGGTTCGCTGGAATGCCGCGGCCTGTATCCTCGACCGTAATATGCAGCATCGAGCCGTCCGTGCGGGCAATGACCTGGATACGACCTTGCTCCGTATGATGGATCGCGTTATGAATCAGATTATACAACACCTGCCGGATGCGGTTCTCATCGGCTAGCGCATACATGCCGGAGCGCACGCGATTATCGAGTACAATCGGCTTGCCTGCAAGCTCGAACTGAAGCATATCCATCACAATCTGCACCGCCACCCGTACATCGACGATCGCTGGTGACAGCCGCAGCTCGCCATATTTTAAGCGTGTCACATCGAGCAGATCGTGAATGAGCATCGATAGCTTGGAGGAGGTATCATGGACGAGCCAGAGCTGCTTCTTTTGCCTGTCTGTGAGTGTGCCTTCACGATCCTCCAGCAAATTAGAGGTCATATTAATGATGCCATGCAGAGGGGTCTTCATCTCATGCGAGGTATGCATCAGAAATTCATCCTTCAGCTCATTGGCCGCCATCAGTTGACGGGTGAGCTGCTCTGTCCGTTCGTAGGCCCGGGCGAAGCGCAGCGCCAGAAAAGCGTTCAGGCATAAAATAAAGCCGACCAGCCCGACTCGTCCCCATACATTAGAGGTGACCCAGTTCTGAGAATGTAGACTCGTATTGACCAGATAGACCATCATGCCGCCGCTGGCAAGCATGAACACCAGCAGCTCCAGCCGCGTCTCCTTACGGCTGGAGCTGACCAGCGTAATTAGCAATCGAACAATCAGCACATTAATAAATACAAACAGGTAGTACATAAAGAGAGCTTTGTATTGTATATGTACTTTATAAGGCAGAGCAACTACGAACCCCATATATACCATGGCCGGGAAAATCAGCACAATACGCATTTTTTTGCTGAACAGCCGCGGCTCCACGGAGCATAGCAGCTCCAGCAGCAGCAGGCTGGTGCTAAATGAAGCCATATCCAGCAGCTTGTATGTAAACTCGAAGGGCAATCCAGGCAAGAGCCGCTGGAACAGCTTTTCGCCATATAATACAAATGCCCCGGTCTGTGAGATCAAGTACAGTCCGCTCAACAGATAGAGACGCTCGCGCCTTGAAAAATAATAATGACTTAAATGATACGTTCCGAAGATAAACATGAGCAGCAGCAGCGCGATCTCTGTGCCTACTTGGAGGCTATCCATCATCGTGATGGAGGTATACGATCCAAAAACGATCGAATTAATGATGCCTCGGTTAACATTAATATAATTGGAGACCATGATGACAATCTCCAGTTCATCCCCATCGGGACGGACAACCGTCACATACGGTGTATTAGAGGATGTGCCATCCTCCTCCTGCAGTGCAGGAACGCCGCTTCCGCCCTCACGCTTGCCATTCAGATAGAGCGAATGAGCCGTTCGAATATTGGACATCTTCAAGCTGTAGTATTGTTGTCCATCGGGAGGCAGCTTGATCCTAAGGCGATAGGTGGCATTCCCGTATCCTTCCAGAACGTCCGGCACGACGGAATAGACCGTCTTCACCTTACGCTTGCGCTCCGCCTCGATCTGTTCCGGCTTCAGCAGCACCCCCTCATAGTACTCCCATTCCCCATCCAGCGCGACGATGCTCCGACTATGCAGCTCCCAACGGGATAGATCCAGGACACCGCGCACGGCAATCGGTGCACTGCGGTCGGGCTGCGTATACATGAACATAGCTGAGAGTACAGCTAACGGTAATAAAAAAAACAGGCCAAACGTTGTTAGCCTGAATAATCGAGTCCCTCTCAATTACGCGCGCCCCTATTCATCCTAAGCTTATGGCTTCATTGTAACAGATTCGGCTGAAAAAAAACTGACACAATTTCTTTACAGCGTTGCAGCCTTCCGCTCCACGCCAACATTCCTGCATATGAATAAAGGGGCTGCCAGAAGTCCGTTACACCGACTTCTGGACAGCCCCGCCCCGTACCTGGCTCAAGCGATGATGCCGTTTCCTCGAATAAATGCATAGAGGCTGCAGATCACGATGATCTGCAGCCTCATATCTGTCAGGGAGCTTCTTAGAAGCCGCCCATACCACCCATTCCACCCATGCCGCCCATGTCAGGCATAGCTGGTTTTTCTTTTTCCGGTTTGTCTGCTACAACAGCTTCAGTTGTCAGGAACATCGCGGCAACGGATGCTGCGTTTTGCAGTGCGGAACGTGTTACCTTCGCAGGGTCAACGATTCCAGCTTCGAACATGTCAACCCACTCGCCAGTCGCTGCGTTGTAGCCTACGCCGATTTTTTCGTTTTTCAGACGCTCTACAATGACAGAGCCTTCTTGACCTGCGTTCGCAGCAATCGTGCGCACAGGCTCTTCCAGCGCGCGCAGAACGATGTTCACGCCCGTCTGCTCGTCGCCATTGGTTTGAACAGCAGCAACAGCATTGTATACATTAACCAGAGCTGTACCGCCACCGGATACGATGCCTTCTTCAACCGCAGCACGAGTGGAGTTCAGGGCATCCTCGATGCGCAGCTTGCGCTCTTTCAGTTCAGTCTCGGTTGCTGCGCCGACCTTGATTACCGCTACGCCGCCAGCGAGCTTCGCCAGACGCTCTTGCAGCTTCTCGCGATCGAACTCGGAAGTGGTGTCTTCCAGTTGTGCTTTAATTTGGTTCACACGAGCGAGGATGTCTGCGGAGTCGCCGCTTCCATCGACAACGATCGTGTTTTCTTTCGTTACGCGAACTTGGCGCGCAGATCCGAGCTGCTCCACTGCTGTGGATTTCAGATCCAGTCCCAGCTCCTCGGTAATTACTTGACCGCCAGTCAGGGCAGCCAGGTCTTGCAGCATCGCTTTGCGACGGTCGCCAAAGCCTGGAGCCTTCACGCCTACGCAAGTGAATGTGCCGCGCAGCTTGTTGACAACCAGAGTTGCCAGCGCTTCGCCTTCGATGTCCTCAGCGATGATCAGCAGTTGCTTGCCGGATTGGACAACCTTCTCCAGTACAGGCAGAATCTCCTGAATGTTGGTGATCTTCTTGTCTGTAATGAGGATGTATGGGTTATCCAGAACAGCTTCCATTTTATCGGTATCAGTAATCATGTAAGGCGAGATGTAGCCGCGGTCGAACTGCATGCCTTCCACAACTTCCAGCTCGGTGATGAAGCCCTTGGACTCCTCAACCGTGATCACACCGTCATTGCCCACTTTTTCCATCGCTTCAGCGATCAGTTGACCTACTTCGTCGTCAGCCGAAGAGATCGCCGCAACTTGAGCGATCGACTGCTTGCCTTCGATTGGCTTCGCAATCGTCTTGAGCTCTTCTACAGCAGCGCGGACTGCTTTTTCGATGCCCTTGCGGATTACCATCGGGTTAGCTCCAGCCGTTACGTTTTTCAGACCCTCGCGGATCATCGCTTGTGCCAGAACCGTTGCTGTTGTCGTACCGTCACCAGCTACGTCATTTGTTTTGGTCGCTACTTCTTTAACCAGTTGAGCGCCCATGTTCTCGAATGCATCTTCCAGCTCGATTTCCTTCGCGATGGATACACCGTCGTTCGTAATCAGCGGGCTGCCGAATTTTTTCTCCAATACCACGTTGCGGCCTTTAGGACCAAGTGTCACTTTAACTGCATTAGCCAGTGCATCCACCCCGCGCAGCATCGCGCGGCGAGCGTCTTCACTAAATTTAATCTCTTTAGCCATGAGTTGAATACCCTCCTTCTATTGTGTCAAGCGTAAGTAAATTTCAATCATCTATGTGGTTTCAAAACGTGGGCTTATCCCAAGATCGCGTGAATGTCGCTTTCCTTCATAATCAAATACTCTTTGCCTTCGTATTTGATCTCTGTGCCAGCGTATTTGGAGAAGATGACACGGTCGCCTTCTTTAACTTCCAGAGCTACATGGACTCCGTCCTTAACCGAACCGCTTCCTACTGCGATTACTTTACCTTCTTGCGGCTTCTCTTTTGCTGTATCCGGCAGAACGATGCCGCTAGCAGTCGTCTCCTCTTTCGCGATCGGCTCGATCAATACGCGTTCACCTAAAGGTCTGATCATGAAAAAATAGCCTCCTTTTGAAATGTTATGCTTCATCAATTTTATTAGCACTCGACAACGCTTAGTGCTAATAACCATTTTTATAATACTAATTTAAGCAGCATTTTTCAAGTCTTTTGATTGATTTTTTTCATGAAATCTCAATCTCGCAGCTCTCGCAGCCGCTCAAGCATCCATCCAGCGCTTGGCCATGCAGCCTGGAAGCCAACCCGTATCTGCGAATCGTCGAAGGCCACCTTACTGATCTTGACCCACTCTGGCAGTTCCTTGTTGAGAGGAACCTCGAATGCCTCCAGCCAGGAAGCCGGGAGGTCAAGCGAGCGAACCGTAAGCCGCTGAGGGATCGCCCGAAGATAGGGCTTGTCCCAGTTCAGCTCATACTGCGCCGTGGCGCCTGCCTGCACTAGCCCCATGTAGGTCACGTTGACGCGGGCGGACAACAGATTTCCTTCCAGATTAAAATCCGCTCCATCCAGCAACAGATGGCTGCCAACCCGGGGATTTTGCCGCAGGTACCCCTTAATAAGCTGGTTCAGCTCCTCGGAGCTCAGCGTCATCTCCGGCTTCAGCTCTATGGCCATCTCCAGCACCTTCTTCTCCAGCAGCAACGGAGTTGACTCCAGGTTGAGTTCCTCCTGCGGGGCAACATAGCGCACTGCTCCCCAGACTGCCAGTCCCAGCAGCACGAGCAGCACGGCAACCGTAACAAGCAACCGCCGAATCAGCCTCATCGGATTCTTCCTTTCTAGTGAGCGTACATTGTCTGTGATGTCACACTATATCCACTTAATATTGTAGGCTTTTTCATAGGGAGCGGGCAAGTTTTCGGAGTGTCGATACCGATAAGGCAAGGAACAGATGGCCTGTATCTACTGCTCCTGCTATGGGTCATCAGTCTTATCGTTAACGTCGCTACCTAGTGCACAGCTTCCAATCCACGGACAACTTCCGGTGAACTGCGCTTCGCTACACGACGGCAGGCGGACGGGTGTATCCGTATCAACACAGGCTGCAACGTCAAATAGCCGGAGCTCCGAGCCACGCTCGGAATTCCGGCTTGATTGTGTAGGCTTAACGGTTCATCCAGCCGCCGTCCACGCACAGGACATGACCGTTCATGTAATCTCCTGCTGCGGAAGCAAGGAATACAGCCGGCCCCTTCATATCCTGCAGCTCGCCCCAGCGGGCAGCCGGGATACGCTCCAGAATCTGGCGGCTGCGCACAGGATCGTCGCGCAGTGCTTCGGTGTTGTCCGTGCTCATGTAGCCCGGCGCAATCGCATTGACCTGCACGCCCTTGGATGCCCACTCGTTCGCCAGCGCCTTCGTCAGGCCAGCTACCGCATGCTTGCTGGCCGTATAGCCCGGCACGTTAATACCGCCCTGGAACGACAGCATAGAGGCGATGTTAATGATCTTGCCGGAGCCTTGGCGAATCATCTCGCGGCCTGCAAGCTGACACAGCGTGAACACAGCATTGAGGTTGATGTCCAGTACATCCTTCCAATCCTCGAAGCTGTGATCTGCCGCAGGCGTGCGGCGGATGATGCCAGCGTTATTGACCAGAATATCAATCCGGCCAAAATGCTCCAGCGTCTTCTCGATGATCGTCGGGAGCTGTGCCTGGTCGCTCACATTGGCCTGCACAGTCAGCGCTCGTCTGCCGAGCGCCTCCACCTCGCGCTGCACATCGCTAGCCGGCGTGCTGTTCGTCACGAGCACGATGTCCGCGCCCGCCTCCGCCAGCCCGAGCGCTACCGCCTTGCCCAGTCCACGCCCGGCGCCAGTAACGACGGCAATCTTCCCTGTCAGATCGAACAAACTCATCTCTTTCGTCTCCTTCTACCGCCCTGCCCGAATCAGCTTGGCTGCAAGTATGCTGTACTTGTCCAATACTTCCTCGCTAAGCCCGCTGTCGGTTATATACGCATCCACCTCGGACAGTTCGGCAAATGTAATTAATGCGCCCTTGTCAAATTTGCTATGGTCAGCCACGCAGTAAATTTTCTTGGCGCAGGACATATAGACCTTCTTCAGCCTGGCCAGCTCCTCGGTAAAGATCGTCAGCCCGTATTCCATGTGAATGCCGGTTGTCGAGAGAAACAGCTTGTGGACATTCAGACGGCTAATCCACTCCTGCTCCTCGCCGCCAATGAGCAAATTATGGTGTCGGTAGCCGCCAGGCACTACCAGGCGAATCTGCTCCTTGAGCGCCAGCTCACGGATGATCAGCAGATCGTTGGTGACGACAGTAATAGGAATATTCTTGACCCGCTTGGCAATCTCAAGCGTGGTGCTGCCCGCATCCAGCGCAATAATATCCCCGGGCTCAATATAACGCAGGGCCTGCTCCGCAATAGCTGCCTTAGCCTGTCCGTGCCGGCTGTTAGGAATCTGCATCGGCAGCAGGCTGTCTTCCTGCCCGCTTACCGATACAGCGCCGCCGTGAATACGCTTCAGCAGCCCCTTCTCCTCCAGCTTCTCCAGATCGTCACGGACAGTCTTCTCCGTCACCTGAAACCATGCGCTCAGCTCGGATACTCTAACACTTCCATCCTGTTCCAGCCGTTCTATAATGTTTCGATGACGCTGTGCAGCCAGCATGAATGGTTCCCCCTCAAATTATTTCAACTCGTCCATCGGGACGACATCCATATCCTTGAAGGTGTAGTTTTCCCCAGCCATTGCCCAGCAGAAGGAATAGCTGCTCGTTCCTGCCCCGGAATGGATCGACCATGGCGGCGAGATAATCGCTTGCTCATTGGCCACAACCAGGTGACGAGTCTCGGATGGCTCACCCATGAAGTGGAATACGCGAGTATCCTGATTCATATCGAAATACAGATAAGCCTCCATCCGGCGGTCATGCACATGAGATGGCATCGTATTCCACACGCTGCCCGGCTTGAACAGGGTAACGCCGAGCATCAGTTGACAGCTCTGTACGCCGTTCTCATGAATATATTGATAAATGGTGCGTTCGTTCGATGTCTCGATCGAGCCAAGATGCAGCGGATTCGCTTCGTTAACGCCCGTCTTTCTTGTTGGATATGTCGCATGTGCAGGCGCAGATACGATGTAGATGCGCGCCGGATTCGAGCTGTCCTTGCTCTCCAGCGTCAGATCCTGCACACCCTTGCCGACATACAGCGCATCCAGCTTGGCAAGCTCGTACACTTCGCCGTTCACCTTGATGACGGCATCTCCGCCGCCAACATGGAGAAATCCGGCCTCACGGCGCTCCAGGAAGTATTCGGTCTTCAGTTGATCCGCTGCTTCAAGCTGCAAAGGCTCCTTCCCAGGCACGGCACCGCCGACAATCAGCCGATCATAATGAGAATACACCAATTCGACCTTGCCATCCTGGAACAGATTTTCGATCAGAAAATCCTTTCTCAATCTTTCCGTCGTGTATGTCTTTATGTCAGTCGGATTCGTAGCGTGACGAATTTCCATGGTATAAAAACCTCCTGAATAGTATGTTTTAGTTCGTTTATAGTATAACACTCCACAAACAAACATTAAAGAACTATTTCGGAAATTAACATACCCACATCCAGCAATAGACCTTTCTTCACTTATCGCTTGAGCATTGAGCGCAGCACGAACCGGACATTCTCCGGGCGCTCCGCCAGCCTTCTCATAAAATATCCGTACCAATCCACGCCATAGGGAACGTATATCCGCACCTTATAGCCCTCATCTGCGAGCTGCTGCTGAAGCGCCGGACGAATGCCATACAGCATCTGGAACTCATACCTTTCCCGCGTGATGCCACTGACCTTGACGAATTGCTTCACATGGTTAATGATCTGCTCATCATGCGTTGCTATAGCCGCATAGTGGCCGCTTAGCAACTGGCGTTCTATCATTGTGATGAAGTTATGATCCACATCCTCCTTATTCGGAAAGGCCACCTCCTCCGGCTCCTTATAGGCTCCCTTGACCAGCCTATAATTGGGCGCATACGAATGTAGTCGCTCCATGTCCTGCAGACTCTTATACAGATAAGCCTGCAGCACAATGCCAACATACGGGCCATAATCCGAGACGAGCCGCTCATAGAGCGCAATCGCAGGCTCATTATGGGCATAATCCTCCATATCGATGCGAACGAAGCTGTGCAGCCGCTTGGCTGTAGCTACGATGCCGCGCATACGCTGGAGACAGCGCCCAGAGGATAGATCCAGGCCAAGCTGAGTGAGCTTGAGCGAGACATTGGCCTGTGCGTCGCTCGCATGGATGGCCTCCAGCGCTTCGATGACTGCCACCGCCGCGCGATCAGCCTCCTCCTCGCTGAACACATATTCGCCTAGATGATCCAGCGTCACTAACAGTCCGCGGCTATTGAGCTCCCTGACCTTTCTCATCGCTGCATCTAGCGTCGGTCCCGCCACGAACCGCTCTGCGCCTAGACGCAGGCCGAAGCGCTGCGCTGCTTGATTGGCCAGGCGACTTTTGGATAAATGCAGCAATATGGTTCTCATGATCGACATCCGGCTTCACCTCTCGTTCAGTGGACCCGCGCAGGAAGCACCTTGAATCGAGCAGGGTGCTGCAGACTGCGTCTCCTATTTATATTAAGAATATGTGGAGCAAGCAGCCATTTAATACACCAACACCATACACCTGACACATAATGACGTCTTACGAATCCTGTATTGTTATTTTGAGGCAGATTTGCGTATGATGGACACAAGGGCAGAAGCCTCCACTGCATGGAAGGATAGGAACACCACGACTCAATGAGGCTCCGCTTGAACACATAGACTATGGTTCAGGAAGGAGAAGGTGCACTTGCTAAGAAGTGTTATTGTGGAAAATGGCATCGTACAAGGGCTGCCCGCCGCAGACCCCCGCATTACCAGCTACAAGGGAATCCCCTTCGCAGCTCCGCCCGTCGGGGAGAATCGCTGGCGCGCGCCGCAGCCGGCTCAGAATTGGGAGGGCACGCTGAAAGCATTTGAATTCGCTCCCATCTCTATGCAGGCCAAAACGGTCATCGACGATAACAATATTTATACCAGGGAATGGGCCGTTGACCCGGATATACCTATGGATGAGGATTGCTTGTATCTGAACGTCTGGACGCCTGCCAAACGCGCGGATGAGAAGCTGCCTGTGTTCGTCTGGTACTTTGGCGGCGCACTGCAGGTTGGCCATACCGCGGAGATGGAGTTCGACGGGGAGCGCATCGCTCGCAGGGGCATCGTGGTGGTCACGGTCAATTATCGCCTGAATTCGCTAGGCTTCCTATGTCATCCCGAGATTAGCGCAGAATCTCCCGATGCGCCCGCCAACTTCGGGCATCTGGATCAGAAGGCCGCAACGGAATGGGTGAAGCGCAACATCTCCGCCTTTGGCGGCGATCCGCAGCAGATTACGATTGGCGGGCAGTCCGCCGGCGGCGGCAGTGTGCTGACCCATATGACCGCTCCCTGCAACCGCGGACTATTCCAGCGTGCAGTCATCCTGAGCGGATTAATTACGGAGGTGTATCCCGGCAATCCTATGCCTATCAAGAAGATTCGGCTAACGGAAGCAGAGCAAGAGGGCGTTCGCTTCTTCGACTTCCTCGGCGTCACTACGCTGGCAGAGGCCAGGCAGCTTGATGCCACCTATATTCGGGATAAGACACTGGAGTACAATCGTTTCTGGGGAACCGTCATTGATGGTCAATTCTGCCTCGGCAGCCCCTTTGAGCTGTTTATGCGGCAGCAGCGTGAGATGGTTCCGATCCTCCTCGGCCATACCTCTTCCGAGTTCACCGTCCAGCCGATTGCCGCTACGATGAAGGAGCTTCGCGAGCTAGCCGACACCTTGTTCGGCGACCAGGCGGATACCTTTCTTGAGCTGTGCCAGGCACAGGACAGTGATGTTGATAAGGCGCTGAAGCAGGCTTCGGTGCGTATGATCGAATACGCCATCCGTCTTGCTGTACGCGCGAACAGCGAGCACCCGGAAGGCACCTCGCTATATTATTATAACTTCGATGCCGAAATTCCGGGCTGGGATCAGCCGGGAACGTTCCATTCGGTGGACCTGTGGTTTTTCTTCGAGACGCTTGCCAAGTGCTGGCGCCCCTTTGTAGGCAAGCACTACGACCTGGCCCGTCAGATGTGCAATTATTTGTCCTATTTCATTGCCACGGGCAACCCCAACGGCCCCGACTCTACAGGCGACATGATGCCCGATTGGCATCCCTGCACCTCGGAGCGGCCCTATGGCATGTTATTTGGCGACACTGCCCAATTCGCAGAGACCGCCCCTGATCCGCTGATCGCCTTTTTGGTGGAGCAGTACTCTAGCAAGGCTGCAGCATCAAGCCGCTAACAGGTGCCACGGGAACGTGCAAAATGAGGGGCTGCTGATCGTTCCTGCAACGTTTCTCTCCTTAGTTCCGTATAGTATGTAGATCGTCGCTAGAAAAAGACAGAAATGGAGGAGAGAGAATTTGTCAGGATTTGGTGCACCTTCGTTCATGCCAGGGGGCGGGGACTTTCTATTCGAGCTTGTTCCGATTCTTATTGTGATCGGATTCATAGTCATCATCGGCATTATCGTTATGAACGGCGCCCGTTATGTGAAGAACGCCCGCTCTCCGCGGGAGTCCAGCTACGCGCGTATCGTTGCCAAGCGGACAGAAGTACAGCATACCACCAACCATAACCATCATCAGGATGGGTCCATGCATCCGACGCATTCCTCGCGTACTTATTACTATATTACGTTGGAATTCGATAACGGGGATCGCCGGGAATATCTCGATGTGAAGCAGCTTTACGGACTTGTGGTCGAAGGCGATCAAGGCTATGCCTCTACTCAAGGTGAATGGATCGTCGCCTTTGAACGGGAACGTATGCCGCAACAGTAGTCGCGGTACGCAGCAGAGCAGCCCCCCAATGTCCTCGGGGGGCTGCTTATATGATGGGGGCGTTGCGGCTGCCTTGCAGCCATGCCCCTCTTATTCGGCTTGTGTGCCAGCTCCAAGCTTCTGCTTGAGCGCTGCAAGCTGCTCATCCACCTGTACCTGCTTGAGCGGATCACGAGCCGCCGCCGGGGCAGTCGGGGCATAGGCGCCGCTACCTGGGAAGCGAGCCACCTCGGCCTCAGCCTCCAGTTGCATAATCTTCTCCTCCATCCGCGTGAAGCCACGAACGGCGCTGCCGCCCTCGATATGATGAGTAACGTTCAGTTGAGACAACTGCTGCTTCGCCTTGGCTGCTTGAGCGCGAGCTGCCAGGTCGGTGCGCTTGGCGCGCAGCGCCTGAAGCTGTGCCTTCATCTCCTCCAGCTCATCGCGCAGTTGCTGAGCCTGCACCTTGCTCTGCTCATACAGCGAGTAGAACTGCTCGGCCTGCTGATCATAGACCAGCTTCTCCTCCAGTTGCTTGCGAGCCGCCAGCTCATCGCCTGCAATGACCGCTTGCTCGGCACGCTCCTGTGCAGTTGCCGCTCCTTGCACTGCGCCCTCATAACGCTGCTTCATCCGCTTCTCGTTCGCCATCTGCTTGGCAACGGTAACCTCCGCCTCACGAACCTCTGCTTCCATGTCACGTACATATTGGTTCAGCATCATGACCGGATCTTCCATCTTATCCAATACCTCGTTCAGCGAAGCTCTTGTCATATCCTTCATCCGTTTGAAAATGCTCATTGTCCTCATTCTCCCTTCTCGTATTGTGCAACCTTCGCACGATAATGATCCAATTCCTTACGCAACTGCGCTTTCTCCAAGTCATTCATCATTGCATCTGTAGTCGGAGCCTGATGCGGAGCACCCCCATAGTTTCCGGCGGCTGGCCCGCTTCCCCAATGATTCCAGCCTGCACCGCCCATCCCGTAGCTGTCAGCGTACAACCGCTCCTTCGGCATAACGGCCGCGCAGATCAGATAGATCAGCAGCAGCGTTCCAGCGCTGAACAAGCAACCGACTGCAAGCACTACCCGCAGCAGCGTAGCATCAAATGCATACCGTTTTGCTAAGCCGCCGCAGACACCGAGCAGCATTCGATCCGTATTCGACCGATATAGATGATTCGTCATCCCGTTCTCTCCCCTCTTCGTCTATCCAATCACTGATCTAAATTCAGCTTCTGCTTCAGGCGTTCCAACTCCATATCCACCTGCGGCTGCTGTTCAGGGCTTAGCCGCATGGCATAGGTACCGTCCCGTTCCTGCTGCCTCAACTGACGAAGGCTCTGCGCCTCCAGCTCCTGATCGGTGAGGCGATCCTCCAGCCTGCGGAACATCCCCTCTGTTCCAGGTCCACCGAGCGCGGCACTGCGCTGCGCCATACGCTGCTGCAATCGTAGCGACTCCATCCTTGCCATATAATAGCTGCGCTTGCTTGCCGCCTCATCATACTCGCTCTTGAGCTCTGCAAGCCGATTCTCCAGCTCGACCAGCGTCCCCTTGCTCTGCTCATACAGTTCCTTATATTGCGCTGAACGCTCATCATGCATCGTCTTATCCAGCAGCGCCGAGCGCGCTGCATCCTCTGCACCGGCCTGAAGCGCCGTCATCGCCTGCTGCTCCCTGCGTTCCTTTTGCGCCTCCTCCTGAAGCCATTGTCGCTTCAGTTGGAGGGCATGAGTGGTACATTCGCGATAGAGCTGCTCCGCCTTCACCAGCTCCTCCTTGGTGCTATTCAGAAACCGGTCGATCATCTTCACCGGGTCCTCGGCTTTGTCCAGCCGATCATTCAAGGTGGCGATTGTCATATCCCGAACTCTGCGCATTAAGCTCATTAGCCTGCCTCCATCTCTACTTCACGTATTGGTTCGTATCGTTGCCAGCTACCGGTCAACAGCAACTGGCATGCTTCGTTTATTAATATCTTTTCCCCCGGAACAGCGAGATACCCCACATAATCAGCAGCACTGCCAAAATGAAGAAGATAACCTTCGACAGCTTGGCGATCAGCAGCAAACCTCCGACTGCCATGAATGCTCCGCCAATCACATGATTGTTGTTCCTCCAGCCAATCACCCCGACCCCGACCAGCAACAATGGGAACAGGAGACTGAACAGCCAACCGATCGTCACGCCGATGATGGGGAGCAAAATCCACAATCCCACTACCGCGAGCAATATTCCGAGCCATGTTCTTTCTCTCATCATTTCCTTCACCGCCTTTCGAATCCGTTTCTCATTTGCTTATGTACTTATTGTAGAATGAATTCACAATTGGCAGAACAGACCTGCGGCGGTTTTTCAACCTAGCTTTAGGTCGGGGTTTGGGCTGACCTTAAGGCGGAGTTATGTCCCCAAAGACCTCATTCAGCCGCGAAAACCATCGCCACAGACTATTACAGCCGCCTTGCCCTGCTGGACTCAGCATTGGACAAAGCGGCTGTAAATGTTTTGACTATAGCATGAATGCCCTGTGCATACTCGAATTCGTCTTCTAATGAATCTCCAGATAATCTAGATAGGCATCCCAGGTCCCGTTATCGGCGGTAACGATCAGCTCAATCTCCTGATTGCCGGTGCCGTGGCTGACGTTATTCAGGGTATAGACTGCGGGAGAGGAGCCGCCAAAGTAGAAGGTTCCCTTCAACTGACCTCCGATTCGCAAGTCAACTCTAGCCATATTTGCATTATTAGAAGCACCCCGAAGGGAGAAGTTATGGGTACCCAATCCAAAATATTGTGTGAATTTAACCGAGTCACCGTTGGCATACAAGGCAACACCACTAAAAGGCGAGCTAATATTGGAGGCGTAGGTGCCGCTTTTGGTCATTTGCTCGGCTTCAATTCTCGTTGCGGTGCCGGGGGGATTGGAGGAGCCGCCATCAGGAGCGACCGCCCGCCCCGTTGACGGAGAGATCATGCCCGCACAAAGACCGCGATTTTTCAGGTTTTGGGCGATCTGTGGAATGGCCCGAATCGTATTTTGAAACTGCTCATGCAGCAGCATGACATCTCCGTTTTGCAGCCGGTTTGCCGCGGCAGCGATCTGAGCGGTGGACGCTCCGTTCCAATCCAGGGAATCGACATTCCATAGCACCTCGGTCAGACCATTCTGGCTGATGACGGATCGCAGCGTTCCATTCGTAGCCCCATAAGGAGGGCGGAACAGCTTGGGAGCGCTTCCAGTTATCGACTGAATCGTTTGCTGTGTCTGTGTGATTTCCGATGCCATCTGTGCGCTGCTCATTGATGTCATGTTGGGATGGGTAAAGGAGTGGTTGCCAATCCACATCCCGGCCGCCACCTGATCTCGCACCAGTGCTGGATGATTTTGCGCATTTCGACCGATATTGAATAGTGTAGCCCGCAACCCGGCTTGCTTAAGAGCATTCAGCAGATTCGTGGTATTGCCTGGGCTTGGCCCATCATCAAAGGTAAGCGCAACGTAGCCATTAGGACAGTTGGCGTCGGCCGCCTGTACGATTGGCGATACCGGGATCGCCAGCAGGGAGCTGAATAAGGTCAGCATAATGCCGCCTTTTAACAATGTAGATTTCAACATAAACATCCTCCTCATTCATTTGTTCATCGTTCTATAACAATATCGTTGCTCTCATCACTCCGATACCGGCTGTTATATCTGTACTTGTGCAGGTGTCGCCTCATCTCCCTTCAGCTTGATCTTTCACCACAAGAATACGCTTTCATTTCATAGCGCTCACCCGTAAATTGAATGCTGTGAGACGATTATAGTATACATGAACGTCGCGAATTATTAAATAAAAATTTACACAAATGAAAAAAGACGGCAAACTCAGCCGTCTTGCTCGCTTGATAGAATAATACAGGTCACCCAGCTCTACGCGTCTCTCAGCTAAACCCGCCCAGAGCGGCTACAGCCGCTAACCTCTAACGGACGTCTACCTACTCCGCTAACCCATGCTTGTGGGCATAAATGGCCGCTTGAGTACGATCCTCCACACCCAGCTTGGAGAAGATGTTGGTAATATGATACTTCACCGTCTTGATACCAATGAACAGCTCGTCGGCGATCTCCTGATTGGACTTGCCCTCCGCAAGTCGGCACAGCACCTCCATCTCCCGATCCGTCAAATCCTCATGCGCCAGCTTCTGCTTCGGCGTCTGCGGCTGGCGGAAGCGATTCATCATCTTGGCCGCCACCTGCGACTCCAGCACCGATTGCCCGCGCGCCGCTGCGCGGATCGCATCGGCAATCTCGCTTGCACGGGAGGTCTTAAGCAGATAGCTGAAGGCGCCTGCCTCAATGACCGGATACATCTTGCTGTCGTCAATGTAGCTTGTCAATACGATGACCTTACATTCCGGGTACAGCTCCAGCAGACGACGGGTCGTCTCTACGCCATCCATCCCCTCCATGACCAGATCCATGAGAACAATGTCCGGTCGATACGCCTGAGCCATCCGTATGCCGTCCTGGCCGTTGCTGGCTTCCCCGACCACCTCAATGCCATCCTCTGTATCCAACACAGCCGCCAGACCGATTCGCACCATCTCATGATCGTCGACCAATAGCACTTTAATCGGTTGCTCGATCTCCATCTCCATCGTCTATTCGCTTCCCCTCTCATCGGTCAGAACCGGTATCCAGATTTCGATGGTCGTTCCCTCTCCCGGAGCAGAACGAAGCTCCATCGTACCGCCCATCTCGTGAACGCGCTCCTCCATCGTCAGCAAGCCGTAGGAGGTCTGCTTTTTGTCCTCCAGATCAAAGCCTACGCCATTGTCCCTCAACAGCAGATGAATCTGCTTGCCATAACGAAGGAGTCTAATCTCCATCGCTGTGGCGCGAGCGTGGCGCAATGTATTCGACAACGCCTCCTGAACGATTCGGAACAAGTGATCCTCCGCATCTGTCATCAGATGAATCGTCGGATCATACTCCAGTTGGATGTCCATGGCCACCTTCTGCTTCAGCTCATCCAGCAGCGCTCCCAGCGCCTGTCCAAGATTCTTCCCGTCCAGATGAATCGGGCGCAGATGAAGCAGCAAGGCGCGCATCTCGGATTGAGCTACGGAGGCCATCTCCTCAATCAGCTCCACTTGGCGACGGGCCCGCTCGAAGTCCTTGTCGAGTGTTCGGCCTACCGCTGTCGCCGTCATCGAGATGGCGAATAGCTGCTGACTGACTGCATCATGGAGCTCGCGCGCGAGACGCTGCCGCTCCTCGATGACCGCCGTGAATTTAACCTTCTCTTTCCATATCTTATTTTCCTCCTGCTGGGCATCATCCTCGCCACCATCTCCATTCAGCAGCGTGACCGCCCTGAAGCCACGGGCTTGATTCTCGGCCAGCTTCCGCACTGCCTCACGCAGCCTCCTGCTCTGGAGGTAGCTGTACACCGCCCCTGCCAGCAGAGCCACCCCGATCACAGCCAGCCCGATGATTGCGGCCTTTCCTTTAAGGAGCTGGAACCAGCTCAGATAGCCCATGGCCTGAAGCACGAGCACGAGCAACCCCATAATGACAAGCAGCCACAGCAGGGTCTCGATCGTCTGCCTGCTCAGACGTAAGCTGCGCTTGTCCTCCTCAGGCTTCTTGTCCGACATTTATGAGCCTCCCCTATACAGTGTGAAAGACAAGCCGTACATACCTGTGGCGCCCCTTGGCAGGAGCGCCCCAATTCGGTATCCGGCTTGCCTCAGCTTCTTATTCTTCTGTCTTGGTCAGAGTTGGAGCAGGAGGAACAACTCTCGCCTTCAAGGCTGCTAATTGCTCATCGACCTGCAGCCTCTTCTCCAGATCTGCTGCACTGGCACTTGGCCTGGAATATACCCCTGGAGCGCGCATCACATCGGCCTCGGCTTCCAACTGCATAATCTTCTCTTCCATCCGGCTAAAGCCGCGGGTAGCATTGCCCGACTCGATCGAATGCGGCCCCAGCTTCGACATCTGCTTCTTCGCCTTGGCCATCTGGGCACGGGCGGCCAGCTCGTTGCGCTTGTTGCGCAACTGGTAGAACTCTTCCTTCATGCCATGCAGTTGATTCATCAGATCATCCGCCTGACCCTTCGCCTCTGCATGCAGATCGCCATATTCAGCAATCTTCTGATCGAAATAGATTTTCTCCTCCAGCAGCTTGCGCGCTAGCTCCTCATGCCCGGAGCGAATCGCTTGCTCCGCTTTGCTCTCCCGATCCATCGCACTGCGCGCCGCCTCTTCATAGCGCTGTCTCATCCGGCGCTCATTGGCCATTTGCTTCGCCACCGTCACCTCTGCCTGATGAATCTCCGCTTCCATATCCCGCAAATATTGATTCAACATGACGACCGGATCTTCAATTTTATCCAGCATCTCGTGCAGAGAGGCCTTTGTCATATCCTTCATCCGTTTAAAGATACTCATATTATTTGTCCTCCTTTTCTTTCTCAAGCTTTGACAATTTGGCGCGGAGCTCATCTAGCTCACGGCGCATCGCTTTCTTCTCAATATCATTCATCATATCGTCCAGGGGGGAGCTGGACTTGCCAGATGGAGGAGTCTGCTGCCAGCCAGGGTTCCCCGACGGGCCATGACCCGGATTGTAGTAGCCTTGATCGGACGTGCCGCCAGAATAGGGACCACTGTTGAAGTTGCCACCGTAGCCTCCGCCTCCGTATCCCCGATGATCGTAGTAAGGCGGCTCCTTAGGCACAACCATGCCTGCCAATATATAGATGAGGATCAATCCTCCGCTTGAAAAAATAGCCCCGACAATAAACAGCACCCTCAGCAATGTAGCGTCAATATTGAGCATTTCCGCTACGCCGCCGCATAATCCGAGCAGTTTCTTATCCCGGTTGGAGCGGTATAACTTCTTCATGGCGCGTTCATCCTTTCTGATCTAGCTTGCGTTTAAGCTGCTCTAGCTCATATTCAATCGAGGATTGGAGCCCCGACTGAACCTCGTTCATCAGTTGCTTGCCAGCGCGGCGCAGGTCACGCAGGCTGCCCGCCTCATACTCCATGCCGCTGATGCGCTCCTCCAGCCTTCTGAACATGCTGTCCGGCCCTTGAGCAGCACCGGAGGCGGAGGCGTAACGAGCGTTCATCCGCTGCTGCAGCCTTAGCGATTCCATACGGGCTGAGTAATACTCGCGCTTATCATATACGACCTGGTACTCGCTGCGAAGCTCCTGCAGATGCTCCTCCAGCTCATCGATATTTTGCCGGCTCTCTTCATAGAGCTCCTTATATTGGACAGCCCGCTGATCATGCGAATGCTTCTCCTGCAATGCGAGACGAGCAATCTGCTCCTCGCCAGCCTTCAATGCGGTAATCGCCTGCTGCTCGCGCTTCTCCTTCTGCTGCTCGGCCTGAAGCCATTGCTCCCGCAGATGGTTGCCATGCGAGTTGTATTGCTGGTAGAGGCGCTCGGCGTGAATGATTTCTTCCCGTGTGGACCATAGGAATTGGTCAATCAGCCGTACCGGATCTTCTGCCTTCTCCAGCCGCTCGTTCAACGTTGCCAATGTAATGTCACGTACCCGTCGAATTATGCTCATTGCTTAACCTCCATCCTCTCGAACTAATAGGCTCTGTTTTTATTGTTCACCAGATATACACCTAATGCGATCAGCCCAATAGCCGCTCCCACGAGCAGCAAGCCGTGCAGCTTCGACATCAGCATCAACACACCGAGGACAACCATTGCCGTGCCGACAAACCGTTTGTCATTGCGAAGTCCGATCGCTCCCAGTCCGATCAGAACAAACGGGAAGATCAGCCCGAAGACCGGTGCAAGCGAGACGCCAATTGTCTTGAAGGCGAACAATCCGCCTAGCACCACCAATATAACCCCCAACAGCGTTTTACCGTTCATTTATTCACCGCCTCTCATGATCCGTTTCCGTTGCGCCATACTCATCAACCTTATGTCCTTATTGTAGATCGGACAGCGCAAATTCAAAACAGACTTGCGGCGGTTTCTCACCTAGACCTAAGTCGGGGAGGGCAGACAGTCTCAAGCCGGGAGCGATATCCGGGCGAATACCGCTTCATTTGCCGGTCTCAACAAGAAAGAGGCGGCTCTTATCCCCACAGCCTTCGCCGCGACACAAGAACACGCCTCATGAACCATACTCTTCTTCCCACTTGGCCTGCTCCTCCAGTTGCTTCCTATAGACGATCGACGACAGATACACGCTGAATTCATACAAGATGATTAGCGGTATGGCGACCATCAAGTCGGATATAACATCAGGCGGAGTGATGAGCGTTCCTGTAAGCACCATAACAAAATAGGCAATCCTGCGCATCTTTCGCAGACGAATCGGATTCACAATTCTGAGCCGGGTCAAAAACATAATCACCAGCGGCAGCTCAAACAGCAGTGAGATCGGAACAACGATATTGAACAAGAACGTCAAATATTGAATCACACCATATGTCTCCACCAGATTGAGCTGCTTCGCAACCCCAGTGGTGAAATGGTAAGCCATCGGAAACACAACGAAATACGCAAACGACAGGCCAATCAGGAACATCAACAGTGTAAACGGGATGTATCGCAGCGTGGCCTTTTGCTCATGCTTTCCCAAGCCTGGCTTCACGAACGCCCACATCTGATAAAATGTAAAGGGCAGTGTAAGTATAAGCGAGATGACCATCGCAAATTTCATGTAGATGCCAATGCCGTCCCACAGGGAGAACGTATGCAATGGCATACCGCTCAACGGCTCCTGGCTCATTAAGTAATCATATGCCGGCTTGGCAATAAACAGGCCTGCAACTAGGCCGATTACAAAAACAGACAGCACGGCGATGAGCCGTTTGCGGAGCTCCCCGATATGCTCTAGAACCGACATGGAGCCTTCTTGCCTGCTGGTAGATTCTGCTTCCTGCTGAGCCAAACTGAAAGCTCCCCCTTCCCGTTACCGCAAGCTAGGGCATATCTTCCATCCCGATCAAGTGCAGCCTTCGCCGATTGCCATCCCATGCCGCCCTACTCGCCTCTGGACGTACCCTGGGTACATCTACAAGGAAGCGCAAGGCTCGGAACAGCAATTCGGCAAAAGCTTCTCCCGTCGGAGTCGAAGACACGCCCTAGAAGCGTCTCTTACCCTTCCTCCGGCATAAACTCCTGTTCGTCTCCTGCCTACGCAGCGACTGAGGGATGCCGGCGCAGCTTGTCTTAGCTGCTTAGTCTGGCAGCTTCTTGCTCCCCTGTTCGTCAGTCGTAACTGTATCGATCCGGTTCACTTCCTTGCGCTCAGGCTTCGGGTCGTCCTCCATAATGTCCTTCGCGCCGTTCTTGAACTCGCGCAGCGTCTTGCCGAATGCGCGTCCCAGCTCAGGAAGCTTGTTCGGCCCGAACAACAGTAACGCAACAATGACCAGCAATATAACGCCGGATGCTCCAATACCGCTCACTTGATTTCCTCCTTCATGCGAGTTAACCCGCGGGCCAACCCTGTATGTGTGTACATGCGCATACAGCCACCATGGACGCCAAATGCAGACCATGCCAGCCTCGCAGGACAAATAGCAACAAGGGACTGGGCGGTATCATTCCTCCACAGTCCAAGCATTAGTTCATTATAACATAATGAGGGCAACTGCCATAGTACATTTACCTACAAAAATCGTCATTCCATCGGCTGGCCCGACAACATGCGAAGAGCATGCGGCAACTGATCCATAATCGCCATCAGGCATTCATGTACTCCCTTAGGGGTGCCGGGCAGATTCACGATCAGAGATTGACCTCTGATGCCGCAGATGCTGCGTGTCAGCATATAGCTGCGCGACTTCTGCATCGCGTAGAACCGCATCGCCTCGGCCAGCCCAGGCACCTCGCGATCAATGACCCGCTGTGTAGCCTCCGGTGTCAGATCGCGGGCAGCCAGCCCCGTTCCCCCCGTAGTGAGCACAAGATCCGCCTGATAATAATCTGTCATCTCTATCAGCGCGGCCGTAATCTCGTCCTGTTCATCGGGCACGATCCGGTAATCGACGATGACACCGCCAAGCTCCTCCTCAATCAGCTCCCGAATGACCTGAGCGCTTGTATCCTCGCGCTCTCCGCGCGAGCCTTTGTCGCTAGCAGTCAGTATGGCTACCTTCCATTGCATGAACAACCCCCCTGTCCATTTCATTGAAATCTAAAGGAAGTATAAGCTTCGCGCTTATATCCGGCCCCCATCTACACGCGGCGCGAAGCTTGGTGGCCGCGGACGGTCACCGCCGTCACCCCGCCCAATCGGCCGGGTACGCTCTGCACTCAGTCACGACCGCATCCAGCCGAAGGTCATGAGACTCCAGCGGCAGCATCGCAGGCGCAATGAGCTGTGCTTCGAAGGACAGACCGAGCCAGCGCGGAAGCGGCTGTACTCCCCCGGCGAGCAGCTTGCTGTAGTAGCGATCGTAATAGCCTCCTCCGTACCCAAGGCGCCCGCCCTCCTTGCTGAATGCCAATCCTGGCACCAACACCACATCCGGGATGCGTTCAGGCGGCCAGCGCCAGGCAAGCTTCGGGTCAGGCTCCATAATGCCGTATGCGCCCTGCCGCAGCTCGCTCAGGCTAGTGATCCGGTACAGCTCCATCTCTCTGGAGGGCAGCATGCACCGGGGCGCGGCGACCTCGATGCCGCGCTTCCACGCTCCCTGAATGAGCGGCATCGTATCTACCTCGGAGCGAAAGGATATGTAGACGAGCACAGTGGACGCCTGCATGCGCTCCAGCCCGGTCAATGCCGCAGCACAGGCGGCCTCCGACCATCTGCTTCGCTGCTGTGGAGCAAGACTGTCTCTTATCCCCCCCAACTGACGCCGAAGCTCCTGCTTGCGCCCGTGAACCGCATGATTCTCCATATATTCTGATCTCCAGTAATTTCATGATTAGCTGCTCTTAGTTTACCATTGTTGCGATGGTTTAGCCAACCTGCAGACGAAGCTTATCGCGCTTGGACGCAAATTCATGTACACTGGTATATGACATCTTCAAACGGAGGTTTATTATGCTTCTTCAAGTATCCGACCTATCCAAAAGCTACAGCGTCAACGCTGTTCTATCTCATATTTCATTTCAGATCCAGCCGCGGGATCGCATTGGCCTCGTCGGTGTGAACGGAGCAGGCAAGTCGACGCTGCTCAAGATTATCGCCGGGGAGCTGACGGCTGATTCCGGTACCATCTACAAGGCCAAGGAGACACGACTCGGCTATCTCGCCCAGAACAGCGGTCTGCAATCCTCCCGCTCCATCATCGAGGAGATGCGGGAGGTATTCGCGGATCTGATCCAGACCGAGCGCGAGCTCCGAGAGCTGGAGCAGCAGATTGCCGACCCTGCGCTGCATGACGACGAGCAGCGGTACAACGAGGTGCTCACACGCTACGCCGCACGAACAGACTGGTTCAAGGAGCATGGCGGCTTCGAGATGGAGACCAAGATTCGCAGCGTGCTGCACGGGATGGGCTTTGGCGCCTTCGACCCGGCGACAATCATCTCTACGCTCAGCGGCGGACAGAAGACACGGCTCGCACTCGCTCGCATCCTGCTGCAGGAGCCCGACCTGCTCATGCTGGACGAGCCGACCAACTATCTGGATATTCCAACTCTGACCTGGCTGGAGGACTATCTGCGCGGCTATTCCGGTGCAGTGCTGGTCGTCTCCCATGACCGTTTCTTTCTCGATGCATTGACGACCGCTATTGTTGAGATCGAGCGTCACGCCGCGAAGCGATATACCGGCAATTACAGCCGCTATATCGAGATTAAAGCCAGCGAATACGAAGCAGCTATGAAGCAGTACGAAAAACAGCAGGATGAGATTGCCCGCATGGAGGATTTTATTCAGAAGAACCTCGTGCGCGCCTCCACCACCAAGCGAGCGCAGAGCAGACGCAAGGCGCTGGACAAGCTGGAGCGGATCGACAAGCCGCTCGGAGATCTCAAGAAGGCCAGCTTCGCCTTCCAGATTCAGCGGCAGACCGGCAAGGATGTACTCGATGTGGAGCAGCTTGCGATCACCTTCCCTGGCAGCAGCAGACCTCTGTTTGAGCAGGTCAGCTTTCAATTGAAGCGCGGCGAGACCGTTGCACTGATCGGCCCGAACGGGATGGGCAAGTCCTCCCTGCTCAAGACATTGGTTGGCGAATTGCAGCCTAGTGCCGGTTCTGTCCGCTGGGGAGCGAACGTCAAGCTTGGCTACTATGATCAGGAGCAGACCGGGCTCACCCCGTCCAATACCGTGCTGGAGGAGGTATGGAGCGCCTATCCGCATATGGAGGAGGCTCGCATCCGTACCGTACTCGGCAACTTCCTGTTCAGCGGCGAGGACGTGAAGAAGAAAATCTCGACCCTGAGCGGCGGAGAGAAAGCCCGTGTCTCCCTCTCCAAGCTGATGCTTCTTGAAGCCAATGTGCTGATTCTTGACGAGCCGACAAACCATCTGGATTTGTTCAGCAAGGAGGTACTCGAAGCGGCGCTCATGGATTATGAGGGCACGCTATTCTTCATCTCTCATGACCGTTACTTCCTGAACAAGATGGCTGAGCGGATCGTTGAACTGACACCACAGGGCATGCTTCACTATCTCGGCAATTATGATGAGATGCTGGAGAAGAAGCAGGAGCTGGCAGAGCTGGCTCAGAACGTGGACGATGGCAAAAGAGCACAGCAGGACACCGGCATAAGCGAAGCGCCGGGCAGCTCGCAAGCATCTTATGAGCAAGAGAAGCAGGCCAAGAAGGAGCAGCGGCAGAGACAGCGGCGGCTGGAGCAGTTGGAGCAGAGCATTGCAGAGCTGGAGGAGGAGGTTGGCCAGTTGGAAGAAGAGTTGGCCAAGCCCGAGGTATACCAGGACTATCAGCAAGTCCAACAGTTGCAGACGGACATCGCAGAGAAAAAAGAGCAGCTCGCCCTGTATTACGAGGAATGGGAACAACTGATGGAGTAAATGAAAAAGCCGCGACCCGCGTACTGTGTTCATCCACATGCACGGATCGCGGCTTTTGTTCGTTGATTAGGCAACATGTCAAGCGAATGTTAACTGTGCCCCAGCCACTTTCATTAAGCTATCCACGTTTTCCACATTGTTATCCACAACATGTGACTCGTTTTTTGTCTATTCTGTCGATATTCATCCCATTAAATACATGAATTTTCCGCCACTTTTTTGTCGATAACCGAAATACCCACATTATTCCACAGAATTATCCACATTGTCCACAATTTTAACGCTGTTAATACACTTTTTTTATCCCCAGCATTAATGCCGTTAAAAATTGTGTTTTCCCAAGACTTTCACAGCCTTATCCACAATCGATTAAGGATATGTGGATAACTTTTGTACACAGGCTCGCGATGTTTGTAATGGAGGTGTTAGAGGAAGGTAAAGTCGCTTCATGGTTGTCTGTGACAGAAAACAGACAGGTTGGTGAGGGGCATATGGACGAGGATTGGTCACTTGAGAGCCCGTTCGACGCCTTAGCTGGACTCCAGTTGCCAACGCAACTTTTTGTAATTGCTGGCGTCTAATGGAGTAGTCATTGGGCAATACAAGCAAAGGAGATTTTGTGCATAACCATGAATACCGAATTACAGACGAACACACCACAGGGAACGACGAGAGCAGGACGAGCCTCGCGTAAAGGCTCTGTCTATCTGTTTCTGACGATATGGGTGGTGCTGATCGCCGCAGGAATTGCCGGAACCAAGTGGTATACGGATCAGACGAGACAACAGCTAACCGCCGAGCTGGAGCGACAGACGGCAAGCCAGATCGCACAGATGCAGCAGCACTACGAGGAACGGATTGCAGCCGTCGAGGAGGCCTTCTCCATGGAGATGACCGCACTGGGGAATAAGGTGGATGCCTTGAACGAGCTGCTGACCTTTACGAAGGATAACACGAGCAACAAGACGGATAACAGCAACAAGCTGTATACTCAGATAAATGAAGTGAAGAAAAAGCTCAATGAGCTGCAAAAAAGTCTGGATGTGTTGAAATGATGACCTCCGTCCAGCGACTAAACCGGCTGGCGCTGCTTGCCTGCGCTCCATTCGCAGGTATGGTGGCCTGGCTGTTGTTGTTCCCCTTTGCCATCGAGATTCCATCGAGCGCTTACCCTGTCGCGTCTCCCTATACCGTGGAAGGCATCCGCAGCGGGAGCGTCGCGCTGGAGCGTAATCTGGATGCAGCCGTCGGCACAGCAGAAGCCGTCTCCGCCTCCATGCAGAAGACCGCATGGCTATATAATGAGACGAACAAGGGCATGAAGACGATTGTCGGTATGGCCAGCAAGCAGGCCGATCGGCCTTATGTCATCTATGATGCCCGAATTACGTCCAAGCTGGGCAAGCCGTCTGAGACCGTCAGCACCGACAAGCTGAGGGCGCAGCTATTCTATGTCCGCGCAGAGAACTTCAAGGGCTATGCTCTCAAGGTGAAGCTCAAATCGCAGGAGGCCATCTCGATGACGCTTGGCAAGGACAAATATGGCGGCTCAGAGACGACGCTTGAGGCTGTCAAGCGCTATGGCGCTGTTGCAGGCATCAATGCCGGCGGCTTCGCGGATCAGAAGGGATCGCGCTACCCGCTTAGCACGACCATTGTAGATGGGGAGTATGTGAATGGCTTCGAGCCTTCCTTCTCTGACCTGTTCTTCGTCGGTGTCAACTCCAGGCTGAAGCTCATCGGCGATAATTATTCGACACGGGAGCAGCTCGACAAGGAACAGGCGCTGTTCGGCGCCTCCTTCGTGCCGATCCTGCTCAAGAATGGGCAGAAGCAAGCCATCCCCGCGAAATGGCAGACCAGCCCGCACCGGGCTGCACGTACCGTCATTGCCAATTACAAGGATGATCAGTTGCTGTTTCTGGTCACCGATGCCGCGGATGAGAACGGCCGATCCGGCGCTTCGCTTGCCGAGCTGCAGCTACTGCTTCAGCGCTATGGCGCAGTCGATGCGTATAATCTGGATGGCGGAGGCTCGTCCTCGCTCATCTTCAAGGGCAGAGTCATCAACAAACCATCTGATGGCAATCTGCGCAAGCTGGCTACGAATTTCCTGTTGTTCTCTTGACCAACCAGCGAGCTTAATTGACCTTTCA
Source organism: Paenibacillus sp. J5 (assembly GCF_054955055.1). Lineage (NCBI taxonomy): Bacteria > Bacillati > Bacillota > Bacilli > Caryophanales > Paenibacillaceae > Paenibacillus > Paenibacillus sp. J5. Next base: position 147,307 of record NZ_JBUEDD010000006.1, on the reverse strand, counting down.
CACCGCGCTCAGCTTCCAGGGGCGCGGTGTTTCTGCCGTCGGTCGAACCTAAGACTCCAGAATGAACCGGTTCCACTTCTGCTGCCAGGCTATATCCCCCCAGAACGGATGATGCGGCGCACAATTCGAGCATAGCGTCATTCCCCAGAAATCAAGTGCCATCCCCTTGCGTATGGCGTACTCGGCGATGAACTTGCCCACCGGCCCCTCCTCGAATCCTGCCATTAGCGGCGTATAGCCGACATAGCCCTCACCGATGACGACCGGGATGCCAGAGCGTCGAACCCAATCCTTGGCCTGCTCGAATTCCGTATCCGCTTTGTACAGCATCGCCAGACGATGCTCGCCATAGTGATCATACAGGTACAAATCCCACTTGTCCGGGTCAGCCCAGTCATGCAGATAGATCAGCTTCATGCCCACCGGATTGCCTTCCATTCTCCACTCCTGCCCCGGCGGCAGTGTCCATTCCGAGAATGGCGGCGCATCGTCGCGCAGCAGCGAGCGGACGAATGCATTCGGGAACGGATGGCTATCATCTCCCAAACCAGCCTCATTCATCAGTTGGTTGAGCACGCCTTTAATATACAGATGAAAATGAGCAACCTGAAGGTTGCGCGCCACATACTCCTTAGGGTAAGGGTCGTTGAGCGTGTAGCTGGCTGTCATGAGCACATCGGGGTGCTGCTCCCGCAAATACGAGATCGCCTCCTCAATATAAGGCTGCATCGACTCCACCAGCTCAGGTGTATTGTTCGCGGCTATGCCCTGGGCTGTGCCTACGGCTGTCAGTTGACCGAACTCCACCTCGTTATGCAGCTCCGCATAGACAATCTGGTCGCCGAAGCCAGCCTCCTTGACATAACGGATCAGTTGGTCGAGCGAACGCGCTATCGTCATGAACCGCTCCTCCGGCGCAATCGCGGCCAGCAGATCGCGCAGCTCGGGATGAGCCAGAAAGCTCGGGCTTTGCTGATACTCCCATGAAGACAGCATAATATATACACCGTGCGCCTTCGCCTGCCGGAATAACTCCAGCAGATGAGCATGCCCGTCCAGCTTCGCCCCGCCGCGGCAATTATACCAGCGCGTGCGTTGTCCGACCCGGCCCAGATTGCCAAAATACAGCGGCCCTGGACGCGGCCCGTCGGCCGTGAACAGCATGAAGGGCATCGCGCATATACGAATCGTATTATATCCCCGCTCTACTGCCTCGGCGAACCGGGCCGCCAGATCATGGTACGGCTCTCCGGGCAGGGTCATCGTGTACCAGGAGAAATCCCACATTGTAATCGTCAGCTTGCGGGGCAATCCCGCTATCGTGATCGGACTCGCTTGGCTCATGTCATATCCTCTCCTTCTGCTTCTAAGCTTACCTAAGATCAAGGAGTGAAGGCAATGAACGATTCACTGTTGATGATGGACGATATTATGATCCTCCTGAATTGCTCCTCCGTTAATCATGGCATAACCAAATAGCCCTTTCCAGACGACTGCCCGGAAAAGGCCACATGCTCTTGCATCGTTAACTCACAGAAGCCGACGTATGGGCGCTGAGCGACCAGGCTTCCAGCGACAGTCCCGGATCAGCCTTCAGATCGAGCTCGGAGTGTTGACCGCTTGCCCATTTGAGATGGGCGGCAGCAGCTATCATCGCTGCATTATCTGTGCATAGCCCAAGTGGCGGAATAAGCAGCGGCACCTGCTCCTTGTCGCAGCGTTGCTGAAGCGCCGCGCGCAGCCCTCCATTAGCCGCAACGCCGCCGCATAGCAGGAGCTGCTGCGCGCCATAGGCATGGACGGCACGCATCGCCTTCTCGACGAGCACCTCGATGACCGATTCCTGAAAGCCACGAGCCAGCATCGCCGGATCTAATGGCTGTCCCTTCATCTTCGCCTGATTAATCGCTGCCAGCACTGCCGACTTCAGCCCGCTGAAGCTGAAATCATACGACTCCGGCTCCAGCCACGCACGGGGCAACGGCAGAGACGCTGCTGCGCTCTGCGCCAGCTTATCGACATGCGGGCCTCCAGGGTAAGGAAATTGCAGCGACCGGGCTACCTTATCATAGGCTTCTCCGACAGCATCATCACGGGTACGGCCGATGATCTTGAATTCCCCTTCCCGTTCCATCACAACCAGCTCCGTGTGCCCGCCGGAGACGACGAGCGCAACCGAGGGATAGACCATCGTGTGCACCAGCTTATTGGCGTAGATATGTCCGGCGATGTGATGGGTGCCGATCAACGGCACGCCCAGCGCCATCGCCAGCCCTTTGGCGGCCACGATGCCGACTAATAGCGCACCAACCAGACCCGGCCCTTGCGTAACGGCGACCGCGTCGATCTGCTGCAGCGTAATACCGGCCTTGCGGACGGCCTCTTCCATGATCAGTGTAATCGACTCCACATGCTTGCGCGAGGCGATCTCAGGCACCACGCCTCCGAATTGCTTATGGGTCTCAATCTGGCTGGAGATAACATTCGACAACACCTCCACACCGCCGCGTACAACAGCCGCCGATGTCTCATCACAACTCGTCTCTATCGCTAATATCAGCTCATCCTGCTTCATCTTCCCCGTGCTCCTTGCTTCATCCATTCTGCTAGGCTCCGTCATCTTGTCCACCCGCCTTCACATGGTCCAGCTCCGCCCACATGATGAGCGCATCCTCGCCATTATCCGAATAATAGCCCGGTCTTGTGCCAGAAGGCTCGAAGCCCAGCTTCTTGTACAGATGAATCGCGCGGTCATTCGTGACGCGCACCTCCAGTGTCATCCTTCCCGCTCCGAAGAACACTGCCGTCCGCTGCAGCTCGCTCAGCAGCCTCTCGCCAAGTCCTTGCCCCTGATACGCCTCGCGCACCGCAATATTCGTCACATGAGCCTCATCCATAATCGTCCACATCCCGCCGTAGCCAATCACTTCCCGTCTCCATTCCATCACCATATAACGGGCAAAGTGATTGTTCGTCAGTTCGTTAATGAACGCTTCCGCTGTCCACGGACTCGTGAACACCTCTCGCTCAATCTCGCAGATGGCCGGCACATCGCTAAGCGTCATCGCGCGAAATACCAGTTGCTGCTGCGGCACCCGCTCTAATCCTTCAGCTCCCTCACGAAGCCTTCGGCCTTCATTAGATGGACGTCCCTCCGCAGCGGCGAGACGTCTGCGCTCCAGCTCATCCGGGTTCGTATCAGCCACGCGGCGGCACCTCCTGACCTCTGGCAGCCGCCAGCTTCGCTTCGGCCTCTGCCATCTGCGTATAGTTCGGCACCAGCGCATGAGGCGCGCTCACCTCGCCACGCAACAGCAGATTGCGGCCCAGACGGGCAATCTGCGCCCCTTCCATTGCGTAATGGATCGTGTGCAGCGACGTGCCCGTCCCTTCCAGCAAGTGCCCGAGCTGCCCGAGCTGTGCGCTATGCAGCTCCAGTTGTTCGCCGGCGACCACGATCGCCTCTGGACGAGTCGCCTCGTCTGCCGCACGCACCTGCTGCGCAAGCTCCTCCACCCCAGTCGCTGTCAAGCGGATGCTGTCGTCAGCCAGCCGCTCCCAGTGCCCGCCAGATGCGCTGAAGGCCGCCGTATAAGCTTGACCGCGGCGCGCATCGATCATCGGCACGAACCAGCGGCTGCCCTTCGGCTGCTCCTGGGGCTCCTGACTGAGCGCATGGTCAGCCGTATCTCCCTCATCAGACCGATGCTCCCCAGCCGCTGTCAGGCTCAGACGCCAGGCACCGTATGCGATCCCCTCCAGCGAGGAGACGCCCACCAGCGGCTTGCCCCACGCCCAGGCGAGCGTCTTGCCGATCGTCACGGCGATTCTTGTGCCGGTATAGGAGCCGGGGCCACGGCCTACAGCGATCGCGGCCAGCTCGTCCGGCGTCTTGTTCGCCTGCCTGAGCAGCTCCTGCAGCGCAGGCACGCTGTAGACCGAGTGGTTGCGTTCGGACATGGAATTCAACTCGCCGAGCACGCGATCCCCTTCGAGCAGTGCAGCCGCCATCACAGCCGTCGATGTGTCAATGGCCAGTACAAGCGGGGTGCCCTCACTGTCGCCACCTGCCAGGCTATTACTAACTATGCTACTACTCACTACCCCGCCACCTGCCGTGGCTTCGGCACGCCATGAAGCGGCTGCGGATGTCTCCTGTTGATCTTCCTTCATGAACAGCCCTCTCTTCCTCTCTCCTGCTCCAACTGACTGCACCAGCCTGCATACGGCTCCCCGCGGCCCGTCAGCACATAACGGCGAGCCTCTCCCCCAAGGTGCTCTATATACAGCTCCAGCCGCTGCTGTGGCAGTAGCGGCTCAATAATCGAGGCCCACTCCACAATCGTGGCGCCTTCTCCATAAAAATAATCATCCAGCCCCAGCTCGTCCGCCTCCTCCAGCGATAGCCGATAGACATCCATATGGTAGAGGGGCAACTGGCTGCTTGTATACTCCTTAATAATCGTAAATGTCGGGCTATTCACCACATCCCGCACACCGATGGCAGCGGCGAACGCCTGGGAGAAACGGGTTTTGCCCGCACCCAGATCGCCATCCAGCGCCAGCACCGTGCCTGCTCCGGCTCTGCGGGCAAGCCATTGCGCCAGCTTGACGGTGTCCTGCTCAGCCGCGATCTCCAGGCTGATTCGTGCTTCTGCTTGATTCGTCATCCTATTCACCATGGCTTTCAAAATGATTATATCCTCGCTTATATAGCGCCATCCGCTCTCGTTCACTGCGCTCCAGCCATACGCCCGGAACCCCGGCCTCTGTATAACCGATCGGGTACAATGGAATTCCGTGCCGATTCAGCTCTTCCTTCATCTCACCCACAGCCTGCTTCGGCATCGTCCCCACGAGCACATAATCCTCACCGCCATACAGGATCCAGTCCAGCGGATTTTTACCTGTCCGCTCGCCGTAGCGGCTCATGCTGGCGCTGCGCGGCAGCAACTGCTCGTTCAGTACAAGCGACAGGCCAGATGCCTCGGCAATCTCCCAGGCCTCGCTAGCCAGACCATCGCTGACATCATTCAGCGCATGACAGCGGCCCTGCCGAAGGAGCAGGCGTCCCGCCTCCACCGAAGGCCGGGGCCTGCGATGGGCGCGCACCAGCGCCTCCGTCCCATGCTCCGCCGCCAGCTCCAGCGCTCTGGCTGCCAGCTCAGGCTCAGACAGACTCCGTTGCTGCTTGGACAGCGTTAGCAGATAATCAAGTCCGGCAGCGGATAAACCCAGTGGCCCAGTGACGAATACCGCATCCCCGACCTGTGCGCCTGACCGGTACAGACTGCGCCCGCGCTCGACCACCCCGGTCAACGTTACAGACAGCACGAGCTGGGATGGCGACCCGGTTGTATCCCCGCCGACGACCGTGATGCCGTATTGCTGGGCACAGGCGTACAGCCCATCATATACGCGCCGCATGCGCTCGCTTCCGAAGGAACGGGGTACGCTAGCAGCGATGACCGCATGGCGGGGAATGCCTCCCATGGCTGCAATATCGCTAACATTGGAGGCCAGCGCCTTGTAGCCGATGTCCTCATCTTGCATCGTCAGCGAATTGAAATGGATCGTCTCCACCATCGTATCGACCGTCATCAGCATATCCCATGCTGGGGAACCTGACTTCTCATCCCCTCCGTGCAGCTCCACCACAGCCGCATCGTCTCCGATTCCGAAGATGACGCCCTTCTCCAGCTGCCAGGACGCGCTCTGCCGATTATCCGTCCAACTGCGAATACTTGCGAACTCATCCAAGCCGCATCCTCCTCAATGAACTGTTCAACAAATGTACCTCACATTATATCCATAACCGGTCAGATGCTGCAACAGGCTGTCCGCCTCTCATCTACACGCCACGCTTCCTCCCTAATGAATATCCTTCTTCTTGAATCGCCCGCCCTTGACATCATGGATGTTGCCCACTGCCAGAAAGGCCTGCGGGTCCAGCTCATGCACGATCAACTTGAGCTTGGCCTCCTCCAGCCGGTTGATGACACAGAAAATGACGCGCTTGCTGTAGCCCGTGAAGGCGCCCTCGCCGTTCAGATACGTTACGCCACGCCCTAGCCTGTCCATAATCGCCTCGCCGATCTCCGTCGACTCCTCGCTAATAATCCAGACAGCCTTCGATTCATCGAAGCCCTCAATCGTCACATCGATCAGCTTGAAGGCAATGTAGTAGGCAATTAGCGAATACATCGCCCGATCCCATGTGAAGACGAAGCCGGCTGTAATCATAATGAAGACATTGAAGAACATGACGATTTCGCCAACGGAGAACGGCGTCTTTTTGTTCACCAGGATCGCCACAATCTCCGTCCCGTCGAGCGAGCCTCCGAACCGGATGACCAGCCCAACGCCTACGCCCAGCAGCACTCCTCCGAATACCGTGACCAGGAACAGGTTATTGGTCAGCGGCGGCACCGAATGCAGCAGCACGGTATCCAGCGACATGACGGATACACCGTATAAGGTGGATAGTGCGAACGTTTTACCGATCTGCTTATATCCGAGAAATAAGAAAGGCAGATTCAGCAAAAAGAGAAAAAGTCCTAGCGGCACATCCGTCAAATAGGAAGCGATAATCGAAATACCGACTATGCCTCCATCGATGATGTTGTTCGGAACAAGGAAAATTTCCAATGCAACCGCCATAAGTGTCGCACCGAGAGTAATAAATATGATCCGAAACATCAGGTCAAGCTTGCTTAATTTCACATGCTGGTGTGCTGGCATATACACGGCTCCCCTATTTTTGTCTCCTTATCATTTTATAGTAATCAAGTCTATTGATAAAGAATTTCCTTTCCCACGTCAAAAACCCCAAAGCTAGAGGTGCAGCTCTGGGGCAATCGCTTCGGTATGGATTAATCATTCTGCCTGAGCGGGATCATCTCTGCCACGGTGGCAAAGGAGAGTCCCTTCTCACGTACCGCAGCGATAATATGGGGCAGCGCCTCTACTGTCCCCAGCAGATTCTCCCCCTTGCCGCCGCCGGAGTGCTGCAAAATGATGGAGCCGGCCTTCGTAAATGGCAGTACATTCGCGCACACCTCATCGACGTTTAGCCCCTTCCAATCAACGGAATCGACATTCCAGTTGACGACCTTGCGATGATGGCTGGCTAGCCATTTCAGTTGCTCCTCGCTAATATTGCCATAAGGTGGACGGATGTAGCTGGGGGTATAGCCTGTGTATTCCTTAATTACCCGATCTGTCTTCGTAATCTGCTCGCGAAACGCTGCATCTGTAAGCTTGGGCAGATTGGCATGGTCATAGGAGTGATTGCCAATCACATGTCCCTCGGCGACAATCCGCTGCATGATCTCGGGATGCTTCTTGGCTCGGGAGCCCACGACAAAGAAGGTGGCGCGAATGCCTTCTTTTTTTAGCACATCAAGGATCATCGGGGTAAAATGGTTATCCGGCGCATCATCGAAGGTGAGCGCTACTGTACCGTCAGACGGATGACCCTTCATGATCAGTGTGCTAGGATATTTAGCCTGTAGATCCGCCAGCGAGAGCGGCTTGATGGTACGGTTCGACGCCTGATAGCTCCCTGCAAGACGGTAGCTGCCCTTGCGTGGCCTACCGTCCTTATCGCGGCCAACCGACGGATCGGAGCCCCCGCAGGCGAATGTGACCGCAAGCAACGCTAAGGCCAGCAGCAGCTTGGTTGTCAGGCTCCATAGTGTCTTCACCGATAGCCCTCCTTTTTCTCAACCTCATGCTTCGTAGTGTCCCCGATACGAGCGCAAAACATGCAGCGTCAGGATGCTCCGGCACAGCATCGCTTCGTTAGCGGGGCAGCAGAGCCAGGCGCCACTGGCTGCTGTTGCCGCTATCACGTTATTCCATCTCCTGCTCCAGTCCTTGCTCTGTCAACGAGCGCTCTTCTTCATCCATCGTATCGGTCGTCGAAGCATCAATCCATCCATTATGGACGGTAATCTGCCCGCCTCCGAGTCCTTCATTTACCATGCGATCAATATCCATAAAGTAGTCTTCGCGCCCTTCATGCATCCGGTCCGGCTGGCCTTGCTGTGGCTGCGATTGTGGCGAAGTGCCTGCTTCTGACATACGGCGTTCCTCCTTGGCATTGTGTGATAGTACAGGGGGTACTCCTGTGCCCAAAATATAACCCATCTGACTCAGTTTCATACGGATTGGACACAATAAAGATATAGCTAAACCACATTCAAGGGAGGGATAGGCATGCATACGGTATGGAAGGGCGCGATCAGCTTCGGACTTGTCCATGTGCCCGTGAAGATGTTCTCCGCAACAGAGGACAAGGACATCTCGATGAAAATGATTCATAAAGCCTGTGGCGGGCCCATCAGCTATGTCCGTCAATGTAAAAACTGCGAAGTCGATGTCGAATGGGCGGATATTGCCAAGGGATATGAATATGAGAAGGGGCGGTATGTCTTGTTTGACAAGGAGGAGCTCGACGCGCTAACCTCTGAGGCGAGCAAGACCATTCAAATATTGGATTTCGTCGACTTGCAGGAGATCGATCCGATATATTTTCAAAAAACCTATTACTTATCCCCCGATCAGGCTGGCGGCAATGCGTACAATCTGCTGATGGAGGCGATGCGTTCGACAGGCAAGATTGGCATCTCCAGCATCTCTATCCGTTCCAAAAGCAGCCTGGCTGCCATACGTGTGCTGGATAACTGCTTGGCGATTGAAACTGTATTTTACCCGGACGAGATTCGTCCTGTGTCACAGGTGCCTGGGCTGCCGGAATCGGCCAACATTAATGATAAGGAGCTGATGATGGCCAAGATGCTCATCGAGCAGCTCTCCACCCCTTTCGATCCTGGCAAATACACTGACGATTACCGTAACCGACTGATGGATGCCATCGGCAAAAAGATCGCCGGCGAGGAGGTTCATATTGCTCCGGAGCAGCAGCGCACGAATGTCGTCGATCTCATGGCAGCGTTACAGGCCAGCCTGGCTGCGATGCAGACCGATGCCGCTCCAACCGCACCGCAAGCGGAACAGCCGGTAGGCAAGAAGGTAACCGTGCGCAAACGGACGACGAAGACAACTGCGGCTCAGCCAGACGTACAGGACAGCGGGGCTGCGCCCAAGAAGCCATCCGCCAAGAGCCGCAAGGAGACGGTGCGTTAGCAAGGCCAGCTTGCATAAGGGGGTGCTCCTTGGCCTGTTCAACCCCTGCGGCGTGGCTGCTTCCTGACCAGACGTTCCCCCCTTATCCTGTACGCCTGCGTAAAGCGTCTGTCTGGCAGCTTCATATGGCAGAAGGTGTGGCAGAAGGCATGGCTGCATGGAGGCCCATTCTGTCGTGGTCTGGCTAGCCGTTAATCTGATCCCACCCGCACATGCCTGGGCGTGCTTCCAGCAACGCATGCAGCACAGGCTGGCGCAGCGTCCGGTGATGCGTCCATTCAAGGTAATGAACGCGCGCTGCCAGCCACGGCCGCAGCCAGTTCGCTCCCTTGCTCCGTTCCGGGAGATTGGCGAAGGGGGACTTCGAGATGGTGAGCTGTCCCGCCATCGCTGTCAATACCGCCCATTCCTCCTGTGTAAGTCTGGCTGCACCGACATGTCCGATATACCATAGCCTGCCCTGCTCATCATATAATCCGAGCATCAGCGCATTCACTTGCTTGTCGCGATAGGTGACGCCGCCCACTACCGCAGTCACATCCTGGATGTTCTTATGCTTCTGCCAGCGCTCATCCTTCCCCCCTGGCTCATAGGTGCTATGGACATCCTTGATGACAATCCCCTCCAGCTTATGCTGGCGGGCAAGCTCGAACAGAGCCTGAGTATTGGGCGTACTGGTCACTAACTGCACCGTCTTGCCTGGCAGAAGGATGCGTTCCAGCAGTTGCTGTCTCTCCAGCAATGGTTGTTCAACTACTGAGCGACCATTGCAATACAACACATCGAAGACCATGTAATAGACGGGTACCTCTTCCATTAGCACTGTAATATGCGCTCCCTTGCCTGTACGGTCGCGGCGCATGATCTGATGGAACGAAGGCTTGCCATCCTCCAGTGCGATCAGCTCGCCGTCGAGAATGACCGAGTCCGCGCTGCAGAACGACGTAATCGCCTGCAGTTCAGGATACTGGGCGGTGCGGTCATTGAGCCTGCGATTGATTAGCCTGACCGTAGTGCCGTTATAGTATAGCAGCATACGTACACCGTCCCATTTCAACTGGGCAATCCATTGCTTATCCTGGGGAATGCTTGCTAAGCGGATCGGCTCGAATGGAATGACAGGTTCCAGCTCCATGAGTGTTCCTCCACCTCATAATATTTATCAAGGAGTGATTGCTATGCCCGCAGCGGTTCAAGGCTCCATCATGATCCAAGGCCAGGAGCTTGCCATTACGAATCCAGACAAATTGCTATGGCCTGAGATGGGCATTACGAAGCTTGTCTATCTGCAGCGGCTAACCGAATTGGCTCCCTATCTCATCAAGCATTGCAAGGGACGTTATCTGACGACCATCCGTTACCCGAACGGCATTCATGGCAAATCTTTCTATCAGAAAAACTGCCCGCAGCCGCGCCCTGATTTTGTTACCCTCGCTCCATTGGAAACAATAGATTACATCGAGCTGAACTCGCTGCCTACCTTGCTCTGGCTGGGCAATCTGGCTTGCCTGGAGTTTCACGCCTCCTTCGACCGGATCGGCGAGCCCGTACATCCAACCGAATGGATGATTGATCTTGATCCCTCGCTGGAGGATGAGCCGCGCATTATGGAAGCGGCCTCCATCGTTGGGGAGCTGCTGCGCTCGCTTGGAATTCAGTCCGTTCCGAAAACCTCGGGAGCTACCGGAGTACAGATCATCGTGCCGCTTCAGCCTGATCTGACCTTTGATGAGCTGCGGGTCATCGGCCAGTTCGTAGGGGAATTCGTCTCCCGTGCCCATCCTCACCTGTTCACCATCGAGCGCATGAAGAAGGATCGCGGCACCTGCATTTATTTCGACTACCTCCAGCATTACCGCGGCAAAACCTTGTCCGCTCCCTATACGCCGCGAGCCCGCAAAGCCTCCAGTGTCTCTACGCCACTCCTATGGGAGGAGGTTGCGCGCGACGTCAAGCCTGCAGATTATCATCTGCTCAACATCGCCTCGCGCCTGCAGAAGATGGGCGATCTGATCGATACCGTTCCACCGCAGAGGCTGCGGCCAATCCTGCAATTCATCCGCAGCGGGAAGCAAGCCGCTCCGCTACAGTAGCGGAGATAGCATCCGCGACACAGCCTCCCCTATCTTCTGCGAACGGGGCCTTCGCTTGAAGCTGGACAGTTGAAGCTCCGTGCTATCTTGAATGTCCCGCGCGAAGTCCTGCTCCATCCTGCGAATCACTGCTTGGTTGAACAGCAGCGCCGTCAGCTCGAAATTACTGAAGAAGCTGCGCATATCCATATTGGCGGTGCCGACGGAAGCGAGCAGTTGGTCGACAATGAGCGTCTTGCAATGTATGAAGCCCTTCTGATAACGGAAGATGCGTACCCCGGCATCCAGCAGCTCCTCCACATAAGAGAGCGAGGCGCGCATGACCAACCTGGAGTCACAGGTTTGGGGTATGATTAGCCGAACATCAACCCCGCTTACCGCAGCCGTCTTCAACCCCATCATCAGACTGGCATCCGGTATAAAGTATGGTGTCGTTATATAGATGCGGGATTTGGCTACAGCGATGGCGTTGAAGAATACCTCCAGCAACGCATCCGAGCTACTGTCTGGCCCGCTCGTCAAAATCTGTACCTGATCCAGCCCCTCGCATGTATGCTGCGGGAACAGCCCCGGAACATTCAGTCTCTCCTTAGCGGCAAACCACCAATCACGCGAGAAGACATCCTGCAGTGAATAGACAGCATCTCCATATAGCCGAAGATGCGTATCACGCCAGTAGCCTAGCTTCGGATCACCCCCAATGTATTCGTTGCCGATATTGATGCCCCCAAGGAAACCGACCTTCCCATCGATCACGGCGATTTTGCGGTGATTGCGGTAATTCATTCGTTTCTCGAAAAATGCGATTCGCGGCGGCAGGAAGCAGACCGCCCTCACTCCGGCAGCCTCCAGCGCGGCAAAATACGCGCCACTCGTCTCGTAGCTGCCCACTCCGTCATAGATCAGGCGAATCTGCACGCCCTCAGCCGCCTTGGTCAGCAAGGCGCTCCGAAAGCGCTGACCCGTCTCATCATCACGAATCGTGTAATATTCCAGATGTATATGATGCTGTGCAGCAGCAATCGCCTCCAGCAGCCGTTCATACGTCTCCTCTCCGTCCTGCAGCACCTCAATCTCATTACAGCATGTTATCGGAGACAGACTAAAGCTCTGGAGCAGATGAAACAGCCGCTCCTGATGAATGTACGTCTCCTCTCCCAGCTCCTGAATTCGATGCACCAGCTTCGAACGCCGCAACGCTTCCCGTCTTAGCTCGGAAGGAATGATCCCTTGGCGGCGCACGGTACGCCTTCGCTGAAATTCCTGAGCCATGAAGTAATACATGACGAAGCCGATAAGCGGAAAGACAAACAAAATCAACTGCCAGGCCACTGCTTTGGACGGACGGCGGTACTCGCCAACCAATATGGCCAGCACCTGCAAAATGAAGATGAGCAGTGCAACAATCACCCATAGCATGGCTGTTCTCCTTTCTGGGGCTCCTATCCTAGCTTTGACTTCTCTTACTTGCTCTATACTTATGAGATGGAGCAGTTCCCCTAACACCTCCGAAAGCGATGCACGCAGACGGGTCTATTTTTGTCCCCAGACGAATAAATAGCTAGAAGGCTAATCTATCCCAACAGCCAAAGGAGGAGGATCTGCATATGTTCAGAGAAAGCAAGCAGCGTGCAACGATACACGACACACTGATCGGTCAGGGAGCCAAGGCAGAGGGAAGCTTTCACTGTGAATCGGGCATTCGGATTGAAGGCGAGTATCAAGGTGAGATGATATGCAAGGGCGAGGTCATTGTTGGCGAGTATGGAGTATGCCGCTCCACGATCTCGGCTCCGGAGGTGACCATTGCCGGGATCGTACATGGGGAGGTACATACACAAGGCAGGCTGACGATTACTGCATCGGGTCAACTGCATGGCATAGCCATTGCCCAAAGCCTGGTCATTCATGAGGGTGGACTGCTGAATGGCACATGCAGGATGGAGAAGCAAGCCCCTGCCAAGATGCTGTCTCATGATGCCTCCAAGGAACGAAGCGACAAGGATAATGGGAGCACCAAGGACAAAAAAGCGCTGCAGGCAGGCTGAGCAGCTCGCAGCCCACTAACGCTCCACAGCAAGCAGCCCCCAAGCCGATCAAGTCGGTTGGGGGCTGCGGCGTAATTGGGGCCAGCGGCCTCTTACAGCTTCGCATGACGCACTCGGAGCCGAGCACGGTGGAAGCCCTATAGCGACAGGGAGCGACTCGGAAGCGAGCTCGCCTGCGCGGAGGGCAGCATGGAGCTGGTCGCCTGCCAGACATAGGCAAGCACAGCCTGAGCCGATTGTCCCTGGCAGAACGCTCTCCTCTCCCTAGGTGGCAATATCTCGCTTGTTGAAGATGTACCAGGTCAGGGCGATGAACACAACATAATATACGGCGAGCACAGTCAGTGAGAAGCCCAGCGTAAAGTCGCCCAACTCCCCGATGCGAATGACCGACTCATCCAGATAGCGGCTCACATCCATGTGGAGGAACAGCAAATATTTGGCCCACTTCTGACCTAGCATCATGAACAGTGAGGAGATGCCTTGACCCGCGAACAGCATGAACATCGCAAGCCCGATTGCGAAGCTGCCGCTGCGGAAGACCGTCGAGATCAGGAAGGATAGCGTGACGACCATCAGCAGCGAGATGTATTTGTACACGCTCTGCAGCGTATAGTAGCTGAGCGGCGACCGATTATCAGCTCCGACTCGATAGGTTGGGTCTCCACCGAACATAAGCCAGGTGGTCAAGTAGTTCCATACGAACAGAATCAGCAGGAACAGGAGCGAGAACAGCACGACGGACACATATTTGGATAGCAATATTTTGGAGCGGCTCCAGGGACGGATCATGAGCAGCTTGATCGTGCCTGTACTGAACTCACCCGCTACTGTCTCCGCAGCTACGACCACCGAATAGATCGTGACGAGAAAGAATCCGATTGCCATGCCCACAGGAAAGGCGCTCCACATAGAGTCAGGCCCGGCATCCGGCAAAGTCATCATCAGCACAGACGGCGCCAGCGTCAAGACCAGCAGAATGCCGAGCATCACCCAGGTGCGCGGACGGCGGTAGATCTTCATATTCTCGTTGCGTATCAGTTGGATAAAATCAAACAATCTGTTCCCCTCCCGTCACTTCAAGGAATTGATCCTCCAGAGATTTCGTATGGGAGCGGATACCATAGACCTTGATACCAGCCGCGACTAGCCGTGCATTAATCTGTGGAATCTCCTCGCGCTCTACCGTCAGCAGCAGCCTGCTCCCTTCATGCGCCGCTTGCAGGTCTGCCAGCAGGAGGGAAGCTTCCATCGGCTGATCCACCTCGAACGCCACCTGAACCGCTTGTTCTTGAGCGCCAGCGTTAATCTGGCGAACATCAATCAGCTTGCCAGCCTGTATGATCGCCACCCGGTCGCACATCAGCTCCATCTCCGACAACAGATGGCTGGAGACGAATACTGACGTCCCCTCCTCCGAAGCGAGGCGACGGAGATAATCGCGCAGCTCGCGAATTCCCGCCGGGTCGAGTCCATTAGTAGGCTCGTCCAGTATAAGCAGCGACGGCTTGTGCAGGATTGCCTGCGCTACTCCGAGCCGCTGCCGCATCCCCAGGGAATACGTCTTCACCTTATCGTGAATTCGCGCTCCCATGCCGGTCAGCTCCACCACCTCGTCAATTCGCTGCCGAGGGGTGCCGGGGAACATCCGTGCATAATGCAACAGATTATCGTAACCGCTGAGATATTTATACATTTCCGGATTTTCAACAATCGCCCCTACATGACGAATCGCTTTCTCATATTCGTTGCTGATTCGATGCCCGCGAATGGTGATCTCACCCGATGTCAGCCTCATGAGGCCAACCATCATGCGAATCGTCGTTGTTTTACCTGATCCGTTCGGACCCAAGAAGCCGAACACTTCACCCGGGGGCACATCCAGCGTCAACTGGTCGATTATTGTCCGGCTGCCGATCCGCTTGGTTACGTTGGACAGTCTGACAATCGGCTCCCGCATACTCTCGTGCATGTTTCACCCTCCTGCTCTTCGTTTAGTCTGCCTGCCGGGCTACCTTCATGCCAAGGATGGCAGCAAGGTTCACAACCTTATAGACAGCTACAGGTTCAGATAACAAAACTCTTATCAATTATAACGAAGTGCAGCCGCCAAAAGTATCATCTTTAGCAAAAATTTAAGGTTCGCTCCGCTTAATTCGTGCAGAACGAACCTTATTAAGAAGTTGCAGATGCCGCAGGCCAGCGTTCATTCTGATCAAAAGGCAGGGGCAGCCAGCAGATGATGACTTTCCAGGTATGGCTTATTCTCCTTGAGCACCGTAATCATCAGTTCCCCATCCTGTACGCGGGAGCTCCCCTGATTCGGCGCGTCCTTCTCTAGCTCCCTACTGCATTTCATACAGCAGCCCAGCGGATGTATAACCCGAAAAAATCCGGTGCGGAACAATTGATGAGCCTGATGAATCGGTTCTAACTGGTAACATATGACACAATAATACATCTCAGAATGATTCATGGTCTGCCAGCTCTCCTTCTTTTTCGACAACTACCAAATGTATCATATTATCGATTTTTGTTACATTTCGTATCCGTTTATATGTATTATTTTATCCAGATAGCGAAATTTGTCAAGCATGGAATAAGAATAACGCCTTCTTTTGTCGGATTTCACAGTTGAGGCCGTCCTTGACAGGTACAGCTTCACCTTGACCCTCTAGTTTTCAGCTTATGAGGACAGGCCGATTTTTAGAACTACATCGTTCACACGACCGTTTTCTCAGAGATTATATATTCAGCTTATATAGGCTTCTATGACGAAATATGATAGAATATATTTGAAAATATAATAATCTTTTCTATACAGGAGGCACGCCCTTTGTATACTTCACCCCATATTACATGGCAGTCATCTGCATTGACCCGGCAGGAACGCAATCGTCGCAATGGACACCACAGTTGTACTCTCTGGCTCACCGGCCTCTCCGGTTCGGGCAAGTCCACCTTGGCTTTTGCCCTGGAGCATGAGCTGTTTGCACGCGGCAAGTCTGTCTATGTGCTGGACGGCGATAACATTCGGCACGGACTTAACGGCGACCTGGGCTTCTCTCCCGAGGACCGAAGCGAGAATATCCGCCGAATTGGGGAGGTCTCGAAGCTAATGGCTGATGCCGGGCTGATCGTCCTGTGTGCTTTTATATCCCCGCATGAGGAGGATCGGGCAATGGTGCGCGCCTCTTATGCGCAGGAAGAATTCATAGAGGTCTATGTCAAATGCTCGTTGGAGGAATGCGAGAGGAGAGATCCTAAGGGGCTGTACAAGAAGGCTCGCAGCGGAGAGATTACAAGCTTCACCGGCGTCTCTGCAAGCTATGACGTCCCTGCGACACCTGCTGTTACGATTGACACCGAGATACTGACCGTCGAGCAGTCGGTTGAGCTGTTGCTAGATTACCTGGATACACGCGGATTACTGAATATGAATTGATGTTCTCAATTAAGGGACGTGTCATCCGAATGGGGTCTGTCCGAGCGGGACGATGCAAAATGATACAGAACGATGCGGTCAATCGTTAGCAGCCTGATGAACAGGTCTTAGCTGCTCTTTGGCTCGGAGGGGAGCCGTCATATACGCGCAAGAATAAGCCCTGACAGACAGCATGTGAAGTGCTACCTGTCAGGGCTTATTCAATGCAAGGCTGAGGGGGGTTCCATTGTGATCGCCGAACTTACGAGCTCGGCATGGCGCTGCCTGCCCTTGTCGCATACGACTAGCGAATAACCACAACTGGCTACCCTCACCGCGAATCGCCGCCTCAGGGCGAGCTCTGCTCCATATGCATATGAAGCCACTTGCTGAATCGGCCCTTGCTGTCGCTGGACAACTGCTGGTATCCGCCCTGCTGAATTAACTCTCCGCGCTCCATGACCAGCACCTGATCCGCATAGCGAATCGTCGGCAGGCGGTGGGCGATCATGATGATCGTCACTTTCCCCTTGAGCCGGTCAATGGCTTGCCTGATCTTCGCTTCATGCTCCAGGTCTAGTGCGCTGGTCGCCTCATCCAGAATGAGCAGCGCCGGCTTCCTCAGTATGGCGCGTGCCAGTACAATCCGCTGCCGCTCGCCCCCAGAGAGACGTTCTCCCCGATCGCCAAGCACCGTATCCAGCCCCTGCGGCAGTTGCCTGACGAATTCGTCAGCCGCAGCAAATTGCAGCGCCTGCCAGATTTCTGGCTCCGTCGCATTCGGCTTGACGAGCAGCATGTTCTCGCGCAAGGTCGTGTGGAACAGGAACGGCTCCTGCGAGACATAGCTCACCGAGTGGCGGAAGGCGGCAAGCCGCTCACCCACAAGCGGCTGTCCATCAACGTAGACCTCTCCCTTCTCCGGGCGGATGAGTCCCATCAGCAGATCAATCAAGGTGCTCTTGCCTGCGCCCGACTTGCCGACGATCGCAGTCATGCTGCCGGCCGGGATGTGCAGGTGAATATTACGCAGCGCACAGTCCCCCTCCTGCCGGTTATAGCGAAAATAAGCTCCACGACATTCCAGCGCCTCCCGGAGCGGGAGCGGCTCTGCCGACAGACCCTGCTCCAGCGCCAATTCACGCGCCTCCTCACATTCCCGCTTCAGCGCGATCAGTCGGTCAAAGGCTGGAATCGAGCTGTATAGCTGCTCCATATTGGATTGAATGGCCGAAAATCGCGGCCATAGTCGGGCGAAAATGACAATAATGAGCAGCAATTGGCCGCTCTGAACCTGCAGCAGCCGCAGCGAGAAGAAAACAAAGAGTGCAATCAGCACCGCGGATGCCAGCTTGTAATAGAATTGAGAGATGGATTGCAGCCTGCTCATCTCCACAATGTTGCTCTCCATCCGTTGGCAGAGTGTGCGGAACCAGGAGAGATGAGACATCTCGAGTCGATTACTCTTCATTTCCTTCATGCCGTTAAAATGGTCGCTAAGTGCCGAGTAATAGCTCTGTGACAGCTCAGAGGTTCGGTCGCCCAACAGCTTGGACCGCCTTACGAACCGTCGTAGCGGCAGCCCGATCGCCAAGCCGCTGGCAAGAATGAACAGGGTCAGCTCGGGCGACAGCATGAAGGCGAGGAGGAGCTGAATCGCCGCGAAGACCCCCGAGCGGACCAGGGTCAGAAACAAGTGCACCCCCTGGCTCACTCTCGCCAGCTCGGAGGTCAGCATATGCTGGAAGTCCGAGCGACGCTGCCTGAGAAAGAAGCTCCAATCCGCTTCAATCAGCCGCTGATAGGTATCCACCCTAAGATGGCGAATGAAGCCCTGCTGGATGCTGACAGCAAGCACGCTCTGACTTCGTTGCAGCCAGCCTGTGGCGATCATGATGAACAGATAGCCTCCGAGTACAACAGGCAGTTGCCAGTCTGCTGGCAAGCCCGCTAACGGCTGCATCAACTGCGAGACGATCGGGATGCCGACCGCACTGCTATCTGCAAAGCCAATGACGCTTAGCATCGGAAGAATCAGCAAAATCCCCATGCTGTCCACAAAGCTAAGCAGCAGCATGCAGAGCATATTCAGGTATAGCCTGAAGCCCGCAAACTGCTGCAACTTTTTAAGATAGATCCGTATCGGCTTCATAGGCTCGCTCCTTTATGATTGAACTTGTTTGACCCGCCTGTAGCACCACAGGAGAGGACGAAGCGGAACGTACAGAAAGTGCAGCGCCCTGGGCAGCGGCAGCACAGCGGCATCCCTGGAGCTTGGGTACAGTCTGCGCAGCAGATACGCTAGCTGTTGGGAGGGCGTTTTGAGCGCACGAAGATAGCGCTTGTAGGGTCCCGCAAATTCCGGTGTCGGCTCAGGACATAGCTCCGCCTTGCTGCGGATGAAGAACATGGCTTGTCGTGCCAGGCTGCGCGACTTGCGGCTGGAATACAAGGGCTGGAAAACATACGGCACCGGAGCAGCGAGCAGCGATGACACCAGCAGTGCCGCCTGTCCCCCCAGATGCTCGCTGCGATTGCGACGAAACTGCTCCAATAGCAGCTTGTAATCATCGATCTGCGGCAACAGACAGGCAATATCCGTCAACCAGCGCAGCCGAAACCAGGCATGCCGTGCACCATGCGAGATGAGATACTCCAGCAACTGCTCGCGGCTCAGACCGTGGATTGGATAGCCTGTCATCCGATTGACCCGGCGCCCCTCCCACAACTGCTCGAAGCTCGCCTCGGAGCCGCTGTCCGGGTGCATGCGCCAATGCAGCTCCACCTGTACCTGCTTGTGCGGATGGCTGTACGATTGGTGATGATCCTTCCATTTCCAGTCGTTAAGCAGTCGCAGCTTCGGATTATGAATATGGTAGCCGTGCTTCAGCAGCGCCGCCTCTGCTCGCTCTATATCGGCCACATCAATAAGCAGATCCAGATCCTTCGAGGTGCGCAGGGAAGTATCCCCGTATAGCTCGTGGGCCAGCAGCGGACCTTTTAATACTAATGTGCGCACGCCTTCATGATCGAGCAGCTCGCAGATGCGCCTCAGCTCTGCCGTCAGATGCAGCATGGTGAGCGTATTGCGCCTGTAGTCCTGACGAAGCGCTTCAAGGACATCGGCAGGAATCAATGGCGTGGACAAACTCTGCAAGCTTATATATAAGGTAGGAAAGACACGATGATGTCTGACCAGCTCCACGAATTGATTCCAATCGATATCGGTAAGCCAACCCCTCATCTCCTCCTCCTGTAATGCTGTTCCATTCCGCTTGAGCAGCTCCAGCAGCAGCCTCAGCTCTCGCGTCTCGATTCTCTCCCGCTTAGCGCCCATACATTTATCCCTCCACATGCCGGGCGAATGTGGCTACACAGGTGTAGCGATCCTTCTCCTCCGCGCCGGTAATATAATAGGGGCCGCTTCGCAGCCAGGCATGGGCCAGCAACTGCCCCGTCTCCTCCCTGGCCATCCCCATATACAGCGTGCAACTGATCCCTCTTCTCTCCAGCATGCGCATCGCTGCCATCGCCTTGACCAGGCACTTGCTCTCCCACCACGTATGGCGGCTCATCAGGTTGACCGCATAGGCCACCTGCTTCAACGAAGGAACCTGCGACGGATTAGGCTGCGTCCCCGTCTCTTCCATATGCGCCCCTAGTCCCGGCGCCACCCTGGAGAACGGGAGCGCCTTCATGATCCTCGCCCATCCCAGACTGAGCAGAGCCTCAGCCAGAAGCTGCTGCTGCCTCCTGCCCAGGGAGGCGAACTTGCGCCATTTGCTCCACATTGCTACTCCCTCCTAGCTGCTGGACTGGAGCCGGATGAGCCCTTCCTGGTGAAGCTGCTGAAGGAAGGTCAGCACCTGGGACTCACAGTCCTCACGACGAACCTCGTACTGGCTCTCCAACTGTTCTATCAACTGACCTACGGTCTGTCCGGCGGAGAGCCGCTCCCAGATGATACTGCCCATCCCGCCCAGATTGTAATATTTCCCGGATTGGATACTCATCATCACCTTTTCCCCGTTCATATCACTGACCAGATGGCCCTCCACAGGCTGTATGCGATCCTGCAAATGAATTACATTCGTTGACATAAGCTAAGCTCCTCCCCTTGTATCCATTGTGTCATTCGCTCCGCCATCATACGGGCGCTGAAGCCCTCTGTTCCTCGCTCCCATCTGGCTAGCCACAGCGAGCCTGCCAGCTTGGCCGTCATGTCCAGATGCCACTGGCCAAGTCCCATCATGGGGATAAGGTAGTTCCGATATGTATGAGCGAACAGCACCGGCAGACTCTCCAGCGGTGACAGCCGCTCCAGGCGATGCTCCGCCTTATCTCCAAGCCGCAGCTCGAACAGACCCGCCAACTGCACAGGCTCGCCTGCGAATTGCTGCACCACGGGCACCGCGTACTTGTTAACCTCCTGGAACAGCGGCTTATATTGCCTTGCATCCATGCCAAGCTGCTCAAGACTGGCCTGCCACAGCTTCTGCTGCGGATAGGAAGGCGTGACATACGGACGACCCTGACCGTCGAAGGAGACCGCGATCACATCATCGGTCACCAGTGGCCTTCCCAGCTCGCCAAAGGCGGAAGCAAGCGTGGACTTGCCCGCGCCGGACTGCCCGCAGAATGCATAGGCTCTGCCATCGATGACCACAGCACTTCCGTGGAGCGGGAGAATTCCCCGCTGCATCAGCAGCACGCCCATAGCGCTACCCAATATATAGAGTCTGATCTGGTCAGGGTCAGCAGCGCCGCAAGGAGAGACAACGATCCGCTTCCCGCCTTGTATGGCGTAGACGGCCACTTCCGGGACGCGGAACAGGATCGTCTCGGTCGCTGCGTCTGAGGCCCAGCTCCTGCCGAACTGGACAGCGGCGTCCCATACCTCATTCAACCTCCCCACCACAACTTCCAACGCAGTGTCGCTGCCGGTCGGCCCTTCCCAGTGCGGCAGCTCCGGGAAGGGTAGCTCGCTGCGAACCTCACAGCCAAAGGCTCTGTATATATAGCGATTCTCCTGCACGGCGTCCCCCTCTTTCCGATGATCGTAGTGATCGTAGTGATTGTAGTATACAGCAAGAGAAAAGCAGCCCTTATACAGCATCTGCATAAGGGCCTGAATGATAAGTACACACTAGGAACCTATTGGCTCAGTATCAGTAACGTCCATGTCGCTTGGGGAAACCCAGTCGATATACTTTGTCCCTTTGCCTTCCATCGTCATATTAATATCCAGTACTTCCAGCGCGGGGCGCTCCCAATTCAGCTTATTCATTCGCTTCACCTCCTTTCATTGCACAGCGCAGCGAAGCCGCAACGCCTGCTGCCTGATCCTCATCCTGCCAGATGCCGCTTCAGGAATCGGTACAGGATCAGGCAGCGCACAAGAAATCTTGTATTCGGCTCAAAGGCTTGATCCACCGCAGGAGAGGCCGTCTCCTGCATCGTCTTGCGTATCTGCTCCACATGCATGTAGGCGGACAACTGCGGGTCATCGCAGAGCTGCTCCAGCTCTGCGAGCAGCTCCGGCCACGCGGGCAGACTGCGATGCAGCCAATCTGCTCCCTGCACACCGCGCACGCGATAGTTGAGCCGTACCGCATCCGGCAGATCATGCTTCGCCGCCCTGCGGATCAACGCCCGATCCAGCCCGTTCTGCACATATTGCTGCATCGGCACCGACAGACAGAAGCGAACCACACGGGCATCGCAGGTCGGATCGCGCTCCCAGATGCCATAGCGCAGGGACAGCTTGCTCGACTTGTTGCCTGTCATATTGTGAATCGCCAGATTCTCAAAGTGCTCCCGGCGCGCCTCCAGCGAGCTAAGCCGGCTCCCGTTGTCCAGGCTGATCCCGGCCTCGTTCAGCTTCGACCACACCGCTGTCCTGCGGGCAAATTCCGGTGCAATCAGAGGCGGTATCGTGTCCGAACCATCCTTGCCGCCCCCCTGCCAGGGCCACAGCCGTCTGCCGACCAGCGAGAGCAGCCGCGTCCTGCGAATGCCTCTATGCTTGCCGTACAGATACAGCTCCTTGTACAGTCGAATCCAGCGGAATTGCTTCAGCAGCTCCGCATAATAATCGACAACTGGCCCCCAGGAGATGGTGTTATTGCCCTTCGCTCCCGTCAGCAGCACCCCGACTCCCTCGCCTCGAGCCCGCTCGAAGATGCCTTTCACCCAGAAGGAATTTTCAAAATATTTATAGGGCATCTCCAGCGTATCCAGCCATTGGTTCACGCCGCTCAGCGGACTCTCACCCGTACATTCCACATAGTTAGCCCGCGTGTTACCGATATGATTGAGTGTCGCCTCGATATAGGGTGTCTCGTCTGCTGCCCTGCTGCGCGCTGTCCAATCGACGAAATCCCGCGCAGGAACATGGCTGAAGGCATGCAGCAGCTTGCCCTGCGCCTTGAGTTCTCGTGCCGCATAGCTGGCAACAATACCGGAGTCGAGTCCGCCACTGAGGGTCACCCCGACCTGCCGATAGGTACGAAGCCTGCACTGCACAGCCTGCTTCAACACCTCGCGGAAGGCCTCCTCGTACTCGCCATTCGAGTGTAGCTGGAGAGGCTTCTCCGGCAGCAGTGTGCCGTAGCGTCTCAGTTGCAGCCTCCCCTCGTCGAGCAGAAAGCTGTGAGCTGGAGGTAGCTGACGCACATCGGCATAAGCCGTTGCCTGCGAATCAGCCGACTCGAACATCACCTGTATCGCCATGAACTCAGCCAACCATGCTTCGTCCAGTTGAGAGCTGACACAGGGCAGCGTCAGAAGCGGCGCAATCGCGCTGCAGAAGGCGAACTGCCTGGAGCTGTGGGTGTAATAGAGCGTGCGGTTGCCGCACAGATCGCGCGCGCCAAATAGCCTGCGGCGGGACACATCCCAGACGACGAAGGCAAAATCCCCGAGCAGATGCGAAGGCGCGTGCTCCCCCCAGCGAAGATAAGAGCGCAGAATCAACTCCGTGTCACTCATCAAGAACCGCTGCTTGCCGGGGACGCCTATCGCCTCGAACAGCTCATCGCGGTTATCGAGCAACGCATCCGCCACCACGACAAGCCCCGAGGCCGGGTCATGGCAAGGATTGCTGCTGCCAATCGACTCGCTCGTCAGCCAGAGCGCCCGGCAGGCAAGGAAGCAGCGATCTCCCTCCCAGTGCTCCAGCGCATCGCCAGCATAGGGCTGCAATGCCTCCTGCATCAGCTCGGCGGTATGCGGAGACACCGGCTCGCCGTTCAAGCCAATTACCCCTCCGAGCGCACTCATTTGCTCCAGCCCCCTGGCCCCAGATAAGACGAGGCCCAGCGAGAGAGGCGGTTGCCGAAAGGAATGATCGACTTCACACGACTGATCTTGGCTTTCATCTGCTCCACCTGAGCCTGGAGCTGCTTCTGGCGAGCATAGCTCTTCTCCAGCCGCTGCTCCAGCGCGTTCAGCATCATTCTGAGGCGTATCATCTCCGTGTCCTCTTCCTGTGTGATCTGCGTGACGGCAGTTGCCAGCGCCGCATCCGTGGAGAGAGAGGCTGCTGGCTGGGGAGCCGCCGCGAGCGCGTAGTCCTGATCCTCTACATCGAGCGAGCGCATCCGGTAGGATGGCTCCCATCGACAGCCCGTCGCTTCGGCAAGCTGCCTGCGCCGCCGCTCCAGCAGCTCCTGATCCGGCTCCGACTCATAGCGGCAGCCCGTCAAGCGCTCGGCCTCCTCCAATTGGGCACTATAGCCGAGCTCGTGGAACACTGCTGAACCAAGCACACGGCAGTAGAGGTCCATCTCTTGCTTGTCGAGCACTTCCTTCCACAAATTCAGCGAGTCGGTATGCGGCCGGGAATGGTGGCCGACAAACGGATCACCCACACCCATGCTGAAGAACAGATCGGACTTGGACGGATCGGCTGCATCTCCGTATCTCTCCATCCCTTCCTCATACTCAAGACCCAGGAAGCCGCATAGCTTCTCCAGCTCCTGCTGTGGCTGAACAGCCAACTGCTCATATTGCAGCTTATACGCGTAGGGATGGGGACGACTGAAATAGTCCATATATCGGAACAGGCCGACCGTAATATCCGCCATCTTGATATTGAACTTCGATTGCAGCAGCTCCTGCTTCAGATCGAACCCCTCTCCAACATGCCGATTCACCTTCTTGTAGGAGGCAATGACGGAGAGCGGATTGCGTACGAGCCAGATGCGCCTGGAGCTTGGGAAGAGACGATCCAGAAACTCCAGCAGGTAGTAATAACGCGGCGACTTATCCACTACCCGATCCGCCGTGCTGCTCGCAAGCAGACTGCTGTACACCTCCAGTGCAAAGCTTCGGCATGCTTGATCATAGGCCGAATCGGGGAGCATCCCATTGAACAACTGGCGGATGATTCCTGTCCCCCCATACGGCCTGTAGGGCGCGATCTTCAAATCATACAGGCTCATCAGGAACCACATCTCCTGAGTCGCGAATACCCTGCTATGATTTTGCAGCATGACCGTGGCTAACGAGCTGCCACTGCGGGGCGTGCAGAGCAGAAATATCAATTGGCTTCCATCTGGTTTCATCAAGGCGACCGCCCCTTCGGCTTCTCAGATTGATTGTTACTTTCTGTTTCAATTATACATCAAATGATACATTTTGTAACTATAATTCTAAAAAAAATTTAATATTCCTCCAGCTAAGGAGTGGATTGGAAGTTCTCGATGCTGCTTCCCGCTCCCTTGCCGTTCATCCATTAGCGCATGTAGGCTTGCAGTGTGCTTTGCAGCTCCCGGCGCATCCCCTCGCCGACAATATAATAGTAGATCCCCGCTATCTTCTGACCGCTCCCCTTGACCTCCAAGGTGTCAATCTCCTTGATCGCTGGACGGTAATCGAGCAGCAGCTCCTTCAGCTTATCCAGCTTCAGATTCGTCTTTACCGAAGCGCCGACCTCGTCCATAATGACCTGGAACCTCGATAATCCCTTCCAGTCCAGTGTTTGGCGGAACAGTGCCTTCATGACCTCGCGCTGGCGGTCATTGCGCCCCAGATCTCCCTTCGGGTCATCAAATCTCATTCTTGTATATGCGAGCGCTTTCTTGCCATCTAGCATCAGATTGCCCTTGTCAAACTTGTACCCCTCATACTGAAAGTCCAGGTCATTATGAACTTCAATCCCGCCTAGACTGTCAATGATGGTGACCAGCCCTTCCATGTTTACCTTGACATAATAATCGATCGGGTAGTCCAGGAAATGCTCCACTGTCTGCACCGACATCGCTACGCCGCCGAAGGCATAAGCATGGTTAATCTTGTCTTCGGTTCCCAGGCCCATAATCATAGTGCGCGTATCGCGGGGAATATGGAACAACAGAGCCGATTCCTTGGCAGGATTGACCGCAAGCAGCATGATCGTATCCGACCGACCTCGGTCTTGCTTCCGCTCGTCCACGCCTAGCAGCAGCATCGTGAAGGGCTCTAGCCCCTGGTCAGAGTCCTGGCGCGCCCGATCCACTTGCTGGATCAAGGGAGGATGAGCTTCAGGCTGTAGCGGCTCATAGATTTGCTCCGCCAATGTGGTGACTGCTTGATTCACATAGATCATCGTTCCTGCTATGCCGAAAGCGATGATAATGCCTGCGTATAGAATGAATCTAGACCAACGCTTCATCCTCGTTCTCTCCCTCTGCAACAGCGTAGCGGCGGCAGCATTTCCCCCTGGCACCCAGCAAGCCGCTACCGATAAGGAGCATGAGATGCACAGACAGCTCCTTCGTGCATCTCGCCGCTGCGCGCCGCCGCTGTCCGCTCTACTATTCTCCTGAACGGCCTTGCAAGTAATGATGCAGCGATTGCTGCCAGGGCGGCAGCAACGGCAACCCATTGAGCCGCAGCATCATCGGCTCCAGCACCGAATAACGCGGGCGAGCTGCGGGGCGCGGCATCTCCGAGGTCAGGATGGGCGTCACCTTGACCTCCATACCTGCTTGCTTGAATATTTCACACGCGAACTCGTACCAACTGCATTGTCCGCTATTCGAGACATGATATACGCCATAACGGTCGGTGTGCAGCAGTGCAATGACCGCGCGCGACAGATCAAGTGTATACGTCGGTGCCCCGCGCTGATCATCCACCACCCGAACCTCCTTGTTCTCCGTCCCCAGCCGCAGCATCGTCTTCACAAAGTTCGGACCATACGGACCATAGACCCAGGAGGTGCGCACAATAAAAAAACGGCGATGAAGCTCCCTTACGAACTGCTCACCAGCAAGCTTCGACCGACCATACACATTGATCGGTCCGGTGTCTGACCATTCGTTATAGGGGGTATTCCCATCGCCGCTATACACATAATCGGTACTGATATAGACAAGCCGCGCACCGATCTGTTCGGCTGCGACCGCGACATTGCGTGTGCCGAGCGCATTGCATCGGAACGCCTCGTCCTCCTCCACCTCTGCCCGGTCCACTTGAGTATACGCGGCCGCATGAACGACAGCTTCCGGGCGTAGCTGACGGATATAGCGGCTGACCGCCTCGCTGTCGGTGATGTCCAGTTCGGCGCGTGTTACCCCATGCACATGGAAGCCTTCACTGCACAGCAGAGCCACCATCTCCTGACCGAGCTGCCCACCTGCTCCCGTCACCATAATCAGCCCATTCGGAGCTGATTGAACATCCTCCTGCTGCATCATGGGAACAGCTCTCCTTCCGCTGTCTGCGCTAACGGCAGATGCTTCTGATCCTTGTCGGACAGGTGTACCTTCCCGAACGGCCACGGTATGAATAGCTGCGGGTCATCCCAGGCAATGCCGCGATCTGTGTTGGGATCATAATATTGATCCACCTTGTATGCGACCTCTGTATCGGCAACAAGCGTACAAAATCCATGAGCGAAGCCCGGCGGAATCCATAGCTGGCGGAAGTTA
Organism: Paenibacillus sp. J5; assembly: GCF_054955055.1. NCBI lineage: Bacteria > Bacillati > Bacillota > Bacilli > Caryophanales > Paenibacillaceae > Paenibacillus > Paenibacillus sp. J5. The sequence goes on along the minus strand of NZ_JBUEDD010000006.1, from coordinate 119,676 downwards.
TCCGCGCTCAGCAGCACGCCTACCCATCTGCCGAACGTGGGCGAGCTGCGCCGGATGTCTACGGCTACATCATAGATCGCGCCCTTCAGCACCCTGACCAGCTTCCCTTGGGCGGATGGCGGCAGTTGATAATGCAGCCCTCGCAAGGTGCCCGCCTCCCGGGATAAGGAGTGATTATCCTGCACAAACTCGCAATCCAGACCCAGCGCCTCATATTTCCGCTTGCTGTACGATTCGATAAAGAACCCCCGCCCATCCCGATGAATAGCCGGCTCGAATATCCATACCCCATCCAGCTCTGTGAATACCTTCTGCATGAAAAAATCACCTCATAGATTTATATGCTGGAAAACCGGCTTCTTGTGTCGGCCTTTACAGCAAAATAGGGATTCCTTCCCGAACGCCGCAGCGAATATGGGGTCTGCCCACAGAATAATAGGCAAAATCCGTTGCCAGGAGCTGCTCCTCCGTGAACACGTTGCGACCATCAATCAGGTTGGGCGCCTTGAGCCAGCTCCTTATGTCATGCAGCGAATATTCTGCGAACTCCCGCCACTCCGTCAACAGGCACAGCGCATCCGCTCCTGTCGCCGCATCCTGGGCATCCTTGGCATAGTATAGCCGCTCATGCTCGATCAACTGCCGGAAATTGCCGGCAGCCACCGGATCATACGCCTGCACCGAAGCGCCGCGCTTGAGCAGCTCCTCTACAATATCGAGCGCTGGCGCCGCGCGCACATCATCCGTCTCCGGCTTGAACGCCAGTCCCCAGATGGCAACCGTGCGACCCCGAAGCTCGCCTAGCAAGGCCTCTAATTTGGTGATCACATTGTATCGCTGGTCGTTATTGACCTCCACCACGGCCTTCAGCAGCTTGAACTCGTAATCGACATGCCCGGCAATTTGGATCAGTGCTTGCGTATCCTTGGGGAAGCAGGAGCCTCCGTAGCCGATCCCGGCTTGCAGGAAGGCGGGGCCGATACGGTGGTCGAAGCCCATCCCGGCGGCTACCCTCGTCACATCTGCTCCGACCTTCTCGCAGATGTTCGCAATTTCGTTAATGAAGGATATTTTCGTCGCCAAAAAGGCATTCGACGCATACTTGATCATCTCTGCGCTGCGAATGTCGGTGACGATGATCTGATCGGTAAGCTGCTGGTGCAGCTCCTTGATCCGCTCCGCCGCCTCCGGCTGCGCCGCCCCGATAATGATACGGTCCGGGTGAAACGTATCGCGAACCGCCGATCCCTCCCGCAAAAATTCGGGCACCGACACGACATCGAACGGCTGCTCCGTCACGCTGCGAATAAGCGCCGACAATCTCTCATTCGTACCGACCGGCACCGTGCTCTTCGTCATGATGATGCGATAGCCCTCCATCGCCGCAGCGATCTCCAGAGCCGCCTGCTCGATATAGGCAAGGTTAGCCTCACCGCTTGGCAGCGGCGGCGTACCGACCGCCAGAATGATAATATCGGAGCACCTCACAGCCTCTCTCGTATCCTCCGTGAAGGATAATCGCCCGGCTTGCATGTTGCGCCGCATCAGGTCCTCCAAACCCGGCTCATAGATGGGCACCTCGCCTCGCTGTAGAATAGCGACCTTGTCCGCATCCTGATCCACACAGATGACCTCATTGCCCAGCTCCGCAAAGCATACGCCGGAGACCAGTCCCACATATCCCGTGCCGATTACGGCCAGCCTCATTCCGCTCACCTCGCCTTTTTTATCTACAATACTCCAGAATGTCCGACCACACCAGACACAGCCGATAAATATCCTCCTCGATCAGCTCCGTGCCCGACTGCACCTCAATAATTTCCAGCGGTGACAGCGCCCGGATGCTGTGCAGCATCCCCGCCGGAATCTTCACGACATCACCCGCGCTTACTTGGCTATAGACGCCGCCCAGGATCAGCTCTCCACTACCAGCAATGATCGTCCACACTTCATTGCGCTTTTGATGGTATTGATAGCTCAGATTGCAGCCTTGCTTCATCCGAATGCGCTTGGTCAACACCTCATTGCCCTCGCTGTATTTCACATAATCAATAACCTTATAGCTGCCCCAGCGGCGCTCCTCGTACATCGGGCGATGCTCGGTGCCCTTGAGCACCTCCTTGATCCGGTAGCTCTGTTCCTTGGAGCTGACGAGGATACCATCCGGGCTCGCGGCCACGATCAGATCGGAAGCGCCCAGCACGGTGACCGGAATATCCAGCTCATTAATGAGACAGGTCCCCTTGGCGTCCTCCGTCACAATCCCTCTGCCCACCACCTGCCGCTTCATCTCGCCTGTCAGCATCTCCCATGTGCCCAGATCGCGCCACGAGCCCGCATAGGGCAGAACGACGATGCTCGCGGCCTGCTCCACCACCTGGTAATCAAAGCTGATCTGGGGCATTCGGCTATATTGCTTGAGCATCTCATCATAATGGATAGGCAGCCCGAGCGTAATCAGCAGATTGATCATATAGTCGAGCTTGAAGGCGAATACGCCGCAGTTCCACAGCGCGGACTGCTCCAGCAGCGCCTCCGCCTCCGCCTTGCACGGCTTCTCCTTAAAATGATGCACCCTGTAGCCATTGCAGCAGCCATCTATTGCCTCCATGCCCTCATGCACAGCCTCATCCCCTGATGCCGAATCAGGAACAATATAGCCGTAATTTTCTGAAGGGGTGCTCGGCTGCACGCCAATCAGCGCAAGCTCGGCCTGCGACCGGTTCAGCACGCCCTCCAGCTCCTTGAGCTTGTCAAAAAATTCAGCCTCCACGTAAGGATCGACCGGCATCACCACGATCGTCTCCTTCAGCGATGCGCCGGCTACAGAATACAGATAAGCAGCCGTAAGCGCGATCGCCGGGAAGGTGTCGCGCCGCTCTGGCTCTACAACCACCGCCGCCCGCTCCCCCAACTGGCTGCTGATCATATCCACCTGGGACTTGCTTGTTGCTATGTAGGTCTCCTGCTCCAGCCCTGCCGCCCGAATCTGGCCCCATACCCGCTGAACCATCGATTCCGGCTCTCCCTCCCTGTTCTGCAGCACCTTGAGAAACTGCTTGGATCTCGCATCATTGGACAGCGGCCACAGACGTTTGCCCGAGCCGCCGGACAGTAGCACCAGCTTCATCTCCATCGCACTCCTTATCTATCTGTAGGCTGAGGCCAGCTCGATACCCGGCCTTGCATGTCTTCCATCGTTTCTTGCATCGCTTCTTGCATCACATCGAGGCGGACTTAAAATAAGGCTTCAACCGTCTGGCGACCATCTCCCGCAGCATCGCCATTTCCTCCACACGCAGCAGATGAATGCCGAGGGCATAGACCAGCATTCCGCAGAGGATGCTGGCGGAGACAGCAGCCAGGTTGAATGGCACAAGCGCATAGGCTGCTGCGTAGCTGTAATGAACCGCAATCCCCATCACCAGACTGGCGATGCATACCTTCACGAAGGTAACCGCAATCGGCAGCCATCCGTAGTTGCCAATCTTGCGATGCAGGCTGTGCATGAGCAGCAGTGTCGCGACGATGCCGGAGATTGAGGTGGCCAGTGCCAGTCCCCCCAGTCCCATAGATGGCACCAGAACCAATGACAGGATAATATTCAGCACGACCGCCATGGAGCCGTTAATCATCGCCGCTTTGGTCTCCTTAATCGCAAAAAAAGCCCGGGTCACAACATCCCGAAGCAAAAAGCCGGCCAGGCCGATCGTATAGAAGAGTAGGGCGACAGCGGTCAGCTCGCTCGCTGTACGGTCGAACATGCCCCGCTCGAACACGATCTGGATAATCGGCAGCCGCAGCACGATGAAGCCTACAGAGACCGGAAGGGTAATCAGCAGCGCGATATTGATCGTATTGCGTAGCAGCTTTTTGAACAGCTCGCTTTGCCCGGCGGCAAAATAATTGGACATGGAGGTGTAGAAGACCGATACGACCGCCGCCGAGAGCAGTCCGATCACGAACAGGCTGAGCCGATTGGAGAAATTAAGTGCCGCGATGCTCCCTTCCGGCAGGCCGGATGCCATCACCCGGTCCACGAGGGCATTGATCTGCTGAATGCCCGAGCCGATCATAATCGGGATGATCAGAATTCCGATCCGCCGCAGCCCCTCCTCCTTCAGATCCAGATTGAAATGAAATCGGTAGCCGAGCTTCCGTGAATAGGGATAGAGCAGCAGCACCTGACCAAATGTCGCCACCACGAGCGATACGGCGAGGCCCTGTACGCCGAAATAATCGGTGACAAGCAGCATCGAGCCAATCAACAGCACATTCAATGGAATACCGATCATCGCGGGAGCAATATAATTGCCGTGGTTTTGCAGCTTGGCGCTATTAAGCGCCAGGATCGTGTTGAAGGTCACCATCGGAATCATAATCCGGGTCAGCTCGACAGTGAGTGTCAAGGCTTCCGGCGGGAAATTGGGCGTAAACAGCCTGACCAGTTGCTCTGTGAACAGCAGACCGAGCAGGCTGATCAGCACCGTCATGCCGATCGTCACCGTATAGACCACATCGAGGAATCGGTTCGTATCCTGCTTGCTCTTATGAAGGATGTAATCCGACATGACAGGGATAAAGGTCGTTCCCAGTGCCGGCACCATAATGCCGGTCATAATCTGGATGACCGACTGCGCCATCAGATACGTGTCCGAATACAGACTCGTTCCGTAGGTCGCTGCCAGCACGACATCCCGCAGAAACCCTGTCAATCGGCTGGCAAAGGTAATGACCGTCACCAGAATAGCCGCGCTTACGATGTTTTTGGACATACTTCCGCTCCTTGCCTAGTGAACAGCAGCCTGCTGCTTCTGCCGAATATGATGCTCGAACAGCGCCAGGTAGTGAACGGACATGCGCTCCCAATGATGGCTCAGCGCAACCTGCCTGGCCGCCTCTCCCCGTCTTTGCAGCTCCTCCGGGCTATCGATCAACTGGTGGAACAGCTCGCCCAGTGCCTGATCATCATCCGGGTCATCCAGCACAAAGCCCGGCGATAAGCTGCCCTCCGTTCTTTCGATAATCTCTGTTACCCCGGACTGCTCGGTAATGATGACAGGCAAGCCGGACGCCAGCGCCTCCAGCACAACCAGGCTGCAGGCTTCATAGCGGGAAGGGAAGATGAACAGATCGACTTGACGCATCAGATGATTCACATCTGAACGGTAGCCAAGGAAGGTGACCCGATCCTCGATCCCGAGAGTAGCCGCCAGTTGCGGATAGATGCTGTCTTGCGTATCGCCGGCGACGAGCAGATGCAGCCGCTCCGCATGCACCATTGCCTTCAGCACCGTGTCCAGATTTTTGCGCGGTGTACGAATGTCCCCGGCGAACAAGCCGACGACACGACCGGGCGGCAGTGGCCACTGCTCGCGACCGCCCTTGGGCGCCGGATAGAACTCATTCGTATCGACGCCATTGGTGATGACGTGTACCTTGCTCCGGTCGATCCCCAGTTCCACCATCTCCTCCTTCACCTTGCTGGACACTGCGATGATAGCCGAGCTTTGCCGGAATGCAACCCGCTCCAGCCAGGAATTGACCATCGTATATAGCCCGAAGTACCACCGCTTCCACGTCGGATCGACCCGGAAGCTGTGCACCGGCGATTGAAACCATGCGCTATGCACAAAGTGCACGGCGTTGAAGTCGCCTCTGGCCCAGGTGATGAAGCCATTGACCAGCACGATGTCCACCTTCTCCTGCCTGCGCAGCGTCTGCACGGCCAGACCGCTCTTGAGCGCGAAGAGCTGATAGCCCAGCAATACAGGCAGCCTGCGGGGATAGGTCACCGGAATAAACGTGAACCTCGGATGCGCCAGCAGCTCCTCTGCCGCCTCGCTCCCTACCACATACACGTCGGCTCCGCGCTTCAATGCCTCGGCAGCAATCTCATAATTGACTCTGCCCTGCCCATTCCCCTTCATAACCCGGTGGGTTACAATACAAATTCTCATCTCACATCACCGCTTCCCTTGCTTAGCTCAGCTTGCTCAGTAACTGTATCCGATGCTCCCACAGACAATGCTTGGTGACCCAGTCATAGCCATCGTTGCCCATCTGCCTGGCTAACTGACGATCCTGCATCAACTGGCGGATCTTCTCCGCAAGCTCCTGCTCGTCGAGCGGATCGACCAGATAGCCGGTCTGCCGATCAAGCACAGCGTCCGGTATCCCCCCGCTTCGCCCGCCAATGACCGGGAGCCGGTGATAGTTCGCTTCGAGAAACACGATGCCGAAGCCCTCCACATCTCCCTTGTCCCTGATCTCGCGGCTTGGCATAACGAACAGCTCCGCTTGCGCGTACCACTCATACAATTGCTCATCCGACACGGTACCGGTGAAGAGCACATGTCCGCTTACGCCGCATTCCTCGGCAAGCTTCTCCAGACGCTGCCGATCCGGCCCATCGCCGCAGATGACATACAGCAGCTCCGGCATATCGTCGGCCAACTGCCGCAGCGCCCGAATCACCATATCATGTCCCTTCCGCTCCACCAGTCGGGCAACCGTAATGAGCACCCTCCTGCCCTGCAGCGGGGGGTCGCCCTGCCGGGTCTCGCTCATCGTCGGTCGCGCTTCTCCGATCTGCGCAGCCGCTGCCGCTCGCAGCTTGTACTTGGCCGTGTTCAGCCCTGGCGGAATGATCACAAGCTGCTCCCCTGAGAAACCCAGCTCACGGATGCGCTGCTCCGTGTAGCGGCTATTGACTACGATATTGTCCGCTCGCCCAAGCAGCCATCTCAACACGCCGAACTTGCGGCTATGCCGCATCCCCAGCACATCCAGACCGTGAACATAGCAATAATACTTGACGCCAAATATCGCCTTCATGAACGGCCCTGCCACGCCGACCGGGTAGACATTGACGAAATGCAGCTCATCATACCGCCATACCAGCTTGAGCCGCACGAGCTGCACGAGCAAGTTGAGATACGCCAGCAGTTGCCGCAGCTTGCTGCCGCCGCCAAAGATCATGCGCCGGATAACCGTATGGCCGCACTCGCGGTCGAACTGCTCGCTTGCTGCACGGTCTGTACTGTAATGAGCGAGCACGGCCGTATCTTGTAGAGGCAAGTGCGAGACCAGCCCATAGGCGTAGTCATGAATCCCTCCCTTATCCGGCGGGAAATCAATCGCGACGAACAATCTTCTCATATCGCCCCCTGATTGCTGCCGTACTGAAGCTCATAATAGTGGCGATACGTTCCATCCTTGACCCGCTGCCACCATGCAGTATGTGTACGGTACCATGCGATGGTCTCTGCCAATCCCTCGTCAAAGGCATACTTCGGACGCCAGCCCAGCTCTGACCGCAGCTTGGAAGCATCAATGGCATAGCGGCGATCATGCCCCTGACGGTCGGCTACGTAACGAATGCTGCTGATCGGCAGCGAGAGCTGTGACAATATCGCCTGTACCACCTCCAGATTCGTTCGCTCGTTGTTGCCGCCGACATTGTACACCTCGCCCGCGCGTCCGTCATGCAGCACGAGATCGATGGCTGCCGCATGATCCTCAACATGCAGCCAATCCCGAACATGAAGTCCATCTCCATAGACTGGAAGAGGCTCCCCCTCCAATGCGTTCGTAATCATGAGCGGGATGAGCTTCTCCGGAAAATGATAGGGGCCGTAATTGTTCGAGCAGCGCGTAATGCATACCGGCAGCCCATACGTATGATGGTAGGCTTGCACCAGTAGATCCGAGCTGGCCTTGCTGGCCGAATATGGACTATTCGGCGCGAGCGGCGTCTGCTCGGTGAAGAACCCTTCCGCCCCCAGCGAGCCGTACACCTCATCGGTAGAGATATGAATGAACCTCGCTATGCCTTGCTTGCGTGCTGCCTCCAGCAGCCGATGCGTGCCGACCACATTCGTGCGAATGAATTGATCCGGCTCCATAATGCTGCGGTCAACATGAGATTCAGCCGCAAAATGGACGATCGCATCGGCCTTGCAGGAAGCCAGCGTCTGCTCCACCTGCCCTGCATCGGCAATGTCTCCTTGGATAAACCTGTAATTAGGCAAATGCTCGACCTCACGCAAGTTATCCAGATTGCCTGCATAGGTCAGCTTGTCATAGTTGATCAATGTGTAATCCGGGTAGCGCTTCAACATATAACGAATGAAGTTGCTCCCGATGAATCCGGCACCGCCCGTCACGACGATCCTCATCGTCTCCACTCCCCTCCTATTGCTTCGCCGCACCTTGCATGAGGCTGGCGCTGTATCCTTCTCCCGGCTGAGTGCTGACCATCTCATTCGCTCGCGACCACGATTCATGTGTGCCGGCATCCGTCCACCAGCCCTGCAAAATATCGAAGGTCAACTGACCCTGACGGATATAGACATTGTTGACATCCGTAATCTCCAGCTCTCCGCGTCCCGACGGCTTCAAGGTCTGAATCATCTCGAATACCTGGGCATCATACATGTAGATTCCTGTGACCGCATAATGACTCTTCGGCTGCTGCGGCTTCTCCTCGATGGCGGCGATCAGCTCCCCTTGAATCTCGGCTACCCCGTACCGTTGCGGATCAGGCACCTGGTGAAGCAGGATTTTTGCACCGCTTCCCTGGCGCCGGAAGTTGTCGATGTAAGGCCGCAGAGGTTCGGAGAATATATTGTCTCCCAGCAGCACAATCATCTCCTCCTCCTTCACGAAGCTCTCCGCCAGTGCCAGCGCTTGGGCAATCCCGCCCGCCTGATCCTGTACCTTGTAGGAGAACGATGCGCCGAATTCGGTGCCGCTCCCTAGCAGATTGACCACATCCCCCATATGCTCCTTGCCCGTAATAATGATGATGTCTGTTATCCCAGCTTCGACGAGCTTATGGATCGCATGGTAGATCATCGGGTATTTCCCCACGGGCAGCAGATGCTTGTTGGTCACCTTCGTTAACGGGTACAGTCTTGAACCGGTTCCGCCTGCGAGTATGACTCCCTTCATGTCTCACCACTCCTTAATAGAGGTTGGAGGGCAGCAGCAGTTCTCTTCACCTGCGCCGCAGCTCCTGATCAGGGTCTGTACATGGACATCCCCAGCATGTAGAACAAAAACACATTAAACGGGTAAATCTCCAGCGAGCTCGTCACAAGAAACGAGACCACTGTCCCTGCAAGCAGAGCAATGGAGGCTCGCACGTCCCGCCGCTCCGGCGCGGCATTCTTCACCAGCCGGATGAACACCACCGTGAACAGAAGCAGGAAAAATAATAGCCCCACAGCACCTAGCTGTTGATAGATGCTAAGCACTTGGTTATCTACGGCATAGCTCTTGGATAGCTCATCCCCCAGAAAGGCTGTCCGCTGACTGGCTGCGCCCACAATCCCGAGCCCTTGGCCGAATAGACCCTGGAAGGAAAGAAGCGGCTGCAGATGATCCCCCCAATTACTGAAACGAATCAACAGCGAGGTGGTCGAGATCATGGCGCCTTGGCTGCTGACGATCGGCAGCACGATGGCCAGCACAGCGGGAAGGAAGCACAGCCCCGCAATAAATAATTGCTTGCCCTGCCTTTTGCCCAGCAGATAGAGGCAGCACAGGATCAGCTCGGCGACCAGCCACAGGACGAGTGCGGAACGAATCGTGGACAGATACAGAAACACGAGCGTATTCGCCCGGAGGAGCATACCCGCCCACCATAGCCCTTTCAGCCGCTTGGCCTGCTCCAGAATGATGCTGACGACAGCCAGCGTGTAGGCATAGGCGTCAGGACTCACCGTCCAGGAGGAATAGCGGGGCGTGCCGTCCACGAAGCCTTTGACATTCACGCCATAGACGTAGTTATACTTCAGGATGAGCTGATCGATGCCGATAAAGCTTTGAACGAGCCACCCTGCAATCAGCAGCACATAGACGACCAGAAAGGTACGAATGAAGCTGACCTGCACACGTCCAAAGTACATGCCCATGAACAGCATCAGCATTGGCAGCACCGTAATCTTCACCCCGTAAATATAGCTTAATGTTCCATTGTATGAGGTATAGATGCTCAAGCCGAGGACAGGAAAAGCCGCGATGCAAAATAGCAGCAAATCTCTGGAGCGATCGGTGCAGTGATGAAAGGTCAGCCTGAGGCTGCACAAAAAAAAGAAGACCAGGAACAGGTCTTTAATTGAACGAACGAAAAAATTATCCGCGTGAATCGAGATGAAGCCGTAGAGGGAGGCCAGCAATATGAAGGCGATCATGACGATATTCAAATCGACGGCTCCGGCCTCTCTGTGGCTCTGCCCGTCCGTTGCGAGCTCCCAACGTAATGTACTGCTCATCAAGCGCACCTCTCCATTCGCTAAGCCAGCCGCACAGCCGCAAATTGTTCGGTACAGCGGGCATATATATCCAGATGCTGACGAATATTTTCCTCGACCGAAAATTTCTGCGCATAGGAATGACATCTCTGACGCAATGCCGCTCGCTCCATAGGGTCCATATTACGGAGCCGTATGATCGCCTGCTGCAAGCTGTCTCTATTTTGGGATTGAAATAAATGACCGGGGTCAATAATGACTTCGGGTATGCCCCCCACCTTGGATGCGAGCACGGGCGTTCCTGCCTGATACGCCTCTATAATGACTCTCCCGAACGGCTCGTTCCAGATGGATGGCACAATGAGCGCATCGAGCGTGCTCATGCGATGCACGGTCTCCTCCAGGCTCAGCTTGCCCGTGAACCGGATACGCGAGTCGCCTGCATGCAGCCCCTCCAGCCTCTGGCGCTGTGTGCCCTCGCCGATCACGATGGCTTCTCTCACCGTCTGCTCTGGCAATTGGCGCACCGCATCGAGGAACACATCCACCCCTTTGTTCGGCTCCAGTTGTCCGACGAAGCCGAGCCGCAGGGCTGGGCTGCCGCCGCCGCCTCTCCAGCCTATCCCATCTGCTTCCTTGAGCGGAACGACCGCGTTGGCAACCGTATACCGCTCTGCCTGAGGAAACAAGTGATGTCGCAGATGCTCGTTCAATATAAATCGGGAGATGCCGATCACACTGTGAACATACCTGCTCTTGCGTGCTGCAAGCTTCCTGTACACCGCACAATACCAGGACAGCTTCATCGGCTCCAGCAAGGCATAGTCCCGCAGCGTATGCGCAATCGGAATCCTTCTCTCATAGGCAGACTGCCAGACGGCCAGGCTGATGCCGGATAGATTCTGGGTATGAATCAGTGCAGGCTGTACGGAATCGAGCAGTTGGTCAACTAATCTCTTCTGTGCATAGTTGTACATGTTTCTCAGATGCCAGCCCAGCTTGACGATGGAGGTATGGCGCTCCTTGTCAGGCAGCCAGTATAGATTGTTGTAGGGCAATCTGTACAGGGTCGCACCATTGCGCTCCTCTTGCTGTATCCCTTCGCTTCTGGCATTCGGCCCTACAGTGACGACCGATACTGGACAATGCTTGCTCATGCCCTCCGCCAAAATCTGTGTCGAAATCTCGGCCCCCCCAATCATATGAGGAGCATACAGACTATGAAAATACATGACTCCGCGATTCATCGATCACATTCCTTTGTTGGGGATTATCGTTACCGGATAACACAACACCCAGGTCGTCTTCCAAGATGCGCCTTAGCACCGCATAATGTCCCTCAATGCTGAACCAGCGCTCCGCATAATGACGGCCGTGTGCGGCAAGCTGCTGTGCGGCACTTCGATGGGTGAGCGCCCATAAGACTTGCTCTGCAAAGGGATGGGGCTCATCAGCCACTAAGATATGCTCCTGATGCTGGAGATCTGTGCCATCTATGCCTACTGAGGTCGTAATGACGCTCTTCCCGTCCAGCAGCGCCTCGATGAGCTTGATCTTCACGCCAGCTCCGTAGCGGAGCGGGACGATAATGGTGCTGAATTGCCGCAGCACCTCGCCGGAGCGCTCCACGTAGCCTAATGCGCGCACATTGGGGTAGGAGCCCCACTGCTCTGAGCCATTGCCGAATATCGTTAATTCGGCTCCCGGAAGCTGCTGGAGCACAAGCGGCCATGCCTGCTCCAGAAACCAGCGAATACCGTCCTGATTCACCTCCAACGTGTAGTCGCCAAAGGTCAGCAGGCGAGGCCCGTCTATGAGCGTCTCCTCTGTGTGGTTGCGATGCACCGATAACGGAAAGGCCGCGGGCAGATGCTCGCCACGACTGGCAAGACTGGTGAGACTGGACATGGCCCCCTCCGGTGCGGCCAGCGCACCGAGGCCGCTATGAAACTGCTGCCGTTCACGCTCGGAGATAAAGAGCAGACGGTTAAACTCCCGGAACCCTCTCCGCTCCCATCGGCTCAGTCGCCAGGCATCCAGCCGGTAGGCGAATGCCCTGAGCTTGCTTGGCGTAATCCTGGCAAATTGCCGATAGTATTCACTCTCGATGTTATGGAGCCGCAAATAATTGAGCTTGGCCTGAACGAGTCCCTGCTGCCAGTACGGATACATAAATTCCGATTCACAGATTGCAATATCATAGTGCTGATCCTTCAGATAGCGGGCAATGCGGCGATGGAATCGGCTGGCTGACGCAATGGGCATATGCCAGCATTGCAGCGGCAAACGCTTGGGGTACAGATGCAGACGGACGTTCGAGGGCAGCTCAATTGCACTGTCTTGCGAGCACTGGTCATGGTCATCGATTGCAATGACATCCAGCTCAAATCCAGCCAAGCGGCTGAGCGAGAGCACACGACCCAGGATGTCCTGCTGACCGCCAATTTTGTGCTTGCGAACCGGGTTTTTTAGCGACATAATGAGTACACGGTAACGGTTCAATGACATTCTCCTTTCCGCTACCTTATTTCAGATATAGCGAATATTTCCGCTTCAAGCCGTGAGGGAGCAAGCGGTGTCGCTTGCCCAGGTTGTAGCCGATAAATTTGGCCGCCGTATCCAGCAACGCATATGGTACCAGTCTCAGCTTACGCCGATGGTAGAGATGGCGGATCTGCCTGCGTACCATGCGCAAGCCCTCCTTCTCATTGGAGACATGCGCAAAGTCCTGCCATGTATGCTGAAAGGCCATCCCGATGTCGAAATAACGCTTGAATTGCTGGGTGAGCGTGTAATTATGGGAATGGAAAACCTGTGCCTCGGCACAGTAATGCACGCTGTAATTCCGACTGATCGCCCGTTGCGCGAAGATCATATCCTCGTTCAGTATGATCTTCTCCGGGAACATGCCGAGCGCGAAGAAGACCTCTGCCTTGTACATGCAGCATACGTTAGACGAGAAATAGGTTTTGATCCCCAGCTCCGCCAGCCTCTGCTTATTCTTCTCCAGCGATTGACTCGGGTAATTGAAGGTACGCGCAAACACCTCCAGCTCATGCGCCTGTTCGCGCGGAATCTGCCGGGCATAGCAGGCAGCCGCCTGCTGCTGTCTGCAGCAAGCAAGCAATCGCGCCAATAACTTGTCATCGCAAGGGAGCGCATCCTGTGTCATGAACAGCAGATAATCTCCCGATGCGCGCGAGGCCATCGTATTTCTCGTGCTCCCATGGTCAAAGGAGGCATTCGGAATCACCTCCAGTTGAACCCCCGGGTACTCACGGATCACCTGCACCGTATCATCTGTGGAGGAGGAGTCGGTAATGATAATTTCAATCGGCTCGTCGACCTGCTGTGAATACAAGCCCTCCAGCAAGAGCCGAATATAAGAGCCTGCGTTATAGGTTGGGATAAGAATTGAGATCATAGGTTCCACTCCATTCCGGTTCAGTGATCATCTACAAAAAGAAAACACGCCCTATGCCACTGCGCCGAAGTCACGACACATGCAGCATGAACAGCGTGTTGCAAGCCTCCTCAGTAATCCAGGCGCTGCGCTTGGGCTAATAGAACGCAAACGGTACAACCATAACCCGCCGGTCTGAGCCTAACCGATTTTTGACCACAATATTTCCCTGATCCACATACACATTCAATTTGCCGTCATGATCCGTCTCCCCGGAGGCTACACTCGCGCTGCCCCCAACAAATATCGGGTACAGATCCTTCCCTGCGGAGTACACCATGGCCACCGCATCCGGCGTATAAAAGTCGGCATAGATGAGATAGACTCCCCGTTTATTCGGGTTATTGGCAAAGCTTAGCGAGAAGATGTGCTTGCTTGCCTGCGGGATCATCTCTTGAAGTCCGGCGAAGGAGGTTGCCCGTAGTTGACCATCCCAGGTTGCATGCGAGGCGGCTGTTCCGACATGAAGCGAAGCATCCTGTGCATATTCAACATGAATATCCGCATACGATGTGCTGCGTTGCCTGACGGTAATCGGTACATTCACCTGCTTGCGCACGCGCAGCATTCCCTTATCGCCCTTGGTGAACGGGTAGCTGTCACCGATAATCTCGATTCCTGCTCCGCCTTCTACCCGGACAACATCTATGGCATAGTCTCGCGGGTACGTCTCCAACATAAACTTGCTTGCTTTATCCACATCCCAGGAGAATCCAGGCTGGAGAATTCTCAGGGTCGACACGACCGGGCTCGCTCCCTGCGCATAGTCAGAGTAGATCGCAGCGTTCCCTATCTGTTCAAATCGCGTATGATCGAGATTCACATCCATCAGAAACAGATTCTTGCCCCCACTCTCGCTAGGCCGAGGCTCGCAATAGATCGCAAACGGCGCATGACCGCAGTGGCTATCCCTCATCGACAAGCCCTCGATACCTTGTGAAGCATTGGTCGCAATGTTAGCGAAGCTGTTATGATTGACCTGCGAGTGAAGAATGGAATAGTCGCCTGTGCACTTACTGATATAGATCCCGTAGTAGTTGTACTCAATCCAACAATTCATAAGCTTGATATGTCCGACCTCGTTGGCGTAATCGAGTCCCTTGTCAAACCCGGTTACCCAGCAATACTCTATACTTGCTGCACAGTGGCCGACGATCTGAAGACCGTCGCATTTTGCATTGGCTTCCCCTAGCGCGTACTGTCCGGGGCCTGTGAAATTAATGTTCTTGATAATCGGATGCCGACTTCCCCATCCTGGTGTCCGGTCGACGATGACAGCCGGTATCCCGGAGCCTAACGCGGAGAATCGAAGTCTCGTCGCTGTAATATCTCCGACTAATCCCACGCCATTCACACGCAGTTGCCTGTTGAGCACATAGCGGCCAGCAGGAATGTAGACCGCGCAGCCCTGCGGTGTATTCATAAAGGCGAATTTGGCTTCATTCAACGCCCCTTGAATCGCACACCAATCCAGCTCATCATCGAGCGAAGCTGCATGAGGATACGTCTGCTGAGCTTGCACCAGTGTTGTAAAGCTCTGTGACAAGGGATGTGACAGCCCATCGCCAACTGCACCGAAATCCTTGGGGTTTAACATGTTGGGGACCTCCTGCCTATAGTTCTGGTATGTTGACTCCCCATTAATATGCATCCTTGGTGCCGAATAGCACACGGAACGTCTTCATGATTAACAAGAGGTCGAAGGCAAGGCTGCTGCGCTCGATATACTTCAGATCCAGCTCAACCATCTGCTCGAAGCTGAGGCTGCTGCGACCGCTCACCTGCCACAAGCCCGTGCAACCGGGAATGACGAGCAGGCGCTGCTTATGATAGCTGCTATATTCCGCTACTTCTCGCGGCAATGCAGGACGCGGGCCGACCAGGCTCATCTCGCCCTTCAGCACATTGATGAGCTGCGGCAGCTCATCGAGGCTGGTACGGCGGATGAACCGTCCGATGCGGGTTACGCGCGGGTCATGCTTGATCTTGAACATCGCCCCGCTAATCTCATTTCGCTCCTGCAGCGTGTTCAGCAGTTGCTCGGCATTGCGTACCATCGAACGGAACTTGTACATTTTGAACAGCTTGCCGTCCTTGCCAATCCGCATCTGATGAAACAATACAGGACCATCTCGATCCTCCAGCTTGATCAGGATACCGATTAGGAGGAGCAATGGCGACAGCAGCAGGATGCCGGTCACGGCAGCGCCAATATCCATGAGACGCTTCATATTTATATAGAAGATATATTTCCGTTCCTTTGCTTTCATTGCATAATAGGAGCGGACCTCCAGGGCGAGCTGCCCCTTCTCTTGGGGGGAGGACAGACTCATGCGCCCTCACCTCGGCTCACCAGCAGATGGTGGAGACGCTCCTTGCCGAGCAGGTCCTCAAGCATCGACAGCAGCGGAAGCCTCAGCTCCTCATTCTTCAAGGCGAATTCCAGCGTCGTCAGGATGAATCCGAGCTTCTCCCCGACATCATATCGTACTCCTTCAAAATCATAGGCCAATACGCCTTGCTGTGCATTCAGCTTCTGAATGGCATCCGTCAGTTGAATCTCGCCGCCAGCCCCTTCCTCCTGCTCGTCCAAAAAGTCGAAGATGTCCGGCGTTAGCACATAACGTCCCATAATCGCAAGCGTCGATGGTGCGTGACCTTGCGGCGGCTTCTCGACAAAGCCATTCACCTGGTACAGCCGCCCTTGGGAGCTGAGCGGGTCAACGATGCCATAGCGATGCGTCTGCGAGGCGGGCACATGCTGGACACCGATCACTGAACGCCCGGTCTGCTCATACTGCGCTGCCAGTTGCTGAATGCAGGGCACCTCCGCCTCGACAATATCGTCCCCCAGCAGCACAGCGAACGGCTCGTTGCCAATGAAGTTGCGGGCGCACCATACCGCATGGCCGAGCCCCTTGGCCTCCTTTTGCCGGATGTAATGAATATCTACATTGGAGGAACGGCGCACTTCATCCAGCAGACCGAGCTTACCCTTGCTGAACAGATTATGCTCCAACTCGAATGCATGGTCAAAGTGATCCTCAATGGCTCGTTTTCCCTTGCCTGTGACGATGATGATGTCCTCAATGCCCGAGGCGGTTGCTTCCTCGACAATATACTGAATGGTTGGCTTGTCTACGATGGGCAGCATCTCTTTAGGCATCGCTTTGGTAGCAGGCAAAAATCGGGTTCCCAGTCCAGCAGCAGGAATAATGGCTTTTCTGACCTTTTTCATTCCCATCCTCCTATCCCTTATGTAAGGTAAAAAAATAAATAACACCCTTTGAGTCGGTGTCATGGCACGTAGGCTCAACGGGGATTATTTAGATTTTCAACTCGATAACCTAGGTCGTGTCTGAACACTCTGCACGGATCAGATCTGGCCGAATTTTCGTTCCAGGCAAGGCGCTTTTTCGCAGGCGTACCGGGGGTACGTCAAGAAAAGGAAACGCAGCATGGGGCGAAAAGGCGGGGAGAGATGCCCTTGAACGGGTGTTCAGACACGACCTGACCAAATAAAGGGCATCTAACCCTGCCTCACATCACACCACTGACAATGCTGTCTAAGGTTTAACACCCACAGCGTGACCGAGTGCCTCCGATGATATAGGTACAGGAGACATCACCTGCAGACATATTGCTCTCCGCTATTTTTTATCCTCTTTATGATAATAGTGATAAATCTTACCTTGGTGCCGTTGCACATTATTCAGGACAACTCCAAGCAAGGGCGCATTCACATGCTGAAGGCTGGCCTTTGTTTTTTTGACACGATCCTTCTTCACCTTCTCCGCCTGCACCACCATAATGACTCCATCGCATAAACCGCTCAAGACCAGACTATCTGTCACCGCCATGACGGGCGGCGTGTCGAACAGAATCATGTCATACTGCTCCCGCATCTCGGCCACCAGCTTGTGCAGCCGTTGGGAGCCTAGCATCTCTGAAGGATTCGGGGGGATCGGCCCTGCTGTAATAACATGCAAGTTAGGGATGGAGGCGTCACTAATCACTTCATCCAGATGCAGTTGATTGGAGAGCAGGCTGGATAAGCCGACACGGTTCGTCAAGGAGAAGACATGATGGAGCGAGGGCTTTCTCATATCTGCATCAATCAGCAGCACCCGCTTGCCCTCCTGTGCATAAGCAATCGCCAGATTGGTGATCGTCGTCGTCTTGCCCTCCCCCATCTGCGTTGAAGCAACCATGATGACCTGAATAGAGCTGTCAATGGCTGAATACTGGATGTTGGTTCGCAAGGTACGGTACGCTTCGGAGATCGGAGATTTGGGATTGGTCAAGGTAACGAGATTCGTATCACTGATTGAGCGTCGCATAGTTCTCACCCACCTCCTGTTGATAGGATTCGCTCATTGTTCTGCGGCTTACACGCATGTCATCCTTGTGAATCCTCGTAATCGCCGCCAGCACCGGCAACTCAATATGCCGTTCCAGATCCTCCTCTGACTTGATCGTGTCATCCAGATAATCCAGCAGGAAGGCCAGGCCGATGCCCAGAAGCAGCGAGACAATGAAGCTCATGACCATATTCATCACCGGATTCGTATTGATCGGATGGCTCCGCTCCTCCGGGCTCGCCTCATTAAGTAAGGTCACATTATCTACCTTCATAATGGTAGGGATCTGCTCCTTGAATACCTTGGCAATCGCGTTTACGATATTGGCTGATCGTTCATAGGAGCTGCTACGAAAAGCAATATTCATCACCTGAGAATTACTTGCCGCACTAACTGTAATTCCGCTGGATAGCTGGCTTGCGGTCATTTGAAACTCTGGATATTGCTCGACAACCTTGGAAGTAATGGCGGTAGAGCGTATAATTTCTTTATAAGAATTTATTAGCATTATGTTGGTTTGCACGGTATTATAGTTAACGGTAGACATTCCTTCGATTTGTGTGGCTTGATTGACGATCAATTTGGCATTGGCCTGATAGATTGGTGTTGTCAGGAAAAAGGTTTTGATCGCGGCTCCTGTGCAAGCGATGATGACGATAGCAAGGATCAACCACATTTTCTTTTTCACAATACTCATGTAATGAATGAGCTCCACAAGCGTTACCTCCATTTGTTCAATATTCAGATTGGATAGCAAGCTCCCAGGGCTTTAATCATATGCGGTCATTTGCCGGTACATGGTGTGTATGCGGGCCTGGCGAGGACTTTGCTTGAGAAGGATGTGATTCAAGGAATAAATCAATGCTCTCTTCGCAGAAGGAGGTAGGATGAAAACAATTCCATACTCAAACCATTGGTCACACGGCTGCTTCCATATGATCTGGCCTGTCAGCTTGTGCGAGCAAGACATCAGCTCGACATCTATCGCCACAACATATTGCAGCGTGATCGGGAAATCCAGAGCTGCCACAACGACCATGCCCTCCGGGCCGATCTGCTTGATCATCACCTTGCGGCGTTTACTCTGGAGCGGCTGGCCCTTGACTTCCACAAGCTGCAGCTCACCCATTAGCCCCTGTGTCATATGAAGTCGAACAAACTGTCGATTTTTAATACTCCGCATCTGTTGATATGACATGGTTCGCTCCTATACCCAAGATTGTATGTCGACCAGGTATACAGCGGCTGGCCGCCGGGCAGACTTAATCTTAAGATTGATACATAGTGTATCTTTCACAAGTACTACTTTACGATACAGAACGTAACATGTCAATACTTTTTTCACAGATTTTCATTGGAATTGCGACGATTTGTTTCAACGAATGCATTTCATCTTCAGACGTATTAATATAAAATTATATAGTGTTAGGGGGATATTCATGGACACTGGAGGACGTATTGCTAAACTGAGAGAGGAACGCGGATGGACGCAGGAACAGACTTCTTCGATGCTTGGCATTTCCCGCGCGGCACTGTCTCATTATGAAAAAAACCGGCGTGAGCCGGATACAGAAACCTTATTGAAGTTTGCGGATTTGTTCCAGGTTTCGGTGGATTACCTAGTTGGCCGCACGAAGCTGCCCTCTCAGGTTTTGGACGATAATATCAGGGATTTCGTTGATCAGCTAGAGCTTTCAGACGACGAAATAATGGCCCGATTCTCCTTAACCATTGACGGCCTCAAGCTTACCCCGGAGGAAGCAAGACGGTTCATCGCTTTTGTACGGGCAGAGCGCATGATGAAATAAAGCTATTTTTTTCGTCCTCAGCGTTGGTGAAGTAAGAGAAGCAAGCCCCCTTGATATGGGGGTTTTTGTTTTAGGTTAGATCATCCTGGAGGGGAAGTTTCCGGAGGATTTTCTCGGCTGCGCCGCTCGCAAATGATAGCGCTAACTTTCAAACTATAGCTTGCGGCTGCCTTCATCTTGCGACTTGATTCGTTCTACCAATTCTTCAACGTATAGCTGTGATTCCAGACCGATCTGCTCCATAATGGATCGGACATCCAGAACCTTAGAGGCAAGATTCTCCTCTTTCTCTTTCTTCTTGTCCATCATGAGTCATCTCCAACTCCCTACTTACATTAATAAATGATTGCCTCGAGCATGTCTGAAATCTCTCGCTATCAAACATTATACGAGATGCTCATGAAAGAGTGTGTCGGACGATAGTGTCGAGCGATCATTTTTTAGATCATATGATGTCGAATGATATTTATCCGCTCGGAAAGCTTGAAGATGGTGTCGAAAACGAATTAATGAACATGATGCGTAATGATATATACCATAGCTAGCACCGCCTGTTGTCCTTCAGCGGCTTGTCAGCCCTGTACCCTCGGCTTGCCAAGCGCGAGCCTCTTCGCCGACCTTGACGAACCACGCTTCGTTTCGGGTAGATCTAGACGCCAGGTATAAGCTGCTCGATGCATTATCCCTTATATGCGAAGAAACCCGCCGCAGCACTGCCTTGGCAGTACCGCAAGCGGGTCTGTATCCCCCTCCATCGAGGGTATATATGCTTAGTTGCCGCCTACGCGAGCCAGCTCGCGCATATTGGCTTCAAATGCCGCCAGAAGCGCCTCTTGGCCCTCCAGACCGGAGTCATGCATCTTCTGAATTTGCGCCAGCATACGCTTGTAGTCCTTAGGAATGACGCGCACGAAGTCGCTCAGCGTATTGTGCCAATCAGCCAGCACGCGGTTGCCCACTGCACTGCCAGTCAGCTCGGTATGGCGCTCGATGTAGCCCTTCAGCTCCGCAATCTCGGCCTCATCCTCCAGTCGCTCCAGCAGCACCATCTCCAGATTGCACTTGGAATAGAACTCGCCCTTCGGATCGTACACATAAGCGACACCGCCGGACATGCCGGCTGCGAAGTTGCGGCCTGTGCCGCCAAGTACAACAACGCGTCCACCCGTCATATACTCGCAGCCATGATCGCCTACGCCCTCGACGACAACTGTCGCCCCGGAGTTCCGCACCGCGAACCGCTCGCCAGCGATGCCGCGGATATAGGCTTCCCCGCTGGTTGCGCCATACAGCGCCGTGTTGCCGATAATGACATTGTCCTCTGCTGCGAAGGTCGCCTTAGGCGACGGCGCCACGATGACCTTACCGCCGGACAGCCCCTTGCCAACGTAGTCGTTGGAGTCGCCCTCCAGCGAGAGTGTGATGCCCTTAGGAATGAAGGCGCCGAAGCTCTGGCCGGCAGAGCCGACAAAATGATACGAGATGGTATCCTCCGGCAGTCCCTTCGCACCGTAACGGCGTGTCACCTCACTGCCGAGAATCGTACCCACAACACGGTTCGTGTTGCAGATCGGCCACGTCCCGCGCACCGGCTCGCCATGGTTAAGCGCAGCCTGCGCGTGCGGAATCAGCTCCTGCATATCCAGGGACTGCTCCAGACCGTGGTTCTGCTCCTGGATGCAGTAACGTGAAGCATCCGCTGGCACCTCAGGCTGATGAAGCAGCGGCGACAGGTCAATCCCCTTGGCCTTGTAATGGTGAATCAGCTCACGGGTTTCCAGCTTATCGACGCGACCAACCATCTCCTCGATGGTACGGAAGCCCAGCTCCGCCATAATCTCGCGCAGCTCCTGTGCGACGAACAGCATGTAGTTGGCCACATGCGCCGGATCGCCCATAAACTTCTTGCGCAGCTCCGGATTTTGCGTGGCTACGCCGACCGGACAGGTGTCCAGTTGACAGACGCGCATCATGACACAGCCCAGCACGACGAGCGGCGCGGTGGAGAAGCCGAATTCCTCGGCACCCAGCAGCGCTGCGATCGCCAGATCGCGCCCGTTCATAATCTTGCCGTCGCACTCGACAACGACGCGATCGCGCAGATTGTTCAGCATCAGCGTCTGATGGGTCTCGGCCAGACCCAGCTCCCACGGGAGCCCGGCATGCCGCATCGAAGCCATCGGCGAGGCGCCTGTGCCTCCGTCATAGCCCGAGATCAGAATGACATCCGCGCGGCCCTTGGCGACGCCCGCAGCGATAGTGCCTACACCAACCTCGGATACGAGCTTGACGTTAATGCGCGCACGCGGGTTCGCATTCTTCAGATCGTGAATCAGCTCAGCCAAATCCTCGATCGAATAAATATCATGATGCGGCGGGGGCGAGATCAGACCCACGCCAGGCGTGGAGCCGCGCACCTCTGCTACCCATGGATACACCTTGCGCCCAGGCAACTGTCCACCCTCGCCAGGCTTCGCGCCTTGCGCCATCTTGATCTGAATCTCATCGGCATTGACCAGATAATTGCTCGTGACACCGAAGCGGCCGGAGGCCACCTGCTTGATTGCGCTCCGTCTGGAATCGCCGTTGCTGTCCGGGATGAAGCGCGCCGGGTCTTCCCCGCCCTCGCCTGTGTTGGACTTGCCGCCGATCCGGTTCATCGCAATCGCCAGACTCTCATGCGCCTCCTGGCTGATCGAGCCATAGGACATCGCGCCTGTCTTGAACCGCTTCACGATCGACTCTACGCTCTCCACCTCGTCGATTGGCACCGAGCCGCCATCCGTGCGGAAGGAGAGCAGGGAACGCAGCGTCAGGTACTTCTTATCCTCGCCCTGCACCAGGAATGAGAATTTCTTGTAGGTCGCATAGTCGTTGGTACGGCAAGCCATCTGCAGCGTATGAATCGTCTGCGGACTGAACAGATGATCCTCCCCGTCCTTGCGCCACTGGTAGTCGCCGCCAGAATCCAGCTCCTTATCGGTGCCTTCCTTACCCTCGAAGGCGTGGCGATGCGCCTTGAGCGTATCCTCAGCTATGACATCAAGACCGACTCCCCCGATACGGGAAGGCGTCCAGGTGAAATAATCGTTGATCAGCTCTTCTTGCAGGCCGACCGCTTCGAAAATTTGTGCCCCGCGATACGACTGAATCGTCGAGATGCCCATTTTGGACAATATTTTGACAATCCCCTTCGTAGCCGCCTTAATGAAGTTTTTCACAGCCTTCTCATGCGTTACGCCAGTCAGCAAGCCTTGGCGAATCATATCGTCAAGCGTCTCGAATGCCAGATAAGGGTTGACGGCGCTCACGCCATATCCGAGCAGCAGCGCAAAATGATGCACCTCGCGCGGCTCGCCCGATTCAAGCAGAATGCTTACCTGAGTACGCGTGCCCTGGCGAATGAGATGATGATGCAGGCTCGACACGGCCAGCAGGGATGGAATCGCGGCATTTTCCTTATCCATGCCGCGATCGGATAGGATAATAATATTATGGCCCTTCGCAATAATCCGATCGGCAGCCTCGCACATCTCCGTCAATGCAGCGCGCAGCCCTTCCTCTCCGCGGCTCGCAGGGAAGAAGATCGGCAGCGTAATCGACTTGAAGCCTGGGCGACGCACATGGCGCAGCTTCGCGAACTCTTCATTAGACAGGATCGGCGTAGCCAGCCGAATATGACGGCAGCTCTCCGCTTCCGGGTTCAGCAGATTGCGCTCCGGTCCGATCGTCGTGCCCGTCGATGTAATGATCTCCTCGCGGATCGCATCGATCGGCGGGTTCGTCACTTGTGCGAATAGTTGCTTGAAATAGTTGAACAGCCGTTGCGGCTTCTCTGACAGTACAGCCAGCGGGGCGTCATATCCCATCGAACCGATCGGCTCCACCCCGCTGCTTGCCATCGGCTCCAGCACCTTGCGCAGATCCTCGAAGGTGTAGCCGAACGCCAGTTGGCGCGTGCGTACTGCGGTAGAGTCCGGCTCAGGAAGCTCGCGCGCCTCAGGCAGCCCGTCGAGTCCAATCAGATGCTCATCCAGCCATTGCCGATAAGGCTTAGCAGATGCAATCTCCTGCTTCACTTCCTCGTCCGAGACGATGCGGCCTTCCTTCGTATCGACGAGCAGGATGCGGCCTGGGCGCAGGCGGTCCTTGTAGAGCACATTCTCAGGATCGACATGGACGGTTCCCGCCTCAGAGCCGAGAATAATGACATCATCCTTGGTGACATAATATCGTGCAGGGCGAAGACCATTGCGGTCAAGCAGCGCACCGATCTGCGTGCCATCGGTAAAGGCCATCGCCGCCGGGCCATCCCATGGCTCCATCAGCGTGCTATGATATTCATAGAATGCTTTCTTCTCATCATCCATGCTCTCATGGTTCGACCACGGCTCCGGCACCATCATCATGGCTACATGAGTGAGCGGACGGCCAGCCAGATACAGAAACTCCAGCGTGTTGTCAAACATCGCCGTATCGGAGCCATCGGGATTAATAACAGGCTTGATCTTGCTCATGTCTTCGCCGAACAGCTCGCTGGCGAACAGCGTCTGACGCGCATGCATCCAGTTGACGTTGCCGCGAAGCGTATTGATCTCGCCATTATGAATGAGGTAACGGTACGGATGCGCACGTTCCCAGCTCGGGAAGGTGTTCGTGCTGAAGCGGGAGTGAACGAGCGCAATCGCCGTCTCTACCGATTCATCATTCAGTTCTATATAGAAGGAACGCACCTGCTCTGTCGTCAGCATGCCCTTGTAGACGATCTTCTTGCTGGAGAAGCTCGGAAAGTAGAACATGTCTCCGCCCTCAAGCCCTGCATAGCGGATCGACAGCTCAGCGCGCTTGCGGATGACATACAGCTTTCTCTCGAAAGGCAGCTCGCCTTCAAGCTGCGCAGCCTTCGCCACAAATACCTGTCTGACGAATGGCTTGGCTGCCTTCGCTGACTCGCCCAGCTTCTCATCATTCGTAGGTACAGTTCGCCATCCGATCAATGTCTGGCCTTCCTCGCGAATGATGCGCTCCAGGATGCGCTCATGCTCTGCACGCTGCGACTCCTCATGCGGCAGGAATACCATACCCACGGCATAGTCGCCTTCTCCTGGCAGCTCAATGCCCTGCTTCTTCAGCTCCGCAGCAAAAAATCCATGCGGAATCTGGAGCAAAATACCTGCGCCGTCCCCGGTATTCGGCTCGCTGCCTTGTCCGCCGCGATGCTCCATGTTCTCCAGAACGGTTAGCGCCTGCCGCACGATGCTGTGCGATTTGCGCCCTTTAATATTGGCTACGAAACCCATCCCGCAAGCGTCCTTCTCATACTGCGGATCGTACAAGCCTTGTTTTGGCGGCAAACCCAAACGTTTCTCTGTCATCTTGTTGCAACCTCTCTATTAGAAGATTTGTTGAAACGAGCGTAAACGGCTGCGTCCAGCGTAGAACCGCACAGCGTTTCGCGCCGTGAAATAACAGCCTGGCAGCTTGTATGCCTGCACAGCGATATTTCAACGGAAATCCAAGTTGTCTGGCGGATAGGACGTAACAGGCATCGAACAGCCTGCCGCGCAACAATTCATAAAACTCCGCTTTAATTCCGGCCCTATTTGTCATAAAATTGGACAAGGGAGACTCGCCTCAGGAGAATTAGAAAGACCCCATGCCACCTTCTCTGCCGCTCATAGCTAGTAACGGGACATTCACATCAATAGCTGTAAGCTCATCTTAAATAATGTGTTATTTATTTTAACATTCCCCTATTATGATAGCAATTTAATATTTTTATGATCACGTAAGGAATCTTTTATCATACATTTCACTGTACATAAACCTTCCATGAGATTAGAAAAAACCTAACTTCAAGATTAACACTCCTCTTGTTGACTCTCCCTACTACGTTCAATATATCAGAAGGAAGTGAATTATATGTATAGTAAGTTCAGGAAAAGGACGCGGCAAACAGGCTGGATTATCGTATCCGCCATCTTGTTGGCAGGCACTCTTGTTGCCGCCCCGCTGCATCCTCACTCCATAGCCCATGCCGAGCCATCAGCAGCAGTGTCCGCTATCCCTGCGGTGCAGGAGCAGGCCGCTCCCACCTATCGCATCATCGCCATCGGCGACTCGCTGACCGCGGGGTATGAGCCGGGACTAAGCGAGGACTCGAAGCCCTATGGCTATGTGGAGCGTATCTATGAGCAGGCATTATTCCATGGGCGTGCAGCCTACAGCAACTACGGTATTCTCGGACTGAAGCTGGACGGGCTGAACAACTGGCTCAAGGCAGCCTACAGCGGGGCTTCCATCACGGCGGACGACATTCAAGCCGGGCTGCTCGATCCGCGCACAGCCTCGTTCGCCGCAGCGACAGGCAAGCTGCACAACGACATAGCGCAGGCCGATCTGGTATTGATCACAATCGGAGGCAATGATTTCAAGGGATTATTCGATCAACTCCCCTCTGGCCGCAGCGTATCGGACGCTTGGCTCGCACAGGAGCTGGAGCACTATGAGCAATCACTGGAGAGCTCGATTCGTATGATAGCTGCCATCTCGCCCACAGCCAAGATCGTCATATCTGACCAATATTCGCCGATTCCCAATTTACCGCTTATTATGTCCGCGGAGGACTACGATTATCTACTGGATGCAGCGGCAGGCTTGAAGGAAAGACTGGAGCAGGTGGTGAACAAACTGACACAGGAGGGCTATGCGGTGAAGGGAGCTTACTCCGCCTCCTCATTCGTCAAGCACGAGGCCTCATCCACTCATATTTTGTCTAAGGACATCCATCCGAACCAGCAAGGCTATGGTTATATAGCCGATGGCTTCACGGAGGCCATCTGGGGGGAAAAACGTATGGTCGCAGAACGCGAGGAGGGGGTCCCGATCTCCATTGTCGTCGACGGGACAGAACTGCGGACGGCGAATAAGCCGGTCATCCGGGCGAACCGCACCTATGTAGCCTTTCGTGACATCGCCGAGGCGATGGGGGCAACCACACAATGGGACAACTCGTCCAGAACGGTTACCATCACTTATGGCATGAAGGAGGTCTCCCTGCGCATCGGCGAGCCTGCTATGACCATGAACGGCAAGAGAGTCGCTATCGACACCCCAGCCTATCTGCAGCAGGTGGGCAAGGAGCGCAAAACCTATGTGCCTCTGGCCGTGCTGGCGGACGGCTTGGGCTTCCAGGTTGAATATCGGGCGCCGATACGAACCGCCTTTATCAATAAGTAAGCCATTAAAGCTGATTGTCGTCCCCGACCGGGCAAGCTTGTATTGACATGATGATGCTAAAAAGAAGGTGGCAGGCATCCGCTTCGCCACTTTCCAACAGAAGCAAAAGAACCAAAAAAGTTGGACGGAAAACATTACGTTTTTCCGCCCAACCTTTTTATTTGGGGGCTTTTTGGACAGCCCCAACTTATCTCCCGCTTGCCACAGACAGCTTGGCCAGCCCAGCTATCCTGTCAGACAGCAGGATTTCCATCTGACCGCTAGGAAAGCTGCTTCCGATATTCCTCGCGCAGCCGGGCCAACTGATCCACTCCGCGCTCTGCCCAGCGGCGGAGGCGATCCACCTTGTCCCATTCCGCCTCCAATGCCGCCAGCAGCGACTCGCCATAGTCTGGAATCTCCCCGGAATACGGGTGCAGCTCGCGCGTCAGCGCCCATGCCTTCTCTGTATAGCTCAGTGCGCGCCGCTCGTGAAACATTGGCACATCCGGGTCATACGGGTGATGCAGATCACCCTGCTCGGGATGCTGTAGTACAGCGAGCACCTTGACGAGCGAACGCGGGCCGCTCGTTTCAAGCAGCTCCCCTGCATAAACCCCGGACTTATAGGGCATTTTCACAATAGAACCGATCTCCATAACCATCCTCCTCCTGAACAGCCTCATTGGGCTGCCAAGTAAAATCCTGCTTTAAGGAATAATTTTAACATATTTTAAGGTTACAGACAGGGGGAAAGGCCAATTGTCATCTTGTCTAAGCCGTTGTGAAGTCGTAATATGGTATTAGGAAAAGTAGGTGAGAAGATGCGTAAGAAAAGAGTGCTTCTGCTCTCTGAAGGGTTCGGTTCCGGACATACCCAGGCTGCCTACGCACTCGCTGCAGGCCTTAGAGAGCTGTGCCCTGCAGTGCAGACCCGCGTGATCGAGCTGGGCAAATTTCTCAATCCGGTGGTGGGCCCCTGGATTACATCCGCATACCGCAAGACCGTGAGCAAGCAACCCAAACTGGTGGGCATGATGTATCGCACCCAGTATCACAAATCACTTAACCGTTTCACTCAGCTTGCGCTTCATCGGGTCTTTTATACCCAGACTTCACAGGTCATCTCCCAGCTTAAGCCTGATCTGATCGTATGCACCCATGCGATTCCGAACGCTGTGGTGTCGCGGCTCAAGCGACTTGGACTTCATGTTCCCTTATATACGCTGATCACCGATTATGACGCCCATGGCACCTGGCGAAGTCCTGAGGTGACTAAATATCTGGTATCCACGGAGCCTGTCAAGAACAAACTACTGGCACATGGCGTGCCCTTGCAGAAGATTGAGGTAACCGGCATCCCAGTGCACCCGAATTTTTGGACAACCTATGACAAAAATGAGCTGCAGCAGCAATTCTCGCTCAAGCCCATGCCCACCGTGCTCGTCATGGGCGGAGGCTGGGGACTGCTAAGCCGCAATAGCTTGTTCGAGCATATGACGAAGTGGCGCGACCATATTCAGATGATCTTTTGCCTTGGCACGAATGAGAAGGCGCGCGAGGAGATGCTCGCTAACGACAGCTTCCGCCATCCGAATATCCGGGTGATTGGCTACACGAACGAGATTAGCAAGCTTATGGATGTGTCTGATCTGTTAATTACCAAGCCTGGAGGTATGACCTGCACCGAAGGGCTGAGCAAGGGCATCCCGATGCTGTTCTACGAGCCGATTCCGGGACAGGAGGAGGAGAACTGCGAATATTTCATTCGCAATGGCTTTGGCGAGATGTTTCAGAAGGAGACCGTAGAGCGCTGGTTCTCGCTGCTTCAGGAGCCTTATGCAGCCGGACAGACGCGCCGGGATCTGCTCACCAAGCGCAACCAGTATTATGATCCACGCCAATGCTCAAGGGCTGTATTAGAGATGATGCCTTAACTTATAAACGTAGACGCGATAAAGGCTTGTTCCTGTGCAAGGTCACAGGAGCAAGCCTTTATCTATCTATATAAATTAGAGGGAGAGCTTATATAGTGCTCCATCAGACAGACGGTCAGGATACACTGCCACCGAACAAGAACCGGTACTCCCAATGCTTGCCCTGGATGGAATCAATGCGGACGCCGCCCGAAGCCTTGGAATAGGTGTGCAGCACCTGTCCATTGCCCAGGTAGATGCCCGTATGGCTAATACCTGCTTTGGACTTGTCCACCTTGTCATAGGAAGATTTTGATGTTCCCTTGTAATCACTGAAGAACATCAGATCCCCGCGCTTCAGTTGGCTCCACGAGGTCGTCGTCTTGCCGATCTGCTTCACGTAATCTCCCTGCTGTCTCGAATCGGCTGGCAGCTTAATCCCCATGCCGTCCAGGAATGCGCGGCGAGTGAACGCGGAACAATCGAAAGCGGCGGTGGAATTACGATCAGAGCCATACTGATAGGGCGTGCCCAAGTAGGTCATACCCGCTGCAATCGCCTGTTCATATGAGCCCGTAGGTACTGGCGCTGGTGTCGGAGCTGGAGCCGCCCCGCCATTCGTCGGCGGAATCGCGCCATTCACCGTTACAAAGGATGGCTTGCTGCTAATATATCCCCGAGTGCCCGAGCTGTCCATCACCTCATACCAGTAGGCATTGGGCTGACTGACAATCTGCACCTGCTCCCCTGCTTGCAAATAACGAATGCGCGCCGCGTTGGTCGAGGCCGCAGTACGGAATGATACGGATGACTTGATGGATGCATTGGTCTGTCCCGACCCGGTATCTGGAGTCGGCGCAGATAGAACGCTTATGTACTTGGCTTGTGCGGAGACATATCCGATTGCTCCGCTGCTGGTCTGCACCTTGTACCAATAGGCATTGACCTGCTCCAGCAGATTGACGATCTCTCCAGCCTTCAGATAGGCTGTAACCTCAGATGCTGTGCTGGGTGCTGTTCGGAAGCTGACGGAAGCCTGAATCTGGGCTTGACCTGCGGCAGCGTCCGCTGGATGTGGTATAGCAGCGACAGCGATAGCTCCCGCTAAGGCTAATGTCCATAATTTCTTCATACGATCCCTCCGAAGTATAGAGTTTCTTGGTGTCGGACACGCAATCTGGCATCCGCCTTCTGTCTACTAACTTACCTTCATTCTAGGCGGACAAGCCGGGAGAAGCATCCGCCGCCAGTCCCATTTCCATCGCTACCATATTTGCCATTGGCGATTATTTCTTCCTTTTCCTCCAATACGCCATCACAGCCGTTTCTTGCACATCATCTTCAAAGCGCTGGTACGCCTGGTTTTTCCTCTCACGTCTCCCTATCTTCCATTTCATTCCTCTCGATGAAAAATTAGTTCCTAAGCCTGATTGCCCACTTCCCCTTACTAGGACCAGGAATAAATTGGCACGCTTAGCAAGCCAAGTTCAAAAAAAACAGCCCGCGACTCCGCTTCGTGCGGAATCCCGGGCTGTAGTGCTGTAATAAATAGGCTCATCTCTTCATTCGCTATGTAGCCTTCAAGCCGTTATGCTCGTCAATGAACGGCTCAACATGAACATGGACACTCATAATATTGTGCTTCTTCTCCATTTTCCGCTCGATCTCATCACAGATACGATGGCTTTCGATCAAGGTCAGGCGCGGGTCTACCTGTACGATGACATCAACCAGCACATTGCTCCCGTGGACACGCGCTTTAATATCGGATATGGACTGCACCCCCTGTACACGCTCGATAGACGACCGCATCGTCATGAGCTTGCCCGCGTCAAATCCGTCTGTCAGGGCATGTGTCGCACTATAGAAGATGTCCCATGCCGTCTTGCATATAATAATCCCGACGACGACGGCTGCAGCGGCATCCAGCCAAGACACGCCAAGCCTCGCTCCCAGGATGCCGACCGCAGCTCCTGTGCTGACCAGGGCATCCGAGAGATTGTCCTTGGCCGCCGCCATCAGAGCATGACTGTCAATTCGCTTGGCCAGCCTGTTGTTATACAGGTACACGCCATACATGCTGATTGCAGCGCCAACCGCCACCCAGAAGGCCAGCATCCCCGGTACCTCCTCTGTTCCACGGAACAAGGATGTAATCGTGGTGACCAGTACCTGGATGCCGACTGCGGCCATAATGAAGGAGGCGATCAGGGCAGCGATCGTCTCCGCACGGAAATGCCCATAGGGATGATCCTTGTCAGGCGGCTTCTGCGAGATACGCAGCCCGATCAGCACTGCTACCGATGCCACGATGTCTGTCAGGTTATTGAAGCCGTCCGCGAACAGGGCGCTCGACAAGAACAGATAGCCGATAACCAATTTGATAGAGGACAAAATCAGATAGGCGCCGATACTGACCCATGCCCCCCGCTCGCCCTGCTTTATTTTCTCATACTGATCCAACTTAGAGCACCTCCGAATAACTCTTCCATTCAATAACGGTATCATACCTGACGAAACCCTAGTGGGTCTAGAGAAACAGTGTTGACCCAGGGTTGTCTTTTATGCATTAGAGCAACTTGTTCGGATGGCCGCAACATCTTTTGAAGACCGCCAATCTTCACTATATCGTGCCCATCTTCTACCATTTGTATAACTGCCCCATCCACTCCCTATGGCAGAGCACTAGTATCTACAGCAGCTTGCCGACCGTATACCAAGTGAGCCAGAGAGCAACGCGCCTGCACCGTACTGCCTGCTCCAGCGGCCTCCGCTGATGGCGCCGCAGCTCACCCGAGCCCATAGAAAAAAGCCGAACCGGTTCACGTCCGGGTCGACCTTTTCTGTGCTGCGGCAGGCTGGAGCCTATGCTGCGCTCCTCGCAGGCCTTATTCACTTCACAACTGCTAACCGTGTGAGGATAGCTCCTCGCCACACTGGATGCAATATTTGGAGAGGATGTCATTCTCCGTCTTGCAGTGATAGCAGATGACACGAATCTCGCCGATCGTATTATCCGGCTTCACCTCCTGCGGCTGAATGAGACGCTTCCCGCAGTCGGGGCAGTAATTCACATCCGGTCCAACCACCTTGCCGCAGACACAGGTTTTCTCCTCCTTCAGATGCTTGATTCTCGACTCCAGCTCTGTAATCTCGTCGCGCAGCTCGCTTAGCTCCTCACAATATGCCAGCACCTGCTCCTCCGAGTGCGACAGATCCCCCTCCAGATAGGCTTCGAAGACTGCCTTCCCGATCCTTGTGCTGATGCGATCCATTTCCTTCTCACGCGTAGAGATTTTGCTCCGCAGCTTGGTTGTCTCCACCGTCTGCTGAGCCAGCCGCGCAGCCTCCGAGGCTCCCTGCTTCATTTTATCGAATATCGACATCTGCTCACTTCCCCTTGTATCAAAATTCATTTCTCTTACATACGCCACAAGCGCCAAATAGTTTCTGGCAGGGGCATACAATCTCAGGGCGTTACGGATGCCGCCGACCTTGAGAATCAAGGCTTCGCTGCGCACAGGTCTATACGTCAGGTAAAAGCGGTCGCTTAGCCATCCTTATAGATGAATAAACACCCTGCGGGAATGTCTCACCGCAGGGTGTCCTCTTAACGCATTAAGCTTCAGCAGGGTACAACTGCTCACGCAGCGCCTTGATTTCCTTGCTCTCCAGATACTCATCATAGCTCATCATGCGATCGATGACGCCGTTCGGTGTAATCTCCACGATCCGGTTGGCAATCGTCTGGATGAACTGATGGTCATGCGAGGTGAACAGCATCGTGCCGTCAAAGTCGATCAGCCCGTTATTGAGCGCTGTAATCGACTCCAGATCCAAGTGGTTCGTCGGCTCATCAAGCAGCAGCACATTGGCCCCGGACAGCATCATCTTGGACAGCATGCAGCGAACCTTCTCCCCCCCGGACAGCACGCTGGCCTTCTTCAACGCCTCATCGCCAGAGAACAGCATGCGACCCAGGAAGCCGCGGATGAAGGATTCATCCTGATCCTTGGAATATTGGCGAAGCCAGTCCACCAGACTCGTCTCTACACCGTCGAAGTAAGCGGAGTTATCCTTCGGGAAATACGCCTGGGATGTTGTGACGCCCCACTGATAGGTTCCGGCATCCGGCTCAACCTCGCCCATCAGAACCTGCATCAGCACCGTCTTCACCAGCGAGTTCGGCCCTACCAGCGCAATTTTGTCGCCCTTGTTGACCGTCAACGTCAAGTTCTCAAACAGCTTCTCGCCATCCACCGACTTCGTCAGTCCTTCGGTCAGCAGCAATTGCTTGCCTGCCTCACGCTCCGGCTTGAAGTTGATGAACGGATATTTACGGTTCGATGGACGGATGTCATCGAGTTGAATTTTGTCCAGGAGCTTCTTACGCGAGGTCGCTTGCTTCGCCTTGGACTTGTTGGCGCTGAAGCGCTGAATGAACGCTTGCAGCTCCTTAATCTTGTCTTCCTTCTTCTTGTTCTGGTCACGCATCAGTGTCAGCGCCAACTGACTGGACTCGTACCAGAAGTCGTAGTTACCCACATAGAGCTGGATCTTGCCAAAGTCAATATCGGCAATATGGGTACATACGGTGTTCAGGAAATGCCGGTCATGGGAGACGACGATGACGGTGCCTTCGTAGCCAGCCAGGAAGTTCTCCAGCCATTCGATCGATTGCAGATCCAAGTGGTTCGTCGGCTCGTCAAGCAGCAGCACTTGCGGGTTGCCGAACAACGCTTGCGCCAGCAATACACGCACCTTCTGGTTGCCGTCGAGCTCATTCATCAGCTTCTCGTGCAGCTCTGTCTCAATCCCCAGTCCATTGAGCATCGAAGCTGCCTCGGACTCGGCCTCCCAGCCGTTCATCTCTGCGAACTCGGCCTCCAGCTCGCCTGCGCGCATCCCGTCCTCATCGGAGAAATCCTCCTTCAGATAGATCGCGTCCTTCTCCTTCATGACCTCATAGAGCTTCTTATAGCCCATGATTACCGTATCCAGCACCTTGAACTCATCATATTCAAAATGGTTCTGCTTGAGGACTGCCATACGCTCGCCAGGTGTAATATGAACCTCCCCATTGGTAGGCTCAATCTCCCCAGACAAAATCTTGAGGAAGGTCGACTTGCCTGCGCCGTTAGCGCCGATCAGACCATAGCAGTTGCCAGGCGTAAACTTGATATTTACATCTTCAAATAGGGCACGCTTCCCAAAGCGCAGGGTGATGCCACTTGTACTAATCATGGATTATATCCCGTCCTTCTTATCAATAATCGTTTCATCCTCTCATTATACCACAAATTCTCCAGTTAAGGGCTAGGGGGTGTCTTCGAGCCACTCCAGAACATCGCTCATCACCGCTGCGCTCCATTCAGCGCTACTGTGTAATGATGAACCATCGTAAACGGCTGCCTTCCGTCCTTGAGGAGTATATACAAATAAGCCGGGCAAGAGCGGCGCAATGCGCGCCCCCTGCCCGGCTGATCGAATCGATGCTTATAAGGTCTCCAGCATATTCAGCAGGACACGTATCGCTTCCGCTCTGGTCGCTGTCCCCTGCGGAGCGAACTGATTGCCGCTGCGCCCCTGAATCCATCCTTGTTCCTGTACGGCATGGACAGCACCCCTGGCCCAGCCTGGAATCTCCTGATCATCTGCAAAGGAGGTCGACGCCTTGCCATCCATCTTCAGTCCCATCGACTTGGCAATCATCATCACCATCTCTGCTCGCGTAACCGCCGCGTTCGGACGGAAGGTCTGATCCGCATAGCCGTTGATGATGCCAGCCTGTACGGCCTTGGCTACCGCATCGCCAGCCCATGTCCCGATCGCATCCCGATCCTTGAATACCAGCTCTGCCGCGGCGCCCTCTCGCTTCAGCGCATTCATCAGCAGCACGGCGAATTCAGCGCGGGTAACGGTCTTGTCCGGCTTGAATGTTCCATCCGGGTAACCGCCAGCGATCCCCAGCTTCACTGCCTTGCCGATGTCTGTGGCCGCCCAGTGTCCTGCCGTGTCCGAGAACAGCGGCTCGGCGCTACCCGACTGCTCAGGCTCAGCCGCTGCCTTGACGGCCAACACGGCAAACGGAGTCAGATGGTCGCTCTCCACCGATATGATGCGGCCGTTCACTGTGCCGCCCATCTCCACCCATTCCTTCTTACCTTCATCATAGTAGAAGACAGAGGGCTTGTATCCGGCTGGCACTGCCGACGCATCGAACTGGAAGCTAAGTGTAATCGGCTTCTTGAAGTTGTCGCTGCTATTTTTCGTAATCTCAAATACGGGAGACAACAGAGTCTGACCGCTCGGCACCATCGCCGAGGCCGCAGAGCTGTCCAGCTTCTCTACGGTCAAGCGCAGATCATCCGCAGAAGCTCCAGCCGGCACAACCACGCTCAGCTCGCTGCCCAGCTCCAGCTTCCCGCCAGCGGACGGGGAGATGACACTCTCCGCGAGGCCAGCATTGCCTGAGCCGCTTGAACCGCTTGAGCCACTGCCTGTGGAGCCGCTTGGATAGGTGACAGCTACTGTCTTGACCGTCTGAGACAGACCCGCACTCTCCGACCCGGCCGCGTCTACCGCTTTGACCGTGAACGTATATTCTGTGCCTGAGCTCAGTCCTGTAAGCTCGACCGACCGCGCCTCATTGCCTAGTGTCCGAATTGGCACTGTCTTGCCGCTCTCATAGACGCGGTATTGCTTGACCTTGCCCTGGGCATCGGCTGACGGCCAGCTCAGCGTCAGCTTGTTCATGCCCACTCCAGCAACCTCCAGCTTCGTGCCCAGCTCCCAACCGACAGCAAGCTCATTGTTCATATCGAACTCCTGAGTTCCGAAGGTGGCGAACCAGTCCTTGATCTGCGTCTTGTCGGAGGTAAACGCCATGGACAGCATCAGCATAATACGCGCATGCTGGGCATTCAGACTATCGCCCGCCACAATGTTGCTGCCGGTTCCCGGATACATCGTTCCCGAGCCCGTGCGGGTCGTCGTCACGAACATCACATCATTATCGCGGATTGCCGCAGTGCGGGCGGCGCTCAGCTTGGAGGAGATGCCGCCTGCTCCGGTACCAGCGGTGACGATGCCCTTGGTGCCGTCTGCCACCAGGCCGCGAATCGCGCCGCCGCCCGCGTCTTGGTAATTGTAGACAATCTCGACGATCGGCAGCTTGTCTGCCGTAATCGTCCGCAGGTCGAATGGCGTCTGCCAGTTCGACTTGCCCGCCTTCATCGCTCTGGCATTCAAACGATAGATACGAATATTGCTCTCATCGATATAGCCCAGCGCGCCCAGCATCGGAGTCTCGAACGTGTCCATCCGGTGTGCATTGGACTTCGTCACCTCTCGTGCCGCCTGAATGACGTCATTGAGCATCAGCACCGTGCCGAACCACTTCGTCTTGCCGCTGCCTGCCAGCTTGATCGCATTATACAGGTTGGCAGGCGCATCCGTACCGATGACATCCCACGGGCGCATCGCCCCGGTGATGACGACCGGCTTCGGACTTCTCACCGTCAGATCGAGGAAATACCCGATCTCCTCCATCGTGTCGGTCCCGGTCGTCACCACGACGCCGTCATAGCTCTCCAGCGCCTGGTCAACTGCCAGTGACAGATCATACAGCTCCGGGAAGGTGTAGCCGCCCGAGCCTTTATTCCCGAACTGGTAGGTGGCGACATCGGCAATCTTCTCTTTGCCTGGCAACTGCCCTACCAGATCCTCAATTTTGTATGTTCCTGCTCTATAATTTTGAAAGCTGGTCGAATCCGCCGCCTGTCCAGCAAGCGTACCGCCGGTGCCGATAACAAGCACATTAGGAAGTGGCGACTGCTTATGTGCATCTGAAAGCTCCGGTATAGGGAATACCTTAGGCGCCAGCGTCTGTGCGACAGCAGTAGTCGCAGGTCCGAGCGCCCCCCACACCATCGCACTCAGCAAGGCGGCGATGAGCAGCGGCACAAGAAGCCTGCCCGTTATTGTAGATTCCGTTCGTGACATGAAAGACTTCCCTCCTGCAAGCGTAAACGTTCGCCCCCTCTACCCATGGACAAGGCAAGAGCCTCCCAGTTGCCCGGAAGCCGCCGTAGCGGCCTCCTGTAATCGGGCGAGCGGTCGACTGTACACGGTCATGTTCGTGGCAGCTTGCCAGCTTGCCTTGCCCATCGACAGGGACGTGACGTTTCGCATTTGGAATTAGTAGTACGAAATCGTTGCGGTGCACATTGATGTGTGAATCAGGTTCCAGCCGGCACAGCAGTCTCTTCCGTTCCCACCGGAGCCGTCTGAGGAGCCGCTTCTTCCGATGCATTCGGTGTCGTCTCCGGCGCGGTCTCAACCGCAGACGTCTCTGGGACAGTCTCAACCGCAGGCGTCGGGGTCTCTACTGCGACCGGAGCCTCGACCGCCCCCGCCTCAAGCTCCGAAGGCAACGCCAAGGTTCTGCTCTCCACCCCGGCATCAACTTGGACATCCTGTGTACCGTAAGTTGCGAACCAGTCCTTGATCTGCGTCTTGTCAGAGGCGAACGCCATGGACAGCATCAGCATGATGCGCGCATGCTGGGCATTGAGATTATCGCCCGCTACAATATTACTGTTGCTTCCTGGATACATCGTTCCCGAACCCGTGCGGGTCGTCGTCACGAACATCACATCATTATCGCGGATCGCCGCGGTGCGGGCTGCGCTCATCTTGGAGGAGATGCCGCCTGCTCCGGTGCCTGCGGTGACGATCCCCTTCGCTCCCTCTGCCACCAGGCCGCGAATCGCGCCGCCGCCTGCGTCTTGGTAGTTGTAGACAATCTCAACAATTGGCAGCTTGTCCACTGGAATCGTACTGAGATCGAACGGCGTCGACCAATCCTCCTTGCCTGCCTTCAGCACACGAGCCGGAGCGCGGTAGATGCGAATATTATTCTCATCGATATAGCCCAGCGCGCCCAGCATCGGGGTCTCGAACGTGTCCATCCGGTGTGCGTTGGACTTCGTCACCTCTCGCGCCGCCTGAATGACATCATTGAGCATCAGCACCGTGCCGAACCACTTCGTCTTGCCGCTGCCTGCCAGCTTGATCGCATTATACAGGTTGGCAGGCGCATCCGTACCGATGACATCCCACGGACGCATCGCCCCGGTGATGACGACCGGCTTCGGACTTCTCACCGTCAGATCGAGGAAATACCCGATCTCCTCCATCGTGTCGGTCCCGGTCGTCACCACGACGCCGTCATAGCTCTCCAGCGCCTGGTCAACTGCCAGCGACAGATCATACAGCTCCGGGAAGGTGTAGCCGCCCGAGCCTTTATTCCCGAACTGGTAGGTGGCAACATCGGCAATCTTCTCTTTGCCTGGCAGTTGCGCTACCAGATCCTCAATTTTGTATGTTCCTGCTCTATAATTTTGAAAGCTGGTCGAATCCGCCGCCTGTCCAGCAAGCGTGCCGCCGGTGCCGATAACAAGCACATTAGGGAGAGAAGACTGGATGGCTCCTTCAGAGAGCTGAGGAATATCAAACTTTTTGACTGTCCCTCCGCCTGGCAGCGTCTCAGCAAATACCATTGCAGCAGTCGCTCCCAGCATGGCTATAACTAATAGTGGGATCAGTAACTTTTTCACAAGCTTGCTCTCTTTCAATGATGTCATAAAAATTAACCTCCCATATTGTTTATCTATCTAGTAGACAAACTCATTTTATTATATGTTAGTTAATATGACAATTAGTTAACACTATTAAAATAACGGTTACATTTACTTTATACTATATATATCTAAGTTTTACGCCATAATACGCCTTGGTCTAAAGAAAATACCTTAATTCACTGTGGTGTAGAACAACTTATAGATGACATTATATATGACATATATAACATCCAGTGTTCAGATAATGTTTAGAGCGAGCAGCTACACTACATATGAGATCAGTTGAAAAAGGAGGGGCAGCAATTGCCCAACATCATCAGTATTTATCCTGTACATGACTTCCATCTTATCCTGGAGCTAGGATCCGATGAATATCGCGTCATTGATCTGCTGCTGTTCGTGGAGTTGCTGCCCGAGGAGCGTGAAGCGGGGCGATTTGCCGAGGTATGGCTTGATACGGAAGAACATGCCGTCCGTCTAAGCGGAGGACGGTCGATCTACGGGCACCAACTGTGCGAGAATAGCCTGCCGCTGCAGTTGCCGCATTGTATTCGTCAAATGTAGCGGCACGCGGGCAACTGCTCCCCTCTCCATCATCGCCGCCAGACACACAGAAACAGCCCTCTTCGTCTCCTGTCGGAGCCGCGAGGGCTGTCTGTACACCTGCCATTCGTGGTATTCATCGTCTTGTCGCGTATACGTTATCCTTCACGGTTACCCGCCGGGTCTACCACTCCAGCTTCACTTCACTGCCGGTACGCGACGATTCATAGATCGCATCCAAAATACGATTGTTCGTATACCCCGTCAGCGCTGAGCTGATCGGCTGCTTATTATCGCGGATACACTCCAGGAAATGCCTTCCCATTAGCACACGGTCGCTCTCGCCTTCCAGCGGCTCCACCACCGCCTCCTTCACCTGATCGCCTTCATGTGTTACAAGACAGCCTGTGGTGCCGCTCAGCGACAATCCGGCCTCCGTCCCCATTAATTGAACGTAGGGGTCCTCCTTGGCGCCAGCAGCATGAGCGGCCCAGCTTACCTCCAGCAACAGCGTCGAGCCATTGTCCATCTTGATCATAGCCGTCGCCAGATCCTCCACATCATAATAGCCTTCCCAGTTCGGCGTGCCCCATGTCCCGATTCCGCGGCGCTGAGGGCCAAATTCGGCATAGGTCGAGCCGTACACCGATACCGGCCGTGGATTGCCCATCAAATATAGCGACAGATCGAGCATATGTACACCAATGTCAATCAGGGGACCTCCGCCGGACTGATCCATGCGGGTAAACCATGATCCCCAGCCGGGAATCCCCTTCTTGCGAATCCAGCCCGTCTTGACATTATAGATACGCCCTAGCGCTCCCTGGTCGATCTGCTGCCGGATTGCGCGGCTGATCCCCGTCCAGCGCATCTGATGCGCCATCATCAGCACCTTGCCCGACTGCTCCGCCGCTTCCATGATATGCTTGGCCGACATGGACGTGTTAGACATCGGCTTCTCCAACAGCACATGCTTGCCTTGACGCAGCGCCTCGATAGCAAGCGGTGCATGGAACTGATTCGGCACCCCGATGACGACAGCGTCAATCTCCGCATCCTCCAACAGCTCCTGCGGCGTGGCATGAACCGTGCCAATCCCATGCTCCTCCGCTCGCTGCTTCGCTGCGGGAGCGTGCGCATCCGCTACAGCGGCTATCACTGCCTCTGGCAACTGCTTGAACGTTTCCATATGAACATGACCAATGGCGCCTGCGCCAATGATGCCCAGACGTATAGGTGTTACTGACATGGTGTAAATCCTCCTTCGTTGCATATGGCTCCAGTATACCCTGAGCGGCACGCCGCATTCCAGCACGCGGATGGCCTTGTCTTTGTGCTCGTTTGGCATCGGTTACATCTCTGGCATTGCCGAGCGGAGGCTACCGCAGAGAGTCCAGCTCTATGCAGCACCTCCGCCCGTGATGCCAGAGCGTGTCTTCAATCGCCGACAGGAGCAGATTGTGCGAATGCTCGTTCCGGGCAAGGCGCTTTCTTGCAGGCGTACCAGGGGACGCCTGCAGGAAAGCGGCGCTGTACAGGGCAAAGAGCGGTGATGGGCGCCCTTGAGCGGGTTGGAAAGAAATATCCTAATGTCCATGAAGCCGCCATGTCTCTCCATGCGGCAATATAACCAGTCGCTCCTCCTCGATCCGCTGCTGCCTCCGACCGCTCTCCAGCCGATCGAGCGCCTCCCTCGGCGTATCGTCCGCAAGCTTGAACGCCCCATAATGCATCGGCACAAACCAGGATGCCCCCGTATCAACAAACGCCTGCAGCGCTTGCTCGGGCGTCACATGCTGAGGGCCCATGAACCACTCCGGCTCGTATGCTCCAATCGGCAGCATCGCTACATCAATCTTGAAGCGGCTTCCGATCTCCTTGAAGCCGTTGAAGTAGCCGCTGTCTCCAGCAAAATACAAGGTTGGATTGTCCGTGAGCACCGGCCTGCCCCTCTCTGACTGCAGCGCCGGAGATGGAGCTTCATCGTTCGCCCCTGCAATGCTCTTCAGGCCTTGCTGGCGAAGGTCAGCATCCTGCTTCCGCGCCAACTCCAAGGACGGTTCAATGATCCAGCCGCCCCAGTGCGAACGATTCATATCCCAAGGGGTGCGCCTCGTCCAATGCTGAGAGGGGACGAAGGTAAATGTCAGGCCGTTGATCGTCGCCGATTCCCACCAATGGAACTCGCGCACTCTTAGAAACCCCTTTAGCCGCAGCTTATTTTTAAGCCCTGCGGGCACCAGCAGTTGTTTGTCCCCTGCCAGACGGCGCAGTGAGGTAATACTTAGATGATCATAATGGGAATGAGAGATCAGCACCATATCGATCGGAGGCATATCCGTTAGCGGGATGCCCGGCGGAGCCAGCCGCTTCTGGAACGCCATTCTGCCCGACCATACCGGATCTGTGACGATGTTCACTCCTGAATGCTGGATCAGAAAGGTCGAATGGCCAATCCAGGTGATGGACGGTTCTATTCTATTGGCATGCAAATAGTCAAGATTTGGAGCCACATGTGGGACGACATAGGAATAATCCTTTAGTTTAAGCTTGTTGGCGCGTTCTTTGCGCCACCGTTTAAAGTGAGCCATCGTATGCTCGGTCTGTACCGAATCGGGATTAGAAAATCGCATTCTCGACAAGGAATGTTCTCCCCTTTGCTGTTCTATGCTCTCTTCAGCATACCAGTTCAGCGGACAAAATATCAAATTGATTCCTCTCTTATCTGGCTAGCAGCCACCCTAACCAGAGCCCTCCTGCAATGAGCCAGAGCGGCAGCACAAGAAGCAAGCCATTCCTTAAACCTGTTCGCAAATCGCCTTCTTTGTTCATCATTATGCAATCCCCCATCCATTGCTACACGTGCTTGAGAGGGACCCGCCCCGCCGGCCGAATTAGCCACTCTGACGCTTAGCCCCCACAGCAAACACGGTACGCCTTCTTACATACCAGTGTTTACGTACACGTGTGAACGCAGACCTCTGAATGTAACCCGCTCGCATGCATTCACTTCGCAGAGCAATACGCCGCACCGTACTCAGCTCCCGGCACGCAGTGCTTCGCCGCATGACAGTACGCGATTGAATCCTATGCTCCTGCAGGCCAGTTACTCTCCACTTTGCAACTTGGCTCGCAATGCTGGCGTGTTTAACCGCTAGTTGTCAGAATTCCCCCACCTTCTAAATTGGGGGATGAATGGCAACGGTCTGATCTACATTGACTCCTACCGCCTAAGATACTATAATAAAATGATTCAGTCGTATATTAGGAAAGGGAGTAGAATCGATGAAATTAGACTCCAATAACCACTCAGTATTCTCATTGAACTATCACTTGATTCTAGTCATCAAATATCGTAGGAAAGTCATTACCGCTGAAATATCCGAACGTCTGAAAGAGATATTCGAGTCCATTCAACTACCCTACAATATCACGCTTCAGGAATGGAATCATGACCAGGATCATGTTCACGTTCTCATGAAGGCGCATCCCAATACGAACATTTCCAAGTTTCTCAACGCTTACAAAAGTGCATCCTCCAGGCTTATCAAAAAGGAATTCCCTATCATCCGAGAGTCACTTTGGAAAGAGCATTTTTGGT
Source organism: Paenibacillus sp. J5 (assembly GCF_054955055.1). Classification (NCBI taxonomy): domain Bacteria; kingdom Bacillati; phylum Bacillota; class Bacilli; order Caryophanales; family Paenibacillaceae; genus Paenibacillus; species Paenibacillus sp. J5. The sequence continues at coordinate 76,863 of NZ_JBUEDD010000006.1, read as the reverse complement.
CACGTTCCTATTGTCTGCTCACAACGGGCGGAGCACCCATAGACGTAATCAAGAAGTACATCGAAAGCCAAGGCATGAAAGGATGAATCGTAGTGCTGAAAGCCTACAAGTATCGCATCTATCCGAATAGCCAGCAGCAGCTTTACTTTGCAAAAACCTTCGGTTGTGTTCGATTCATCTACAATCGGATGCTTGCAGACAAGATGGACCATTACAAGCCATCACTTCGGACGGTGAAGTTATTGCCAATCCCAAGCACCTTCGAAGGCCCGAAAAGCGATTAGCCAAATTACAGAAAGACCTTTCACGTAAGAAAAAGGGAAGCCATAATCGTCATCAGGCCAGGTTGAAGGTGGCCAAGTTGCATGAAGAGATGAGGAATCAACGTCACGACTTCTTGCACAAACTATCTTCCAGGATGATTAGCGAAAACCAAGTCATTGTCATGGAAGACCTAAGCGTAAAGAATATGATGCAGAATCCTAAGCTTGCAAAGGCCATCAGTGAAGTATCGTGGAGCCTGTTCCGTTCGATGCTGGAATACAAGGCACGATGGTACGGCAGAGAGATTATCATTGCACCTAAAAACTATGCAAGCAGTCAGCTATGCTCCTGTTGCTAAGCGTTGCCGATTCCATTAAGGCAACAGCACTGCATAACCAACGACATAAGGAGGCGCTTCCTTGAAACTGTTATCGATTGAACCGACACCAAGCCCAAATTCTATGAAGCTGAATGTGGATACCAAGCTTCCTCCAGGCCAGCGCTATACGTATACGACCAAACAGATAGATCAAGCCCCGGAGCCGCTCGCAGCCTTGCTGCGAATCGATGGGGTGCGCAGCGTGTTCCGCACAGTTGATTTTATCGCATTGGATCGTAAGCCGAACGCAGACTGGCAGGCGATTCTCGCTCAGGCCCGGCAGTTGCTTGCCAACGATGCCCAGTCGCCTGATGACAGCGCGGTCGCACAACAAGATACAGCATATGGCGAGGCACATGTGCTGGTGCAGATGTACCGCGGTATTCCCATGCAACTGCGCGTGCGCATGGGCGACAGCGAATCACGCTCGGCGCTACCGGAAGCGTTCGGAGCTGCCGTTCATGAGGCCGCTGGAGCCGGGATGATTCGAGAGCGGATGCTGGAGGATCTCGGTGTGCGCTACGGCGAGCCGGAGGAGATCATGAAGGAAGTGATCGCCGAGCTGTCGGCCGCTTACACCCCCGAGCGACTGCGTGAGCTGGTCGAGGCGGCCAAGGCGCTCGGTTCGGGAGCACCCGCTGAGAATAACCTCCCGCCTCGACCGGAGCCACTGACCAGCGCAGAGCTGGCAGAGAGGCTGCAGCAGCCAGACTGGCGTGACCGTTATGCTGCGATGGAGCGGGTATCCCCTGATCCACAGATGTTGCCGCTGCTTGCACAGGCGCTCACTGATGAGAATGGATCGATCAGGCGGCTCGCTGTCGTCTACCTAGGCGACCTGCGCATTCCCGAGGCGCTGCCGCATCTGTTCACTGCACTGAAGGATCGCTCTCCCTCTGTACGGCGTACAGCGGGGGACACACTGTCCGATCTGGGTGATCCGGCAGCCATTGGGCCGATGATCGAAGCGCTGCAGGACAGCAACAAGCTCGTTCGATGGCGGGCAGCACGCTACCTGTATGAGATTGGCGATGAGACGGCTCTGGCTGCGCTGCGAACTGCAGCGGAGGATGAGGAGTTCGAGATTCGGCTGCAGGCTCAGATGGCTCTGGAGCGTATCGAACGGGGCGAGGAGGCTGCGGGCTCGGTCTGGCAGCAGATGACCGCCAGTCGACGGGCCAAGCCGTAACTACCTCCAATCCAGCCGCATTCTGCCCATCCTGCTGCGCTTCCCTGCGTGAGCTATCGTCTGCAAGAGGGTAGCAGTTCGCAGCGGCACAGCTAGGGAAGTAGCCGATTGACAACTTTGATTGAAAACACGGCAGCCCCTCACAAGTCGCAAGACTTGCAAGGGGCTGCCCTAGTTATCAGGCACCTCACTGTAGCTATGAAGCATTAGAGGGAGCCGTAATCAGACGTTCAATATAATTCAGATAAGCACTCTCCTTACCCTCTTGCCGCAGCTTGTTAAGCGTATCCACATACGTATGACCGGCGCGCGGATAGCTTTTCACCCAAGCGTGATCCTTCCGCATCTCCTCGTCCGTCTTCAAATAATAGGCGTAAGACACCTGATCTTTGCGATCAGGAAGCGGGTCATCCCATGTCGTATCCAGGTGGTACCACACGCCGTCCAGCCGAACAAGATTCCATGCATGATCTCCAGTATCGACGGTGCCTTCGACTATTGTATTCTCAATCCCCGCCGCTTGCAGCAGCTTGTAGGCCAGCAATGAATAGCCCTGGCAGACAGCTCTGCGATCCGTGAGTGCGCTGTACGCTGTATATCGTTCATAATCTGTGTCATAGCGGAGTGTACGGACAATCCAGTCGTGAATCAACTTTACTTTCAGGTGATCGTCCATGGATGGAGTAATCAAATCTTCGACAATCTCCCGCGTCTGGCGATTGACATAAGCGGTTTCTTCCGGTGTCTCGCGGTAGCTAACACTGATGTTGAGTTTGGCGCGGGCGCTCCAGGTACGAAGAGTATAAAAATACGAATCGACAATATAAGCGGTGTAATCATCCTGCTCTATCGCTTTTCTCATTAGCTGTGGAAGGGCTTCAGACAATACTTCCTTATCACCAGTGTACGAGATGACGATCTCCTCTGTGCGAATCTGCAACTGCTTGACCAATAGGTGCTCCAATTGATTCAGGTCGGCTACAACAGAAGCATCGGCAAGAACAGCATCGAGCTTCAATTCGGTTCCCGTGCCAAAAATGACAACAGCGGTCAGCAATATCCATTTCACCAGCTTCTTCATTCGTCCTCCCATAATCGTAGTCGGCTTCCTAAAGCATGCGATTATGGATTATTATACCTGACCGTATGACTAACGTAAACCTGACTCCACATGAAAAAGTAATAATTTACATTATAAAACATTACATTATAGATAAAATAATACCTTTGGATATATTACCTTCATATGGATGTATATAAAATGAAAGGTTATCCATCGACAACTAATCATGCGGGGCTGGTCTCCCCGCTGCCCATTGCACTCGCCAGTTTTGTAACATAACTGTAACTTTAGCTTCAGGTTAGGTTCATCTTCACTCCCTATAATAAGTGACATGACCCCCCTTATTATATATTCTCTCTTGTGCCTGCGAACGCTGTTCGCAGGCAATTTTGTTTGAGTATATTAGATAGCTCACCTCGACGCAGCACTTCTCCAGACCGGAGCTGCTGCGGCCGCTGCTGCAAAGCGCGAGGCTTGCTCCGTTAGTCGCCCATACTCTCCGTCTCTGATCCACGCCTTATTGACCAGCTTGCTGCCTAACCCGACAGCACATGCTCCCGCCCGGAAATAATCCTGAATGTTGTCCAGATCAACACCGCCTGTTGCAATCATCGGAATATGATCCAGCGGAGCGCTAATCTCTGCCAAGTACCCGACACCCAGGGAAGCCATCGGGAATACCTTGACCGCCTCTGCCCCTGCCTTCCAGGCTCTGACAATCTCCGTCGGCGTCATCACCCCTGGCCACACTGCAATGCCGCGCTCCGCACCGAACTTCACTACCTCTTCATCCAGATTAGGCGAAATAAAGAACTTCGCGCCCGCGGCTGCCGCCTCCTCAGCCATACTGCGATCCAGCACCGTGCCTGCTCCGATCCATGCCCTTCCTTCAAACTTCTCACACCAACGGCCGATGATCGTCGAAGCGCCGTCCGTGTTCATCGTCACCTCCATCAGCCGTATTCCGCCATCGATTAGCGCCGCGGCTGCCTGATCCGCTGCGTTACCTGTTATCCCACGGAAAATTGCGATGATTTTATGTTCCAATAGCGCATCCAACATGGTACTCATCGATCTCGCCTCCCTGATTCTCTCTGGCGGGGCATAACGGCAGTAAACCCATCCCGGCCTGCCGCGTCCAAGAGCCCCTCAATATCAATCACAGGAAGATTGTAACACGGGATAAGCGCCTAGGCATACAATGGAGCAGGTTAAATACCCAGTCGAGCGTTTAAGGAGAAATGCAACTATGTCAAGAACAACGATTGTGAGTACTTCCGCCAGAGCAGGCGGCTGCGGCTGCGGAAATCAGCAGTCCTCCCGCATCATCACCACCCCGCTTGCCCGCGCTCTGCCAGGGCCAGGCTTCGGGCCGGGACCAGGCTTCGGGCCAGGGCCGGGACCGTTCCCGCCTCCTCCGGGGCCAGGACCATTCCCGCCTCCTCCAGGACCGGGACCATTCCCGCCTCCTCCGGGGCCAGGGCCGTTCCCGCCTCCTCCGGGGCCAGGGCCGTTCCCGCCTCCTCCAGGACCAGGGCCGTTCCCGCCTCCTCCAGGACCAGGGCCATTCCCGCCTCCTCCGGGGCCAGGGCCGTTCCCGCCTCCTCCAGGACCAGGGCCGTTCCCGCCTATTATTCCACCGATCATCACACCGATCGTACCGGTCGTGCCTATACCGGGTAACCGGGTGACGGTAATTATTAACGGCGGCCGCATCGCACCTGGCATCACACGGCCCTATTCCGTGCCTTACCGTTTCGGTGTAACCGTTGGCAGCGCACTCGCCTCTACCGGAGTCATCGCTTTTGGGCCGAACGGTCAAATCACCAGCATTAGCGGCATCTACGTCGGGCCAGGCAGCAGCATCAACTACACCCTCCGTGTCAATGGTCGCCTGATCCCGCCAAACCAGTTATTTTTGCCACTGCAGCCCCAGGATGCTGTTGAGGTTGCCTTGTTCTAAGCCCGAGCCCCCTCTCATCTCACCTCGCCCGTAGTGCCCCGCCTTTGAGCAGGGGAGCACTGCGGGCGGCTTTCAGCCGTATTTCCCCTAATCATAAAAAAAAGCACTGCTCCAACATATGGAGCCGTGCCGCGGGCAGTTCCCTTATCTAATTAGCCATTGCTTTCCGACATACCACTCATTCAATAACTGCCGAGCCCGCAGGGAAGAAGCACAAGGCAGCAAGCTTCGTTAGCCACACCTAGGGCGCGATCAGTCAAGCCCTGCCTTCTTCGTCCGCATCTCAGCCAGCGTACTGTATTCCGATCTAGCCGTCTCACCGATAGCTGGTACGATCTACAGCACTTCCTCCTTGATCGCCTTGAGGCGCTTCATAACATCATTGGCTCCACGTCCAAAATAGTCGTGCAGCAGCGTGTACTCCTGATACAATCTCTCATACCGTTCCACATTGGCTGGAATCGGCTTGAAGCTCTCCTCACGCACACGCGCCATGCTGCGAGCAGCGTCTACGATGCTGTCATAGCCACCCTTCGCCGCACCCGCTGCCACCGCTCCGAACATCGCCGCTCCCAGCGCCGGCGTCTGCTTCGAAGCCGCTACCTTAATCTCGCGGTTCGTCACGTCCGCATAGATCTGCATCAGCAGGCGGTTCTTCTGCGGCAAACCACCGCAAGCGTACATCTCGTTAACAGGCACGCCGTTATTATGGAACGCATCCACGATCTTGCGAGTGCCAAATGCCGTTGCCTCCAGCAGCGCACGGTAGATCTCCTCTGGCTTGGTCAGCAGTGTAAAGCCGAGCAACAGCCCTGTCAGATCGGTGTCTACAAGCACCGAACGGTTGCCGTTCCACCAGTCAAGCGCGAGCAGGCCAGACTCGCCGACTTGCAGCTTGGAGGCGCGATCCGTCAGCCACTCATGAACACTGATCCCCTCTGCCTGCGCAGCTTCGACCACATACGCCGGCACCGCATGCTCGACATACCATTCGAAAATATCGCCAACCGCCGACTGGCCTGCCTCATAGCCGAAATAGCCTGGGATGATGCCGTCTTCAACGACGCCGCACATTCCCTCGACCTCCCGCTCCTCAGTGCCCAGCAGCATATGGCAGATCGATGTGCCCATAGCCATGACCAGCTTGCCTGGCTCAACCACACCGACACCCGGAACAGCGGCATGGGCATCCACGTTGCCGACGGCGACCGCTGTACCGGCCTGCAGGCCGATGCGAGCAGCGAATGCCTCGGTCAGCTCTCCTGCTTTCGTGCCTAGCGGCAATACTTCACCACGCAGCTTCGTGTCCGTCAAGCTCTCAAGGCGCGGGTCCAGCGCCGCGAAGAACTCCTTGCTCGGGTACCCCTCCTGCTTGTGCCAGATCGACTTGTAGCCGGCAGTACAGCTATTGCGTACAATGTTCCCCGTCAGTTGCCCAATCACCCAGTCCGTCGCCTCGACGAAGCGATCTGCAGTATCATACATCTCGGGAGCTTCATTGAGAATTTGCCACACCTTGGCAATCATCCACTCGGACGAGATTTTACCGCCGTAGCGTGGGAGGAACTTCTCTCCGCGCTTCTCGGCAATCTCATTGATCAGATTGGCTTCGTCCTGAGCCGCATGATGCTTCCAGAGCTTCAGCCAACTGTGTGGATTATGCTTGTATTCGTCATGGAAGCAGAGCGGCACGCCATTGCTGTCGATCGGCAGCATCGTACAAGCTGTAAAATCAATGCCCAGCCCGATCACATCAGCCGGATCGATACCGGATGACTTCATCACAGCAGGCACTGAATTTTCCAGCACTTCAATATAGTCCGCAGGATGCTGCAAAGCCCAGTCCGGCTCCAGCTTCACCCCAAGACCCGGAAGCTCCTCGTCGATAACATGATGCCGGTAAGGGGTTACATGATCGGCTAACTCGGCCCCATTGCTCAAATCAACCAGAACGGCGCGGCCGGATTGTGTCCCATAATCGACGCCGATTGCATATTTTTTGCTCATCTTTTGCTGGCCTCCTTATTTTTGACCGTAATAGGCATTGGCTCCATGCTTGCGCAAATAGTGGCGGTCGAGCAAATACTGATCCATTGCGCCAATCTGCGGATTGAGCTGGAAGGTCTGCAGCGCCATCTTGGCCACCTCTTCCAGGACAACGGCATTATGCACCGCGTTATGCGGGTCCTTGCCCCAACAGAACGGCGCATGGCTGTTCACCAGTATGGACGGCACCTGCAGCGGATCGATACCGAGCTTCTGGAATGTCTCGATGATGACATGGCCGGTCTCCAGCTCATAGGCCCCCTTGACCTCTTCCTCCGTCATCGCGCGGGTGCAAGGTACCTCACCGTAGAAATAATCGGCATGGGTCGTGCCAAGTGCCGGAATACCACGCCCGGCCTGCGCAAAGCTGGTCGCCCAAGGCGAATGCGTATGCACGATGCCGCCGATGCCCTCGAATGCTTTGTACAAGACAACATGGGTCGCTGTATCGGAGGACGGTCGGTAATCTCCCTCTACCACCTTGCCATCCAGATCAACGACAACCATCTGCTCCGGCTTCAGCTCATCATACGGAACCCCGCTTGGCTTAATAACGACCAGCCCGCTCTCGCGGTCAATGCCGCTTACATTGCCCCATGTAAATGTTACCAGTCCATACTTGGGAAGGTCCATATTCGCTTCCCACACCGCTTGCTTCAATGACTCCAGCATCAGCAGCCGCTCCCTTCCAGTCCCTCTAAATATAAACGCTTACCTGTATCATATTATAGGTTGTACGTACAAGTATGTCACGTATTATTTTGGTCGCCCTGTAGATTCGCGCACCACCAGTTTGGGCTCATATACCATATCCTCCACCTGTCCGCCTCTGCCGCGCTGCTCGATCAGTTGATATAAGGTACGTACAGCCTGCTCGCCCATTTCGGTCTTCGGATGCGTCATCGTTGTCAGCTTGACCTCCGTGGCGGTCGCCAGATTCGAATCATCAAAGCCGACCAGCGATATATCCTCGGGGACATTCAGTCCCCGCTGCCGAATGACATCCAGCAGCCTTACCGCAAGCTGGTCATTATAGCAGACGATCGCAGTGGGGCGATCTGCAGGCTCGCGGCTGAGCAGCTCTGCCACCGTCTCCAGCGGGCGCCGATCCTTCTCCTCCGTCGTATAGCGCAGCAGCAGATCCGGGATGAGAGGAAGCTGCGCCTCGCGATGAGCTCTGCGGAAGCCGCGCATCCGGTGTACGCCCTGATTGTCATCCGTCTTGAAAAAGCCGGCGATCCGCTGATGGCCAAGCTCCAGCAGATGGCGCGTCGCCAGATAGCCTCCCTGCTCGTCATCCAGCCGCAGACAGGGGGCATCAACATCGCTATACCGCTCATTGAGCATAATATACGGGATGTTCTGAGCATCGAGCGCCAGGAAAAAGCGGAAGTTAGGATTGCCCTCCGCGCTCTTGGTCGGCTCGATGATCAGGCCGTCCAGCGGCTCATGGAGCATCGATTCCAGGCTTTCGCGCTCCTTCTCCTTCTCATTGTCCGTGCTCGCCAGCAGCAAGCGACCGCCGAGCGACCGCAGCTCCGACTCCACTCCGCGCACGATAATCGGAAAGATATAGTCGGAGATATGGGTGGTGATCATGCCGACCGTCAGGCCGGACGAGCTGCCACGGCGCTCTCCCACAGGAGGCTCCGACACGAATGTCCCTTTTCCCTGCAACCGGTACAGCCAGCCGTCCTGCTCCAGCTCTCCGAGCGCCTGGCGCACCGTCTGACGGCTCATCTCGAACCGCTGCGCAATCTCGTTCTCCGAGGGCAGCTTGTCATGCGGCTTGAACCGGGTGGTTGTAATCCATGTCAATATTTCACGTTTGAGCAATATATATTTTGGCGTAGGCTGCTTCAAGACACACCTCGATTACATATAAGTTGTATTCCTCGATTATATCATAGCCCCAACTTGTATGTACATTCACTCTTCCCTTGCTCCATAAGCCAATTGCAAAAAAGCTGCGGCATCTGAATATCCCTCAGATGCCGCAGCTTATGCTTCCGCCTGGAAAGCCTACACTACATCATAGCCCTGTTCTTCGATTGCCTCCTTGATCTGCTCCAGGCTCACTTTGCCTTCATCATAGGCAACCTTCACACTCTTGCCCGCCAGATCTACCACACCGCGCGCGCCCAGAGGCTCCAGCGCCCCCTCCACCGACTTCACACAATGCCCGCAAGACATTCCTTCTACCTGCAGCGTTACCTCTTTCATCCTGTTCAGCTCCTTTATATCATTATTCACTTCATATATTATTACTATACTCCAGTAGAGTATAAAATAACGCAAAATTACATGTCCGGCCCTCTTCACCAGCCCTCGTTCACACATCTCTGCGCGCCTGCAATGACTTGCGAATCTGGCGGCGCAGCATGGCTGCCTCGGTTTACGGGTAGACAAGCAGTCCCAGCCGGGCAGCTTCACGTAGATTACAACGCCTGCTTCTACTTGATCAGCTTATTAATCGTCTTGAGCAATTCGTCCAGCACATCCTTGTCGCCTTCTTCAATCCGCTCGACAATACAGCTCTTCATATGCCCCTCGAGCAGCAGCTTCCCTACCCCATTAAGAGCTGACTGCACAGCAGCAATCTGATTGAGTACATCATCGCAGTAGGTCTGGCGTTCGATCATGCCCTTAATTCCGCGAACCTGTCCTTCAATTCGATTCAGACGGGCAATCAGATTCGCCTGGAATTTCTCGGAATGGTGGCTTCTGCGCTGTTCGCCTTCATGCCCACAATGCTCAGGCTCGGTATGCTTATCCACTTCAACCGCTCCTGAATTATGCTGTTGATTATCCAAGCGCCTCACCCCTCTCTCCCTGCAGCTAGCACGCTATCTGAGATTCATTCTAGCATACCCCCTCCCTGTATGCAAGATGTAATCTTCAGCGCTGCTGGAAGCGCAGGAGAGACATCTGTTACAATGGCATCAAACTTATAGGAGGAGGACGTAAGATGATGATTACCGAGAGACTTCGCACTTCCAAACGCGATGAGATGATTGACATTACACGTGCCGTGAGGGCCGCGGTACAAGCTTCAGGCATACAGGAGGGACTGGCTGTCGTCTACTGCCCACACACCACAGCAGGAATTACGATTCAGGAAAATGCAGACCCGGATGTCAGGCATGATGTGCTCATGCGGCTGGACGAGGTATTCCCGTGGGAGCACCCGAAATACCGCCATGCTGAAGGAAATACCGCCTCGCATCTCAAGGCGATCACAACAGGCAGCTCGCAGACGGTCATCATTCATAAGGGGCAGTTGCTGCTCGGCCGCTGGCAGGGTATTTATTTCTGCGAATTCGATGGCCCGCGCACGCGCGAATTTCATATTCGGATACAATAGGCTCCCTTCCCCAATTGCCGGACACAGCTTGTTCACGCGGAAGGCACTTGACAAATCACCTCTTATTTATAATAATTATAAAAAAAGAATTCATATATTATAAATACGGAGCGTGATTTCCATGACCTATCATACTGTAATTATCGGCACCGGCCCTGCCGGACTTACCGCAGCGATCTACCTGGCTCGCGCCAATATGAATCCCCTTGTCATTGAAGGCCCTGAGCCGGGCGGACAACTGACCACAACAACAGAGGTGGAGAACTTCCCAGGCTTCCCGGACGGCATTATGGGACCGGAGCTGATGAGCAATATGAGGAAGCAGGCTGAACGCTTCGGCGCGGTGTTCAAGAGCGGCTGGGTCACCAAGACCGACCTGAGCGCTCGCCCATTCAAGCTGGAGGTGGACTCTCTGGGAGCGATTGAGGCGGAGACACTGATTATATCCACTGGCGCTTCTGCCAAATATTTAGGCATTCCCGGCGAGAAAGATAACATTGGCCGCGGTGTCAGCACGTGTGCAACCTGTGATGGATTTTTCTTCCGGGGCAAAAAGATCATCGTCGTCGGCGGTGGCGATTCCGCGATGGAGGAGGCGAATTTCCTGACACGCTTCGCGTCAGAGGTACGGGTTGTGAATCGTCGCAATGAGCTGCGCGCCTCCAAAATCATGCAGGATCGTGCGCGTGCCAATGAAAAGGTATCGTGGAGCCTCAACCGGACGCCGGTTGAAGTTGTCGCAGGCGCTCTGGGCGTAACCGGACTGAAGGTGCGGAACAATGAGACCGGCGAGGAGGAAGTGCTGGAGACTGACGGTGTGTTCGTTACGATCGGGCATACGCCAAATACCGGATTTCTGGGCGGACAGGTCGAGACCGATGAGCTGGGCTATATTGTCGTGAAGCCTGGCACCTCCCACACGAACATTCCGGGCGTATTCGCCTGTGGCGATGTTCAGGATACACGGTACCGTCAGGCGATCACTGCCGCAGGCAGCGGCTGCATGGCCGCTCTGGATTGTGAGAAGTTTCTGGAGGAAGCAGCTTCCGCTCCTGCTGCACAGCAAGCCTGATTCATAACATCCTAGAGACTATACCCCTTTAAAGGAGGCAACATCCATGTCCAAACAAATCGTGCAAGATGTCCTGAACCGCCAGATCGCAAGCTGGAGCGTGCTGTATGTCAAGCTGCATCACTACCACTGGTATGTGAGCGGCCCGCAGTTTTTCACGCTCCATGCCAAATTCCAGGAGCTGTATGAAGAAGCGGCGCTGCATGTAGATGAGCTGGCCGAGCGTCTTCTGGCGCTGGGCGGCAAGCCGCTAGCCCGGATGAGCGACTACCTGGAGGCTTCCAGCGTGCAGGAGGCGCGTCCTGACGAGAACGCAATCCAGATGGTCGATACGCTCATCAGCGATTATACGACGCTGATCACGGAGCTGAAGGAAGGCATGTCCGCCGCTCAGGAGCTGAACGACGAGACAACCGCCGATCTGCTGCTAGCCATTCATACCGGACTGGAGAAGCATGTCTGGATGCTGAAGGCATTCAACGGCAGATAAGCAGCGACCGCCTGCAGAACTGCAGCCTCCGGCTTGCTTCGTTGCAAGAGCGAGACAGACGCAGAACAGGCCTTGCAGTTATCCGAGCTGCACTAGAGGACGCCTTCAGCGTGGTACACTCTGTGTCCACCCCATGGCACCAACGCTTCAAGCTGAAGGATACCATACAAACACCCCCTGCGCGGAAGGTCACTTCCTGTTCAGGGGGTGCTGTCTGTCGAGGGACAGGATGGCTACGGCTACGGCTACATAATATAATAGCTAGTGCTTCCTGGATGTTACTTCTTCTGGGCAGCAATCTGCTCAGCCAGCTCGTTCAGATAGGTCCAGCGCTCCAGCAGCTCCTCCAGTCGGGTCTCTGCCGCCTGCTGCTCCATAGCCAGCTCCTGCAGCCTGACGGAATCGCTGGCTGCCTCCTCCATCCTGCTCTCCAGCAGCGCCAGCTCAGCTTCGGCTTCAGCAATCCAGTCGTCGATTTGCTCGAAGTCCTTTTGCTCCTTATAGCTCATCTTCAGCGCTTTGCCACGCTGTCCGGCCCTGGAGCCCTCTGCACTGCCCGCTTCGCTGTCATCGCTGGACGGACTGCCCGTCCCCTTGCTGCCCTCCCTATCCGGTATCTGCTGCCCTGCAAGCGCAGCACGCTCCTGATACTCGGTATAATTGCCGACATGCACACTCACCTTGCCTCCGCCTTCAAAGGCAGCGATTCGCTCTACAGTACGATCCAGGAAATAACGGTCATGCGATACGATCAGGACGACGCCCGGGAACTCGTCAAGGTAGTCCTCCAGCACTGTCAGCGTCGCTATATCCAGATCATTCGTCGGCTCGTCCAGCAGCAGCACATTAGGCGCCTGCATCAGCACGCGCAGCAATTGCAGCCGACGCTTCTCCCCGCCGGACAGCTTGGCGATCGGCGTCCACTGCAGGGTGGATGGGAACAAGAATCGCTCCAGCATCTGTCCGGCCGAGATCAGCTCCCCTTCGGCTGTCCGCACCTGCTCGGCACCTTCACGGATATATTCGATGACTCGGAGCTCCTCGTTCATCTCCTCATGCTCCTGGGAGAACCAGCCCAGCTTCACCGTAGGCCCTCGCTCGACCGTGCCGCCATCCGGCTCCAGTCTGCCTGCCAGAATCCGAAGCAGCGTTGATTTCCCGCTGCCATTGCGTCCGATAATGCCAAGCCGGTCGCCCGGCACCGCGATATAGTTGAAATCCTCGAACAGCACACGGCTGCCATATGCCTTGCGAAGCTGCTCCGCCTCGATGATCTTCTTGCCGAGCCGCTGCGAGGCGACCGACACATCCAGCTTGCCGCCAGCCCGCTCCGGCGCGGCCTCCTTGAGCTGCTCGAAGCGCTCGATCCGTGCCTTCTGCTTCGTCGTGCGTGCCTTGGCGCCGCGCCGAATCCATGCCAGCTCGCTGCGCAGCAGATTTTGCCGCTTCAGCTCGGAGGCAGCCTCGCGCTCCTCGCGCTCCAGCTTCAGCTCCAGAAATCGGGTATAGTTGGCGGTGTAGAAGAACGCGCTCCCGCGATCCAGCTCCATCATCCGGTTGCTGACACGATCAAGGAAGTAGCGATCATGCGTAATCATGAGCAGTGCGCCCTTACGCTTCTGGAGCATGCCCTCCAGCCAGGCCACCGATTCATTATCAATATGGTTCGTCGGCTCATCGAGAATCAGCACATCCGACGGCTGAATGAGCGCAGCCGCCATCGCTACCCGCTTGCGCTGACCCCCGGACAGCGTGCCCAGCTTCGCATCAAAGCTTGTAATCCCGAGCCTTGTCAATGCCGTCTTCGCATCGCTCTCCAACTGCCATACATTGAGTTCATCCATACGTGTATTGGCTGCTACCAGCCGCTGCTGCAAGGTCTCGTCTCCAGGTCGCAGCTCAAGCGCGGTCAGCGCTTCCTCATACGCACGCAGCGCAACCATCTCAGCGGAGCTACCCTGATACAGATGCTCCAGCACGCTCATCTCCGGGTCGAACACCGGACTTTGCGCCAGCATCTGGATTCGCACCCGGCTTCCGACTGCTACCCGACCGCTGTCAGGCGGCTCCAGACCCGCCACCACCTGGAGCAAGGTCGACTTCCCGGTGCCATTGACACCGATAATGCCCATTTTGTCGCCTTCCTCCAGACCGAACGTCACATCCTTGAACAGTACCTTTTCCCCATAGGTCTTCGTTATATTCTCCACTGACAGCAGATTCATTGGCTCCAATATCCCTTCGCTTGGTCTTCTATGGCTATATTGTAGCATACATTGCCGACCACAGCGCGCCTGCAGATAGAGGGACAGCGCGTCCAGAGGACAGTGTCACCCCCTTAGCGACAGAGCACGCCAAAGAAGAGACCGCCCCATCAGGCGATCCCTTCCTTCACTTCTATTCCGCTGCAAGCAGTCGATCCTCCGTGGCGTAGGTGGCACGCAGCTTCCTCTCCGCTTCCAGATGGCTGGCCTGCAACACCAGCTCAGCCTGCTGCGGCTGCTCTGCTCTCTCCAGCTTCTCCCGGGCAATCGATCGGCTTACAACTTCATACAGCATCCCCACATTAACACCGCCTTAGGCTAGTGATTCAACGAAGCTCTTGCCGTACTGGATACATTCCTCTCGTTCATCTGCGGACGGATTCAATTCAATTTTCAGTCCCTCCAGCACTTTGATTCCTCCGCGTTCCTGCAGCTTCTCTGTCAAGATATCGACGGCAGCTCCAAACATAGGATATGACGAATCCGCCGAGCCGAACACGGCGATTTTTTGGCCGTCCAGATGAATGCCATTCATCTCCTCATAGAAATCCAGAAATTCATCCGGCAATTCGCCGTCTCCCCATGTGTAAGCGCCCAGCACAATACCGTCATATTGCTCCAGCTCGCTCGCATTGGCGTCCATGACCTCTTTTACAACCGGCTCTATGCCAGCCGCGCGAATTCCTGCTGTAATGGCATCTGCCATCTCCTCTGTGTTCCCTGACATGCTGGCAAATACGACAATAACTGTAGACAAGCTAGCTCCTCCTCAATGCCCCTTAAAATGAAATATGGAATGAACGCCCAAAACTATATATAACAATACTCAATATCAAATAGAACCACGAAGCTTTAATTAGCGTCTGCCCACCTCGTCAGCAGCCCTTGATGGAACACCATCCTCGCACAGCAAACGGTCAATTCACCCAACATATCGCCCCTTCTGCGGACTTCTCGCAGGAGGGCACCTCTGCCGGCAAGAGGCTTAATGCCAGCCGCACATAATCCACTGACTGTTGCAGGTGATTAGACGCCGGATGCATGACCTCGCAGCGTCCGGTAAGCAACGAATAGATCTCGATCCTCTCTGGCAAGCGGGGGAATGCGCTGCTGCAAAAGACCGTCGTATAATGGCAAAATGCGCGCAGCAGCTCCTCGCTATCATCGACCACATATTTCTGCACAATGTAGCGCTGCCCGTTCCTGAGATCGTCTGCTGTCTCCAGCCGCGAACCGTCCGCGGCACAACCATCTTCAACCTCTGCGGACATGACGAGCTGAAAGATCATCGACAGCCTGCGCCGCAACTGAGGATGATGCGTCTCCCACTGCTCGAATCGGAGCAAGGGCTCATCGCTATGGCGTCCCTCCAGCAGCCGGGCCATCTCGCTGCCCAGCCGCTGGCGAATCTGCGCAAAGTGCTCCAGTGAATCGAATGCGCCGCAGCGGTTCGTCCACCTGCGCTCCAGCAGCACCGGTAGTAGCTGCGGGTGCCTTGCTTGCGACGGGAGCGCAAAGTAATCATTGATCGCATGGCTGAGCGCATACTGCGACAACTGCCGCCAATGCAGCGGACGCAGAGCGCCTGTCGCTGCCCTGACCTGTCGGCGTTCGCAGCCGTCCGAGACAGCGCTGCGCAGCAGCTCCTCCAGCTTGTAATCCCGTATCGGCTCCATTCTCTTGACCTTCTCCGCTTCCTTAGCGTTCATTGCCCATCGTCTGTACGCCCTCGAACAGTGTGGCCAGATACATCTGGTCGCCGTCCGTGTCGATGTCTGTCACAGGACAACCCAGCTTTAACGAGATCAGCGAGATGCGCCCCCCGACAAGACCGAGTCTGTACAGCCCGCGGTCACAGCAGAGATAGACATCCTTCCCCTTCGTGACGACAGAGAACAGAAATAATCCGTCAAAGCTGAAGGTCTGGAAGCCGCCTCTTCCATCCCCCTGCATCAGTTCCCCCTGCTCCGTAACACCGATAACCCGTCCGCCGAAGACGGCAAGCGAGGTTACCGCCGCGCCCAGCTTGAATTCCATCCAGTCATCCTCTAGCCGATCATAGATCGCTACGCCCTTCTCCATCCCTAGTATGATATATTGAGGCAAATAGAGAAAATCATAGACGATCTCATTCGGGAACGCCAGATTATGCCAGTGGTCGCGCATACCGCTCCAAAAACCATATTGTGTCGCAGCCAGTGAGGTTTTGCCAACCTGACGGAATTGATAGCAGCCGATGGCCAGCGATGAAGCTTCCCACTGCTCGCCCGTATAATAGAATAAGCCGTTATTGGTGCACGCCGACAACAGCCGCTCCTGCACATACAGACGATTCACATGCGTCTGCGGCGGCAGCCCCTCCTCCACACGCTCCCAGCTTCCTGATGTATATTTACGCATGACACCTTGTCCCATCGGCGCTGCGATCAATGCGTTCTCGCCAAACACTTTGACAGATGAAAAATGAAATAATATCCAATCCTGATCGGCAGGCTTGCCCTCCGTCGCCAAGACGATACCTCCTCCTGAGTAGGTTCATGCTTTATATTTTACTGATAATGATTATCAGTGTCAAATTTAATTTCGCCGCACGCCAAAGAACCGGAACCACCGTTGCAGCGGCTGTTCCGGGCAGCTTGAGAAGCTATTGCTAAACATATTATCGGGGCGGAGCAGGCGGTGCGCCTGACAGCTTTTCGATCTGCGAGCAGATCTCATGCTGCCACCTCGTATCCCCTGTCATGGACGCCAGCAAGGACAGATTGCGCAGATGAGCCAGCTCGCGGCAATACGAGGCATTCACCGCTAGACAATGCTCCATATCCATCGTCTCCTGGTCGGACAAATCTCGCGTCCCCTTGAGTGTCCACAGCTCCGCAAGGCGTTCGTGAATCGGCAATATAGCCACCCTGCTCCCCCCTTTCTCTCCATAGTATTACCAATAGTTGCCGAATGTAACAGCTTTTCGACCTCCGCATGGCTTCTTTTCATGGAATCAGGTATGATAGCATTATTCACGAACATCATGGCTATGCTGAACATATCGGACAGATTACATAGCGTTCACATTTACATTTTGGAGGCACCTTAGTTCATATGAAATCCCGGCTCAAACAGGCATCCAACCGGATCACGCCCACTCAATTCATCGTGCTCGGCTATTTACTAGCTGTCATTCTTTCAACGATCATCCTGCGGCTGCCTATCAGTTGGCAAGAGGGGGCACGCCTCTCCTGGATGGACGCGCTGTTTACTGCCACGAGCGCAGTCAGCGTTACAGGTCTGACGGTCGTCGGCACGGCCGAAACCTTCAGCGAGTTCGGCAAGATTGCGCTGCTGTGCATGTTCCAGCTTGGCGGCATCGGCATTATGACGCTCGGTGTCTTCCTCTGGCTTATACTCGGACGCAATATCAGTCTTTCATACAGGAAGCTGATTATGGTCGACCAGAACCGCAATAATCTCTCCGGGCTGGTTATGCTGCTGCGGCTCGTTTTTATCCTGACCCTGATTATTGAAGCTGCAGGCGCCGCGGTGTTGACTGTCTACTTCAAGCTTGCTGGCATCTATGACGACTGGCTGACGGCCTTCGTCCATAGCGCATTCCATTCGATCTCGGCCTTCACGAATGCGGGCTTTGACATCTATGGCGACTCGCTGGCTCCATTCCGGGACGACTATCTCGTGCAGATGGTGACGATGCTGTTAGTGCTGCTGGGAGCGATCGGATTTCCAGTGCTGATCGAGCTGCGGCAATATTTCTCCAGGCGCAATGAGCAGCGTTATCGCTTCTCCCTGTACACGAAGGTAACGGGCCTGATGTTTCTCATCCTGATCGTATTCGGGGCTGCAGGCATCTGGCTGCTGGAGAACAGCCTGTACTTCGCCTCGCTCACCTGGCACGAGAAGCTGTTCTATTCGCTGTTCAATTCTGTCTCTACGCGCAGCGCCGGGTTCTATACGATGGATATTAATGATTTCAGCATGCCGACGCAGATGCTTCTGTCTGCGCTGATGTTCATCGGCGCCAGTCCATCCAGTGTCGGCGGGGGCATCCGCACGACCACCTTTGCTGTTATTCTGCTGACGCTCGTCCATTACGCTGCAGGTCGCAGCGAGGTGCGTATCTTCCGCCGCACAGTGAAGCAGGAGGACATTACCAAGAGCTTTGTCGTCTTCACCGCAGCTACGATGATCGTCATCTCCAGTACGATCCTGCTGGCGTATACCGAGCATAATCATCTGCCGCTCGTCTCGCTCATCTTCGAGGTGTGCTCTGCGTTCGGCACCAGCGGCCTGTCGATGGGCATTACCGATCAACTGACTACCGGTGGCAAATGGGTGCTCATTCTCATTATGTTCATTGGGCGGATTGGCGTGCTCTCGCTGCTCTTTCTGTTCCGCACCAATCAACGCAAGCAAAATTTCCACTATCCGAAGGAGGATATTATTATCGGATAGTGGAGAGCTTCCGCGCAACCTGGAGGGACTCAAGCCGATCCTATCATTCTCCTGATGATGGCTACCGGCGTGACCGGATTATTGCGCACGTCGAACAAGCTTGTTGCAGCACCGGGGCTGCAACAAGCTTATTTGCATCTTCTACTCCGCAAGGTATACTAACATTATTAAGATACCTGATGTTATCTGCTCGTGCTGCAAGGATAGAACGGCTGTGAGGCAACGGATGCTGGTGCGTTATGCAGCTCTCTCGCTCCAACTGCTGCCTCTCTTGTGAGAACGCTACCGGTCTCTGGAACGCTACTCCCGTGCCCCTGGGCCAAGCAAGCTTGACTCTTCGCCAGCAAATACGGTCAAGAGCAGCCCGTACCCTAGTTGTCGATTGCATCGCGGCATGACAGACGGTGAAAGGAGAACGACAATTGTCTGCCAATAACTATGTTCCCAAGGAGCCTGTCGTCATAGAGTGCAATGTGGAGAAAACATTGGAGGTATTAAGCGGTAAATGGGCCTTTCTCGTGCTGCGCGAGCTGTTCTGCGGAACGAGGCGCTTCGCCGAGCTTCAGCGCTCCATCCCCGAGGTCAGCCCCCGCGCGCTCACCACGACGCTGCGCCACCTGGAGGAGAAAGGGGTGCTGGAGCGTGAGGTATTCCCTACTGTTCCCGTAACGGTCGAATATACGCTGACCCCCAAGGGGCAAGACCTGCACAATATATTGAAGGAAATGAAGCTCTGGGCAGCCCGCTGGACGTAGCTGTAGCTGCCCGTCATTCACACCCGAGCATGCGGATGTACCAGCCCAGCTTGGATGGCTAAGCGATGCGCGACGCGCGCCTTGGCATTATGGCGCTACGGCATAGGCGACGTTCCGGTTTGCCAGGCCGCGCTATGGAGCAGCCTGAGCCTGTCTATCCCCATTCTCGCCTAACGGCAACACCCCCAATGGCACAGAAAGCAGCAGGCAACCGCCTGCTGCTTTCTTGTGCTCCGATCGAATGCGGGGTTGAAGGCGCGGTATCGCCTCCGGGCAAGCCGATCTTGCCCGAGCGTTGCTCGCCTGTCTTTAAATCCTCTGCGGCTTACTGCGCCCCGGGAGCAGACTGGCCGCTGGCCGTACCAGCAGTTCCTGGGACATTCGTCGTACTCTGACCGTTGGCACTGCCATCCGCAGTGCTCTGTTGCCCGCCCGTTCCCTGCTCTCCGTCAGCGCCTGCCGCGCTGCCCGCATCGGCCGCTCCATCAGACTGCTTGCGTGTCGGGTTTTTGGGCGTGCCGGTCAAGCCGATCTCATCATCATACGCATCGAATATTTGCCGTGCGATCGGCGCCGCGCCCCAGCCGCCATAGCCGCCATCCGGCACGACCACCGCCACCGCCAGCACCGGATTGTCCGCTGGCGCGTAGGCGATGAAGACCGCATTCTCCACCCGCTTGCGCTTGCCTACGTCCTGCTGGGACGTTCCCGTCTTCCGGTTGAAGCTATACGGAAATCCGTCAAATCCCTTGACAGACACCTGGGACATCCCCCGTTCGATTACCTCCCAATACGCATCTGGAATATCGACCTCATTGAGCACCTCGGGCGTATAGCCCTGCACCAGATTGCCCTTGGCATCACGAATCTCATTGACGAATTGCGGCTTCATCCGTTTGCCGCGGTTCGCCAGCATGGTCGTATATTGCGCAAGCTGCAGTGCCGTGTATCGCCCCTGCTGACCGAAGGAAGCGAAGACGAGCGCCGCCTGGGCGCTGCCGCTGCTCTCGCTGAAGTAGTCCTTAACGCCCTTGGACTCGTTCGGCAGTCCGCTGCCGGTCAGCACGCCGAGCCCAAATTGCTCCATGTAGCGATCCCAGATCTGCAGCCCCTCATCCCCCGGCTTCATGTACAGCCGGTTGCCAATCATCTCCGACATAAAGGCGTTGGAGGATTGTTTAATAGCTTCCCATGGTCTTAATAGTCCGTTAGCCTTGTTGCCCGCGTTGGAGACACTCGTCTTGTGACCCTCGCGCCCGAAGTAGAACGCTCCACGGTCGTAGTAGGTCGACTGCGGGGTGAACAGCTTCTCATTCAGCCCGAGCAGCACCGTCAGCGGCTTCTGTGTCGAGCCCAGGTAAACGAGAGACGAGGGATGGTTCTTGACCTCATTCGGGTCTTCATAATAAGGCATCGAGGTGCGGATGGTGCCGTTATTAATAAAGTATTGCAGATATTCAGACTGCTCCTTCGTAATGGTGCTCTGCCACACATTCGGATCATAGTCCGGCATGCTCGCCATCGCTACAACCTTGCCTGTCTTGACCTCCATCGCCACAGCGTAGCCGGTACGCGCATATTTGGCACGCTCGCGCGGGTTGGAGGAGGTGCGAATCTTCTCCAGATGGTTCATTATCGCTTCTTCTGCCCGGAGCTGGACATTTTTGTCGATGGTCAGGAACAGGTTATTGCCCTTCTCTGGCGCAGTGAACTCCATCGGACCGATAATCCGGTTCATGCTGTCGACCGGGTAGCGCTTGACACCATTCTTGCCGCGCAGCTCATCCTGATACATCAGCTCCAGCCCGTCATAGCCGACCCGTTCCTTATCCAGATACTGGTCAACCGGGTCGCGTGTGGAATTCTGCTGCTTGATTTCCTGATATTTCGTCAGGCCATTCTGCTCCTGATACAATGCATTAAAGCCCTTCATGTAGCCGACGAGCTGCACGGCCACCGTATCCTCGCTGTAGTGACGGATACTCTCCTCGATGATATCCACTCCAGGGTACAGATCGGCATTCTCCATGAAATAGGCAATCTCTTCCTCGTTCACGCCGGCCTTGATCCGACGCGGCTCGAAGACATAGGTAATTCTGCCCTTGATGTCCATCAGCTCAAAGATTTTCTCCGCGGTCAGGTGCGCGCTGCTTCCCCCGTTAGCCTCGCTGCTGCCATCCTCTCCACCACTGGAATTTCCTGCGCTGCCGCTCGCGGCATCTTGGCCGTCCTTGGCTTTGCTTGCGTTGCCCAGCTCCTCGAATGCCGCAGCCAAATGCCTGGCCATCTCGCGCGCACTGTCCTCTGTGGTGTCAGGCTGAATGGTGTAATAGAGCGATTGTGTGGACGTCGAATAAGCGATTGGCTCACTATTCAGATCATAGATATTGCCACGAATGGGCGGAATTTTGACATAGCGGGTGCCGATGCTGGTGACCTTTGCCCTCAGCTCGGGGCCCTCAACAAACTGTAGAACGGCAAGTCGGACGATGAGTACAGAAAATACAAAAAAAGTGAGGAAAAAGAATATATTTAAGCGAAAGGAAAAGCTTCGTCGATTGGCAATGTCGCGTTTTTTCTGCTCCTCAGAGCGCAATGGCTGCATGTTCCTTGGTACCTCCCTGACCTGTAAAGCTGTCTACTCCAGTATAAAGTAAATCGCCGTGAACATCCACCTCTATACGTAAATCATCTTGTACCACAGCAGCAAAGAGCAACGCAGGTTACTAGCATGCTCCCCTCCCTATAGAATAGTAGTCGCTCTGGATCAGAAACATACCTTCAGGCATAACAAAAACCCGAGTAAGGCATGGCAATCCTCTCGATCAGATCGCCATGCCTCACTCGGGTATGCGTTGGCTGTCCTGCTCCATCCTAAAGGAATGGAGTTAACCGGCTCAGCCCTTGGCAGCCTTGTAAGCAGCAATATATTGTGCAGCACGTTCAGCAATCAATGCATAGTTCCCCTGCTTGACCGCAGCCGTCGTCAGATCGGAGCCGATACCGACAGCAACAGCCCCTGCCTTGATCCATTCACCGAGGTTGTCCAGCGATACGCCGCCTGTTGGCATAATGTTCGCCTGCGGCATAGGTCCTTTGATCGCCTTGATCATCGATGGCGAGTACAGGTTGCCCGGGAACAGCTTCACAATGTCAACGCCCAGCTCCAGCGCCTCCTGAATCTCCTTGACGGTCATTACACCCGGCATGACCGGCACGCGGTAGCGGTTGCACAACGTAACAGTCGCAGCATTCAGAGATGGCCCGACGACAAATTCTGAACCGCTCAGAATAGCAGCGCGCGCTGTCTCAGGGTCCAGCACCGTACCGACGCCGATAATCGCATATTTGGATGGGTCCGAGGTAGTGCTTGAATATTTGGCAGCCAGCTTCTCGATCGCACGCAGCGCGAAAGGCACCGTCATCGTAATCTCGATCACTTTGATTCCGCCAGCAATCGATTGCTCTGCCATCTCTACCACTTCATCCGGGGTGTCCCCACGCAGTACGGCTACTACACCTTCCTCAGCAACCTGCTGGACAAGCTTCAATTTCTTCATCCTTATTGCCTCCCCCTAATAATTGGACACACGACCTGATTATAGCCTAGAGATCGAGGGAAGGGAAGCATGGAATCCACCTTGCATCTGGATGGCAGGACTTGCCACCGAGCAGACGCCCTGCGCCACCAGCCACTTTACAAGGATCAGCTCCAGGCATCGGCCAGTCGGGACACGCCCTCTCCAATCTGAGACACCGTAAGCCCCCCATAGCCCAGCAGCACGGTACCCTCAGCCGCCCGCTCAGGCAACAGTGCATACGGAGAGACGGGATATACGCTAACCCCATGCTGCCTTGCACGCTCAATGAGATCGTGCTCGCTCCGCGATCTGTGATCACGGAGCAGCAGATGCAGCCCCGAAGCGGCGCCAATCATATCCATCTGCTCCCCCAGCAGACTTGCGATCCGCGAGGTGATAGCCTGCTGCTTCGTCTGATAGAGCGCCCGCATTCTCCGAATATGGCGCGACAGATCGCCAGAGGCCATGAACTCACTAAGAGCATGCTGAAATATCGGAGAGGCCAACTGGTCGTACCGCTGGGCAAACGCCCCAAACTTGTCCAGCAGCCGCGGCGGTAGCACCATGTAGCTGATGCGGATGGCCGGAGTCAGCACACGCGAGAAGGTGCCAATGTAGACGACGCTCCCCGTCTCATCCATGCTCTGCAAGGAAGGGATCGGCCTGCCGCCGCCGTAACGAAACTCACCATCATAATCATTCTCGATGATCAGGCTGCCGCTATGCGAGGCCCAATCCAGCAGTTGGAGCCGCTTGCCTGCCGACAGTGTCATCCCATAGGGAAATTGATGCGATGGCGTCACATACACAGCCTGCGCGCCACTCTCCACCACCTCCTCGATGCGGATGCCATCGTCCTCCAGACACAGCGGACGACAATCGAAGCGGAAGCGAGCGAGCAGCGCCCGGATGCCTTCATTGACCGCCTCCTCGGCAGCAAGTCGCTGCACCTCGCCCTCCAGCAACTGGAACAGCAGATCGAGTGAATGGTATGTCCCGGCCCCAATCACGATCTGATCCGGCGAGCAGCGCACGCCGCGCAGCTGATGCAGGTAGGCGGCGATCTCACGGCGCAGCTCAGGCTCCCCCTGCAGCTCGCCATACAACAGCAGGCGGCCTCCGTCCTGCTTCATGCAGCGGCTAAGCCACCTGTGCCACCTGGAGATGGGGAATTGACTCGTATCCACACTGCCATAGCCGAAGTCATATTCGATCGGATCGCTGTGACGGGCATGATAGGTGTGCAAGGGCGCGGATGTCCTGGACGGCGATTCTCTTATTGCAGGCGAGCGCTCTTGCAACTGTGAAGCATAGTAACCGCTGCGTGGACGGCTATGAAGGTAGCCTTCAGCCTGCAATTGCTCGTAGGCCTGGGCAACCGGCGTGCGGCTGAGGCGCAGATGCGCTGCGAGGCTGCGAATAGAGGGCAGCCGTGTGCCTGGCGGAATGGCTCCGCTCAACAGCTCTGCGCGCAAATAACGATACAACTGCACGAATAATGGTGCATCAGCCGATTCGTCTAACGTTGGCGTTAATTCCAGCATCGTTCCCGCCTCCTTGCTTGTATTCATCTGTCATTTTAATTTCGTCAATTTTGTACATTTCCTTAAAGCCATGAAGCACGTACACTTATCGTATCATCTAGGCTGGCCAGCCGCTATCCCTATACAGGAGGCGTTCTACCGATGAACCTGACCCAATACACCTTGCCGCATATTGAGCGGCTTCAGCCCTATATTCCTGGCACCCAGCCCGCTAGCGGATTAACGGTTGCCAGACTGCACCAAAATGAGCATCCTTATCCTCCCTCCCCCTTCGTTCTGCAGGCGTTGCAGGATTCGGGGAGCGAGCTGATCCGCTGCTATCCGCATTCACAGGGGGGCGAGCTAAGAGAAGCCTTGGCGGCTCACTACGGTGTCAGCGCAGAGCAAGTGCTGTGCGGCAATGGCTCCAGCGAGCTGATCCAGCTTATCTACCGCGCCTTCATCGGGCTGGGGGGGAAGGCGGTTATCCCTTACCCCACCTTTGCCCTGTACGATAATGCAGCAGCCGCATGGCAGTCCGAGGTGGTGCGTGTGGCTGCCCGACCCGACTTTACGATTGACACAGAGGAGCTGGCGGCAGCGGCCTGCGATGCCCGCGCCATCTTCCTCGTCAACCCAGGCGCTCCAACCGGCCTGCTGCTGTCTGCTGAGCAGGTTGAACGGCTCGCCAGGAGCACCTCGGCGCTCGTCATTATCGATGAAGCTTATATGGATTTCGCGGATTCGGATCAATCCGTCATTCGTCTTATCCATGAGCTGCCTAATCTGCTGGTGCTACGCACCTTCTCCAAGGCTTATGCGCTCGCTGGAGCTCGCGTCGGCTGTGTCTTCGGAGGACGAGCGCTGATTCGTGGTCTGGAGAAGATCAAGGGTGTCTATCCTCTGAATGCTCTAAGCCAGCGGCTGGCGATTGCAGCCCTCGCCGATCAGCCTCATATGAGACGGGGAGCGGAGGCGATCCGTCAGACGCGCGCCTCATTCAGCCTGGCGCTGCGGGCAGCAGGCTGGGTCGTGCTGCCCTCACAGGGCAACTTCCTGCTCTGCACGCCTCCGCCACAGGCTGTAAATGCAGCTACACTGGCAGAGCGTCTGGAGCAGAACGGCATCTACGTGCGTCATTTCCGGGCAGATCGGCTTGAGGACAAGCTGCGTATCAGCATCGGTACTGCGGAGCAGATGGAGCAGATGCTTGTCGTAACCAGCCGTTTGCTCGCATAGAGCATGACTTCGAGGAGCGTCACGTTGTGATTCCCCCCAACCGCCGTATGCAGCGACGCACCGCGTGCCGAGAGCTGAACGCACCAGCCTTCGGCACAAGAGCAGAGCTGTAAGACAAGCTCAGCGCTTCATGCGTGGAGCCTTCCGGTCAGAGGCCGCTAGCGTTAGAATCAGCATCACGGCTCGTTATACAGATGAAGAGCAGCATGCCTATTTTTGCGAGAGACAGTTGACATTTGCGCAGGACAGGAGTATAAAGAGGGTAATAATTCATTGACGGGAACACATCGATCATGCCATGAGCATCCCCCAGAGAGCCGGTTCATGCTGGAAGCCGGCGGTTGCAGGCAGATATGGTATCCTCCCCGAGAAGCCCCACTGAACTTTGGCAGGACGCATGGCTGAGCTTTGCGCGCCAGACTGTAAGCTGCGGACGGCTGTCCCCCGTTACAGGGAACACGTATGCATGTACGTTGCAGAGTGCTGGCGCTTCCTTGACTATCGAATGGATATGTAGAGGCTGAGGCTGGAATTAGGGTGGTTACGCGAGTTCGAATCTCGTCCCTTGAGGGGCGGGATTTTTTTGCATTTAACAATATATCATATACAGATGGGTAGGAGGAACAATCCATGGAGCACCAAACGAACGCGGCACATCGCGTGCCCTTAGAGGATATTGTATTTGCCCAGCATCAGTTGAAGGATGTCGTCATTCGCACCCCGCTTCAGCATAGCCGCGCGCTGTCTGAACGGTACGGCTGCCGCGTCCTGCTCAAGCGCGAGGATCTGCAGGTCGTCCGCTCCTTCAAGCTGCGCGGCGCCTATTACCTGATGAAGTCCTTATCCGCTGCCGCCCCGCTCCACGGCGTCGTCTGCGCGAGCGCAGGCAACCACGCGCAGGGCGTGGCATACTCATGCCAGACTCTTGGCATTCCCGGCAAAATCTATATGCCCAGCACCACTCCGCGTCAAAAGGTGAATCAGGTGCGGTTCTTCGGTGGAAGCATGGTTGAAGTCATTCTTGTGGGGGATACATTCGATGATGCCTATGCCGAGGCCATCGCCGCCAGCGAGCGGGAGCAGATGCCCTTCATTCATCCGTTCGATGACCCTAAGATTATAGCGGGCAATGGAACGGTAGGGATGGAGATACTGGAGCAGTCCGATACTGTGCCCGACTATATCTTCGTGACCGTCGGCGGGGGCGGGCTGGCGGCCGGCGTCGGCTCCTATGTGAAGCCAGTACAGCCCCAGGTGAAGCTGATCGGCGTAGAGCCGGAGGGAGCTCCATCGATGAAGATATCCCGTGAACGGGGCGAGGTAACGGCACTGGAGGAGATTGACAAATTCGTAGACGGTGCGGCTGTCAAGCGGGTGGGCGATCTGACATTTGAACTGTGCAGCCACTACCTGGACGATGTTATTACTGTAGCCGAGGGTCGCATCTGCACGATTATGCTGGACTTGTACAACGAGAGCGCAATTGTTGCCGAGCCGGCAGGAGCAACAGCGATCGCCGCATTGGAGCCATACCGTGAGCAGATCGCTGGCAAGACCGTGGTCTGTGTCGTGAGCGGGGGCAACAATGACGTGGATCGCATGCAGGAGATCAAGGAGCGCTCCATGGTCTATGAGGGCTTGAAGCATTACTTCATGGTGAACTTCCCGCAGCGTGCCGGCGCCTTGCGCGAGTTCCTGGATGATGTGCTGGGGCCAGACGACGATATAACGCGCTTCGAATATACGAAGAAGACGAACAAGGACAACGGCCCGGCGCTTGTGGGTCTGGAGCTGAAGCAGCGCAGTGACTACGAGCCGCTCATTGCCAGGATGCAGGCGAAGGGGCTGCAGTTCACCGAATTGAACAAAGACCCGCTGTTGTTCAACCTACTAATATAGCCGCCCTCTCCCGCAACAAGGCCAGGAGCAGCGCATGACCGCCTCCTGGCCTTGTTGTACTTACTGGTACACAGTTGCCTGTTAGGTCACCAGGCATACGCCCGCGGCGCATCGCCGCCCGGCCCTGGGAATATCTCGTCCAGCCGCGCGAGCGCCTGCTCGTCCAGCTTCAGCTCCACCGCCTTGAGCGAGCGCTGGAACTGCTCCAGCGTCCGCACGCCGATGATCGGCGCGGTGACCGCCGGGTTAGCCAGCAGCCAGGCGAGGGCTACCGTATCCTCCCGTGCTCCCAGCTCATCGCAGAGTGCACTGAAAGCCTCCAACTGCTCGCGGTGCTTATCGAGCCGCTTCGGATCGCCGCTGCGCTTGCCTGCGCCGCCGCGATGCCAGTTGCCTGCGAGCAATCCGCCGTCCAGCGGGCTCCACGGAATAATGCCGATGCCCAGATGCTCTGCGGCTGGCAGCACTTCCAGCTCGGGCAGCCTGCAGAGCAGGTTATATTTGTGCTGCTCGGACACCAGTCCCAGCAAGCCGCGCGCCTTGGCTTCGCCCTGAGCGACCGCCATGTCCCAGCCTGCAAAGTTGCTGGAGCCGACATAGCCGATCTGCCCGCTAGCCGCAGCATGCTCAAATGCGTTCCATAGCTCCGCCCAGGAAACATTGCGATCGACGTGATGCATCTGATACAGCTCGATATGATCGGTCTTCAGCCGCTTGAGCGAGCCTTCCAGATGACGGCGCAGCTTATAGGCGGACAGTCCACGTTCCCCGTTAGGTCCATCTGTCTTGTCCTGCATATCCCCATAAAACTTAGTTGCCAGCACGGTTCTTGCACGACGTCCGCCGCCCAGCTTAAACCAACGTCCGATTATTTTCTCCGTGCGTCCTGCATTTTCGCCCCAGCCATAAATATTCGCCGTATCAAAAAAATTAATCCCTGCATCCAGCGCAGCATCCATAATGCGAAAGGCTTCCTTCTCATCCGTATCGACACCAAAATTCATCGTACCCAGACATAGACGGCTTACTTTAAGACCTGAACGTCCCAGTGTTGTATACTCCATCGTCGCGTTGCCCTCCTCTTGTACCCATGTGTCCCCATTATACTGTATTCCGGGACAATGCCCAACACTTAACTTGGATGAGTACGTCATGGATTTCTCGAAGTAATAGCTCAGGCGGAATCTGCAATTAAAGGTCTGATTTACAAGGAATTCAGGTATCCATGTCGAACAAAAATTAAGGAACCGTCGATTATCATCGGCAGTTTTTAAAATCATCCGAACTGGGGGAAACTAAACGTCACAAGATACGTTAATTAAATTGGGGACCTTCCCAAAAGTGACCAAAGGAGCCAGCATGTCCAAAATAAAGCGCAGCAGTTGGTTTGGCCGAGAGATGCTGTTGCTCTCCGCCATCGTACTGCTTGTTGAATTTGTTCGCGGCGCAATGCTGATCAGCTTCTTGCCCATCTACGGCGAGAAGCAGCTCGGGCTGACGCTCGATATTATCGGCATCGCTATTACGGCACATTATCTGACCGACACGGGGCTAAAGCTTGTCATCGGTTACTTGCTCGACCGTTTCTCTGTCCGCTTCGTCGTTCACACCGGATTGCTGTTCTGTCTGGCGGGCGTGCTGATCCTCGGCTATGCTCCGTTGCCCCTGCTGTTTATTGTAGCTTCGGCCATCTATGGCATTGGCATCTCTCCTGTCTGGATCGTCTGCCTGACCAAGGTGAGCGAGGAGCAGCGGGCGACTCAGATGGGCTATCTGTACACCTTATGGTTCATCGGTCTTGGCGCGGGGCCAGTGCTGTGCAATGTTCTGCTCGACTGGAGCCCGGCCTTCACCTTCTATCTGCTGGCGGGTCTGTCCCTGCTGGCATGGCTCCTCTCCCTAATGATCAGCAATACGACCGCGCGCAGCATCGAGCAAATTCCCTTCAAGGCGCAGATGGTCATGTTGAAGGATAAGCTGCGTCAGATGAAGCTGCTGCTGCCCGGCATGATTCTGCAGACGACCGGAGCCAGCATGCTGGTGCCGATCCTGCCCAGCTTTGCAGAGAAGCAGCTCGGCATGTCCAGCACGCACTATTCATTTATTCTGATGGCTGGCGGATGCTGCACCGTGCTTGGGTTGGTGCCAATGGGTCGGCTGTCCGATCGGCTGGGCGGGAAGAAGTGGTTTCTCGTGGCTGGCTTCTCCCTGTTCGCGATCGCCCTGTATCTGCTGACCTGGAAGCCTCCCCTGTGGGAGTGCATCGTACTGGCGGCAGTGCTCGGCGTATCCTATGCAGCCCTGCTTCCCGCCTGGAATGCGCTGCTCGCTTCGTATGTCCCGTCCTCTGGACAGGGACTTGGCTGGGGCGTCTTCTCTACGATTGAGGGCATCGGTGTCATGGTTGGCCCGGTGCTGGGCGGCATGCTGGCAACAGCAAATGGCGAGCTAGCTGTCATCTTCATCAGCGCCATTCTATTCGGGCTGATCGGGTTGTTCTATCTGTGGTTTCCTTTCAGAGCCTTCGAAGGGGAGCGGCAAGGCGCGGCGTAACTGCCGCGCACGGCCCTATGTGCCGCTCTCTTTATCTACAGCGTCTTCTAGCGAGTACGTTATTTAACATGAAATGGAGTTAGATCTGTGAACGAATGGATGGTTTCTATTCAGGAATGGCTGAACCATGTTCAGCATCTTACCCCCGAGCAGTTGCAACGCAAGCTGGAGAGCTATTCAGCATTCGGACCGCTGCCAGGCATTATTGCACCTTTTCTCGAATCGTTATTGCCGTTTCTGCCGCTGCTGCTTATCATCGCCGTCAATGCCAATATCTACGGCCTCGGGCCAGGAATTCTCTACTCGTGGGTCGGAGTATGCTGCGGCTGTATGCTCGTATTCTGGCTGGCTAGGCGGCTAGGCGGTGGCTTTCGCGGCTGGCTGCAGCGCAAGTTCCCTGCAAGCTCCCGATTTTTTGCCTGGATTGAGAAGCGGGGCTTTACACCGATCTTCCTGCTGTCCTGTTTCCCGTTCTCACCCTCTGTGCTCGTCAATATTGCCTCCGGCTTGACCACCGTACCGATGCGTGTGTTCGTCACGGCGATCCTGATGGGCAAGGGGGTCATGATTACGAGTGTATCTCTGCTCAGCTTTGACATTGCCAAAATCATGGATGCACCGTGGAGAATCGGAATTGCCATCGCAGCTTTGGTCATCATGTGGCTGCTAGGCAAACGGCTGGAGCTGAAATTTCAGACCTGATGCCGCTTGCCACTTGTTTGTCCTATGCTGGTTACACCTTGAATTGCTATGGCTGACCCACCTCTTACCGTACATAGCCGCCGCAGCGCTGCGTCATACTAAGATACAGCTTCCTGGATTACCGTGACGGCGGCAGCCGACCTGCTGCCTTGTCGGAGCGTGAATGAACGGAAGCTGAAATCCAGAACGCGCTGCCTGCAGGCAGCAAGCAGAGGAGGGGAACGGGATGTCCGGCACTGAGCCATCCCGCAAGCAGCAGGCCGCCAGCAAGGCCCAATCGCTCGCAGACCGCGGGCAAGGCAGCAAGCAGCAAGCCAGCACACAGCAGGCTGAAGCGGATCGCGCCGCTGTACCCAAGCATGGCTTGTAGCCTGCTCTGCCATAGTTATGGACAAGGAGGAGCAGCATGAGCGAGAAAGTGAATCATTATGATATGAACCCCATGACCGGGGAAGAGGTCGAAGTGGATGGTGTCTATGAGAACGAATCCGGTCAGGAAACCGAGTTGAAGCGCGGAGACACCTTTCCCGCGGATCTCGTGCTGGGAGCAACCGAATGGCAGCTAACCGAATATCAGATGGACAATCATCACGAAGGCGAGACTGATCCACGTCTTGTGCCCAAGAAAGACAAGGATAAGCCATTCAAGGTGACACATCCCCGCCGCCATCTGAACCGGGGCGACCGATAACCTGAACCCTGCGCGGCTCAGGCCGCCGGGACACCTCAAAAAAAGCCGCATCGCCCTTCCGTGAAAGGCGATGCGGCTTCTTATGTGTTTCCATGCTTGGCACTGTATTTATCTTGTTACTCCTCGTCCTGTTCGCCTCGTTGCCGCATCTGCACCTGCTCAATCAACTTTTCCAGTCGACGCAGATGATAGGCGTATTCCATCAGCGCCGCACCAACGAAGATGAACGGCTTGCGCTCGTCGAGCTGAGGATGAATAAAGCTGATGAGCTGAGCTTTGAAGGCGTCATACTCCCCGTCCTCCGGTACGATCGTCACTCCCGGCTTCATCTTGTCCTCTGCCTTGAGCAGGATGTGTTCGTGATACTTGGTCCATTCCTCGATCTGCCGATCGAACCGCACGGCCCACTCATCCGCACCCGGCGCCCCAATGTAATGCTCCTCCACCACTTCGAGCAGATCGACGCCCTTTTGCAGGGAACGGATCATCTGCCTGGATACAAGCAACTGCCGCGCACGACTCTGCTTGCTGCTGCTCGTAATGGCCCGCTCCTCCTCGAATAGCTGATACCGCTCTTGGAGCTTGCGCAGCGTGGCTTGCAGCTTCTCCTTCTCCTTGTTGTACACCTGCTCCTTCATCTCATTGGAGATGGCCGTGCGCAGCAGCAGCGAGAGCAGGTCAAAGGCTTCATGCACCTGGTCATTGAACTGCTTGCGTGGCCGAGGCGGATAGACAAGCACATTGACGAGAAACGCCGCCCCCATCCCTGTCAGCACCATCGCCAGACGCTGAAAGGCAAATAACCATCCCGCCGAATGCGCCTCCATCACAGCGACCACCGTGACGAGTGTCAGCCCGATGGCACTATCCATCTTCAAGCGAATCGTGAGGATGATGACCGCAATACAGACCAGACCGACAGCGATCGGTGTGCTGCCAATCAGGTAGACGGCTGTCAGTGCCACAGCCGCTCCCATCAAATTCGCCTGCAATTGATCCAATATTTGTTTCCAGGAGCGATAGATGGACGGCTGTATCGTAAATATAGCCGCCACCGCTGCAATCAGCGGAGACGCAAACCCGAATAATCCGCTTACGAATATTGCCAGTGCTACCGCCAGCCCTGTCTTAATCACACGGGCCCCAATCGTCATTTTACGCCAAACCTCCTGTTAGTCTACCTCAGCCCATTCCTCCCACGCAAAAGGAAATGCGATTAACAGCGTTGTGCCTACTCCGACCTCGCTATCCACCTCAATCCGTCCGTGATGATTGTCCATTATTTTGTAGCTGACCATCAATCCCAGACCGGTCCCTTTATCCTTGGTTGTATAGAATGGCTGTCCCATCTTGGACAGCATTTCTTGATCGATGCCAGGACCCTCGTCCTTGACTCGAATGCTGACCTCACCATCCTCAAGCATACATTGGATACCGATCTTTCCCCCATCCGACATCGCCTCCATGGCGTTTTTGATCACATTAATGAAGACCTGCTTGATCTGATTCTCCACGCCGTAGACCCACAGCGCCTCCTCGTCATAGATGGCCTCCAATTCTATATCGTACAATATTGCCTGGCCCTCTAGCAATGTTATCGTATCCCGCATGATCTGACGAGCGTCCTTGCGGCTCAGCTCATATACCTGGGGCTTGGATAGCATGAGCATCTCACTGACGATCGATTCGATCCGATTCAGCTCGGATTTCATAATTTCCTGTATATCTTCATTGGTATCTCTGCCTGACATGATGAGCTGGAGGAAGCCCTTCAGCGAGGTAAGCGGGTTGCGAATCTCATGCGCGATACCCGCAGCCAATTGACCTGCCACGTACAGCTTCTCAGAGTTGATCAGCAGCTCCTCGTTCTTCTTGCGCTCCGAGATGTCGCGAATAATAATTTGCACAGCATGCTTACCAGCAAACCTCGTCGGCGTCTCCACCACCTCTGTGTGAATCAGCTTGCCGCCGATCGTATACCATTCCTGCTCCACCGGGCCATAGGGACAGTCCGGGCAAGCGGTCTCAATCCGCTCACGCAGCTCGTCATGATGCTTCGGATGCAGGAAATCATAGATGGAGCGACCCAACATCTCCTCCTGCCGAAGCGCCTCAAACATGCGCAAACCCGATTGGTTGACGTACTTCCATTCATTTTCAGCAAAAATAGCAATGGTATCCAGTGAATTCTCAACCAGCAGCTTATATTTCTCATCCGCCTGCCCCAGCCGCCGATTCGTATAGCCGATCATCAGACTGAAGCCGATGACGAGCAGCGTGGCAACACCCATGATAGCCGACAGGAGCATCATATTTTCATTCAGTCGGTCCGCGGTCATGATGGCCGTATACTCCACAGTAATTGCTTCAAGCCCGAGCCCTTGCACAATCATAACAGAGGTGCCCAGCAGCAGGCTGCTTGTCAGCAGATCATCGCCCTTCTTGATCTCATACCGATAAAACGCGCAACCGGCCGTCAGCCAGCTCAGGGCAAGGGAAAGGAAGACCAGCCCGTCATCTACGGAAAATTGCTGCATCGGCACAATCATAACACTATAGTAGAACATGACGACCTGCACAGCCGACAGCAGCAAGCTGGACAGTATCACACGCGCCACCAGCATCGCCTGGCTTAAAAAGAACACGATGGAGAGGAAGGTCATCCCCATCCCGATAAATAACAGCAGCAGCATGCGACGGTCAATAATGATCATCGTGTCTGAAGCAAGCAGCACCAGGAAATTCACGACGGCAAGGCCAAGCCCGAAGACAGCCGCCCCGCCAAACATCCAATGCAGTTTCCCATGTCCGTTCGAACGGGATACATTGCCGATTAACTGGAACATGGTGAAGGAGGCTAGAGCGCTAATGGTGAGAGACAACATCGTAAAAAACAGGCCGCCGTTATTTAGATAGTTATTCATTCCCCGTTCTACCACCTCATCTCGGAATGGATTTGAATTTCGACAATTTTCCATAAAACCCTTTTTTCACGGCGTTATATGACGAAAAAAGCCAGCAAATGCCAGCATTTTCTTCCAGTCTTCGGCAGGATGTGCGTTCTATATTATTCTCCATTTTCATTCTATGAAAATAGGGTATAATATAACAAACTATGCTGCCAGTTCATGCCGCGGCCAGATGGCTGGCGGGGTGGCACGCATGTGGAATTCGTATCGGACGAAACAAAGGAGATGTCTATGTCAAAGCTACTTAAAGAATTCAAGGAGTTCGCTGTACGCGGCAATGTCATCGATCTCGCCGTCGGTGTGATCATTGGCGGGGCTTTCGGCAAGATCGTGACCTCGCTGGTGAATGACATCATCATGCCCCCGATCGGCATGCTGCTGGGCAATGTAAACTTTACCGATCTCTACTTCAGCCTGGAGCCAGAGCGGACGATGGTTGATGGCAAGCACATCTCGCTTGCTCAGGCGACAGATGCCGGTGTTGCTGTCATTGCTTACGGGCAATTCATTAATATTATGCTGAACTTTATCATTGTCGCCTTCTGCATCTTCTTGATGGTGAAGGGAATCAATTCCCTGCATCGCAAGAAGGAAGCGCCCGCCAAGGCGGAGCCGACCACCAAGGAGTGTCCGTTCTGCCTCTCGACCATTCCGGTGAAGGCTACCCGCTGTGGGCACTGCACCTCCCAACTGGTGCAAGAAGATGCACGATGAGCGAATGGTTCGATTACTATGACGAACAGATGAATCTTCTGGGCACGGCGCCACGCGAGCGTGTCCATCATGAAGGGCTATGGCATCAGACCTTTCATTGCTGGGTCGTGCAACGACGCGAGGCGGGCGCATATGTATGGTTTCAGCAACGGCAGCTTGGCAAGGATACGCACCCCGGACGGCTGGATATTACGGCCGCCGGCCATCTAAGCGCCGGCGAGACCATCAGCGACGGGGTGCGCGAGCTGGAGGAGGAGCTAGGCATTCGCGCCGAGTTCAGCGCTCTGGTGAAGCTGGCTGAGCATCGCGAGGAGGTGGAGGGCGAGCTGGGTGGCACGCCCTTCATTGATCGTGAGCTTAGCCATGTCTTCGGCTACGTCTGCGACCGTCCGTTGTCCTCACTGCAACTTCAGGTAGAAGAAGTGGCAGGGATGTACGAGGCGAGCCTGGATGAGATGATCGCGCTGTTCGAAGGGGAGCAGATGTCCGTGACGGCTCTCGGTGTAGCCCCGGATCGCCGCGGAATGCTGCAGCCGTCGAGCCTGGAGGTCCGAACTGCTGATTTTGTCCCGCGCGAGACAGCTTACTATACGAGAGTATTCCGGTCGTTGAAGGAGCTCTAGAGGTAGAGCGGGAGCGCGTCCTGCCGGGCCAGCCCGCCTGCCCCGGCCAGCCTGCCTGACTGCCTCCCTGCCCTTGGGCATGTGTGGCCTCCCAATTCGCATACCAGCGGTCGATCATGCCATGAATCTGAAAAAATACAGTGCTGCGCGGCGCCACATCGAAGTCATTAAGGTCTTCTTCTCCATACAACAGCGCCGCTTGCTGATGAATGCAGTTATGCAGATAGGTCGACTCAATATATCGCCCCAGTTCATCGGCCGTAGCGAATGACTCCGGCTGAGTGACAATTCTCCGCTCCGCCTCGGTATCATAGCAGTAGGAACGGCGAATGGCCTCCGGCACCTCCCGCCATGGCTCCACCAGCGAGGCGTCATAGCCCTGCTGGCTATACCAGGCCAGCGCTTTGCGAATATATTGGCGGTGGAACCGTAGAAAATCTTCGCCATACCCGGCTGGCGGCTGCTCCACATTGACATGATGATGGGCATGATGCCAGTTGCGATGCTCCATCAGCAGGCTGTTCGGATAGTTCGGAATGCGCGGCACGCTTTTCCCTCCCGTACACCATTTTGGTTTGCTTGCTACTATCCTATGTCCGCAGGAATACAAGCGTGAAGAAGGGACAGAGCATCTGGGAGAAAATTATAAACAAAGGTCGAGCCCGTGTGCGAAGGTTGCACCGGGCTCGACCTTTGTGCTCATTGGATTCTATTCGTGTGTTCCACCCATTCAAATCGATTGGCTGGCCTAAGGCTTCCTAGACCTCTGTAGCTGTCGCTTCCGTGGCTGTCTTGCCCCTTCTGCGCAGCACTCGCCGCAGCCACTGGCTGAAATCATCTGCCATGCTGTAGACAACTGGGACAAAGATCAACGTAAATACCGTGGAGAACAGCAAGCCGAAGATGACGACAATGCCCAGCGGCGCCTGCATGCTGGAGCCTTCCCCGAGTCCAAGCGCGAGCGGGATCATCCCGAGCACCGTCGTTAATGTCATCATGAGAATCGGTCGCACCCTGCTCGGCGAGCCTTCCATAATGGCCTCATAGCGTTCCATTCCTTGCCTGCGCAAAATATTGATATAATCCACCAGCACAATTCCATTGTTAACGACGACCCCAACGAGCAGAATCATCCCGATCAACGCTGGCAAGCTGATGGCGGTGTTTGTTACAAATAGTCCAATCAAGACACCTATGATCGAGGTGGGTACCGAGAACATAATGATAAACGGATGAAGCAGCGACTCGAACTGTATCGCCATGACGACATAGACGAGAAAGATAGAGAATACGAGTGCAAGAGCCAGATCAATGAACGAGTCCAGCATCTCCTCGGCCTCGCCGCCCATGGAATAGCTGTAGCCCTCCGGGAAGTTCATCTTATTCAGTGCGGCTTGAATGTCGTTCGCTACACTCCCCAGATCGCGTCCAATTACATCGCTCGTGACATTGATTTGTCGCTGTTGGTTTTCCCGTTGGATGACGACCGGGCCCTTCAACTGCTCAAATTTGGCAACCTGTGACAACGGAATATACTGGCCGGTAGCTGTCTGCAATCGCAGTTGGCTAAGAGCCGCCAGGTTGGCTCTCTCCTCCTCAGGCATCACGACGCGCACATCATACTCCGAGCCCTCTTCCCTGAACTTCGTCGCGAGCTGTCCGTTCATGGCCAACTGGATCTCGCTAATGATCTGCTGATAGGTCAGTCCGTACTGCGCAGCCATCAGACGGTCGACGATAATGTTCATCTCCTCGTTGCCTTCCTGCGAGGAGGTCTGAGCATTATGGACACCCTCCACCTCAGAGATCAGCCACATGACCTGGTCAGCAACCTCCTCCAGCACCTCACGGTCCTGACCGTTAAGCTTGATCTGGATCGGGCTGCCCGCGCCCAGCCCCGTCTCCATTGCGGAGACCGTAATCTCTGCTCCTGGAATCTCCTGCGTCTGCCTGCTCAAGCTGCTTACGAATTCCCGGGTCGTCATGTCGCGCTCCGTGGAGCCAATCAGCTCCATCGTCAGTGTCGCTTGATTGGAGCTATCTCCACCGAAGCCGAGACTGCTTCCACCGATCGATAGATACGCCATGCGGATCATCGATTCATAGGGTGCAAGCAGCGCTTCCACTTCGTTGGCTATCTCCTTGGTTTCCTCCAGTCTTGTGCCTGAGGGAGCCTTAATCGTAATGGTTAGCCGCCCCTCATCATCTGCTGGCATCAGCTCCATGCCGATCATGGGCGCCAACGCCAGGCTGCCTACCATTAAGGCACCGACGAGAGCAACCGTCGTCTTGCGATGCTTCAGTGACCAGGCCAGCCGCTTCTTGTAGAATTGAATCAGCAGATTCAGTCCGCGCTCGAACAAGCTAGGCTTGCGCTCCTTGAGCGGCGCCGACATCAGCTTGGCCGACAACATTGGCACCAGCGTAATCGCGACAATCAGCGAGGCCAGCAGTGAAAAGGCGACGGTCAGCGCCATCGGCTTGAAGATGTCTGCGGCAATGCCCTGGACGAAGACAATCGGCACAAATACGACAAGCGAGGTTACGGTGGAAGCAATAACTGCCGCTCCCAGCTCGGACGCTCCTTTGACCGCCGCTTGCAGAACCGTCGCGCCGCGCTGACGATGAACGACGATGTTTTCCAAGATAACGATCGAGCAGTCCAGCATCATCCCGATCCCCAGCGCCAGTCCGCCCATGGAAATAATGTTAAGCGTCTGCCCTGTAAAGTACATCATCGCAAAGGTAGACAAGACGGCAATCGGAATGGCGATCCCGATAACCAATGTGGCTCTGATGCTGCGCAGGAACACGATCAGGATCAGGACAGCTAGTATGCCCCCTTGCAGCATATTATTCATGACGCCATCAATCGACTGCCGGATGTAGATGGAGGAATCCGTTACCACCGTCAGCTCGACACCTTCTGGAAGCTGGCTGTTCATCTCCTCCATTGCCTTATAGATTTCATCCGCCACCGAGACGGTATTCGCATCGGACTGCTTCTGGATCGAGAGGACAAGAGCCGGAGCGCCATTGACCAGCGTAAGGGAGGTTTCCTCCTTATAGGTGTCCTTGACCTCCGCCAGTTCATGCAGTCGAATCTGCTGACCGTTGGACAGCAGAATGAGCGTATCGCGAATCTCAGCAACAGAGCTGTATTCGCCCTTCACGCGAATCTGCATCTCCTGTTGCCCCTTGACGACGCTCCCCGCCGAAACCGATTGATTGCCTGCGCCAAGCACCTGTACAATCTGCGATGGTGCTACCCCGTATCTGGCCAGGGCGGCTCGATTCAATTCCACCAGAATCTCTCGTGTCTTCCCGCCGGCAGCAGATACGGAGGCCACCCCCTTCTGCCGCTCGAGAAAAGGAATGAACTGTGTTTCCGTCATGCTCTGAAGTCGCGAGCTATCCTCCCCGGACAACGCTAACGACATAATAGGCAACTGCTGCGGGTCGAAGCGCAGTACAGAAGGCGTACCAGCGTCCTTCGGCAGGAACTCCTTCACCTGGTCTACCTTCTCGCGAATGTCCAGCAGTGTATTATCCAGATTGGTGCCGGACTTGAATTCCATGATCACAAGCGAGGAATTGGCCTGAGACTGAGACGTAAGACGACTCATGCCTTGTATCGAGCTGAGCGACGCCTCCATAGGTCTAGTAACTAGCTTCTCGATCTCCTCAGGAGCCGCTCCCTGATAGGAGGTGGCCACCACGGCAACCGGGATGTCGATCTTCGGGAAGAGGTCAACAGCCAGATTGCGCAGGCTCACCAGACTCAGAGCAATGACAGCAAGAACGAGCATTGTGACACCTACCGGACGCCGGACGGATACATCCACTATTCTCAAGGTTTCTGCGCCCCCTCGACAACTGTGACCTTCATCCCGTCCTCCAGCGTAATCTGCCCCTTGGTCACAATCAGATCACCAGGCTGAATATCCCCCTTGACCGCAGTCAGGGAGGATTGCGTCTCCAGCACCTCGATGTTCTTCATCACCGCTCGATCCTTCTCAATGACAAACAGGTAAGAGGCTCCGCCCTTCTCCACCACCGCTTCAGTCGGTACAAGCAAGGCATCCTGCTGCCGCTCCTGCGTCAGCAATAGCTTGGCGATCATCCCCGGCTTGATCGCCTGATCTTCATTGGCCAATCGCACCTCAAGTGTATAGAAACCGGTGTCGTTGGTCACAGGGGATAGGTAGCTGATCGTCCCCGTATGCCCGGTGCCCAGATCCGGGATGTCCACCTGAATCTCCGTCTTATTCTGGAGTACCAGCATCTGGCTCGAGCTGACATTGGCAGTAATCTTGATCGGTTGGATGGAGACCACGGTGAACAGAGGCGAGCTTGGCGATGCGAAGCCTCCAAGCTCGCCGTTCACATTGACGATCTCGCCAGCGAATGGCGTTGTAATATATGTATTTTCCAGTTGCGCTCGTGTTTGCCGCAGACGCAGCTTCGACTGCTCAACCGAGATGCGCGCCTGCTCCAGCTCCGTATCTGTCGTCATCTCGGATCGTACCAGCACCTTATACTGGTTCTGGGCAATCTCGAGCGCATATTCCTCCATTTCTACCTGGGTCTGCAGGTCATCTCCCTTGATTCTCCCAAGCCGCTGTCCCTTCTTCACGCGGTCCCCCTTCTTGACATCCAACTGGATAATCTCCCCGGTCATCTTGGGGAAGACATCGACCGCGGTGCTCGGTACCGCCGACCCGATCAATTCACTCTGCTGGGTCAGCGCGCCTTGTGTGACAGCTTTCACCTGAACAGGCGTCTGGCGCTCCTCCTGCGACTGCTTCTCCGCCGCCGACGGCTCATCGACCTCTGTGCAGCCGGATAATAGCAGCATCCCTGCAATGGTTCCTGCGGCAAGCAGTGTATTCCACCTTATGCTTCTCAACCCTATTCCACTCCTTTGCATACGACTGGCGTTGCTTGCGGATCGCGCATGCTACAGACTGGACTGGATGCACGTCCCGCAACTACTGTTACTAGTTACGAGAGGCAGGCGGAATTGTTTCATAAT
This sequence comes from Paenibacillus sp. J5, assembly GCF_054955055.1. Classification (NCBI taxonomy): domain Bacteria; kingdom Bacillati; phylum Bacillota; class Bacilli; order Caryophanales; family Paenibacillaceae; genus Paenibacillus; species Paenibacillus sp. J5. The sequence goes on along the minus strand of NZ_JBUEDD010000006.1, from coordinate 36,024 downwards.
TTTATTAATTTTTCTGATAAATCCCCCCTTTGGCCGTTGCTTATCGTCATGGAGAGATGATGACTTACCTATATAGCAAGAAAAACCGCCCCAGCAAATTGAACTCGTGAACCGCGCCCCCAATGTTAGATACATCTCCCATTGGGGGGCGTTTCATCGCAGCCATCTTCAAGGGCGGTTCCGTATGATGATCGTTCCACATGATCCCGCATACATTAGTTTCACTTATAATTCCTGCTGTGCAGACTCAATGATGCTTTACTAGCTGATTCGGCTCCGTTTCACAAGCAGCGGTATAATCGAACAACGTCAGACTCAACGATGCTCCACTAGTCGCCATGACTCCGCGTTCTAAGGAGTACTCGGAGCACTGATACCTGGCAGCGCCTCCTTAGCGTCAGGAGTCTCGCTGCCCTCTGACGGCGATGCATTCTCCTCTTGGGCATTGCTGGAGGAATCCTCCGATGTAGTTGGGTCCGTCGACAGATCCTCCTGCTTGTCGGATTCGGAGTTCAGCGAGTCAGGTACCGTCGTGTCTGGCATGCCAGAGTCTGGTGCGCTCGTGTCTGGGGCATCCGTTGCACCCGGAGTGGTTGTGTCTGGTTTGGTTGTGTCTGGAGTGGTTGTGTCTGGGGTGGTCATATCCGGGGACGACATGTCTGGGGATGTTGTCCCCGGTGTCGCCGTATCAGGCGTTGAAGCAGGTGTATTGGTGGAATTACCAGTAGAAGAACAGCCCGCACCGACCAACAGCAGAGCTAACGAAAGTACAATCAGCGCATGTTGTTTTCTTTTCATCGTTATTACCTCCCGTGGTGTTGAAAGTGTCTTTTCCTGAACAGCCTTATTCGTCAACCTCCTGAGCGACTGTATCTGCATGAGGACTACATTCCCATCTATACGCCTCCCTTCGTTGGTATCTAAATGTAAAGCCCGAAACTGAACGGAAGCTTAAATGAATCTAAAAGGAACATTAAATGAGAGAATCCTAACTTCTGGAAATCTATACATCTACCTAGGGCGGGGCTTTACACTTTGCAGGGAGCAGATGTTGCCGTATATACGTGTCGAGCACGATTATTTGCAGATATATACTGGAGGGTCGTTCAGGAAATGAAAACGCAGCAGGGGGCGGCAGAGTGAGGAAAACTGCCCTTGAGCGAGTATTCATGCGTGTCTCAGCTAAGACTCGGGAATGGGGAGGGAGGGGCTCACGCTAGGTAACACGATATAAAAATTCAACCTGATCGAACTCCCCCATCCACCGTCGCCCTACCGAGGACGCCACATGCAAAACCAAACTCTAGCGACTTATATGCTACTTGTTATGAGAATATTGTAATATAGCCCCATGATCAGGTCTTCTACGGGAAAGTAGCATCGCCAAAGCTTACAGTGGAATAATCGAACATTGGAATGTCGAACATCTGAATGTGTCAGTACTCAACCTGCTGCTCAAGCGGACGGGGGAAACCGATCAGATTGGTACTGGCTAGCTCTGCTCGTGAATATCCTTAGTTTGGCTACGAAATGACGTTCCCAGCAACGGCGCCTGCAACGCATTGTAATCCAGCACAGCCTTCTCGATGGCGGAGCGGAGCTCGGCCTGTCCCAGCTCGATCCCCTGTTCCTTCAAGCGGGTGCTTAGGTAGCCGTAGGCCGCTTCTAGCTTCTTCGGCCCGCCGACCTCCCGGAACACCGTCTCGGCAAATGCGAAGGCTTCGCCAGCCAGCTTATGCAGCAGCTCTCGCTGCTCATTGGTCGCGCGACTCTCCAGCCACCTCAGCATACGAGCGCGTGCCTGAAACAATGCAGCCGTAGCAACTGAAGCCAGAACAGACAGGATGGCGAGCACGATTGTTTGGAGATACGGTTGAAGCATAGCGTGCATATGATTTCATCTCCTTAATATAGGATTTATTATGACGAACTTCATTAATAGATATTTGTCATATTATTCAGTTTTTTAAGACATTTAATAAGGTAAAGCCTATGCGACATGTATCATTAGCGGGGTTAAGGAATGAGCTACTAGTGATTCTTCCTCAACCAATTCGCTAGAATAACGGCCAGCTCTGCCCTGCTTACCGGTTGCTCCGGCCTAAAGGTGCCATCTGGATAACCGCTCATTAGAGCATTAGACGGGTCTGTCACCCGCTTGATCGCATCTTCGTACCATGATCCAGGTTTAATATCGGAATATTCAGTTTTATTAGACGTTTGATTGATCCCCGTCGCGGCATTCGGGCTTGGGGCGTTGATCATGCCAGAGCCAGCACTTGGCTGACCTGGAGAGTTCGTTGCAATAGGCTGCAAATCATACACCTGAACAAGCGCGGAGACGATCGCCTCTGCGCATTGCTGCCGATACGCCTCCGACTTCAATAATTCGACTTCACGGCGATGAGTCATAAATCCACATTCTACGAGAATGGCCGGCATCCGGCTCTCCCGCACCATATGGTAATTCGCCGTCTTGACTCCTCTATCGCGCAGGCCTGTCGCTGTAATCAACTGGGTCTGTACAGCCTTGGCGAGCTGAACCGATGCGGCGGATGGCTTCGTATACGTGAAGGTCTCGATTCCTTCCGCGCTGCTCCAGCCGTCGCCGCTAGCATTGGCATGGATCGAGATGAGCACATCCGCTCCCCAGGCGTTGGCCTTGTCTGTGCGTTCCTTCAACGGCACATCGCGACTGCCGTCAGGAGCGTGGGTGAAGCTCGTCTCCACGCCGCTATAGCGGCATAGCAAAGCAGCCGCCAAGGTGGCGACTGCTTGATTGAATTGAAACTCCCGCAAGCTTCCGTCGGGCGAGCGCTTGCCGGGCGTGTCCGGGCCGTGCCCGGCGTCTAAGGCGATTTTGAACTTACTCATGGTGCTTATATCCCCCCTTAATTGTTATTGCTTAGCCCAGTACCCCGAATATGGTGAGATGAGATAATACACCTTTATCACACCATTAACGATTGACCCAGTAATGGCATTCAGAAGTACATGTTCGTCTGCTATAAGGTTTGAAACTGCCAACCCAATAAATATCCGTTCGTCGTTCATCTATGAATACATGCGCGTCTCGAGCACTCTAGAGCTGTCTTTGAAATTAATTCTAATGATGTTCTTTTGGAGCCGGAAAAGCCGACCACGATTCGTGCCAATCTTTTTCTTGATGTGAATGACGAGATTATCTGGCTCGATTTAGCATTCATTTCTCGAAGACATAATTCAAAACCTGCAGCGCATTACCGCGGCCAAAACCTTTGATGTCCTTCAGTTCAAAGCTGTCATCAACAGAAAATGTGAATTCCCCGCCTATAGCCGACGAAATAGAACTCAGTAATGTAGTGATATTAAATTATAGAACCTGACATTCATGATGTGCATTCACTCAAACTGTACAAGTCGCTTCAAACCTTCCGGCCTCATCATTGATTACATAAAATTGGCCACGCTCATCTTGAACGTGGCCTACCACTGCGCTATCTCCCCAAATTTAAAAGGCCCGTTAGGAGCCTTTCGTAATCAATCCCGCTCTATATCCCGGCACCGTTGCCGTAACCTCAACGGCACCCTCAGGCACAGTGATGCTTGCCTCGCCGCCTACTGTCTCGACCGTCTGTGTCCAATCCGCTGCGCCGAATGTAACCTCTACGCCATCTGCATACTGTCTCGTTCCCAAGTAGTCGTATACGTGGGCGGTTACCGTGTCGCCGTCTTGTGTGAGGCGCAGGTGATAGCACATGTCGTGGAAGGTTCGCACAATGGCCGTCTGCGTTGGCGTTACGACTTCTTTGACCTTCAACACTTCGCTTCCGCTGATTTCGTACATTCTATCCCTCCTTATAAGAGCGCATAAGCCGCAATAAATGTGATGTACGCGTTTGAATCCCTACTAACCGTTATCTTGAGCGATGTGTTAAATTTTGTGGCCTGCGGCAATGTTAAGCCTGTTCCTGTCGGAATGAAATTCAGAAACTTCACCCCGTCTACCTCCACCGTGAATCTGCCGTTACCTACGCCGGTAAATACCGTAGCTGATAGACCAGTTAATACGCCAGATCCAGTAACATCCACCAACGTCGTATTAACTGCACCGGTTGCCGGTTGCACTTGTGCGATTTGCGGCGTTGTTGTCATCCAGTTAAAGCCCACCGAACTCCACCCCGTTCCATTGTAATATTCCAGCTCCCCGCTATTCACCCTAAAGCTCACATTATTCTGAATCTTCTGATCTACATATTGCTTCGTCCTTAGCGGCGTCATGTATACCGTGTTGGCTGTCCCTGCCTCCGCCTGTGCCTGAGTCGCCACTGGCAGATTCTCCACGCTGCCTAGCCCTACGTCAGCTTTCGCCAGTGACACCGCCCCGGTCTTGCCTGCTACGCTCGTGACAGTGTTCACCTGCGCTCCTGCTGCGATGCCGTTCAGCTTTGTCTTATCCGCTGCCGCCATCAGTCCATTGGTCGATGTGGTCGCCACAGCCGTACTGGCCTTCGCATTCCAGGCGCTCTTCTCCGCATCGGTGACAAATCGATTATTCGCATCCTGCGTAATGATGGAAGCTGGATGTGCTGCCGGATGCGTGTAATTGTTCGCACCCGCTGCAATCCCGTCCAGCTTCGCCTTATCCGCCGTGCTCATAAAGCCCGCAGCACTCGTTGTTGCTGCTGCATGGGCGCTGCCGCCAGCACCGACATGCGAGGAAGGCGCCGCATCCGTAATGCCATAGCCGCCAAGCGTTGTCGGCTTGCCGTTGACTTCAGCGAAGGCGACATTCCCCCATGCAGCGCTACCTGCCGTGCTTCCCGCCTTCAATACTTTCCCGCTATTTCCGGTTCCTGTGGCTGGCACATGCAAGCTGCCGTCACCTGCAGGATGAACATAATTGTTCGCGCCCGCCGCGATTCCGTCTAGCTTCGCCTTGTCCGCTGCGGACATGCGCCCAGGCGCGGTCGTGCTTGCCAGCTTGACCACCTCGGTATCCAGCACATCCATATTGTTGTTCAGATCGGCAATGTCGACGATATCTGTTCCATCTGGCTTGCGAAGCCCCAGATTCCCTGTTGTCTTCACCTTGCTCACTCTCCCTCATAAACTCGTAGTTCGTTCCACGTTCTGCTCTTGGCCTGGTCCCAAGACAACTGCGTCAACGTATCCCACCACGTATACGTATATTTAAATGAATAGGCCAGATGCGCCGGCTTCACTTCCTCCAGAAACTGAATTAAGCCCGCCATATTGAGCGGCACGCCCATCACGCCAACGAATTGAATCTCGAATCGGTATTCCTCTGGAAACTCCTCTATCTCTACCTCGCCGCCTGAGAAGGCGGCAGCAGCACGAATCAGCATCGCCTTGGTCGCCGTGCCGGAGCCGCGCACCTTGGCAAGCACCACCTCCCGCCGCCATTCGTATGGCCTGGACGGATCACTCTGTATGCCCAGCTCTCGCTCCCAGCGCCCCAGCCCCCATGTCGCAGATGCAATAAAACGCTGGTTCATCATCTCTTGGGCACTTCTCTGCTGTGCATACAATAAGAGGCCGAGCTGCTCCTGCAGCGCCTCCATCTCCATCACGCCTTCATAGTAGAAGGGAAGATACGCCATAAGATCAACCTGGCCCTCTATATCCGGGCCGTCCTCCCCACCGCCAGCCACCCCGTAGGGCAGTTGTCCGTACCTATTTGTCCCGTAGCTCAACGTTTACACCCCCTTGAGCTGATTCCAGGTCAGAGCGCCCTTGGATACGTAGCTCGCCGGGTTGAAATTGCCTGCATGCCATATTTTTTGACCGGATACCTCAGCATCCGCAGGCAACTGCACGACAGCCTTAGGATACACTTTAGTATCCGTCGTATAGATCGCAGACAACGCCACATTACTGAAAATATCTGGCGCCGTCGTGTTGATGCTCATCACCCTGCCGAAAACCTGCACCGTGTTGCTCGCCGTCGTGCGCGAGACGACCGTCACCTTGTAACGGCCATCCGCGCTGTCGTACCACATGTCCGACAGAGCGAACAGCTCCGATATAAGAGGATCGGCGTGATTATAGTACGAATGCTGGCTGCGGATCGACCCGTTCGCCTGGTTCGTGAACACAGAGACACGTTTGTTCAAGCGTCCCGTGCCGTTGGCATGTGACCAAGAAGTGACCAGTTCAATCTCGAACCACGCGGAGAAGTCCGCGGACATCACAGGGAATTGAATATCGAACTTTTGGTTCGCTACGCCGTTCGACAGTGTCAGGCCGCCGATATACCGCTCCATATAGCGATTGTCCAGCTTGTAGGCCGGTGCGCGCAGCACGCCAGTCATCGCATCCCCAGCTTTATTAAGCGGCGTATAGCCGAGATTGCTCTGCTTGCCATTCCAGGCCGACTTCTCGGTATCAGAGACGAATCTGCGCGCTGTTGATTCTGTAATCTCTGCCGCCGTATGGGTATGGGCGGTGGGCGGGAAGGCTGTCGGCTTGTCGGCTACATTGCTCCAGGCTACCTGATCCGCCAGCTCTGCGCGATCTACCTTGCCGTTATTGTTCGTATCATAGATCGACTTGAGCATATCACCGCCAAGCTGGGCGTTCGCCAGCAGCACATTGCCCTCAGCCGTACCGATGTACAGCTTGCGTGTATCTGTGCAGTAGCCTAGCTCTCCAACAGCGAGTGTACCGATATTTGCTTCCTGCCCGCGACGGATTTGAATCAAGGCTTTTCGCGCCATGTATATTTCACCCCCTTAAAAAGTACCTCCATCTACAACAGCTACAGCCAGCCGATTGCCATTTGCAGTATCGTAGATGATGCTATTCTGGTCTATATACGCCTCGATCCCGGTGCTGTTCACCACAATGCCCTTGCCAGCCTTCGCTCCTACTGCTGAGGCAGCCACGGTGATCCCATTCCCCGCACCTACAGCAAGCGTAATCACATCGCCCTGCCCGCCGCCAGTCAGGCCTGAACCAGCCGTAATCGTCTGATTCGCCTCTCCAGAGCGTACCCAAGCTGTTCCGTTGAACACGTAGTTTTTGTTCTCGTCATGGATGTAGACACTCCAGCCCAGCTTCGGCTCGTAATAGCTCCATGCCGTACCGCTCCAATGGGCAATCTGATTCGTCTTGCCCGCCCATGCTCCCGTCGCCCCTGTTGGGATAATCCAGCGGTAGCCCGCTGCCGGGGCAGCAGGCGGCGAAGCCAGCGCGCGTGAGCCTACACTATCCTGCCAGTCCAGCCCGCGCACAGCATTGCTGATCTCCGCATTGATCTTTTGCGACGACCAAAGTGAAGTTCCTCCTGTGACCGTATCATTAATCTGCCGATGCCGCGTCGCATCCCCCATATGGGTGCGCAGCTCAGCCGCCGTCGCTGTATTCGTGCCGTCCGATACCTTGTTCACACTGCCGCCTGTAACATCGGCCTTCTTCACACGGGCATAGCTCGTTCCGTCTGCTACATCATCCAGCGTGCCCGTCAGGTCGGCCAGCTTCTGCGCATTGACACGCCTCCACTGCGTCCCATCATCCAGATACAGATACCCGCTGTTTGCTCCACTGCTCACATAATACAGCCTGCCGGAAGCCCCTCCGTTAGGTCGCTCTGCCTCCGATCCCGACAATGCGCGTCCGACGAACACATTCGCTGCGCCGTCGCCAATATAGATTTCTTTCGTATCGGTGCAAAACCCCAATTCGCCCGCTAGCAAATGACCGTAAGCGTCAAGTTGGGCCCTCGTTCCTCTCTTGATCTGTATCGTCTGTGCCATGTTCTCCCTCCCTCTCTATCTGATCGCCTGCAGCGTAAACAGCGATTGCTCTCCTTGGCAGGCAAAGCTGCCCCTTCGCATAAATATTGACGGCCTGTCTGTTGGGACAGCTCCGTCTTATCCTTCAAAGCGTAAACGGCTGTCGCCGTCCTTGACGGCTAAGCTTCGTTTCGCGTAGATATAGAAGCACATATAAGGCGAACAGCACTTATACATCCTTATATATCAAAAAAACCGCCGTCAATGACGCCGGAGGCTTTGTAGTTCTGCAGATCCTGCTGGGTACGAACAATACTGCTCTGCACCGCATTCATATGGGCGGCGTCCACCTGATCACCTGGCGTTTCATAGGAGATATAGACCGGGCTTTCCGAAGCAAATACCTTCACCCATGTGCGCCAGGGCGCTTCGCCGGGTGTGGACAACAGGATGTTGTCCACTCTGCGTCCTGTCAGCTCTTTGCCGGTATAACATTGAACACTTCCCTTACGCACATTGCTATGAGCCAGATACCCCTCATATACCCCGTCCTCAAGGATCAGCTCCTCCTCGATGACATACATGCCGCCATCTTGTCGCTTGTTCAGCTTCTCCACAAAACGATCGATAGGCTCTGCTGTAGACATCAGCTACACCCCCAGACGAATCGCGCCTGCAAGCGGCACTTCTTCCGCCTCCAGTGCGATATTGGCGCTGCCGCCATTGAGCTTCAGCTCACTGTAATCCGCTACTCCCGGGATGCCCAGCAGCAGCGTACCGACCCGTGCGACACTGACATAGCTGTCCACGAAGGCCATGCTGCGGAAATAGGCCTGCAATTCCAGTGACAACGAATCGCTCACCTGCTGCAGCGTGTAGCCTGGCGCAAGCACCACCGTGCTATCGACCTCGATGCTCTTGCCTAGCGCCGGGCTAACCGTTACCTGCGCGCCGATCGGGCGCAACTGCTCGATATGCTCTCTGACCTGCTGCACCAGCTCAGCGGTTGGCGGCAGCTTGTCGCTGTCGGCAATAACCGTCTTGACGGTGCCCGGACCGCTCCAGAGCGGATGAACCTTGACAGCGCCGACTCCCGGCACCTCAAGCGCCCAGTTTTTATAATCATACAGATTGCCCCCGGCTGAGGGCGTCTGCACACGGGTCAGGTAGCGGCTTCGCAACGCCTCGTCGCTCTCCGCCTCCTTGCCAGGCACGACCACCTCTGCCAGCTCAGCACGAGCCAGACCGGCAATATATTGAATCGGCACCAGTGCGCCATAGCTCTGATTGCCGATGATGCCAGCCGACTCGCACTCCACCATGTACTCGCCTGCATCCAGCCGCCGCACAACCTTAAAGTTCGTGTTACCCGCCGAGAAACGGCTCTGCAACGGAATCTCCAGCTTGCCATCCTCGGCATCATAGAAGATCGCCCTTCGCTGGGCAGGCGTGGCCTGCTGGCGATTAAGGCCGAAGTCGGCGGCGCGCCGCTCCAGATATTCTCCCGTTGCCGTATCCGCGAACGACAGATCGAGATTGAGATCCAGCTCCATATACATCTGGGCGAGCTCAGCAGCAGCAGGCGCCAACGCATCATAGATGATGCTGCCTTCTCGCTTGTCGAGCACATCCGGTACCTTGGCAAGCATTCGTTCCAGCAAAAAATCAAACGTGTACGCTTCGTACATTAATTCACCCCCTGAGACACCACAAACTCGCCAGCAACAGATACGACGGTAAATTCCACCGCAATATTCTCTGAATGGCGAGTCATGCTAAAATTATCAATAGATCGTATACGCTCATCCTGCAATACAGCCTCTTTGATCCAGCGCTCCATCTCGATCTCGATCGGGTTGGGCCGAATCTCCGAGCCGTAGTCTGCACTGTAGATCAGATACACGTAACGCTCTGTCGCGAGCGCCTTGTATACGGCCTGTTTGATCGCATCCAACCCATCGATTCTACTGCTTATACGCCTCTGTCCGACATCCAGCTTGTAGGTCAGGCTCGGCTGATCTGACTGGCGCTCATACGGAATGCGCGCCGGCATCGCTCCACTTGGCAGCATTTAGCTCACCACCCGATCCAATATCACGTAGTCTTGTCCTCCTTGGCAGCGCAGCAGGATCAGCTTATCCCCCAGCTTCAGCCCCTCCTGCAGCACGACCTCCTCCGAACCGATCCTCTGCTTCTTCTCCTGCAGAGATTGCGGCATAATCAAAAATTCACCAGGCAGCGTCAGCCGCTGATCCACGTTAACCTCAAGCGGCTGCTCGCTCGTTACTTTGCCATAGACCACGGCGACCGGATTGCCAGCCTCCACGGCACTGGCTCCAATTAGCTTGATCTTCTCAATCAGACTCATAGTCGATACACCACCAGTTCCAGCGACATTGTATGCTCATCTCCTTTGAAGCTATGACTGCACTCATTGATGACATAGAACCCCTCAATACCGAGCTCCTCGATCATGACATAGATGGTATGACCCGCCCGCAGCCCCGGGTACCCGAGCGCAGTGAGACTTAACGTCACCTGCTCGCGATTTTTCATCGTCATGAGATGCTGCAGCGTCTCCTCAATCTGAGCCTCGTTCTTCCCTTCGTCTACCTTCTCGTAATATTGGAGCGTTCCCCACTTGGCCATATTCGAGCTGTCCCGCGCCATATAGACCTCGCGCTTGCCTGTGTCCTTATTGTCCCGCACCAGCTTGATCTGATTGTACGTATCATTATCGATCGAGCGGCTGCTGCTAAAGCCCGTTAGCAGGCTTTTCTCACCCACGACCACCTGTTGCCGCATATCCTCCAGCTTGCGCAGCGTGATGGAGCCGAAATCATCATAGAGCACGTAAAGCTGCTTCTCGGACACCAGCGTATGATCCAGCGCAGTGCAGATAATGTCCATCAGCTTCTTGCCGTCTTCCAGCAGCTTAGGGATGGCATAACGAGTATCCGCCAGTTCGCCTACCTGCAGCTCATTATCTGAGGCAATCTTGCGGATGATCTCTGTCGCGGTCTTATTTGTAAATACATAGGTGTCACTCGTCATCAAGTACCGGAGCTGGTCGTAAGCTGTTACGCTCAAGCTCTCGTTCTCATCCTCACTAACGATGAAAATATAACCATAGAACAGGTTCACATCATCCATGCGAATACGTAGAACATTGCCCGGCTCGAACTTGACCTCCTCCGGGGACAGGAAGGATCGCTTCAAAAATTTCATTTCCACACTGGAGGCCGCGCCTACGCGAACCGTCTTGAACGTCAAGCTGCTCACCATGCCGGAGATATCCCATAAGGTTCCGTCGCGATTATCCACGATGACTTCAATCATGTCGCTCCCGTCTTCCTTCCCTCTGGTGTTATCGGCAGCTTCAGCACCATGCCGATCGGTAATTTCCTTAATTGATCCGCGCGAATCGAATTGAGCTTCATGATCTCCTTGTACCGTTGCTCATCCTTCAGTTGTGTCCGGGCCACGCTCCAGAGCGAGTCCCCCTTCTTCAGCGTATAGGTGGCTGGAGGAACCCTCTCATCAGGCCGAGGCTGCTTATCCTGCTTGGCTACCGCCTCTTCGCCCTCCTTCTGTACCACTACCGCTCTGCGGGTCAGATGAAAGCGGTACTCCTTCAACGTCAGCTTAAATTCGATATCGCCACCGCTGCCTGCCACCTCGCGCCGATCGAACTGCTCGATGCTGACCGCGATGGAGAACTTGTATCCTTCAGTATGCACAAGCAGCCGGGATGGTCGCCGGGACTCCTGCCAGCGATTGATGGTGGACACATAGTAGCTCGGTTCCTTCCAATGCTTACTGTCGATGGTCAAATAGTGGGCAGGTATGGCAGGAAAGACACCCTCGAAGCTCACCTCAGCCAATTGACGCGAATGAATGACATTCACCTCGCCCAGACCTATAATGTCGAAGCTCGCTCCGCGCCCTGTCTTCTTCACCTCCAGCGACTCCGGCAGCACCGGAAAATCAAACATTTCGGCGAAGTTGTTATGGCTCAGGTTGATGCGGTACTTCGGTTTGTTCTCCTTCCTCTCATTCAGAAGATCCTTGATTTTTTGATCGATGATATATCGCCAGAAATCCAGTTGAATCACCTCCGTAACCCTCTCCATATGAATGTATGGCAGGCCAGCATGACCACCGCAGACAGCAGCAAGCGGCGTCTGGCACTACCCATAGACGCCGCTTGCTGTGCTTGTAATCTGCTTGGTTAATATGTCCTCGATCTTGGCGATCATCGTATCCACATCATCCCCATTACGAACATCTCCCGTCGTTACCTGAACTGTCGGGGTCAATGTAACGAAGTTCTGAATCGCCTTCATCTCCGCCAGATCGCGCATTACCTTCAGATCCTCGCTGGAGATGTCCACCTGCTCGTCAATATTGCCTAGCGAGTTGACACGGTTCACTGTACCGATATTGCCAGCACCGCCTTCGTCGGCGGTTCCCCATGTGCCGTTCTTGAGCTTGTCGGAGAGGAATGGATCAGCGTTCAGATCAGCGCTAGGTAACTTCGTTGCAGCATTGAAGCCATTATTAAACAGTTCAGCAGGATTAGAAAAGGATGGCCTCAAATTATCAAAGCTAACTGTCTTCTTGTCGCTCGTCGGCTTAGGCATCCAATCCATTACAGACTGAATACCTTTGCTTAATGCATTCGGGTCTGTCTCGTCCATTAAAGTGATTGTATTTAAATTGAGATCAAACGCACCACTAATCTTCTCTATCAACCAGTTGACGGCTTTCAGCGCTCCGTTGATCGCCTCCACAAAAACTTTAATAAAGCTCCCTGCGAATTTTTCTGCACCCACTGCCATTTGATACATGAAACCTAGATAATTCATCGTTAAGTCATAAAACAATTTTTGAATAGCATAAACAGGATCATTAAAAATATTAGCAAGAAACTCCGCAAAGCTTACGAAGCGATTCCATGCATAAGCAACGACGTTATAGATTATCCCTAACAAGCCCAAAAACAGGCCAACAACAAAACCAATGATCTCCCCGGTTGAAATCCCAAAGGCATTTAAAATTTGGATGAGTACAAAGATGACACCAACAATCAGCAAAAGCGGCCATGTAGCAATCACCCATTGAACGAGCCAAATGGCTGCAAAAATAGCGGCAGCGATGCCTAAAGCTGCAAGAGCATTCATGACACTATCCCAGTTATTGAGCAACAGCTCAGCTACCCAATTAGCCGCATCTATGATTAGATTGAAGCCGCTAATAATTGCACTGATAAAACCATCAAATGTGCCTGAGGAAAAGGCTGATATAAACAAATCACCAATTCCCATCAGCCCAGGCAAAATACCGAGTCCGATTGTTTCACGTAACTGCTGCATCATGCCTTGAAGGATACGCAACTTGCCCTCCGGCGTCTCTCCCAACGAACGGGCCACACCTTCCGTATGCTCATTCAGCATTTGGACAAGCAAGTCTGCACGCTGAGCTTCACTTCCAAACTTGAACATTTGACGCTCGCTTTCGGATAAAAACGAACTGAGCTTCTCTCCATTTCGGGTGATAGAGTCAATATTTCCATTCATAACCTTACCCATAAGATCGGCTGCTTGCTTAATTTGATCTGTATTTACATTGATACCAAACATCTCAGTTGCCAAATCATACAACGGCTCCGTAAGCTTGCTCACATTTTCAGGGTTGCTCACATGCAGGGCTAGCTGGGCCTGACCAACAATTCCTGTATTTGCATTTATCGGCGTGACGAGACTGAGCTGATCCGCTTGATGTTCAACCTGATTTACTTCGCCTTGAGATCTACCATTAGTATTCGCCATCACTTTCTGAAGCTGCTGTTCCGCACGGATACGTTCGTATGCAGCATCGACAGCCTGGCGGGCTAACCCTATCGCTTCCCCATAATACTTCTTGACCTCTGATCCAACTTTCAATTGGGGGGTCAAATCCCAGAGCCATTTGGAGAACTTCTTTACACTTTTTACCGCTTCATCATATTTTAATTTTACTCTCAAATTCAGAACTGCTAGTTGACCTACTGTATTAATGATTGTCAGTACGCTAGCGATTGACATTCATCATCACCACCCTTCATTTCAATTCCCCTGCCTAGCGCCGCTTCATCTTCCGCTGCTGCTGCTTCTCTGTCTTGATGCGTACATCGATCATCGCGTAGATGGCTGCACGCTCATGCCTGCTCATCGCCATCAGATTCTGCGGCAAAATATGCAGCTCGTGGAGAGCATAGTAGGCGTAATTCGCCTCCCCATCGCCCTCCTCGATCAGTTTTTTACTTCATCCACCATGTCCCCCAGCTCCTGCTCGAAGCCATTCAGCTCCTGAACCCTCTTAAGCAGGCCGCCGAATTCACCTGGCAGCAGCATTTTGCGCAGCAGCGACTCCGCACCGATCGTGGAATATGATTTTTGCAGCTCCAGATCCTTCAGCTCGGGATACACCACGGAAGCCGCCACCAGCTTGGCTACATACTCCTCCTGATTGGTCTCCAGTGTATAGGAGCCGTTCTTCCCCTTCTGCCGACGGGTCGACGCCTTGCGAATCTCTGCATTCTGATCCTCGGTTATGCTGCGCAGCTTCCACGGAATCGGGTTGCCCTCCTCATCCTTGAAGCGGTTCGATACGATGTACTCCTCTGTCGTCTCAATGGACGCATTTTGTGCAAAAAAAGCTTGAAATTGGCTCATCGTTATTCCTCCAAATAGTAGAATAGAATTAGGCAGGCTGCTCTCTAGCCATCAGGGCCAGGAACAGCATGCCATTGTGCAACGCATCAGATCAATGCCGCTGCCAGCAGCCTTGCGGGCGCACGACCCGCAGCTACCAGCGCGCGGTGTTCTTGCTCATGACGGCGGTCGATCGCCCCCTTACAGGCTCGGCGCCTGAAATGCTTGCTCGATCAAGATGTCCTCGAATGTGAACTCCATCTCCTCCTCAAGCGCATCGCTCTCCGTGTCCAGCGACGCCATGATGACACTGTTCAGATTGACATTTTTCAGCGTGACACGCTGCTCGCCGATCGAGGACGACGGGTCATGGTTGCTCACCGTAATCTGGAAGTAGGTGTCGATGCCATCCTTAATGTATTTCATCATCAGCTCACGGAAGACAGAGGTTACATAATAGATGGTCATGCTGCCTGTACCGCTCCAGCCAGAGGCCTTATGCTGCACGCCCCTGCGCCCCAGCACACGCACCTCTGCCTTATTTTTCTCGACCGTTGCCTCCAGATTTTTCACATAGAACATTTCTTCCTGCTTGCCGTTAATAACTGCATATGCCTTGCCTTCCTGACCGGAAATAATGTCTCTAGCTCTCAGAAAATCCATATTACGCCACCGTCACTTTCAGATAGATTTTTTCGGCTGCATCAACTGGCTGAACACTCACTTCCATCAGCACGCTATCTACTGCCTCACCCTGCTGCACTGTAAAGTCTGTCTGTGGGTTGAAGTTTTGAATCGCAGCGATCGATTGGAGCGTCTGAAGGTAATTGACTGCCTCGTTACGCAGCATGCTGCGCCCGTCATTGTTGTTGTTCACACGCCCTACGTAAGACGCTTCAAAGATACGCTTCAAGTCATTGGCGATGCTGTCCAGGACACGAATGACACGGTTCTTCGCAAATGAGCGGGCTTTGTCCGCCGTAAAGCGAGTCAGCGTATTGATGTCCTGCTCCACTACGGCCTGACCGTTGCTGGCCGTAAACACAAATTCGCCGTTTTGCAGCGCGGATTCGGTCTGCGTATGGGTGTAGCGAGCCGCGGCATCGACGGCTCCGTCGTAGGCGCGATAGGTCAGCGACTCATTAGGTGCTGCTCCCGCAGTAGCCCCTGCCACCCAAGCAGTCGCCTGCGCTGCCGTCAGTGTCGTGCCATCTGCCAAAATAACGCCATTCTTCACGCTGATGACTCCTTCATGATCAGCGATCGGATAGTTGGTCAGCACAGCCTGCACCTTATAGCCCTCTGTCTCCCGCAGACGGCGAATAAAGGCTGTATAGACGCCCTTCAATGCCTCATCCTCCGACACCAGCGCTACCGTATTGAAGCTTTGCAGCTCCAGTGCGGATAGAAATGCTGTATGATCCGAATTCGCCGCGGCGCCGTCTGTTCCGCCTGTCAACGGGATGCCTGCCGTCGGCTCCAGCTCGTCCGTTCCCGCGAAGCTGACCCAGCTATTCGCTTGCAGCTCACTGGCTTGCAGCGCCACCTGGCGATCGACCTCGACGCCTTCGAGCAATGTCTTCACCTCATATTTGCCCTCATGCTCCAGGCTCGACTGAATGACCACCGCCAGTTGATTGCCGCGTGTCCCGCTGTAGCGCGCCTTGATCTCCAGCACGCCGTGCGTAGCAGATGCCTGAACGCCTGTATTCAGACGATACAGCAGCAGCGTCTGCGCACGCTTCAGCGCTTCCTGCACCAGCAGCAACTGTGGCGCAGACAGCTCATAGCCTAGCACCTCCTTCAGATCTGCCTGGCTCGACTGAATACGGAGCAGTGTCTTCTCCGCTCCCCATGACAGCGGCAGCGCCAGAGCGGCGACCCCGCGCTCGCCTGTTGTGCCCACGGTTTGCGGGGCACTGCTCATATTAATGTAGACGCCTGGGCGCACCTTATTTTGTGTAACGAATGTTCCTCCTGCCATTTACTTCGCCTCCTGATTGATGAATGAATTGATGATTTGCTGCAGCTCTGCGTGTGTGTAGAGCCGCCCCTCCTCCAGCAATGCCTCGATCATATCCTTCTCCAGATGGGTATACCCCTCAGAGGTTAGATATTGCTGCTTGCTATATGCTAGCGGAGCTTGACGTTTATCTCCTCGCCGATCGGCATTTGCCGCCCTCTTTGCTTCCTCCTGAATGCTCATTGCTTCATATCCACCTCCATACTCATGCCTTGCATCGGTTGTGCAGGCGGCTTCTGCTGCATCAGGGCTACATCATAGTCGACCTTGAAATGCAGCCTTCCCTGCAAGGTTCGGCATCGCTGACGCTTGCCTCTGAGCAGACCGTCTGCCGTCATTAACTCCAGGGTCAGCCCGTATAGCTGCTCGTACACCTCCAGTTGCGTCTTCGCCTCTTCCTCAGCTCCCCGCATATACTCAATATCGAAGCTATGCGTGCGTATGAAGCGGTTTCCCCGCTCCTGCTCCTGAGACGAGGACAGCAGGCGAACGACCAAGCATGGCATCTGTTCGCTGCTCTCCGGTGCACTCTCTTGAATCGGTACCGCAGGAAAATGAGCGGCCAACATGCCGACCAAGCTCGCCCGCACACTCGTGAGCGTCGTCACTGAAGATTTCACCCCCTCCTCAACCACCACATACAAGTGCAGACAGGCGATGCCATCTATGGACGGCATCGCCTGTTTCATGCAGCTATATAAGGCTGTATTAAGCCATTTCACTTGACACTCTATATAACAAGCGTAAACGGCTGTCGCCGTCCTTGACGGCTAAGCTTTGTTTCGCGTAGATATAGAAGGCGAACTGCACTTATACATTCTTATATATGCACAAAGGCTGCCTCTAGGGCAGCCCTTGCAACTTGCAGTGGTTGTTTATCTTTTTTGTCTACATTACCATAATAGCACAGGAAAAAGCGGAAAAGGGGACGCGCTCGGGACTTCGATGGGACATCTGCGGGACAGCTCTCACAGCCCCTGCTTCAGGCTCTTGCAGGGAGCTCTCGTGAATCCTGGTCATCGTCATGGATCGCCCATCGCAAGCTGCTAGAGCGATCGGGAGTCTGAGAACGAAGAAACCCGCTCCGATTGTTGCCGGAACGGGTTATGTTCGTATTTCCTAAGCCAGCCCTGCCAGCTCAGCATATTCATGGATCGCCTTCGGCTTCCAGCGGGAGAAGGTTTTGCGCACAATCAGGAGCTGAGCCGATACCTCCTCCACCGACAGCCCCTCTATGAACCGCAATCGCAGCAGCCGGGAGTAATCGGGCTTGTAGGAGGCCAGCGACTCCAACGCATGGTCGATATGGTCCTTCTGCTCCTGCAGCGCCTTCAACTCATCCAGACGTCTGACCGCCCCCTCATAGCCCTCGTAGCTGTCCCCATCACCACGGCGCGCCTCCAGCACCTTGGCAATCCGATGAGCCAGATCATTAAGCTTCCCCTGATCCTCCTCATCCGCTCCGTGCACACGCCGCACCTCACGCAGTTGGCTGAGCGTCCCGGTCGTATAATTCTCAATATAAGCATGCGCCGTCAATTCCAGCTCCTGCTCTCTCGGAGACAGATACATATAGGAAGGCATCGACTTCAGCTTGCGGTGCAGCGCCTGCAAGCGGTCGCCCTCCGGCCCGCGGGAGACCGCGATGCCCATCCCAACCGGCTGCTTCTCCAGCATGGCAATCCGCCCCGCCAGACGCTTGTACCCCTTCAACTGCTCGATCACCTCATGCTCATAGGAAGGCTTACCCGCCATTGCCACCGTTACCACCGTTACCATAGGATGCAACACTCCTTTGCACACTTGTTCTCATACCTTCTTGTTCTCTATACCTTTTATAGAAGAAAGAGCTCTGTATAGCCCCCAGCAACAACAGAAAAAGGAACGTTTGTTCTCTTCTATTTTAGTTCCTTTTAGGAACTAAGTCAACTCATTTCTTCATTTATATTCCTGTTTTTTCTTCAAAATAAGGTTTCAATTCGGAACAATATAGTGTAAAATAAAGGTATTATGTTCCGGTGGTGATACAACATATGACGAGCTTTCATCTACGTTTTAGACAGCTTAGAGAACAACAACAATGGACCCAAGATGAAGTTGCGGACAAGTTGGGCGTTCAGCGCTCCACGATTGCAGGCTATGAATCTGCTGAGAAGAACCGGATTCCAAGGGAAGAGACACTGCACAAGATTGCAGATCTGTTCCAGGTCTCTCTGGATTACCTGCTTGGACGCTCTGAGATTCCCTCGATGGATCGCAGCTACTCGCCCCCGGCACCTGACTGGGCAACCTCCAAGGACAAGCGCGATCTGAAGCTGATGCTCCAAAGCCCGGAGGTGCTGTTCTTTGACGGCATCGAGTTTTCCGAGGAAGATCGGGCGAAGATGATGGGGGTCATGGAGACCATCTTCTGGGACGCGAAGAAGAAGAACAAGGAAGCCTGGAAGAAAAACCGCGAGAAGAAGAAGCCTCAAGGCTGAGACAGGCGTGCACTCTAATTTCGTTCCGATTAGGAACTAACCTTAGAGTGCGCCGGTCTTCGGCTGGAGGCAAGGGATGTGCAGCACAACTGGGAGGTTGTTGAAGGCGGGGATGTCATTGGATATTAAAAAGAGAACACGCAATTTGTACAGCAAGCATCGAACCAACTGTCCCTTCAAGCTGGCTGAGAAGATGAACATCACGATATTGATGCTGCCTCTCCCGCAGGAGGTCAAGGGCTACTGTCAGCGACTGCTCAAGCAGAAGTATATTGTGATCGATCAAAGCCTGAGCGAGAATGAGCGGCGCTTTATCTGCGCTCATGAGCTGGGCCATATGATATTGCATAAGGGCTTCAACCATTATTTCATTACGCGCAGCACGCATTTTATGATCGGCAAATTCGAGCGACAGGCGAATGAATTCGCCGTCAAGCTGCTCTCCTGCGGCGAGCAGATGGAGCAGGGCGAGCCGCTCGAATGGTATTTACGCCGATGCGGCGTTCCTGATGAGATGCACAGCTATTTCTTTTAAGTCATGCTGTCAATGCAGCAGTCCGGTGAGCGGCTCCCTTCCACAGGCGAGCGCCACCGGACTTTTTTACTGTTAGCAAGGCATGCTTCGGCCTATTGCGCATTCAAAGCATCGTAAGCCGCTTGATACTCATCGATAATCTTCTGTCCGCCGGCTTGGAGCCACTTCTGGATGTCCTGATCAAGCCCGGCATCATCGATTTTGCCCATAATGTACTTGGTCTGAGCATCCTGCAATAGCTGATCCAGCTCTGCGCCGCGCTCGGAGTAGGTGACGGAGGACAGGGTCAGCGCCGAGTTCGGAATCGCATATTGGGCGTTTTCCTTGGCCATCCGCGTTCCCTTCTCTCCCAGCTCCGTATCCTTGAGCGTCTTCACATGATACCCTTCCACATTCGGCAGATTGTCGCGGTATGGCTTCACCTCGCGCTGGAACAGGCTGAAGTCAAGGAATTCCGTCCGGTCATCCTCCGTATAAGCAAAATGCTTGCCCTCAACGCCGCGCATGAGCAGTGTCGCCAGCGGCTCATCCATCAGCTTGTCGAGAAAGCCGAGCAATTGCTTCAGCTCCTCCTCAGAGGCTACTGACGACCTGGGGATCGCCAAAAATCCGTTATGCCCCGGCTCGCCTGCCAGACGGATGCCGTCCGGCCCGGCGAAGGCGGCGTTATCCACTACCGCATTCGGATCGTTGGCTACCAGACGATCATGCTGGCTCTTGACGCTCTGCGCCACTGCGTTACCCAAGCCGGCGCGCCCGCTATCAAAAAACTTGCTCGATTCCGAGCTATCCAGCACGGCAAAATCCCGATTGATCAGCCCCTCCTCGAACATGCGGCGAAGCATCGCCAGCACCTCGCGGTATTCCTTGGTCATCATCTCCGGAGTGATCTTGCCGTCCACCATCCCCCAGCGGTTCACACCGCCGATGCTGACGGCCAACCTTGTCGGGAGCGCCGAGTTGCCGAGATTGTACTGCTTCTCCAGTACGAAGCCATACGTATCGTTCTGCCCGTTGCCATCCGGGTCCTGCTGCACCATCGCCTTCTGTGTCGCGTACCAGTCGTCCAGCGTCACCGGAACACTCAGCCCCAGCTTCTCCAGCCAATCCTTGCGATAATTGAAGGCCGCCCGGCCAATATCCCGAAACAGCGGCACCCCGTACACTTTACCCTCCACCGAAATATTTTTATAATGCTGCTCCCCTTGCGCCGCCAGATTCGGATAATCCTGCAAATACGGCCCCAGCTCCCAGAACATATCCGACTGGATGGAGCTGATGATAAGCGGCGTGTAGTTCAGCTTGACAATCTTCGGCAGCTCGCTGGAGGCGATCATGACACTGATCTTCTCATCATAGGTCGATTGCGGAATCCACTGAATATCCAGCTTGACACCCGTATACGCCTCGATCGCCCGCTCCACCTCATTCCCCTTGGCCGGAATATCTCCGACCTGCGTCAGGCCAATCGATACCGTTAGCGGCTCCTTTGTCCCCTCCGCATCGGAGGCAGGCCGCTCCCTATCCGCGCCATTGCTCCCGCAGCCTGCCAGCAGTCCTGCAGCCAGTACACACGAGGCCACGCCAGCAAGCCAGCGCCGCCCTTTCCCTGTCGTCTTTACCATACGTATTTCCCCCTTCTTCACTCATTTTCCCGTCTGCCCACTCGCCCAGTTGGAGCAGGTCTGCACCACATAGGTTCAGCTCCAGTGCCTTACCACGGTACAACAGCACCTACGCGCCCTCAACCGTGCATCACGGTGCATTCCCGTGCTACCCCTTGACGGAGCCGAGCAGGATGCCCTTAACAAAATGCTTTTGCAAAAACGGATAGACCAGCAGGATCGGTGCTGTTGCAAATACGACGACCGCCATCCGAATCGTGAGCGGCTGAATGTCCATTTCTTCAAAGCTGGCATCTCCGAATCGGCTTTGCGCCAATATAACAATCTCCCGCAAATACACCTGAATCGGCCATTTCGTATTATCGTTGATATACAGCACCGCACTGAAGAACGTATTCCAATGATCGACCGCATAAAACAGCGTAAAGGTCGCAAGCGCCGGGCCGGACAGCGGCAGAACGATGCGAAAAAAAACGCCGAGGTCGTTGCAGCCGTCCATTTTGCCCGAATCCTCCAGCTCCTCCGGTATGTTCTGAAAAAAGTTTTTGAGCACAATCAGATTAAATGCACTGATCGCCGCTGGAAACATCAGCGACCATAATGTATTGGTCAGGCCGAGATTTTTGACGACAAAATACGTTGGGATCATCCCGCCGCTGAACAGCATCGTGAACAGCACCATCAGCATCAGTCCCTGCCGTCCCCGCAGCCTTCTGCGCGACAGCGGATAGGCCATCAAGGACGTCAGCAGCAGATTAATAAATGTCCCCAGCACCGCGACATAGATCGTAATCAGCAAGCTGTTCGTCAGTGTCGGCGTCGAGAAAATGTAGCGGTACGCAGCCAGCGACCATTCCTTCGGAAATAATATCAGTCCGCCGCGTGCCGCCTCCTGGGGACTGGTGAAGGAAACCGCAAGTACATACACAAACGGCAGCACCGCGGCCAACGCCGCCAGCGACAGCAGCACGACATTCACCATGTCAAACCATCGGCTGCCCCATGATCGATCTTGAATCACCGCAGCTCCTCCTTTCGTCTAGAAGACCCCTTCCTCGCCAAACCGCCGTGCCAGCCAGTTCGCGCCGAACACGAGCACGAAGGCGATCGCAGACTTGAACAGCCCGACAGCCGCACTGTAGCTGAACTGTCCCTGAGTCATGCCCTTCGTATAGACGAAGGTATCGAATACTTCCCCGACCTCGCGGTTCGTCGGCGTCAGCATCAGGAAGATCTGCTCGAAGCCCGTATCCAGGAAATGGCCCAGTCGCAGAATCAGCAAAATCACAATCGTGCTGCGAATCGCCGGAAGCGTCACATGCCACAGTTGCCTCCATCGGCCTGCCCCATCCATACGAGCGGCCTCATACTGCTCCATATCCACGCCGGTCAACGCGGCCAGGAAGATGATCGTTCCCCAGCCGACCTCCTTCCAGATCTGCTGCGAGATGATGACCGTGCGGAAATATTCCGCCTCCAGCAAAAAGGCGATCCGCTCTCCCGTCAGCCGATAGAGCAGCTCATTCACCAGTCCGTTCTCCGTTGTCAGCAAAATGTAGCTGAGGCCGACCACCACGACCCAGGATACAAAGTGCGGAATATACACCAGCGTCTGCACAACCCGCTTGAAGCCGCTGCGCCGCACCTCATTCATCATCAGCGCCAAAATAATCGGAGCCGGAAAAAAGAACACCAGATTATACACCGCCAGCACCAGCGTATTGCGAAACAATGTCCAAAACTGCAGCTCGCCGAACAAACGTTCAAAATGTCTCACCCCGGCCCACGGGCTGTCCATAAACCCGAGATGGGGCTTGAAGTCCTGAAAAGCCATGACCAGACCGTACATCGGCACATACTTGAAAATGACAAAATAAAGGATGCCCGGCAGCAACATTACGTACAGCCAGCGGTCGCGGAGCACATCCATCATCAGCGCGGCACGCCTGCGGCTTTGCGGCTGTATACCAGTATGAAGCGGCTCTGGCTGAGCGCCCGTCTGCTTCCCCATTTATCTCCCTCCCCTCTGCAAGCGGATACGGATTCCATCATGCCCCCTGCGGCTTTGCTGCGCATCCCCTCCAGTTAACCTGCTATCCTCTCTCCCCGTCCCACAAGCATGGATACCCCCTGTGCAACATGGCATACTCCCTAGACAACCCGGACAGCCCCGCCTTAGGAGGAGCCCCATGGCCCGGACTACTCCATGTCGTCATCCTCCGCCAAGCGGCTGCGCTGCTCACGGTATTGCCCCGGCGTCATGCCGGCATATTTGCGGAAGCTGCGAATGAACGCACTCGTATTGTTGAACTGCAGTTGCTCGCCGATGTCGGCAATCTTCAGCGTTGTCGTCTCCAGCAGCCGCTTCGCCTGCTTCATCCGGTAATCGCTCATATATTCGCTGAAGGTTCTGCCGATATGCTTCTTGAAGACACGACTCAGATAGACCGGATGATAATTCAACCGCTGCGCGCACAGCTCCAGAGTGAGCGGCGTATGGTAGCCGTCATGAATCATTGCCGCCATCTGCTCTGCGATGCTGTCATATTGCTTCTCCTCGCGCGCCTGGAGCTGCCGCGCCACCGGACGGAACAGCCGCTCGGTGAACCACTGCTGCAGCTCACTGCGCGTATGAAGGGCGAGCAGTTGCTGAAGCTGCCGGTCTCCATCGAACACGGCGGAGAGCGGCACTCCCCCATCCCGAAGCTGCTGCAGCACGCGGGAGATGAATTGAAGCAATAACGCATGATGCTCTCTACGGTACGTCTCCCGTTCAAGAATCTCGGTCAAGTAGCCGTGGAAGGCTTCCTCCAGTTGTGCTTCGTCCTGCTCCCTCAAGTAATGGATCATGCGATCCTCCATGACCTTCAGATGCGCATAGACAACCTCACCGGGGCTGCCGCCCGCAGCGGCATCGTCATAATGGACGATAATACCGTAGCCAAGTCGAATCCGGCTCTTCAGGGCGGACAGACTCTCCTCATAGGCCCGAACGGTCTCCGCCAGCAGCGGGAATGGCCGGCTAATGCCGATGCTGACCCCCAGAGCAAGGTAATGCCACACCTGCTCCTTCACCTGCTCCGCTATGGCATAGGCCGCGCGTTTGGCTTCCACCGGGTCTGCCTCGTCCAGCACCAGCAGCGTGGCCTGTGACTGATCGAACAGGATCGGCTCAAATCGGCGGGCAACCGGCAGCAGCTCTCCGACCATATTGTTAATTGCGAACAACAGTAAATCCCGGTCAACAGAGCCAAAGCGGGTCCCCTCCAGCGGATCGAGCTGCACGGTCATAACGGCCAGATGCCCCCAGCGCAGCGGGAATCCGTATACGCCTCCTTGTTGTTGTAGTTGACCGCCCTTATCCTGCCCGGCGAACAGCTTCAGCACCATATACTCCTTCAAATGCCTGGCCTGGCCCCGCATCTGCTGCTGCAATTGACTGCGCGAGATGGCCAGACTGCGCAAGCTGCTCTCAATCTCGCTCAGCTCGCCTCGCCTGCGCGCGGCAGATTCCATCCCGAGCTGCTGTACAACCTCAAGCAGCCGCCGAATTGGAAGATACATGCGCAAGCTCCCAAAGTAAGCGCTAACAAGAACCAGAGCCAAAATAAGCAGCCCGCTGACCGCAGTGAGGATGGCAATGCTCTTGGTCTGCTTGGTCACCTCCGAGAGCGAGGTAACCGAAATATAGGTCCAGCCGTTGTATGCGGAGGATTGATAGGCTACGACGACCGCTGTGCCATCCGCCATCGTCGAACGGAATACTCCGGCGCCGCGGGAGCTGCTGCGCTCATCGACTACTGCTGCGCGCTCATAACCGGCATCACTCTCTCCGTTCGGATACACCTCTTTGCCTTCCTGTCCCTCCGCCCCTGTGGCTGTAGCCACAGCGCTATAACTGCCCATAGCAAGCCTTGCAGCAGCCTGCTCCGTAGCGGTGCCATAGCCAGCACCCGTAGCGACGACCGGATTCGCGGAGTCTACCGCAGCATCCTCCTGACCCATCAGCCTCGCCAATACCTCTGCGCTGATCTTGCCATAGCGCTGCTGCTGGGCAGACGTGCCGAGGAAGTCCACCCCATCCTGACCGATAATGTAATGAAAGCCCATCTCCTTCGTTCGCGACAATAGACTTTCCATATCCTGCTTGAGCACCTCAACCACCATCAGCCCACGCGGCACCTGCTGCCTGGGGATCAATGGAACCTTTTGCACCAGCCGCACGGTACGAGCTTCGCGATCCGCTCCTGCCTCCATGGCCGATCTGTTGCCCCCCTCGCCCATTCCCGCCACGGGGTTCTCAGCCATGCCCTCATCGACAAACAGACTGCGGGGGTCGCCCGCATACGCCAGAAAGCGAGCACGCTCCTGGAACAATGGCAGCGGCTTGAACTGATCCAGCCCTACCACCCATTGCGACTCCAAATTGGCAAAATAAGCCCGATGGACCGGAATCGACGTCTGCAAACTGAGCAGCCCGGTCGTCATCTCCCGCACCTCAACGAAATTTTCCTCTGTCCACTGCTGGCCAAGCGCCTGGCGCACAAGCGGTGAATTGGAAAACTGCAGGGTAGATTTCTCCAGTGACTTCAGCATCTGTTCAAGCTGCAGCCGGGTCTGCTGCAGAATGAGCTGATTCCCCTCACTCACCTTCTCCTCCACAGCCTCCGCTGCGATGAAATAGGACAGACCGCCAGTCAAAATAACGGGCAGTGTGCCGATAACCAGACTGAACAGCAGCAGCCTCCACAAGTAGGTTCTCATCCCGTTCCCCCTCTCTGGACTATTCCCATGTACGAACCAAAAAATAGAGACTATTTCTTAGAATCGCACAAAGACGACGTTGCCGTCTATAGTCCTGAGACAACTTTGGCGGTAATCTGAGGTGCTCTGTAAAGCACAGCCATTTTGTTTTATAATAAAGTTAGTGCAATTGCAAGGAATTAGCAGAGACAAGGAGCTCGAAATAATGAATCAACTTACAACTACCGAAATTAAGCGTTTCAAGAATGAACTGACCCGTTTCATGATGATGTATAAATTCGCGCTGGACGCCCTGGAAACTAGAGTGGAAATATTAAAGGAAGAATTCCAACTGCTCCACGACTATAATCCCATCGAGCACACCAAGTACCGCCTGAAGTCGCCGGAGAGCATCATGAGGAAGCTCTATCGCAAAAGTGTCGGTTTTTCCTTCGCCAATGTGCGAGCTGAGATTAAGGATATTGCCGGGCTGCGCATCACTTGCTCATTTTTGTCGGATATTTACCGCATTCAGGAAATGTTTGAGCGTCAGAGCGATCTGAAGGTGCTGGAGATCAAGGACTATATTAAGCATCCCAAGCCCAATGGCTACCAAAGCCTTCATCTACTGCTGGATGTTCCGGTGTATATGTCTGATCGACTGGAGCATGTGTGCGTGGAGGTGCAGGTGCGCACGATTGCGATGGATTTTTGGGCCAGTCTGGAGCATAAAATTTTTTACAAATACAATCAGGAGGTGCCTTCGCGACTGCTCAACGAGTTGAAGGAGGCTGCGGATTCCGCATCCGCGCTCGATAAGCAGATGGAGCGGCTACACCGCGAGATTGAAGAAATTAAGGAAAAGCAATCTTCCGACGAAATGGATGATCTGCGCCGCATTATTATTAACAACCAGCAATTCTCGCTGCCTCCCGCCCTGCTCCAACTGCTAGAGGAGCAGCAGGATTCCTAAGATAACCCAAGATGGTGCTATATGACTGTGCGACTGTGCGCTCATCGTCATATCGAACGCTCGGACACCTGCGATTCATCTACCAGGAGAGTTGCAGCGTCCCCTCTCGAACTCTCGGACTATGGCCAGTGAGCAGTAGCCCATGAGCAGTAGGCGGTGAGTTAGGCAATCGTGCCCTCCCACTCCAGGATACAGTGCATATGCTGTACCAAAGGAGTGGTAGCTGTGGCAAACTATCGCATCATTGTCGACCTGTCCGACCGGACGCTTTACCTGCTCGATGGCAATACCGTCACACGCGCCTTCCCTGTCGGGATCGGCAAGATGGTCACCCGTACTCCGACGGGGGAATTTCGCATCATTAACAAGCAGTACAATCCCGGCGGGCCGTTCGGCGTGCTGTGGATGGGACTATCCAAGCCACATTACGGCATTCATGGCACAGATGATCCTTCATCGATTGGCCGCCTTGTTTCACATGGCTGCAT
The DNA here is from genome assembly GCF_054955055.1 of Paenibacillus sp. J5. Taxonomy (NCBI): domain Bacteria; kingdom Bacillati; phylum Bacillota; class Bacilli; order Caryophanales; family Paenibacillaceae; genus Paenibacillus; species Paenibacillus sp. J5. The sequence continues at coordinate 8,726 of NZ_JBUEDD010000006.1, read as the reverse complement.
TCGCATGTACAATGACGATGTGCTGGAGCTGTCCTCGTTGGTACCGATCGGCACCAGAGTTACGATTCGTGAATAGCGCTTTGCCTTTGCCTTTGCCTGCAACCCTTTCTAATTCGTTACGTATACACCTGTATATGAAGTAACGAAAGGAGTGACCGCAATGCGTTACCAAGCGGGAGGCGCCATGATTCATTGCCCTTGTTGCCAGCATGATACGTTCTCCAAGGATTACCGCCAGTTGAATTCCAAAGGGGCAACCTTTTTCGGGCTGGACTGGGCGAACCGGAATGCCGTCATTCTCATCTGCAGGCGCTGCAGCCACATTTCCTGGTTCATGGAGGAGCCGATGGAACGGAAAAATTAATGAAAATACGCCTTTGCTCCGCATACGACGGGCTGAAGGCGTATTTTTAGGGTCACTGTCAGAGCACATCACGCCCAGCGGACGTTGAATACTCCCTTTACTGCTGTGCTTGAACATCGCCTAGCTTTAGCTCGGTCTGAGGGTCGAAGCGGATCACATAGATCACTCTTCCCTGCGCATCCTTGCCCTGCTCAGCAGAATCGCCATAGCGGTTCGCATTGATCGTCACAGAGCGATACACGTACCCGCCTTCCTCCAGCAAGGTTTGGATACGCGCGGCCGCCTCCAGCAGCTCTTCTCTGCTGCTCTGGCTAGCATCGAGCACCATGTACAGCCATGGCGGCTTCGGCAGTGCCAGCTCTCGACTCCAGCTAGCACCTGCTGGCAGTTGCCCGCGCAGCACCTCGACATGGGTCTCTACAAGCCGAAGCGATGGCACCTGCGGCTGCAATAAGGCTTGTAGCTCCGCAGACGCCTCCCGGCCAAGCTGCTCCATCTTCTCCTCATCGAGCCGGCTGGTATATAATCCGTCAGCGGCCACAGTCGTTGGCCATATTCCGCCTCTCATGCGAAATTCAAACTCTCCCGGAGGATTCGCCTCCTGCTCCACGCCGCCGATGATCACTGCCTCGAAGATATATTCCTCATTTTTGAACGTATAGCTTGCCTTCTTCACTCTCAGCTCCAGCTCTGGATATTGCTCCTTCAGATACTGCTCCAGGCTTTGCTGCGCCAGCCACTTGCTCGCCGGATTGCCGTTAAAGGCGTTATAGATGAACAAAACCAACAGAGCAAGAAGCCCCAATGCCAGACCATAGATTCGCTTTTTAGATATCATCCTTCTCCCCGCCCTCCCTTAGCTTTCGTATCAGCCACCCCATGCAGCAGCCTATCATCGCAAATCCCCCGTGAAGGAGAGCTAACAGTGCCCCCGATGCAAATGAGTGCAAAACGTAGATGATTAGAGAATCGCCCCCGCTCCCCGATGCCCATTCCGCTATACTTTGCCCCAGCGACCAGAGCAGGATGGGCGCCGCAGAGATGGCCAGCACGGTCACCGCGCTGCGGTAGAACAGATAAGTGAGCAGCCCCAGCACCGTATACCAGAGTATGAATCCGAAGCTGTTATTAAGCAGTGAGGTCTGGAGAGCCAGGAAGAAGGACAATGCAACAAACAGCAGTTGATAGAGTGACAACCGCCGCTGTATTCGTCTGATCATAGCCGAATAGTCCGCTGCGGGCGGAGGAAGCTCTGATGGAGTAATCTGCAGTGGCTGTGCTGCATGCTGTGCCAGCTCCTGATATTCATCTGAGCTGCCAAGCTGCTCCTCCAGCCACTGCTTCGTCTCCGGCTGCAGCAGATTCTCATGATATAATGGGAGCAGATCCTCTATAATATATCGCACTCTACGATCCATAATATCCCTCCAACTCCTTATGCAGCTTTAATTTGGCACGATGGAATGTCACTCTGGCATAATTCTCGCTCTGTCCGGTCAGCTCACCGATTTCCTTGAATGACAGTTCCCCATACGCTCTTAGAATCACGATCTCCTTCGCGTTCTCCTCCAGCGAATTGATCTTGTCCAGCAGCAGGCGCTGCTGTTCACGCTGCAGCACCTGCTGCTCTGTCGTCAGTGCCCGCCGCTCAGCCTCCTGCGGCTCTATTCGAGCGGCTAGCTGCCGTCGATAGCGCCTGGAACGGTATTCCTTCCTCAACACATTAACAGCGATTGCAAACAACCATGTGGACAGGGAGGAGCGTTCGCCAAATGAAGCATGGTTCTTCATGGCTTGGTAGAAGGTTTCATGAGTCAGATCCTCTGCCGCTTCCTTCATGCCCGTCTTGGCATAGAAATAGGCATAGATTCGCGGTTGAATCTCTCGGTACAGCTCCTCCAGCTTCAAGCGTCTTCCTCCCCCTCTCCCGTTGTCTGTTACATTCCCTTATTGAATTCGCTTATTCATGTAGTACCTCAAGCTTCCCATTCGTTACAGCTACTTCAGAAATTAAATACAAAAAAAGCATCCCCCGTCTACATTAGCTGTAAACGGAGGATGCCTGTTGCTATTGTTGCGCTGCCGGCTCTTCCTCTGTCTTGGCGCCGCCCTGGTTGTTCAGCACAACCAGTTCGCCTTCCTTCTCATCGATCGTCAGCGAATCGCCCTTGGAAATATTGCCGCGGAGCAGCTCTTCCGACAAGCGGTCCTCAATATGCTTCTGAATCGCGCGGCGCAGTGGACGCGCACCATATTGCGGATCATAGCCCGTGTCAGCCAGGAATTTCTTGGCTGCGTCGGTCAGGACGAAGTCCACATCCTGCTCGCGCAGACGCTTGCGCAGCTCCTCAGACATCAGCGTGACGATCTCGGCAATATGCTCCTGCTCAAGCGAGTGGAATACGATCGTCTCGTCGATGCGGTTAAGGAACTCCGGACGGAAGCTTTTCTTCAGCTCCGCCATAACTTTATCCTTCATCTGCCCGAATTCACGACCGGCATCATGCACAGCAGTGAAGCCCAGTGTCGAGTTGCGCTTGATCTGATCCGCCCCTACGTTGGAGGTCATGATGATCAGCGTATTGCGGAAATCAACGACACGTCCCTTGGAATCCGTCAGACGGCCATCCTCCAGCACTTGCAGCAAGATGTTGAACACTTCAGGATGCGCCTTCTCGATCTCGTCCAGCAGCACTACAGAGTATGGCTTGCGGCGTACCTTCTCCGTCAGTTGGCCGCCCTCTTCATAGCCGACATATCCCGGAGGCGCCCCGACAAGACGGGAGGTCGAATGCTTCTCCATATATTCAGACATATCGATCCGAATGACCGCATTCTCATCCCCGAACATCGCTTCGGCGAGCGCTCTGGCAAGCTCCGTCTTGCCGACACCGGTAGGGCCCAGGAAGATGAAGGAGCCCATCGGACGCTTAGGGTCCTTCAGGCCGGCACGCGCGCGGCGGATCGCCCTGGATACAGCGCTGACCGCTTCCTTCTGACCGATTACCCGGTCATGCAGAATGTCTTCCATCTTCAGCAGACGCTCCGTCTCGCCCTCAGCCAGCTTGCTGACCGGAATTCCTGTCCAGCTTGCAACAACCTGCGCAATATCCTCCGGCGTAACCTCCGAATCGGTACGACCCTGCTTTTCCTTCCACTGGTTCTTCGTCACATCGAGCTCTTCGCGAATCTTCTGCTCCGTATCGCGCAGTGCCGCTGCCTTCTCGAACTCCTGACTTTGAACAGCCGCGTCCTTCTCCTTGCGGATATCCTCCAGGCGGTTCTCCAACTGCTTGAGGTTTGGCGGTACCGTATACGAGCGAAGCCTTACCTTGGAGCTGGCCTCGTCGATCAGGTCGATCGCTTTATCCGGGAGGAATCGGTCTTGAATGTAGCGGTCGGACAGCTTCACCGCTTGCTCGATCGCCTCATCGGTGATTTTCACCCGGTGATGCGCTTCGTAGCGGTCACGCAGACCATGCAGAATCTGAACAGCCTCCTCCGGAGACGGCTGGTCTACCGTAATCGGCTGGAAGCGGCGCTCAAGCGCGGCATCCTTCTCAATATATTTGCGATATTCATCGAGCGTGGTTGCCCCGATGCATTGCAGCTCTCCTCTAGCCAGTGCTGGCTTGAGAATGTTGGAGGCATCGATCGCCCCTTCAGCGCCGCCCGCACCGATCAGCGTATGCAGCTCGTCGATGAACAGAATAATATTTCCAGCCTGACGAATCTCATCCATAATCTTCTTCAGACGATCCTCGAACTCGCCGCGGTACTTCGTACCTGCTACCACTGAGCCCATATCGAGCGTCATGACACGCTTGTCGCGCAGCGTCTCTGGAATCTCGTTGGCGATGATCTTCTGCGCCAGTCCCTCTGCGATCGCGGTCTTGCCGACCCCCGGTTCCCCGATCAGCACCGGATTGTTCTTGGTTCTGCGGCTGAGCACCTGGATTACACGCTCAATCTCCTTGCTGCGTCCAATAACCGGATCGAGATTGCCTTCGCGGGCGATCGCCGTCAGATCACGCGCCAGTCCATCCAGCGTAGGCGTGCTCACATTAGCTGGAGCCCCGTGGCTGCTCGACACGGCCTCACTACTGCCCAGCAACTGCAGCACCTGTTGGCGTGCCTTGTTCAGGCTGATGCCGAGATTGTTCAGCACGCGAGCCGCGACGCCCTCGCCTTCCCGGATCAGGCCGAGCAGGATGTGCTCGGTGCCAACATAGGTATGACCCAGCTTGCGCGCTTCATCCATGGACAGCTCGATCACTTTCTTCGCTCTTGGCGTATAGGCAATATTGGTCGGCTGCTCTTGACCACGGCCAATCAGCGTCTCGACCTCATCTTGAATTTTCTCCAATCCCAGGCCCAGTGCGATCAGAGCTTTGGCAGCAATGCCCTCTCCTTCACGAATAAGACCCAACAGGATATGCTCTGTGCCGATATTGTTATGCCCCAGCCTAACGGCTTCTTCCTGCGCCAGTGCCAAAACCTTCTGTGCTCGTTCAGTAAATCTTCCAAACATCATAGCGATACACCTCCAGCTTTAAGTTTGCTGCGTTAAGTATCGGCGAATCAGCTCAGCCCGCCGCACATCCCGCTCCTCCGAATTTAACTTCTCCTCGAAAACCTGCTGCAAAAATCCAGGCTGCATCAGCACCATCAGTTCATTCATCACCTGCGGCCCCGCGCTCTCAATCAATCCCAGATCGATGCCTAGCCGCAGATCGGACAATCTCTGCGCTGCTTCCTTGGAATCCATAATCGCTGCATGGGACAAAATACCATAGGAGCGAAGCACCCGATCCTCGATACGAATCTTCGATTCAGCCATCAGCCGTTCGCGTGCTGCCTTCTCATGCTCGATAATCTGCCTGGCGACACTATGCAGATTGTCGATAATCTCATCCTCGGATTGGCCCAGCGTAATCTGGTTGGAGATCTGGAACAGATTGCCTACCGCCTCGCTGCCTTCCCCATAGATGCCCCGTACCGCTAGACCGACCTGCGTAATAGCGGACAAGATGCGATTAATCTGCTTGGTGAGCACCAGAGCCGGCAGATGCATCATCACCGATGCGCGAATGCCGGTTCCCACGTTGGTTGGGCAACTGGTCAGATAGCCGCGCTGCTCATCAAAGGCGTAATCGACCTGCGATTCAAATATATCATCAATTTGGCTGGCCAATGTCCAGGCTTCCTTAACCTGAAAACCAGGGTACAGACATTGGATGCGCAAATGATCCTCTTCGTTAATCATTATACTGACGGATTCGGAATCGCTCAATATTAAAGCGCCCGCCCGCGATTCACTGGCAAGATTCGGGCTGATCAGATGCTTCTCGACAAGCACTCGTTTCTCCAGTTCACTCAGCTCTGACAATATAAACGTGTCAAAGGTTCCTGCCTGCTGCAAATCGGTTGACCCAGCAACTGCTGTCAGTTGCTCCATCACCTCACGCGATTGCTGATTGGTCGCTAGCATTGGAAACGGCTGCTTTTGCAAATTGCGCGCAATGCGAATCCTGCTGCTGATTACGATCTCGGAATCGGGTCCCTCGCTGCGCATCCAATCACTTAATGCTTCCTGAGCAAAACGTCGTTTTCCCACCGTAATCCCTCCTGCCTCTTAGCCGGATTGGCCAATCTTGCGTTCAAGCTCTCGAATCCGGTCACGGATATTTGCAGCCTGTTCGAATTCCTCCTGCTCGATCCGCCGCTGCATCTCCTTCTTCAACTCATCCAGCTCGCGTCTACATTGAATCTGCCCGCCGGAGCGCTTTGGAATTTTGCCGACATGTACCGTATTGCCATGAACTCGCTTGAACAACGGGTCTAGCCGGGCAGCAAAATGCTTATAGCATGAGCTGCATCCGAAGCGTCCAATCTTGCTGAATTGGGCATAAGTCAGTCCACACTCATCGCAACGAATCGTCTGCGGCTTAGGGCCAAGCCCCGTAGCCCCGGATTTCTCGAAATCAAGCAGACCCGAGAGCAAGCTATGAATGGAGAAGCCTCCAGGCGTGCCCGGTATGCCCTCGCCCTTCTCCCTGGCACAGGATTCGCAGATATGGAATTCTGTCTTCTCCCCATTCACAATCTTCGTAAAATGAAGCGTAGCCTGCCGCTCTCCACATTCCTGACATAGCATGAAGAAGTCACTCCCTTCAACAACATGTAACCGCAATCCCGGTATCCATTCGTCCGGTTCGTCAACACCGACAGCGCCAGTCGTGCACATCGGGCAATTACTTCACAAGCAGCGATATGAGCATCGACTTCAATATTCTCGCCCTGACCTCATCTCTGAGTGGCAGCTTGAGTGCAATAACATCCCGATGTATAGCCGCGCGCAGCAGATTCGCCTCTCTGGAGGAGATCATCTGTGCCTCCAGCAGTTGGTAGATCAGCCCCTCCGCAGCGCCTTGGTCCACCTGGTCTCCAATCGTATGGTGAATATGACCTTGTATCGCCTTCAGCTTAGGCAGCTCTACCTGCTGTATTCGAATATATCCGCCACCACCGCGCTTGCTCTCCACCAGATACCCTTTTTCCAATGTGAAGCGGGTGCTTAATACATAATTAATCTGGGAAGGCACACATGAAAACCTATCGGCCAATTCATTTCGTTGAATCTCAATTGAACCCTCAGAGCTATCCTGCAGCAGTTGCTTCAGGAAATGCTCCAGTGCATCTGAAATGTTTCGCATATCACCAGCCCCTAGAGAATATACATCATGATCTTGCATAAACATACAGCCTTGCTTTGAATCAAGCAGTCTACAGCGAAGACCGTTTGTTAGAAAGAAAAGTCATTGACTTTGACTTTCTTTGACTTTAACTTTTATTATACTGATATTTGTGCCAAGGTCAAGTGTTTCCACTACAAAATCTGTCTGACCCCTCTGTCTCCCCGCACTTTAACTGCTTGTATTGTTTACATCCAATGAGCGAAACATACCTATGTATAAGAGAATATGAGCAGAAGACAACGCTAGAAGCCTCCCGCCCACATCCCGTTCGTCGGTTATGATGCAGCAAATATTGAACCGGCTAAGCCGCTCAGAAGAAATCTGCCAGATACGTTATTTTATCTGGAATCAACCTCTCCATCTCGTCTACAGCCTCCACATCGCCTTGAAGCATACCCAGCCTATGTAGCGTTGTTGCAAGCTTTGCGCCGGTCAGCAATGCCGAGAAAGCACGAATATCGCCTTGAAGCATGGGGAGATCCGATTGTACTTTTGCATATTTTGTTACATGAATGCCATACTGAGGATCAACCTTGAGCACGTAAACACCAGTGTTCCATTGTGCATCTCGGTCCTCGATAATCAGTTGACACCTACCAGATGCTTCAGGTCTCCCGAAGGGCTGCTGCTGCAGGAAGGCTTCAACATCCACAATTCGTGCCATATAGTATGGCACGTTATGCTGTTCAATTCGCGGATCGGGCGAGCAATACGGCAGCTCATCATCAAGCGGCGCGGTGACCTTAATCTGCTCTACCATGGAATCATGATTGGCCCAGTAGCCCCAAAGCCCTTGAAAGGCATCGTGGTCAAGGTATACCATTTCTTTGATGTTCAGCACGCGATCCTTCAGTTCATAGATTGCATAGCCGGTGGGAGTTTGACTGGCATTGCGATACATAACCACCCTCCCAGACTTTCGGCGAAAGACCGAGCGCTGCCACCATTGCGGCGTTCTCGCCAGTGTACCGTTATAACGGACAGCATATTGTTCATAGATAGGAGCCAGCAATGCAGCCAACTCGTCCCCCTTCGCTGACAGCCGCTCAACACGACCTGAAGCCTGAAAATGATGGGACAACTGGTGTTGGGTTAGCGTGTAGCTACGATGCTCTATACACAGCTCCCAGCCGTACTTGCGGTAAAAGGGGATAGAGAACGGATGCAGCATGGAGATGGATTGACCTTGTGCCCTCATCTCCTGCAATGCGTGGCGGATTAGCTGCGTTACCGCTCCCTTGCGTCTCTCCTCCGGCCAAGTCGCCACACTGGCAATTCCACCCATAGGTAACACCTTGCCGAATACGTACACCTCCAGCGGTATAATCGTCAGCATCGAGCATAATCGTTCCTCATCGAAAAAACCCCATACCTGCTCCGGATCAAATGCTACTCTCTCTTCCTCTAGCCGCTCATCGGTGAACTGGAACTGGAACGCATACTGCTCCAATGCCATATACTCATCAAAGTGATGCTGCTCCAGTCTCATTATGGTCTTATCCAATGTCATCCCCGCTTTCATGATGATCGATCGTTCTCTCTAGCCAAACCAGATGGACTTATTGAAATTATACATCAAGAATGAGCGGCTGCATAACAAACCA